>NZ_MQUR01000007.1 GCF_001953875.1 Streptomyces amritsarensis
CCCCCGGTGGTCCGGGGGCCACGGCCCGTTTCGCGTGTCTGCGGCGGCGCTCAGACGGTGGTGACGACCTCGTCGAAGGCCAGGCGCGGGGAGCGGTCGAACCAGGCACCCTCGGCGGCCGGCTTGCCGATGTTGATGACCATGATCGGGGTGTGGTCGGCGTCCAGGAACTCCTTCTGGATGCCGGCGAAGTCGGCGCCGGTCATCGGACCCGCGGCCAGCCCGGCGGCGCGGATGCCGATGATGAAGTACGCCGCCTGGAGCGCGGAGTTCAGCAGCGCGGACTGCTCGCGGACCGGGCGCTCGGCGAAGAACGCGTCCTTGGCCTGCGGGAAGTGCGGCAGCAGCTGCGGGAGCTCCTCGTGGAACTCGTTGTCGGCCGAGAGGATCGCGACCAGCGGAGCGGTCGCGGTCTTGGCGTCGTTGCCCGTGGCCATGTGCTTCACCAGGCGCTCGCGGGCCTCGGGGGAGCGGACCAGGGTGATGCGCAGCGGGGTCTGGTTGAAGGCCGTCGGGCCGAACTTCACCAGGTCGTAGATCGCCTGGACCTGCTCCTCGGTGACCGGCTCCTCGGAGAACGCGTTGGCGGTGCGGGCCTCGCGGAACAGCAGGTCCTGAGCGGCGGGGTCGAGAACGAGAGACATCGGGAAAGCCTTCTTCCATACGGATGTGAAGCGATGTCCACGACTCTACGGCCGAAGTAGATGAATTTTCAACTAAATGGGGGTGGCCGTGATCGGGATCACTCCTCCTCGGCGGCCTCGCGCGCGGCCAGCGCCGAGTCCAGCCGGGCCCGGGCCCCCTCCAGCCAGTGCCGGCACACCTTCGCCAGCTCCTCACCGCGCTCCCAGAGCGCGAGGGAGTCCTCCAGCGAGGTCCCGCCGGCCTCCAGCTTGCGGACGACCTCGATGAGCTCGTCGCGTGCCTGCTCGTACCCCAGCGCCGTTCCGGCCTCTGTCATTCCCTCATCCATCCTCTGTGTGTCGTGCGACCACGTGATTGCGGCCGTGTGGCACTACTGCGAAGCCCCGGCGGCGTCCGAAGCCCGGCCCCCGTCCGAAGCCCCGGCCGGAGCCTCGGCCGCGTCCGGAGCTGCGGCGGCGTCCGAAGCCCCGGCCGCCTCCGGCGGGGACACCTCCACGCGGAAGGTGCCCTCCGCGACCCTGGCGCGCAGGGCCTCACCCGCCGACACCTCCTGCGGCGAGCGCACCACGTGACCGTCCGCCCGCTGCAGCACGGCGTACCCGCGCTCCAGCGTCGCGGCCGGCGACAGCGCCACCACCCGGGCCAGCGTGTGGGCGAGCTCGGAGTCGGCCCGGTCCAGCAGGTGTCCCAGCGTGCGCCTGCCGCGCGCCAGCAGCGCGTCCAGCTCGTCCTCCCGCATCTCCACCATGCGCTGGGGGTGGACGAAGACCGGCCGGGCCAGGGCGTGCGCGAGCCCCCGCTCCTCCCGGTCGAGCAGCGAGCCCACCGCGCGCAGCCCCCGGCCCTGCAACTGGCGCACCCGCTCCAGCTCCTCGCCGACGTCCGGGACCACCTTCTTCGCCGCATCCGTGGGCGTGGACGCCCTCAGGTCGGCGACCAGGTCCAGCAGCGGGGAGTCCGGCTCGTGGCCGATCGCCGACACCACCGGGGTGCGCGCCGCGGCGACCGCCCGCACGACCTCCTCGTCGGAGAAGGGCAGCAGGTCCTCCACACTGCCGCCGCCGCGCGCCACGATGATCACGTCGACCTCGTCCAGGGCGTCGAGCTCCTTGACCGCCCGGACCACCTGCGGCACGGCGTGCACACCCTGCACGGCGACGTTGCGGACCTCGAAGCGGACCGCCGGCCAGCGGCGCCGGGCGTTCTCCAGGACGTCGCGCTCGGCCGCGGAGGCCCGCCCGACCACCAGCCCGACCAGCTGCGGCAGGAACGGCAGCGGCTTCTTGCGCTCCAGCGCGAAGAGGCCCTCGGCGGCCAGGGACCGCTTGAGCCGCTCCAGCCGGGCCAGCAGCTCGCCGATGCCGACCGGCCGTATCTCCGTAGCCCGCAGGGACAGCTGCCCGCGCGGGGCGTACCACTCGGGCTTGGCCAGCAGGACGACCCGCGCGCCCTCCGAGACGACGTCCGCGACCTCGTCGTAGACCTGGCGGAAGCAGGTCACGCTGACCGAGATGTCGTGCGAGGGGTCGCGCAGCGTCAGGAAGACCACCCCCGCTCCCGGCCGTCGCGAGAGCTGCGTGATCTGCCCCTCCACCCACACCTGGCCCAGGCGCTCGATCCAGCCCCCGATGAGCCGGGACACCTGGCCCACCGGGAGCGGCGCCTCGGCCGACGTATTCAGACCCATGTGCGCAGGCTATCCGGCGCCGCCGACAGTGCGTCAGGCCCCGGCGCCGGTGTCGCCGGGCAGGTCCCGGCGACCGCGCTGGACGAAGAGCACCACCAGGCCCACCACCAGCCACACCGTGCCCACCAGCTGCGCCGTCCGGGACGCCTCGACGATCACCGTGACGGTCACCGCGGCCCCGAACACCGGGACGACCAGGTGCTTGCCCCAGTTCGGCGGACCCTCCCGCCGTCGGACCACGAACCAGCCCACCACCGAGGCGTGCAGCAGGGTGAAGGCCACCAGCGCACCGACGTCCACCACGGACACCAGGTGGTCGAGCCCGTCGTCGCGCCGGGCCGCCCACACCGCGGCGACCAGCGTCACGGTCGCCGCCACCAGCAGGGCGGCCCGCGGGGTGCCGTCCGAGGTCCGCGCCAGCGCCCGCGGCAGCCGCCGCTCCCGGGCCATCGCGAACACCAGCCGGCCAGCCGCCGCCTGCCCCGCCAGGGCGGCGAAGGCCGCACCGACCGCCTTGCTGATCGCCACCAGGTCGTGCAGCCAGAAGCCGACCGAGGACTCCGCCGCGGTGTAGAATGCCGGGCCCTGCCGCACCGGATCCGCCGCCAGCTCCGCCGCCGACACCGGCATCAGCAGCGCCGCGAGAAAGCTCTGGACGATGAACAGCGTCCCGGCCAGCACCAGGCAGAACAGCAGCGCCCGCGCCACGCGCCCCGATCCGCCCGTCACCTCCTCGGCGAAGGAGGCGACGGCGTCGAAACCGAGGTAGGACAGGACCGCCACCGACACCGCGCCCAGCACCGCGGCCGTGCCGAAGCCGAGCGAGCCGTCTCCGGTCAGCGGCGAGAGCCAGCCCCGCCGGGGTCCGTCCTGGACCAGCACGACCGCCGCGGCCACCACGAAGACCAGCAGGACCAGCACCTCCATGGCCAGCACGGCGAAACCCACCCGCGCGGCCGCCCGTACGCCCCACAGGTTGAGCGCGGTGGTCACCACGACGGCCAGGGCCGTCCACACCCACCGGGAGACCTCCGGCACCAGCGCGTTCATCGCGATCCCGGAGAACAGGTACGCGACCGCCGGGATCAGCAGGTAGTCCAGCATCGCCATCCACCCGGCGATCAGCCCCGCACCCTCACCCAGGCCCTTGCGGGCGTACGTGAACACCGAACCGGCCTGCGGCGCCACCCGCACCATCTGCGCGTAGGAGAAGGCCGTGAGGCCCATCGCGACGGTCGCCACGAGGTAGACCAGCGCGACGGCGCCGTGCGAGGCGGCGTCGAGCGTGCCGAAGACCCCGACCGGGGCCATCGGGGCGATGAACAGCAGCCCGTAGACGACCAGGTCCCGGAAGCCGAGACTCCGGCGGAGGGCCGCGGGCGCCGCGGGTCCCGGGGACGCGGGCCCCGGGGCCCCGCCGGAATCCGTCGCGGACGCCATCAGTCCTCCGGGTGACGGGTGGGACGTTCTCGGGACCCCGACACGGGACGCCGCCACGGGACCTCCGGCCAGTCTGCGCCGAGCGGCCGACGTTCGGCCTGCTGGACACCCCCGTACGATGGAGGCTATGACTGCTCCCGCCCCTGTGCCCGCTTCCCGCCGTGTCCTGCTCGCCGCGCCCCGCGGCTACTGCGCGGGCGTGGACCGAGCCGTGATCGCCGTCGAGAAAGCCCTCGAGCAGTACGGGGCGCCGGTGTACGTCCGCCACGAGATCGTGCACAACAAGTACGTCGTCCAGACGCTGGAGCGGAAGGGCGCCATCTTCGTCGAGCGGACGGAGGAGGTGCCCGAGGGCAACATCGTGATGTTCTCCGCGCACGGCGTGGCCCCCGTCGTGCACGAGGAGGCGGCGCGCGGCAAGCTCGCGACGATCGACGCGACCTGCCCGCTGGTCACCAAGGTGCACAAGGAAGCCATCCGGTACGCGAACGAGGACTTCGACATCCTCCTCATCGGCCACGAGGGCCACGAGGAGGTCATCGGCACCTCCGGCGAGGCCCCGGACCACATCACGATCGTCGACGGCCCGCACGACGTGGACAAGGTCACCGTCCGCGACGAGTCGAAGGTCGTCTGGCTCTCGCAGACCACGCTGTCGGTCGACGAGACCATGGAGACCGTCGACGCGCTGAAGACGAAGTTCCCGCTGCTCGTCTCGCCGCCGAGCGACGACATCTGCTACGCCACCTCCAACCGGCAGGCCGCCGTCAAGGTGATGGGCGCGGACTCCGACCTCGTCATCGTCGTCGGCTCGAAGAACTCCTCGAACTCGATCCGGCTGGTCGAGGTCGCCAAGGACGCGGGCGCGAAGGCGGCGTACCTCGTCGACTTCGCGAGCGAGATCGACGAGACCTGGCTGGAGGGCGTCACCACCGTCGGCCTCACCTCGGGCGCCTCCGTGCCGGAGGTCCTGGTCGAGGAAGTCCTGGAATGGCTCGCCGCGCGCGGCTACGCGGACGTGGAGATCGTCAAGACGGCGGAGGAGCACATCACCTTCTCCCTGCCCAAGGAGCTCCGCCGCGACCTGCGCGCCGAAGCCGCGGAACTGGTCGCCGACAAGTAACTCGTTTCGTACGGTATGTCCATGCAGATCTTCGGCGTGGACATCGGCGGATCCGGGATCAAGGGCGCTCCCGTGGACCTGGAGCGCGGCGACCTGGCGCAGGAGCGCCACAAAGTGCTGACACCACAGCCGGCCACCCCCGACGGGGTGGCCGGCTGCGTCGTCGAGGTGGTCCGCCACTTCGGCTGGGACGGCCCGGTCGGGGTGACCTTCCCCGGCGTGGTCACGGGCGGCGTCACCCGCACGGCGGCCAACATGGACAAGTCCTGGATCGGCGTGGACACGGCGGCGCTGCTCTCGCGCGAGCTGGGCGGCCCGCCCGTCACGGTGCTGAACGACGCGGACGCGGCGGGCGTCGCCGAGATGACGTACGGGGCGGGGCGCGGCCGCGGCGGCACGGTCCTCCTTCTCACCCTGGGCACGGGCATCGGGAGCGCGCTGTTCACGGACGGGCGGCTGGTCCCGAACACGGAGCTGGGCCACCTGGAGCTGAAGGGCCACGACGCGGAGACGCGGGCCTCGGTGAAGGCCAAGGAGGACGGGGAGCTCACCTGGGAGCGCTGGGCGCACCGGCTCAGCAAGTACATGCAGCACGTGGAGATGCTCTTCTCCCCGGACCTCTTCATCATCGGCGGCGGCGTCAGCCGCAAGCCGGAGAAGTTCCTGCCCCTGATCGAGGGTGTCCGGGCGGAGATCGTCCCGGCCCGGCTGCAGAACAACGCGGGCATCGTCGGGGCGGCGATGGCGGCGAAGGACTAGGCCGTGTTTTAGGACGGGGTTCCGGTCCACGCCTCGCGCCGTGATGATCACGGTGTGGGGCGTGGGGATCTTTCTGATGAGCAGTGGTCGGTGCTGGAGTCGTTGCTGCCTGCGGCGGGTGTGAGCCGCAGGTCCGGGAACCGGCGGCGGTTGGTCAACGGAGTTCGGTGGCGGGTTCGGACGGGTGTTCCGTGGCGCGATCTACCGCGCGAGTACGGGCCTTGGCAGACCGTCTACGGGCTCTTTCGCCGATGGCAGCGCGAGGGTGTGTGGGCCCAGCTCCTGACCTTGTTGCAGGCGAGGGCTGATGCGGCCGGGCTGATCACGTGGGAGGTGAACGTCGACTCCACGGTCTGCCGGGCCCACCAGCACGCGGCCGGTGCCCGCCGCGACGGGGCCGGGCAGAAGGAGCCCCCAGGAGGGGTCGGGACCGAGCCGGAGGATCACGGGCTGGGCCGGTCGCGGGGCGGGTTCTCCACGAAGATCCATCTGGCCTGCGAGCAGGGGCAGAAGCCGCTGCGGGTACGTGGTGACAAGGCGTACTCCTCGCGCGCCAACCGTGCCTACCTGCGCAGACGCGGGATCCGCTGCACCATTGCCGAGCCGGCCGACCAGGTCCGCAACCGCAAGCGCCGTGGCCGCGCCGGTGGCCGGCCGCCGGCCTTCGACCGGGTGGACTACAAGGCCCGCCACGCGGTCGAGTGCGGAATCAGCCGCCTCAAGCAGCACCGGGCGGTCGCGACCCGGTATGACAAGCTCGCCGTCCGGTTCGAGGCGACCGTCCAGATAGCCGTGATCCACCAGTGGCTGTGAACCAGCGGCCGCCCATGCGGCCGTGCCATGCTGATCACGGCATTGGGCAGCACACGCATGGGGAGGGTTCAGTGGCCGCCAGGTACTACTGCGCCGACAGCGAGAACGGCGACCACGTCGACGACCCGTCCGAGGACGCGCTGGTCATGCTGATCAGCGACCTCAACGACTCCGACAACACCTTCGTCGTCATCCAGCCCGACCAGGACGACCCCGTCTGGTTCGCCTCGGTCGCCGTCCTGGACGAGGGCGGATACGAGATTGTCCGTAGCGACACCACCCACCGCGAACACGATGTGACCGTCGAAACCAGCACGGACCGCATCGCGGGCGACCTCACCAAGTGGCTGGCCGCCCGCGCTTCCTAAAACACGGCCTAGACGAACCGCTGGGCGGAGGCCGGCAGGAGTCGTACCGGCTCAGGCGGCACGGCGGCTGGGCGAGGGGCTCGGCGGACGGCTGGACGGAAGGCCGTACGGAGGCCGGCAGGAGCCAGCCGTACGGGCCCGGCTCAGGCGGCGCGTCGGGGGAGGCGGCGCCGGCCGATCAGCACGGCCTTGCGCACCAGCGCGATGAGCGCGGCCACCAGCGTCCCCGCGTACAGCCAGCCGGCGTGCAGGGACAGCGCCGACACCAGCCCCATCAGCTGGCCGCCGAAGCCGCCGGAGCCCCCCGAGATGGGCCACACTCCGGCGGCGAAGGCGATCGGCACCCCGATCGGCGCGGTGATCAGGTCGGCCGGCCGCACCCAGAGCGCGGTGGCGGCCGCGACGGGCGGGAAGAGCAGCCCGTAGACGAACAGCGAGGAGCCGAAGAGCAGCCAGCAGATCCCGCCGACGAGCACCATGGCGGTGCACGCGAAAAGCCCGCCACCCAGGCCCGTCAGCCGGGGCC
The DNA here is from genome assembly GCF_001953875.1 of Streptomyces amritsarensis. Taxonomy (GTDB): domain Bacteria; phylum Actinomycetota; class Actinomycetes; order Streptomycetales; family Streptomycetaceae; genus Streptomyces; species Streptomyces amritsarensis. The sequence goes on from NZ_MQUR01000007.1 coordinate 7,362, forward strand.
GGGGCATCCGGCGGGCGGGCGCGGGCCGCGGGGCGCCGCCGCCCTGGGCGGGCACGCCCGTGGGCCGCGGGCCGCGGCGCTGGGCCGGGGGTCGCTGCGGGTGAGGGGCCGGTCGCGTCCTGTATTGCTCCACCCCACCAAATTAGGCGGGAGGGCGGCCGGATCCGGGCCCGGACACGCGTACATCGACCGCCACTCATCGGAAAGTAAACTGTCCGGTGGCCCACTCCCGGGCCGCCGCCCCCTCCAGCTACGGGAAGTCGCCAACGTGTCGCTCACGATCGGAATCGTCGGCCTGCCGAATGTCGGCAAGTCGACCCTGTTCAACGCCCTGACCAAGAACGACGTGCTGGCGGCCAACTACCCGTTCGCCACCATCGAGCCGAACGTCGGCGTCGTCGGCGTCCCGGACTCCCGCCTCGCGGTCCTCGCGGGCATCTTCGGCTCGCAGCGCGTCCTGCCGGCGACGGTCGACTTCGTCGACATCGCGGGCATCGTGCGCGGCGCGTCGGAGGGTGAGGGCCTGGGCAACAAGTTCCTCGCGAACATCCGCGAGTCGGACGCCATCTGCCAGGTCATCCGCGCCTTCAAGGACGAGAACGTCGTCCACGTCGACGGCAAGGTCTCGCCGAAGGACGACATCGAGACGATCAACACCGAGCTGATCCTCGCCGACCTCCAGTCCATCGAGAAGGCGATCCCGCGCCTGACGAAGGAGTCCCGCCTCCAGAAGGACAAGGTCGCGGTCCTCGCCGCGGTCGAGTCCGCCCAGAAGATCCTGGAAGGCGGCGACACCCTCTTCTCGAAGGGCATCACGAAGGGCACCGAGCAGGGCGACCTGCTGCACGAGCTCCACCTGCTCACCACGAAGCCCTTCCTCTACGTCTTCAACGTCGACGAGGACGAGCTGACGGACGACGCCTTCAAGGCGGAGCAGTCGGCGCTGGTCGCCCCGGCCGAGGCGATCTTCCTCAACGCCAAGCTGGAGCAGGACCTCTCCGAGCTGGACGACGAGGAGGCCCTCGAACTCCTCCAGTCGGTCGGCCAGGACGAGCCCGGGCTCGCCACCCTCGGCCGCGTCGGCTTCGCCACCCTGGGCCTGCAGACCTACCTGACGGCCGGCCCGAAGGAAACCCGCGCCTGGACCATCAAGCAGGGCGCGACGGCCCCGGAGGCGGCCGGCGTGATCCACACCGACTTCCAGCGCGGCTTCATCAAGGCCGAGGTCATCTCCTTCGCGGACCTGGTGGACTGCGGCTCGGTGGCCGAGGCCCGCGCCAAGGGCAAGGCCCGCATGGAGGGCAAGGACTACGTCATGCAGGACGGCGACGTGGTGGAGTTCCGCTTCAACGTCTGATCGCACACCCATAGGCGGCCTGACCTGCGAGAACGCGGGTCAGGTCGTTGTGCTGTCCGCAACAGTCCACAGAACCTGGAGCGGCTACGTGTCGTAGACCGTGGAACGGTGTCCGACGTGTACGACCCACACCACTAGTTCCCCGTTGTCGATGGTGTAGACGACGCGATAGTCGCCGACTCGTAGGCGGCGGCGCTCAGGCTGGGATACGAGTGCGGTGGTGTTGAAGCCGAAAGGGTCGCTCTCCAGCTCTGTCAGTTTGGCCAAGATGCGAAGCGCCATGTCACGCGGGATCTTGCGCAGCTCGGCCTGGGCCTCTGGCCGGAACACCGTGCGATAGTCACTCACTGCGTGCCAGCGTCTCCCTCATCACGTCCTCGATCGGGACGCCGGCGGCCGGGCTCGCCATGCGCTCGTCGATGATGCGGTTGATCTCGCGCTCTTCCCACTCCTGATACTTGCGCAGCACCTCTATCGAGACCACGGCGGCGACCTGCTTGCCGCGGCGGGTGATGACGGTGGGCATGTCGTCGCGGTCGGCCCGTTCGACGACTTCGGCCAGGTGAGCGCGTACGTCGCGGATGGACTCTATGGGCAGCGGCTGAGTCATGCCTCAAGGGTACCGAGTGTGCCATGTGTACACAATCTGGGTGGCATGCACTCGTTGGGATGAGCCGCCGATTGGGTGGCTGATTCCAGGGACAGGAGTTCCTTCTCCTACCTCTTACCGTTCGTGAGGTCACAGGCGTGACCGTGTTGGCGCCGCTATACGCGTCAATCTTCAGTGTGGCCGCGGTCTGTATCGGCGGGAGGCTGCTGGCCGACGTCCCGCTGCTTGCATTCCCTGTCCATCGGCCGGGGGCGTGGCTGCGGCGGTTCCGCGCGCCACACCGACGGGCCCGGCGGCACGTCGAGGAACTGGTACAGAAGTCGCAGGCGTCTCTTCTGTGCCTCGGCGTTCAGCCGCCCGACCGTTGGCTGCGCGCGGTGCTGATGAGGTGGCGATTGGCGGAGCGCGGTGAATGGTGGTCGTCATGGGTGCTGGCGCTCATGGCGCTGACGGCGTTGGCGTTGGGGCTCATGCTTGCAGCCGCAGCCGAGTCGCACCTGCAGGCTCTTCTGTGGGTGCTCATGCCAGTTGGTCGCTTCAGTGGCTCGTAGTGCTGCATGTCCGGCTGTCCGACATCGCGATGCGCCGCGGCTCTGCGGAGGCGAGCCTGTATCGCGCCGCGATCGATGTACTGCTCGCCTGCGGTGCTCACCATCGGCAGCCGCGAGCCATGAGCACGGTTGACCTCGTGCGGTGTGTGACGAGGCTGCGAAGGGCACTGGTGTGTTACGCGCGGTTCGGGCTGCCGCGATGTGCTCAGGGACGTGCTAGGGATGTCGCCCAGGCGACGATTCTTGATCGCGCGTTCGCTGAGGCGATTGATTCCGTGCTGGCAGACCGGCGTCAGCCGGCAGCCCTGGCGAGCAGGGTCGTCGGCCTGATGAATGCCCTGGCTCGCCAAGAGCCGCTGAGCTTGGTCGGTGGCGATGGCGCGGTGGTTGATGTCCTGGAGGGAGGGAGGACCTTCAAATCCTGGCGAGCGGCCGGCGTGCTGCTCCTGGCGTTTTCGGTCTGTTCCGGTGTTGCGCTCGGATTCCAGAGCCTCGGACTGGAGTCCGCCTGCCTCGCCGCCATGCTGTCGGTGTTTGCCGCCTGTGCATGGACCGTAATGGATCGCTACGGGGTTCTTGGAGACCCATACGGAGGTGGAGCTCGCTCAACGAGGTCGGTACGTGCCGTGAGGCAGAGGAAGGCCGTGCCCACTTTTGCTTCGTGCCCGCACCTCACCTTGTCTGGTCCGCGAGCACCCTCGCTGTGGCGAACGGCGAGCAGGACCCGCGGCCACTGCCGACCGAAGGCGGCGACGAAGACATCGCCGCGGAGCTGCGCAGGCACCTCGACTCCGCCGAGACCCATAGCAAGTCAGCAGACAGTCCGCAGGACACCCGTAAGCCGCCGTCGGGACCCAACGCACGCCAACGGGGAAATGCCTGGTCAGGGCGACGCGCGCGGCTCCGCCGCAGGTCAGGATCGGGCGGCAGGCATTCCGCTTCAACGTCTGAGCGGATGAGATAACACCACGTCGCTGACGTGGCAAACATAGAGGTCAGAAGGGGTCGGCTCCTCCGGAGTCGGCCCCTTGGTGTTTGCCCGTGCTGGGATGGTGCTGGGAAATCTGGCTGCCCGTCAGCCGTATGACCCGCCTGATATAGGCCGAGAGTGGTACGTTATCGGGTACCACTTGAGGGGAGAGGCCAGGCCATGTCCATAACTGCGAGTGAAGCCCGCAAGGAACTCTTTCCGCTGATCAAGAAGGTCAACGAGAACCACGAGGCGATCGAGATCGTCTCCAAGCACGGCAATGCCGTACTTGTCTCGGCCGAGGACTATGCCGCGTTGCGTGAGGGCTCGTACCTGCTGCGCTCCCCGGCGAATGCCCGTCGCCTGCTCAAGGCGTACGAGAACGCCCTGGCGAACATCAACGTGTCGGAGCGGGATCTGATCGACCCAGACTCGCCGGATGCGGCACGTGAGGGTGCCGCGTGAGGCTCGTCTTCGAGGATCAGGGCTGGGAGGACTACACGTCCTGGCTCAAGAACGACCGGAAGATGCTCGCTCGGATCAACAAGCTCATCGAGGACGTCAAGCGTGACCCCTTCACGGGGATCGGCAAGCCCGAGCCGCTGAAATACCACTTGCCCGGGGCATGGTCGAGGCGGATCGACGATGAGCACCGCCTCGTCTACCTGGTTACGGACAAGGAAATCGTCATTCTCGCGGCTCGTTATCGCTACTGACGTCCGGGACGTTTTCTTGTGGGACGCGGCCCGTGCGCGGCGCAGGCCGGCGACGGAAGGCGCTGCCAGGGCCACAGTCAGGGAGTTGTGTCGCCCGTGGCTTGCTGCGGTCGGGCGTGGAACCTTGAGTGTGCTGGGGTACCCGGCGGAGAGTCAATCCGCCGGGTGCCGCCGGTCAGCCGGAACCAAACTTGGCCTCGACCTGGGTGACCAGGTCGCGGCACTTTGTGGTGTTCTTGAAGAGCGGCGCGAGATAGTTGTTCGAGTAGGTGTTCTCGATGGCCTCGGTCAGGTGCTCAAGAGCGATGCCGGTCACCTTGTGCACCCGCTTGGTCTCCTTGCCCCAGTCGTAGTTCGCATCGTCGACCTTGTCCAGTCTGAGTTGGTTGAAGACCAGCTGCAGCACGAGCCGGTTCCCGTGCGCGGCCACCGCGAACTCCCTGTCGACGAGGTTCCTCCGACGATCGGTCAAGTCTGCCTCGACCGCACGCATCACTTGAACGCAACGCCACACTCGATGCGCGCTGGTCCCGTTGTTGAACAGGTTTGTGTACGGTGCTCGTTCGGTGTTTTCGGACAGCCGGCCAACCGCGCTCTTCGCCAGGACTGTGTAGTACGGATTGTTGTGGGCGCAGGCAAGGGCGACGATTGCGTCTTCGACTGTGCACCCGTCACTCTCTGCGGGCACGTTTTCTCCGCGCTTGACGGAGTACTGCTTGTGCAGTGACAGAAGCATGTCCCGACGAATGCGTTCCTGCTGTTGATCAAGTGCGACGAAGTCGCGATTCTCGACACTGTTCTGCGTGTTCGTCGCCCGGGTCACATCCGTGGCGAAATCGGGGGGACATCCCTCGAGCGAGATGAATCGAACCCATACGCGGGCCTCTTCGAGGGACTTCTCCTCCTTCTTTGCGGCCCGGTGGATGCTCGCCACGGTCTGTGCCCCATTTACCACGCTCACGCCCTCGATCGTGAAGTCCCCGTACGCGTGGGTGGAGCCACCGCGAGGTGCCTTCTTGATGGACTCGCAGAGTGCGGTGATTCCGTTGTTGAAATACCAGAAGTTCTCGCCCTGAGTCAGGAGCGTGTGGGTCAAGCCCTCGTTTACCTCGGTATTGCCGAGCGACTTGCGTAGGTTCTGCGAGAAGAGTCGATCGCCGTGCTGTTCGAACCATGAGGCGATTTCTGTCGCCTGAACAAGTCCGTAGTACGCCTTATAAGGAAGGTCGACCTTGCCCCACTGCTCGATGGGCACGGTCAACTCGATCCGTGGTCCTGCTGTTCCTTCGACCACCATGGAGTGGAATTCTCGTAGGCCAAGTACTTCCAGGGTGACCACTGGATCGTTTTCGTTGGCTTCCGCCAGGAAGTCGGCGAACACATACTGGGCCTCCGCTGGCAGGGTGCTTCGGCCCGTAGTGGCGACAACCACGATGAAGGTGACTGCGGCATCACTCAAAGCTGCGGTGATTTCTGTGCGACGCGCTTGGAGCGTGGGGGAGAAGCGGTCGAACTTCATGTTGAACAGGTCGCTGCAGCCGTTTCGGATCTTGAGGGCGTCGGCCTGGGAGAGCCCAGAGTTTCCTGAACTGTCTAGTTTTGACTGAACGATGACGATCCGGCGGTTTTCCTTATCGATGGCCAGAGCATCGATCCCGTTGTCGTGGAACCCGTCGGTCACGGCGGCGCCGGCCTCGTCGAGGGTGCAGCCCGTGAAGCGCTGTACGGCGCGAGCTGCCAAGGCCCTGCTCAGGAAGATCGTGTCGGATTGGGCGCGCTGGCTGCCCGTCAGATCGCTCAGGTCGATCAGGCCGGTGAAGTCTTGTCTGAGTGAATCCTTGACGTGGTGAACGTGCAGCGTCCGCACGGAGGTCCCGCCCCTCGTCGTCCCGTGAACCAAGAGATTCAGCGTAACCCTTGGGAATGGTCCTGCCTTGGCCTTTTCGGTAAGGGTGGCGCAGCTGCCAAGTTCTTGCTGCGATCGCGATCGAAGCCAGGTGTGGGCTGCGTCAGCGGTGGCGGCGCCGAGGGAGGAGACCTGCGCTTGTCGCCACGGCGGGTGGCGACTGCCGCAGCCGCATCAGCTTGCTGATCGCCCGCTCGACGGTGTTGCGCTTCTCGTATCGCGTGGAGCCGAAGCCCGGGGGCGGCCGCCCGGCGAGGCCCGGCGCTGGCGTCCGGCCTTCTGGTCCTTCCTGTCGGGTGGCAGGCGGTGCGGGTGGCGCCTTCTTCGGGTGCTGCGGCGGCGTGTTGGTGCGGCACGCACCTGGGCGGAGTTGATGCTGAGGTCCGGGTCGAAACTCCGTCGGCGTCGGCCAAGGCCTCGACGTGCTGGAGCAACTGGGATGGAGCCCCCGTGCTGGGGCCGTGCTGGGATGGCGCCCGAGACAGCCGCATCTTCGCAGATGGAGCTCTGCAGTAGACGTTCCGCTTCAACGTCTGAGCGGATGTGCATAACGGCCTGACCTGCGAGACAGCAGGTCGGGCCGTTGTGCTGTCCGCAGCAGTCCGCGGAACCTGGAGCAGCTACGTGTCGTGGACCGTGGAGCGGGGTCCGGCGTGGACGGTCCACACCACCAGTTCCCCTTTGCCGACGGTGTGGACGACACGGTGGTCGCCCACCCGTAGGCGGCGCCAGGCCGAGCTGCGCAAGATCCCGCGCGACCTTCAACCGTTCGGGAGGCCATCGCCGTCCACATCGACGTGGACCGGCCGGAGCCCGACCACCTCGCTCGTGATGGCCCTGCATGTGCTGGTGGAAGCGGGCCCGATGCGCGGCGAGCCGTCGACACGCCCGCGGCTCTCTCGGAGCGGCTCGGTCCGCTGCTGGCCGAGCCAAGCCGGCCGCCGGGCGGCTGCGGATGCTGCTGGTGGGGCAGGTCAAGCTTGGGCGCTGGAGGCCGTTGCAGAGGTCCGCAGGCCTCTGGTATGCGATCAGACAGTGAGGGCGGCCACCGAATGGAACGGTTCGACCCCGCGGGGCGCCGGGCCGCACGCGGAAGCGCGCGGGCGGCCTCGACGCGGGTCTGTGGGCCGGCTGTGCGTTCCGGACGGGTGAAGGCCGCGGAGGACCACGGCGCGGTGGAGGGTGTTCGATGAGGGGGTCCGGATAGGGGTGTGGCATGGCCCCACTTCTTCTGCGTCACCGTCCCGCTCTTCTCGCCGCCCTGACCGCGGCTGCGCTCCTGGTCACACCGTGTGTGACGGCGGCCGAGGCCCCGGCAGCGCCGCGAAGCGCCGTCTTGAGAGCGCCCGCCCCGTCTGAACGCTCTCCGGCAGACGATCCGAGTCGGCAGGTGGCGCAGTTCAAGCGCCAGCTGGCGAAATCCGGCTACGAGTCGCAGCCGGGAACCGAGGCCGTGTTCGATCTGAACCGGAGGTACTGCGAGGGCGCCGTTTTCAGTGCCATGTGGCCCAATCCTCAGTCGCCCTACGTCGTCACCGGGATGCCGGAGGTGCCCGGACAGGCGCCCAACACCAACCCACCCGCGACGTGGCGCCTTCGGCAGGACGAGGCCATCGTGATGATCGGGGTGACGCCGCCGCCGGAGGCCTACTTCTCGTTCGACCTCACCATGGTGAGAGGCTCCCTGCAGACCGGCCCGGTCCTGTGGCCTTCCGTAGGCGACCCGATCAACAACAAGACGGTGCGCACGACCGGCCCGACACCGTACGGCCAGCCGTTTGCTCTGGTGGTCACGGGCAACCGGCGCACCCGGGCAGAGGTGAACGAGATGCTGGCCGCCTCCGGGCTGGGTGGCGGGACGAACGGCATGACCATTCCTCCGGCCATGTTCCGGCTGGGCCTCGACGAGGGCTCCGACGAGTTCCTCCTCGGGGTGCGCACGATCGCGCCCGAGCCCGGCTTCGAGAAGGCGCTCGACGACTACCGTGCCGCGCCTCCGCTCAAGGTCTTCCGGGTGCGGCCGGGGAGCGGCTCCGCAGACGAGACGAAGCCGGTGTACCCGCCCGATCCCCTGCCCGTCCCGCCGCTGCGCGTCTCCGGGACCGGGGCCACCGAACTAAACCTCAACCCCACGCTGCAGATGCTGCGTCGGCGCATCATCGATGCCCACCCGGGTTTCGAGGCGCGTGACGTGGCGCTGGAGCGCGGCTTCGAGGAGTCGTACCCCGGGTTCCAGGCGAACTTGGTGACCGATTCCCCCATTCCGGGAGTGGCTGCCCTGTCCAACGACGCCGACGACCCGCTCAGCCGGAACTTCAGCCTGCCGGACGGCTCCTTCGTGGTCGCCTACGGTACGAACCACGTGGCCACCCAACAGGCCAGCTACTCCAGCCTCTCGCTCTATGCGGACCCCAGAGCGGCCGTTTCCCTGACCGCGGAGAACCACCGTGAGCTGGAGGGCAGCGCGCAGGACTTCATTGCCGACCAGCCGAACGCGGACAAGTTCTACGCCTGGTCCTTCAGCCGCGCGGGCGGCAACGGACCGACCGGGCCGCACGTGACCACGCTCCCGCCCACCAGCACGGACTTCTGTGCCCAATACGGCACCGACAGGCCCGTCGACATGAGTACGCTCCGCGCTGTGGCCCGCGCCTACATGCAACCCGCGACTCTCACCCGCCCCGCCCTCTCGTCGCTGCTCTTGGACCGCCTGCTCGTCTTCACCCCGAAATAGGGCAATGACCGGCGGTGGTCCTGCTCACCCGCGCAGCTGGCGGGCCGGCCGAGGGGACATGGATTTCAGGGGGCCTCGGCGCACCTGGCCAGTCCGCAGACGGTCCGCAGGACACCCGTGAACAGCCGCCGGGACCCAGCGCACACCGACCGAGAAACTCCCGCTTCAATGTTTGAGCGGATGAAATGGCGTCGCGTCGCTGACGTGGCGCACGCGCACGCCGGAAAGGGGTCGGGCTCCGGGGAGCCCGACCCCTTCCGCATGCCCGTGCCGACTTGGTGCTGACTTTTCAGCTGCTGCGTGGCGGTGTGAGCTTGCCGAGGTCCAGGCTGATCTCGAAGGGCACCGGGCGCTGGAGGGTGCCCCGGAAGATTCCGGCGGGCGCGTACGCGCCGGTGGGTTCGTCGAGCTCGTAGACGTGGGCGACGGGTGCCCCGTCCTCGTCCTCGATGCACCAGTAGTGCGGGATGCCGGCCTCCGCGTACTTGCGGAGCTTTACCGTGCGGTCGCGATGGGCCGACTCGGGGGAGACGACCTCGACGACGAGCCGGACGTCCTCCGGCGCGAACCAGGTGCGGTCGCCGTCGAAATCGGCGGTCGTCACCAACAGGTCCGGCCGGGCCGGTTGCGTGGATCGAGCTTGATGGTCATCTCGCGGCCGACTCTGACGCCGGCGGGCGCCTGCTCCATGAGTGCAACGGTGAGCATGGTGACGAGGTGGCCGTGCCACCACCTCTGGGGCGGCAGCATGAAGACGAGGGCTCCGTCGATCAGCTCGGTGTGGCGGGGCGCCTCGGGGAGGTGGTCGAGGTCCTCCGCGAACCAGCCTTCCGGGCGCGGCGGGCGCATCCAGTGGGCAGTGCGGTCACGGGTCAACCCTAGCGATTGCGGCCGGGCGACACCCTCGCTTCGGGTCGGCCTGCGACCGAGCCGCGGGTCGGCCTGCGACCGAGCCGCGGGTCCGGGCGTACCGGCATAAACTGGGCGTAAAGGTACTCCAGGTGGGTCCGGGAGGTGTGATGTCCGTACATCCCGACGCGGCACCGCAGCGCGCGCAGCATGATCCCGAGGACACGCTCAAGCAACTCGGGAGCTCCTGGCACTGGGCACTCGGCGTCGCTCTCGCGACCCTGATCCCGGGCATCCTCGTGCTCGTCTGGCCCGACGAGACGCTGCACATCCTGGCCGTGATCATCGGCCTCCAGCTCCTGGTGGCGGGCGGGTTCCGCTTCGTCGCCGCCTTCTCGCACAGCAACGACGCCGGCGGCAGCAGGCTGGCGAGCGTGCTGATCGCGATCCTGGCCTTCCTGGCCGGCGTGCTCGTCCTGCGGCATCCGATGCAGACGATCGGCGCACTGTCCCTGATCGTCGGAGTGTTCTGGCTGATCACGGGGGTGCTCACGGCGTACGTCGCGATCGCCGACCGCCTCCTCGTCCACCGCGGCCTGCTCTTCGGCCTGGGGGCCCTCGGCGCCGTCGCCGGAATCGTCGTGCTCAGCTTCCCGGTGGACTCCGCGGTCGCCCTCACGCGGCTGCTCGGGCTGTGGCTCGTCCTGCTCGGGGTGTTCGAAGTCGTGATGGCCCTGATGATGCGTTCCGCCACCCGCCGGCTCACCGCGACGAGGTAGGCGCCCGACCCATTGCCTTGCGGCACAAGATAGTCGGCAACTATCTTGTGCCGCATGACAAAGGAGGCGCCGGCGACCGGTGACCAACGGCGCACCCAGCTCCTGCGCGGAGTGCTCGACCTGTGCCTGCTGTCCCTGATCGAAGAACGGCCCAGGTACGGCTTCGAGCTCGCCGAGGCGCTCGCCGCCGGCGGCCTGGAACCGGTCAGCGACGGCAGCATATATCCGCTGCTCGCCAGGATGGAGCGGGCCGGCCTCATCTCCTCGTACCGCGCCCCGTCCCCGACCGGCGGCGCCCCGCGCAAGTACTACCGGCTGACCGACGCGGGCTGCGCCGAACTCGGCCGCGGCCGGGCCGACTGGCTCGCCTTCGCCGGATCGGCGGGCCGCATCCTGACCGCCACCACGCAATCCACGGGGGAACACTCGACATGACCAACGCGCAGATACTCGCGGCCTGCCGCAGCAACTGGGAGTACCGCGGCATCGACGACGCCTCGATGCGCGACATGCTCGACGAGCTCTCCGCGCACCTGGAGGACGCGGAAGCCGCCGGCCGCACCGCACAGGACGTCATCGGCGGCGACGTACGCACCTTCGCCGCGGCCTGGGCCCGGGCGCGCACCCCGCTCCCGCGCCGCGTGCTGCGCGCCACCGCCGTCGGCCTCTATTACGCCGGCTGCGTCCTGCTGGCGCCGTACCTGTTCCGATGGACCACACAGCTGGACGTGACCCCGGGGACCATGGCTTTCTGGCTGGTCCTCGCCACGGTCACCGTCGCCTGGGAGCTGCGCCGGGGCATGATCGGCCTGCGCCGGAGCTGGGCCGTCGCCCTCGGCGCCGCGCTCCCCGCGGGGCTCCTCGCCGCCTGGTCGGCCGGTGACGCACCCCTGTTCACGCTGCCGCTGTGGGCACCGCCGCTCCTGCTGCTGCCCGGGCTGCCCTACGCCGTCGCCGACCTGAGGGCCAGGAGGCGCAGCACCGCCTGAAGCCCGCGTCGGGTCACAGGCCGCGCACCGAAGCCACCGTGAAGGTGGTCGGGGTGCCCGTACCGGGGTTCATGGGGCCGCCCTTGTCGAACTGCGAACGGACCACCAGGGTGCGCCCCGGGACGCGTGCGAGCGTCGTGGGGATCTGCAGGGACGGGTCCGTGACCGTACGGGTCAGCCGGGCGCGGGTGCCGTCCGCGCCGAGCTGCCACCGGGTCAGCGTGTTGGTGACGTTGTGTGCCACGCGCAGGGTGCCGTCCGGGGCGAGGTCGAGGCCGTCTGCGGCCTTCAGGTCGCCGCCGGAGAGGGCGACGCGGCGGACGGCTCCGGTCCGCAGGTCGACGCGGTACAGGTCGCCCGCCGTCATGTCGACGGCGAGGAGGTAGCGGCCCGCGCGGTCGGACGTGATGCCGTTGAGGCTGAAGGTGCCGGCCGGCCGGGGGCGCAGGGCCGGAGTCAGGTCGTAGGCCTCGGTCAGCACGCCGCTGCCGGCGGCCAGTTGCCGCGGCGTCACCCGGTAGATCACCCCGCGGATGCTGTCCGTCAGGTACGCCGTGCCGTCCGGCGTGATGGTCAGGTCGTTGACGAAGCGGGCGGAAGTCCCCGCCGCCACCTCGAAACGGGCCAGCAGGGTCCTGGTCGCGGTGTCGTAGACAGCCACGCCCTGCGTGGAGTCCGTGACCCACAGCCTGCCGAACGCGTCGACCCGAAGGCCGTTGGCCGTGTGGCGGCCGTCGGTGCCGGCGGGCAGGAACACCTCGGCCTGCGCCTGGCCGGGCCGGGCGCGGTAGACCGTGCCGTCCGCGTACGAGCCGACGTAGACCGCCCGCGTGCGGGGGTCGGCGGCGATGCCCTCCGGGTAGACCTTCGCCCCGGGCAGGGAGAAGGCGGTGGATATCCGGGCGCCGCCCGACGGGCCCTCCGCCCCGGCCAGGGCCGGAGCCGGCGCCGCCGCGCCGAGGACGAGGGCCCCGGCCAGGGCCGCGACCAGGAACGCCTTCCGGGCAGCCGTCTTCGTGCTCGCTGCCGTCTTCGTGCTCACTGTCGTCCTCGTCCTCGTCCGCGTCATTGCCTTCGTCTTCGTCTTCGTCATCTCCGCCTTCTCCGCCCTCGTCGTCGCTGTCTTCCGGGTCACCGCACGCCTCACGAGATGTTCGTCCCCTCTTGATCAGGTGAAGGCGAATGTATGTTAGAGCTCTAATATGTGCAAGGGTGGGACGTACGATGTCGCAATGACCTCCATGGCCCCCGAGGAGCGCATCGGCTCTCACATCAAGCGCGCCGAGCAGGCACTCCTCGCGGCGAAGAACGCGGCCTGCAAGCCGGCCGCAGTAACGGTTCCGCAGTACGCCGCGCTGCTCTGGCTCGCCGAGAAGCCCGGCATCTCGGCCGCCGCGCTGGCGCGCCTGTGCGGGGTGACCCCGCCGACCATGAACACCGTCCTGAAGAACCTCCAGGGGCGCGGGCTCATCGAGCGGACCCCGCACGAGTGGCACCGCAACGTGCTGGAGACCCGCCTCACCGACGAGGGGCGCACCGTCATGGAACGCGCGGACGCGGGCGCCGTACGGGTGGAACGGGCGCTCGCCGCCGCGTTCACCGAGGAGGAGCGGACGCAGCTCATCGAGCTGCTCGGACGGTGCGCGGAGGTCCTCGACGCCCAGCGGTGAGCACCGTCGCCCGCACGCGTCCCCGTATGTTTTTTGCTCGATTTTGGAACTGTGCGGGTGCTTTGCTCATCAGGACTTAGGGGAGACCAGCCGTTCTGCCCTCGGGGGCAGTCAAGACCGTTCGGAGCGAAGTTCGTGCACCAGTACCCGCAGCGCCCGCGGCCTGACGACCAGCCGTCGTACCAGGACCATCCGCCCCAGGCGCATGGCGGCCACCCGCAGGAATACACGCAGCAGCACACGCAGCAGTACCCGCAGTACCGGCAGGAGCAGCCGTACGGGGAGCGGTACGACCAGCCGCCCTACGGTGAGCCGCCCGCCCCCGCCGGGTACCCGCACGACGCCGAACCTGCGCAGCCCAAGCGGTCCCGGCGCCGAATATGGGTCAGCGCCGTGGTCGCCCTCGCGCTGCTCCTCGGCGGCGGCGGGTTCGCCGCCTGGAAGCTCGACTGGTTCTCGGGCAACGGCGAGGCCGTGACCTTCGGCAAGAACCCGCCCCCGGCCGCGGGCAAGTCGGAGCCGGGCGCCCCGGCGGCCGAGGCCAAGCCCTCCGGCGACCCCGACGTACTCATGCCGACCGGCCCGAAGTCGGACTTCAAGCAGACCACCAAGCTCGACGACGGCACGATCATCGCGAAGACCCGCCTCGCGGGCGCGAAGTCCGGCTTCGAGGGCGACGTGTGGGTGTGGGCCCCCAAGGAGTACGACGACCCGAAGTACGCCAAGAGCGGCTTCCCGGTGCTCATCGCGCTGCCCGGCGGCAACGGCTTCCCGGCCAACTACTGGTCCGACCGCAGCCTCGGCCTGCAGAAGGCCATCAGCGAGGGCACCCAGGCCGGCACCAGCCTGCCGTTCATCGTGATCATGCCGGTGCTCAACCCGGACGCGAAGTACTACTACGACGGCTCCGACATCCCCGGCCAGGCCAAGATGGGCACGTGGATCGCCGAGGACGTCCCGGCCTTCACCAAGGCCAACTTCCGTACCTACAAGTCCCGTGACGGCTGGGCCTTCATGGGCTCCTCCTCGGGTGCGTTCGTCGGGATGAAGACGGTGCTCCAGCACCCCGACAAGTTCAAGGCCGTCATCGCCAGCGGCGGCGAGATCGTCCCCGACTCCCCGCTGTGGAAGGGGCACCAGGCGGAGATGGACGCCAACAACCCCGAGAAGCTCGCCCAGAAGCTGATCGACACCAAGGGTCCCGAGGTCTACATCAACTTCCAGATCGGCACCAAGGAGTCCGGGAAGGAGCGGATGACGAAGTTCCAGCAGCAGTACGGCAAGGGGCCGATCAAGACGACCATCCGCGACATCCAGAACGGCGAGCACAACGGCTGGCATTACGTCCGGGGCATGAAGGAAGGCTCCCTGGAGTGGATCAGCAAGGTCCTGAAGGCACCGAAGCCCGAGGCGGGCTGACCGGGGGAGCGGGGCGGGGCGGGGTTCCAGCCCCCTCGGCCCCCACGGCGGGCCGGTGGCTGCCCACCCGCCGCCGAGCCCCGACCCACCCGGCCGGGGGCGCGAAGCGCCGAGCCAGGCAGGGCCGCGGGGGTAGGGCGGTGCGGGATCGGCGGCGCGCGCGGGGGAGCGGAGGCGGGGGCCTCGGCGCGGCGGGAGTGTGGGGGCGGCGTCTCGGCGGGGCGGGAGTGAGAGCGTCGGGTGGCTTCGAGGGCGGGGTCTCGGCGGGCCGGGAGCAAGGGTGTCGGGGTGGCTTCGAGGGGGCGGTGTTTGGGTGGGGCGGGATCAGAGTTGTGCTGGGGGTTTCCCGTCAGTCCCATNNAGCCCCCAAAGGGACGGGCCGGGGGATCAAGACACCATCGGGGAGATCAGGGATGCGCGGGCGGAGCCCGGTGCGCCCCCAATCGCTACGCGCTCCTGCCTGAAGGCGTCCGCAGACCGTCTGGGGCCGGACATAAGCCGCCCCCAATCGCTACGCGCTCCTGTCGGAGGGCGTCCGCAGACCTCTGGGGCTGGGCATAGGCCGCCATCGATCGCTACGCGCTTCTCGATCACGCGTCCGCAGTTCGTCTGGGGCGGGTCATAGGCCGCAGAGGACCGATTCGCTCCTCGTGGGCGGTGTCTGCGGGCTGTCTGGGGGTGGGAAGGCGTCGGATGACGGCTGAGGTGAAGCCAATCCAGGTCAGGGCGTGTGCGCGCCTCAAAGAGCCTTCAATATGCCCCAATTGCCCATGATTGGGCGGGTGGTTGGGATGTCACCTCGGTCTTGTTGGGGGTTGGCATCGGCTCAGCCGATGGATCACCCCTCCGCCCCTTCGAATCACCCCCTCCCAGCCCCGAACGAGGGCCGGACGCCGTCTCGGAGAAGCGCGTAGCGATCGATGGCGGCCTATGCCCAGCCACAGGGGCCCGCAGACGCCGTCTGACAGGAGCGCGTAGCGATTGGGGGCGCTGCGGGCTCCCGCCCGGGCCCCTCCGACACGCTGATGGTGTCTTGATCCCCCGGCCCGTTCCTTTGGGGGCTTCCCGNNACTGACGGGAAACCCCCAGAACGTCTCTGACTCCCGGCCCAGTGGATCCCGCCGACCCGAAGCCACCGCCCGCCGACCCGAAGCTACTGCCCCGCTTTCCCGCCGTCGCCTTCGTCCCGCCGTCGCTTCCGTTCCGCCGTTGCCTTCGTCCCGCCGTCGCTTCCGTCCCGCCGTTGCCTCCGTTCCGGCATCGCCTCCGTCCCGCCGTCCCCTCCCCCCCCGGCGTTGCCGCCGTTCCGGCGGTCGTACACGGCCCGGCAACCTCACGGCTTGGCGTGGTGCTCGACACGTCGCGGCCGTCCCAGGCAACCCGGGCCCTCGTTCATACCTCTGTAAAGGGTGTAAGGGGGACCGATCGGTCCGGCCCGCGCTCCGAGGTGAGCGCCGGAGAAGGAACGGGACAACAACCGTGCAGCATGACCAGCAAGGCGACGGCAGCCCCATGACCACGGGCAGCCGCCGCCCCCACCGCCTGCGCCTGCTTCTGATCAGCGGCGGTCTCGCGCTCACCCTCGCCGGGGGCGGCGCCGCAGCGTACAAGTTCGGCCTCTTCTCGGACATAGGGGATCCGGTCTCCTTCGGCAAGGTCCAGGAGAAGACGGCCACCGCCTCCGAGGCCCTGCCGGAAGTGCTCATGCCCACCGGCCCGGCGGCCTCGTTCGTCCGGACCAGCCGCCTGCCCGACGGCACCCAGATCGGCAAGGCCACCCTCACCGGCAAGAAGTCCGGCTTCACGGGCGACGTGTGGGTGTGGGTGCCGAAGGAGTACGACGACCCCAAGTACGCCAAGAGCGGCTTCCCGGTCCTGATCTCCCTGCCCGGCGGCCGCGGCTACCCCACGAACTACTGGGGTACGGGCCCGGGCCTCGGCCTCCAGCAGGCGGTCGCCGACGGGGCGAAGTCCGGCAAGAGCCTGCCCTTCATCCTGATCATGCCGGTGACCAACGCGGACACCAAGCACCACTTCGACGGCTCGGACATCCCCGGCCAGCCCAAGATGGGCACCTGGATGGCCGATGACGTCCCCGATTTCGCGAAGGCCAATTTCCGCACCTTCACCTCCCGCGACGGGTGGGCCTTCATGGGTTCCTCGGCCGGCGGATTCAACGGCTTCAAGCAGCTCCTGAAGTACCCCGACCGGTTCAAGGCGGCCATCGCGAGCGGGACGGACATCGTGCCCGACTCCCCGCTCTGGAACGGCAACACGCAGGCCATGGACCAGAACAACCCCGAGAAGCTCGCCGCCAAGCTGATCGACGCGGGCGGCCCGGACGTCTACATCAATTTCCAGATCGGCACCAAGGAGACCGGTCGCGAGCAGGCCGAGAAGTTCATGAAGGAGTACGGCAAGGGCCCCGTGCACACCTCGCTGCAGGTGATCCAGGATGGTGAGCACAACGGAAAGTCGTATGTGCGCGGCATGAGGGAGGGCTCCCTGGAGTGGATCAGCAAGGTGATGAAGGGACCGACACCCGATCCCGGCGTGCGATGAGCACGGTGGTGAAGGGGGCATCGGCGGCCGCCGCCGCGGGCATCGCGGCGGTGTGTGCCATGGCCTTCATGAAGGCGCCCGGCGAGCGGCCGGTGCTCCCCTTCCCCACCGTCGGCGTGCTCATGGCGGGCGGTGAGCACTGGTGCACCGCGAGCGTCGTCGACAGCCCGAAGGGCAACGTCGTCGCCACCGCCGCGCACTGCGTCGCTCCCGCCGGCGAGGACGGGCAGCCGGGTGAGGTGGCCCACGACGGCCTGGCCATCGGCGAGCTCTCCTTCGCCCCGGCGTTCTCCGGCGAGGGCGACGGCACTCAGCCGCTCGGGCTGTGGAAGGTCAAGGCGATCCACGTCGACGACCGCTGGAGCAAGTGGGGCGAGGACACCGCCGACTTCGCCTTCCTCACCATCGAGCCGGACGAGGACGGGCGCAGCGTCCAGGAGGCCGTCGGCGGCCGCGCCGAGGCGCCCAGGCCCGAATGGACCTCCGGCTACGAGCGGGACGTCACCGTCGTCGGCTACCCGGAGTCCGAGCACAACCCGGAGAACAGGCCCGTCTCCTGCACGACGCAGACCCGTCACGACGACGACGATCCCGACATGCTCTACATGAGCTGCGCGGGCTTCTGGACGGGTACGAGCGGCAGCCCCTGGATCGCGGACCGGGGCGGGGCGGAGCCCGCCGGGCACCTGATCGGGGTACTGAGCGGCGGGGACACCGATGTGGACTCCACGGCCGCGCTGTTCGACGAGCGGGCGAAGGCGCTGTACGAGCGGGCCGCGCGGGACTGAGAGCCCCCCGGGCTCGGGCCCTCAAGCCCCCGGCCCTCAGCCCTCCGGCCCTCAGCTGACTGCTGTCAGCCCTCGGCCCTCGGCATCCGTTCTCAGCCCTGCGACCCCCGGCCGCCCGGTACCGGCCACCGCTACTTCTTCCTGCGCTCCGTGCTGACGATCACGACCACCGCCGCCACGACGATCGTGCCGCCGACGAGGATCGGCCAGGTCAGGGCCTCGTCGAGGATCAGCGCGCCGAGGGCGACGGCGACGACCGGATTGACGTAGGCGTACGTGGCCACCAGGGACAGCGGCGCGGCCTGCAGGAGCCACACGTACGCGGTGAAGCCCACGAGCGAGCCGAAGAGGACCAGGTAGCCCAGGGCCAGCCAGGAGGCGGTGGAGAAGGCCGCCGGGTCCAGACCGCGGTGTTCGCCGCGCAGCAGGCCGACGACCACGCCGGCGGTCCCGCCGGCGAGCATCTGGTAGGCGCTGCCCGTGAAGGGATTGCCGGGCAGGGACAGCTTCGAGGCGGAGAAGGACCCCAGCGACCACAGCATCGACGCCGCCACCACCAGCAGCACCCCCGACAGCCGTACGGTGCCGCTCAGCCCGGGGCTGGTCAGCACCGCGAGGCCGGCGAGGCCGACGAGCACCCCGGCGAGGGTACGGGCAGGCGGCCGGTCCCCGGTGGCCGTTCGGAGCACCACCACCCACATCGGCACCGCCGCCACCAGCAGTGCGGCCAGGCCGGACGGCACGGAGGTCTCGGCGAGCACGACCAGGCCGTTGCCGCCGAGGACCAGCAGCAGGCCGACCAGGACCGCCGAGCCGAGCTGCGCCCGGGTGGCCCGCAGTGCGGCCGTTCCGTGGCGCCAGGCGACCACGGCGGCCAGGAGCAGGCCGGCGGTGATGAAGCGGGCCCCGGCGGAGAGGAAGGGCGGCATTGTCTCGACGACGATCCGGATGCCGAGGTAGGTCGAGCCCCACACGACGTAGACGAGGGCCAGCGCGGTCCAGACCGCTCCGGTGGTCCTGCCGTGCGGGGCGGCAGCCGTGGTCGCGGAGTCGGCGCCCGCCGGGGTTGAGGTGCTCATGCCCGGATCCTATGGTCGTTGGCCCATGCAGGCATCTGGGTGTCTCAGCTCTTGAGCAGGTCGTTCAGCTCGCCGTACGGCAGGGAGCGCGCGAGCGATCCGTAGGTCCCGTCGGTGATCAGCTCCTCGGCCGCCCGGCGCACGAGCGCGTACGCCGCTTCGGCCACCCAGGAGCCGAGGCTGACGCGGCAGACGCCGAGGGCGCCGAGGGCGGCGACGGGCGGGGCGTCGGGGCCGAGCAGGATGTTGAGGGGGGCGTCGATGCCCTTGGCCAGTTCGGCGACGACGGCCGGGTCGAGGACGCCGGGTACGAAGATGCCGGTGGCTCCCGCCCGGAGGTAGGCGGCGGCACGGGTGAGGGTCTCGTCAAGGCGGTCGGCGGGCTCGCCCAGGCCCTTGAGGTAGGTGTCGATCCGGGCGTTGATGTAGAGCGGCACCCCGGCGGCGTCGGCCGCGGCGCGGGCGGCCGCCAGGCGCTCGGCGTACTCGCCGGGGGCGCGGGTGCCGTCCTCGATGTTGATCCCGACCGCGCCGGCGTCGATGACCCCCGTGACGGTCTCGCCGACGGCGGCCGGGTCGGCGCCGAAGCCGCCCTCGATGTCGGCGGTGACCGGCACGGACACGGCGGCGCTCACGCGGGCGATCAGGTCGAGGGCGCGGTCGCGGGCGAGCGCGTCGCCGTCCGGGGAGCCGAGGGACCAGGCGACGCCCGCGCTGGTGGTGGCCACGGCGGCGGCGCCGGAGGCCTCCACGATGCGGGCGCTCGCGACGTCCCAGGCGTTCGCCAGGGCGAGGGGGGCGGTGGGGGTGTGCAGCGCGGTGAACGCGGTGGCTTTGGCGGCGAGGCCGATGCGGGTGCTCATACCGTCAGTTGACCAGACCGGACGGGGCGGGGCTCGCGGATTTCCGACCTCTGTGTTGCCACTGCGCGGCCACGGCGGGCTCCGCGGGTTCGGGCGCCTGCCCGTGCGTGCGGCGTCGTTGTGGGGTGCTGCCCGTCCGCTGGCGGGTGGGGCGGATCCGGGCCGTGCCCGTGCGTTGCCCTGCGCGGGCACGGCGGATCCGGGGGCGCGGCGGGGGTGCTGCCCCGGCCTCCTTGGCTCGGAGGCCGGCGGGGCCGGGGGGTGGTTAGGGGGCAAGGCCCGTTTTCGCGCCTGCGCCGCAGAGGGGGATGACCGCCGTGCGGCCCTGCAAGGGGTCGGTCGGGGATGCGGGGCCGACCGCCGCCCAGCAGGCCGCGGCCGTCGGCTCCACGAAGAGGCCGCGCCGGGCCAGATCCCGCTGGGCCTCGCGCAGCCGGTCGTCCGGGACCGTCACGAAGGTGCCGCCGGAGGCCCGGACCGCGGCCAGGATCTGGCGGGCGCGCGGCGGCGCCGGGATCGCGATCCCCTCGGCCAGGGTCGGCCGCTGTTCCACCGCGGCGGCATCCTCCGCGCCGGCCGCGAACGCCTCCGCCAGGGGGGCCACCGGCTCGGCTTGGACCGCGATCAGGGCAGGCGGCCTGACGCCGCGTCGGGCCAGCTCCCGCGTGGCCAGCGCGGCCCCGAGGAGCAGGGTGCCGTTGCCCACCGGTACCACCAGCGCCTCGGGCAGCCGCCGGCCCATCTCCTCCCACACCTCGTACACGTAGGTCTTGGTCCCGTGCAGGAAGTACGGGTTGAACACGTGGCTCGCGTAGAAGACGCCGGGTGCGTCCGCCTCCTTGCGGGCGGCCAGTGCCGCGGCCTCGCGGCCGCCGGGGATCACGCGGACGACCGCCCCGTGTGCCCGCATCTGCTCGGTCTTCTTCTCCGACGTCCCCTCGGGCACGAAGATCTCGCAGGCGAGTCCGGCCCGTGCGCAGTACGCCGCCACCGACGTCCCCGCGTTGCCGCTGCTGTCCGCCACGACGCGCTGGGGCGCCAGCCGCCGGGCGAGCTCCACGAGCATCACGGCGCCCCGGTCCTTGAAGGACAGCGTCGGCATCAGGAAGTCGAGCTTGGCGTGGATCCGTTCCCCCAGCGGGATCAGCGGAGTGTGCCCCTCCGCCAGGGAGACGGAGAACGCGCCCGGCAGCGGCAGCACCGGCCCGTACCGCCACAGGGAGTTCGGTCCGGCGGAGGGTTCGAGGGCCGCGTCCGGATCCGGCGTGAAATCGAGGTCCCAGGGGCCGCCGCACAGAGGGCACCCCCAAGGAGCGGTTCGGACGTCGGCGCGTGTACCGTCCTCGGAGCAGACGTAACCGGGGGGTGCGTGCGTCATGTGCAGAGCGCCTTTGGTCGGTCATGGCCGGTGTACGGCACGGATGCTACGCGTTCGTCGTCCTCTTGTCGGGCCGTGCCGGGGGTGGGTCAACCTTTCGGGGGCGCCCGTCCGTTGGGCCATCTGCGTTGTCATGGCCACGCTTGTGAGGTCCGCCCGCTCCCCCGCAATGCACCACCTAAGAGGAGGACCCGTCACATGCCAGTGATGCGTCACAGGCGCCGGAAGATCGTCGGTATCAGCGCGGCCGCGGTCGCCGCCCTCGCGCTGGGCTCGGCCGCCGCACTGCCCGCCTCGGCCGCCGGCAGCGGCGCGCGGGGCGTGGTCCAGAACGCCGGCGCCCCTGGGACCGTACCCAACAGCTACATCGTGACGCTGAAGGACACCGCGCCCCGCTCGACCAGCGCGAGCGGCAGGCTCGTCGCCAAGAAGTACGGCGCGAAGATCGACCGTACCTACAGCGCGGCCCTCAACGGCTACTCCGTCGAGGTCTCGCAGGCGCAGGCCGAGAAGCTCGCCGCCGACCCGGCGGTCCAGTCGGTCGTGCAGAACCGCACCTTCACCGTCAGTGCCACGCAGCCCGGCCCGCCGTCCTGGGGCCTGGACCGCGTCGACCAGCGGTCGCTGCCGCTGAACCAGAGCTACACCTACCCGGACAAGGCGGGTGAGGGCGTCACCGCGTACGTCCTCGACACCGGTGTCCGCATCACGCACCAGGACTTCGGCGGCCGCGCCTCCTACGGCTACGACGCCATCGACAACGACTACACCGCCCAGGACGGCCACGGCCACGGCACGCACGTCGCCGGCACCGTCGCGGGCGGCGCGTACGGCGTGGCCAAGAAGGCCAAGATCGTCGGCGTGCGCGTGCTCGACAACGAGGGCTCCGGCACGACCGCCCAGGTCGTCGCGGGCATCGACTGGGTGACCCGCAACGCCGTCAAGCCGGCCGTCGCCAACATGTCGCTCGGCGGCGGCGCGGACACCGCGCTCGACACGGCCGTCCGCAACTCCATAGCCTCCGGCATCACCTACGCCGTGGCCGCGGGCAACGAGTCGGCCAACGCCTCCACCAAGTCCCCGGCGCGTGTCGCCGAGGCCATCACCGTCGGCGCCACCACCAGCTCCGACGCCAAGGCGGGCTACTCCAACTACGGCCCGGCCCTGGACCTCTTCGCGCCGGGTTCGGCCATCACCTCCGCGTGGAATACGGGCGACTACGCGACCAGCACCATCAACGGCACCTCGATGGCCACGCCGCACGTCGCGGGCGCGGCCGCCGTCTACCTCTCGCAGAACGCGGCCAGCACGCCGGCCCAGGTGGCCACGGCGCTGATCGGCTCCGCCACCCCGAACGTGGTGGGCGGCCCCGGCACCGGTTCGCCGAACCGCCTGCTCCACGTCACCGCCCTGGGTCCCGTCCCGCCGGGCAAGCGCTTCGAGAACACGGCCGATTACGCGATCAACGACAGGGCGACCGTCGAGTCCCCGATCGCCGTCAGCGGTGTCGTCGGCAGCGCCCCGACGACGCTGAAGGTCCCGGTCGACATCAAGCACTCGTACATCGGTGACCTGAAGGTCGACCTGGTCGCGCCCGACGGCACCGTCTACACGCTGCACAACCGCTCCGGCGGCGACGCTGTCAACATCACCAGGACGTTCACGGTGAACGCCTCCTCCGAGACGGCGCCGAACGGCACGTGGAAGCTCCGGGTGAACGACAACTCCGACGGCGACACCGGGAAGATCGATTCCTGGGCCCTGCAGTTCTGAGGGGCGAAGCCGGCGGCGGTGACTGAGCCGTGGGGAAACAGCGGGGGCGACCGTTTGGCGGTCGCCCCCGCTGCGTACTATTCGCGCATCCGTTCGCGCCTGCCGTGGTGCCTCCTGGTGCCCCGCGATGCCCTCTGCCACCTGCGATGGAGTCCGCCCCCTTGAGCATCCCGCCGAGTCCTCCTCCCGGACCGGGCCACTCCTGGCCCCCGCCCTCGTCGCAGCCGGGGTGGGGATGGGGACCGCCGCTCGGCCAGGTGCCGCAGCCGCCGGCGCTCAACGGCTTCGCCCTCGCCTCGCTCCTCGCCGGCCTGCTCTGCTTCCCGCCGCTCGGCATCGCCTTCGGCATAGCGGCGCTCGTGCAGATCGCGAAGAAGGGCGACCGGGGCAAGGTCCTGGCGATCACGGGGCTGGTGGTCTCCGTCCTGATGACCGGCGTGATGGTCTTCGCCGTCGGACGGCTGGCGCAGATGGCTCCCGGCCGGTTCGACGGGCTGACCGACTACAGCGAAGTCGAGGGCGAACTCAGGGACATCGACGACCTGAAGGCGGGCGACTGCTTCAACGTGCCCGGCGGGGACCTGTTCGACGAGCACCCCCTCATGTACGCGGTCGACTGCTCCCGCGTGCACCACGGCGAGGTCACCGCGTCGAGGACGGTGGGCGCAGCCGAGGCCCCCGGCGCGGAGGAGGCCGACCGGGCGTCGGAGGACGCCTGCTGGAAGGCCCAGGACGAGTACGCGATGGACACCTGGGCCCTGCCGGAGTTCGCGGAGATGTTCTACTACGCGCCCTCGCGCCAGTCCTGGCGGGAGGGGGACCGGCGGCTGCTCTGCGTGATCGGCACGACGGAGGAGGAGTGGCGCGGCAGCCTGCGCCGGGACGCGGGCATGCTGAAGCCGGAGCAGGCGGCCTTCCTGCGGGCCGCCAACGGCGTGGAGTTCGTCCTGAGCCGGCCGCCGGGGGAGGACGTCGAGGACGCCCTCCCCGAACACCAGGCGTGGGCGCGCGAGATGCACGCGGCGCTCGGCGAGCAGGCGAAGGTCCTCCAGCAGGACGCGACCCGGCCGGGGCTGGAGAAGGCCGTTGCGGCGCAGCTCAAGGAGATCGAGGCGGCCCGCGCCGCCTGGCAGCGGGCCTCCCAGGCCAGGACGGGGGCGGAGTTCGACCGGCTGTGGGACCGGGCGCTGGCCGCGATGTCCCTGGAGACGGAGAAGGCGCTGCGCGGCGCGTACGGGCTTTCGACACAGGTCCCGCGGTGGCTGGAGGACGGTTCGGACAGCACGCAGGACCCGGAGGTCGGATCCGCCCGGCTGCGTTCGGCGGAGCCGGTGTGACATTGCCGGGGTGACGCGCGGTAACGGGTTTGAGTGACCTGCCTTCATCACATCGGGTGAAACCCTGGCCCTTGCTTGCGGTCTTCAACCGTCGGTTGCCAGGGTGTAGCTGTCTGTCAACCTGATGGGAGTGGCCAGTGACTTTCGGTGAGCAGCCGGCCTATCTGCGTGTGGCCGGGGATCTTCGACGGCAGATCGTCGACGGTTCTCTGCCCCCGCACGCCCGGCTCCCCTCCCAGGCCCGCATCCGCGAGGAGTACGGGGTCTCCGACACCGTGGCCCTGGAGGCGCGCAAGGTCCTCATGGCGGAGGGGCTGGTCGAGGGCCGGTCCGGGTCCGGCACGTACGTGCGCGAACAGCCCGTCCCGCGTCGGGTGGCCCGCTCCGGCTACCGCACGGGCGGCTCGTCGACGCCGTTCCGGCAGGAGCAGGCCGACTCCGGCGCGCGGGGGACGTGGGAGTCGAGCAGCGAACAGGCGGGCGCGCCCGCGGAGATCGCGAAGCGGCTCGGTATCGAACCGGGCGAGCGGGTGATGCGGACGCGGTACGTCTTCCGCGACGCGGGGGAGGCGATGATGCTCTCGACCTCCTGGGAGCCCCTCGCCGTGACCGGGCGGACCCCGGTGATGCTGCCCGAGGAGGGCCCGCTCGGCGGCTCCGGAGTGGTCGACCGGATGGCCGCGATCGACGTGGTCGTCGACAACATGGTGGAGGAGGTCGGGGCACGGCCCGGCCTGGCGGAGGAACTCCTCCTGCTCGGCGGGGTCCCGGGGCACGTGGTGCTGGTGATCGGCCGCACCTACTTCGCCTCCGGCCGCGCCGTGGAGACGGCCGACGTGGTCGTCCCGGCGGACCGCTACCGCCTCTCCTACCACCTCCCCGTGCGCTAGTGCTGTGACCGGCAAGGTTCACCGGGTCGCGACGCCCGGCAAACCTTTCCGGCCACAGCACCAGGGGGAATCGAGCCCGCCGGCCCTGTGCCCGGTCCGGCGTGCGCCTGCCCTGGCCGGGCCTGTCGGCCCTAGCCGGGCCCTGCGCCCGGCCCGGCCTGTGCCTGCTGCGCCTGCCGGGCTTGCGTTCGGCCCGCTTGGCCTGCGTCGGGCCCGCCCGGCCCGCCCGGCCCGGTCCGCGCCCGCCCGGTCTGCGCCCGCCCGGCCCGTGTCCGGTCTGCGCCCGCCCGGCCCGTGTCCGCCCGACCTGGGCTCCGGCATAGGCTCGGCCTGCGCCTGCCGGGCGTGCGCCCACCGCGCCTGCCGGGCCTGCGGCGCCCGGCCTGCGCCTGCCGGACTCGCCTGGCCTGCGCCCGCCCGGCCTGCGCCTGCCGGGCCTGCCGGGCCTGTGCCTGCCGGCCCGCCCGGCCTGCGCCTGCCTGGCCTGCGTTCGGCCCGCCTGGCCTGCGTCGGGCTCGCCCGGCCCGTGTCCGGCCTGCGCCCGGCCCGTGTCCGGCCTGGGCCCGGCCCGTGTCCGGCCTGGGCCCGGCCCGTGTCCGGCCTGCGCCCGGCCCGCGCTCCGGCCTGGGCCCGGCCCGAGTTCAGCCTGCACGGCCTGTCGGGCCTGCGGCGCTCGTGCATGTCCTGCCCGGGTCTGCGGCGTCTGGCCCGCGCGGGCTGCGGCCGGCTGTGGGCGGCCGGGGTGTGCCGGGGTTCGGGGACCCGGCGGGTTTCGGCGCGATCGTGATCGCCCTCGGCCGCCCCGAACTGCGCCTTCCGCAGGCCCGCCGGGCGGCCGTGCCGGCCCGCGCGGCGGCCGGAACCGCGCTGTTCCCGGGCCCCCCGGGCCGCCCGGATGACCCCTCCCCCCGAAGCTACCTGCGGGTATATCCGTCCGTAGGAACGCCGGGGCTCACCGGCGCGCTCCCCGGCGCCCCGTGTGCGCTGCCTTCGGACCGGCGCGCGCGGCCCACTCGTACGCATGGCCGGATGCGTACGCCTGCAAGGTATCTCTTCGTGAAAAACCGTATCCGCTCCGTGAAGGTCGGGCGTAAGGTCGGGCATATGCGCAATGCGGTTTCCCGGGCAGATACGTCGGCGGAAGGTGAAACGCGATGAACGACAGCGGTGCACTGCTTCCGTGGCTGGTCATACGTCAGGACGACAACGGCAACCGCTACCGGGTGGGCCGGTACGCCACCCGGGCCGAGGCCCAGAAGGTCGCCGACAGTCTCGACGACCGAGGACACAAGCAGCTCTACTGGGTCGAGCAGATCGGTCAGACCGCCACGATGAACTGAGCTGAGCGGCGCCCCACGGCGCTGACATAGGCTCCGCCCATGACGGTACGAGTGGTCGTGGGCGGAGCCCTTTGTCATGAGGGGCGCCTGCTGGCCGCCCGCCGCAGCGCACCGCCGGAGCTCGCCGGACGCTGGGAGCTGCCGGGCGGCAAGACCGAACCGGGCGAGTCCGTCCCCGATGCGCTGGTACGCGAACTGCGCGAGGAACTCGGCGTGGAGACCGAGCCGCTGGAACGGATCCCGGGGGAGTGGCCGCTGAAGCCCGGCCTGGTCCTGCACGTGTGGACGGCGCGACTGCTCCGCGGGGTGCCCGCGCCGCTGGAGGACCACGACGAACTGCGCTGGCTGGGGCCGGAGGAGCTGGAGTCGGTGGACTGGCTCGACCAGGACCGTCCCGCGGTCGCCGAGGCCGGCCGCCGGCTGCGCGCCGACGGTGGAAGCGAAGGCGGGGACGGGGACGGCAGCGGGAGCGGGGGCGCGTGACGCTCGCGCTGTAGGCCGTCTGCGCCACAGTGCGCCGGTGGGTTCGGGACCGAGTGGTACGACGCCCCGAATATCGGGTATGTCGCTATTAATCCCCATCTCGTCCCCCTTTCGTCCCAGACGAACCGGACTGGGGTCGCAGCTGGCCCGGGAAGTGATCGGCGTGATCGACACAGACGGTGAGTGCGCCGAGTGGGCCTTCCCCGCCGAGCCCGGCGCCGTCCGCACCGCCCGCCACGCCGTGCGCGGAACCCTGCACGAGTGGGGCCTCGAAGCCGTCGGCGATGTGACCGTCCTGCTGGTCAGCGAGCTGGTGACCAATTCCCTGCGCTACGCCTCAGGTCCCATCGGAGTCCGCCTGATACGGCGTAATCCAGCCGCGCACAGCACCGAGGACACCCCCGCGGGCGCCCCCGCGCTGCTTGTGGAGATCTCCGATCCGCTTCCGGATCCGCCCCGCGAGCGGGTGGCGGACGCGGAGGACGAAGGGGGCCGCGGCCTGCACCTCGTGGCTGCCTCCTCGCAGCGGTGGGGAACACGTCACGGGAAAACAGGGAAGACTGTGTGGTTCGAGTTGGCTCTTCCTGGTGAGTAACAAGGTGAGCGGTGGCGGGGGACCCCCCGCGGCGCCTCCGGCGGTGGCCGGGAAGGCGACCGGGGGAGATCGCGCGACATGGCTTGAAATCATCGAGACCGTGCTGTGATCGTGAACGCCGTGCCGTCCGGGGTCGTGGTGCTGAATACTGCCGTCATGGCCGGTCCGGTTGCGGTGAGCTGGAGGGGACGGTCGCGTGAGCGAAATACCTGCGCAGGCACATCAGGTCGACGTGCCTCGGGAGACATGGCACGACGCCCTGTGGCACAGCAGTCCGCCTGGCTCGATATATGACTACATAAAGGTCGCATCCTTCTCGATCGGACCCGACGGGCTCATCGACCAGTGGAGCCTGCGCGCCGAAGAACTCTTCGGGCTGACGGCCGCCCAGACCGTCGGGCGCGACCCCGTCGACGCCTTCATGCCCCCCGAGTTGCGCCCGGACGCCCACCGCAAGGTCGCCGAGATCCTCGACGGCAAGGAGTGGACCGGCCTCATCCCCTTCCGGATCCCCGGCGGGAACGGCGCGCACGGCGTGGCCGAGATCTATGTGATGCCCACCCAGACCGAAACCGCGGAACGAGCCGCGCTCTGCGTCGTCGTCGACGTACGCGCCCTGCGCCGCATCGAATCCGACCTTGCCGCTTCACAAGCCATATTCGGCCAATCTCCCTTCGGCTTCCTGCTCTTCGGCACGGACCTCACGGTGCAGCGGGCCAACCGCCGCTTCGCCACCGTCTTCGGCGGCACCGCCGAGACGCACCGCGGCCGCACCGTGCACGACTACCTGCCCGCGCACGAGGCGGACCGGATGGCGGAGGCCCTGCGCCGGGTGCTGGACACCGGCGACGCGGTGACCGACCTCCGGATCACCGGATCCACCCCGCGCAGCCGGGAGAACCGCCACTGGTCCATCAACCTCTACCGCGTCCACGGCGGCAGCGGCCGCCCCATCGGCGTCGCCGGCATCGGCACGGACGTCACCCGCCGCCACCTCGCCGCCCGCGAGGCCGCCGGGGTCCGGCGCAATCTCGCCCTCCTCAACGAGGCCGGGCACCGCATCGGCAACTCCCTCGACCTGGAGACCACCGCCCGGGAACTCCTCGACGTCACCGTCCCGGGCTTCTGCGACCTGGCCGCCGTCGACCTCTACCAGGGACTCCTGCTCGGCGACGACGACCGCCCCGCACGGCCCCAGGGGCCCGGCGTGCCCAGCCTGCCCGGCCAGGGCCCGGCCCGCACGCCCTCCGCCGCGCTGCGCCGGGTGGCCTTCGCCTCCGCCGTCTCGGACGCACCGCTGTCCGGGCCGGGCGCCCTGGTCGCCGTCGGCGACATCCACCGCTATCCGGCGGCCTCGCCGGGCGCGCTCGCCCTGCGCACGGCGCGGCCGCGGCTGATCGAGGGCGGCGGACCCGAAGACCTCGTGCAGTCCACGCTGGTGGTGCCGATGGTCGCCCACGACACCGTGGTCGGACTCGCGCAGTTCTCCCGCACGAAGGGCAGCGAGCCCTTCGGCGAACGGGACCGGGCGGTGGCCGTGGAACTGGCCGCCCGGGCCGCCGTGTGCATCGACAACGCCCGGCTGTACCGGCGCGAGCACGAACGCGCGCTGATCCTCCAGCGCAGCCTGCTGCCCCCCGGCGACCCGGAGGCGGCGGGCCTGGACATCGCCTGCCGCTACCTGCCGGGCAACGCGGCCACCGAGGTCGGCGGCGACTGGTTCGACGTCATCGAACTGCCCGGGCACCGCACGGCGCTGGTCGTCGGCGACGTCATGGGCCGGGGCCTGCGGGCCGCCGTCGCCATGGGCGAACTGCGCACCGCCGTACGGACCCTGGCCCTGCTGGACCTCGAACCGGCGGAAGTGCTGACCGCGCTCGACGAGATCGCCCGCGGCCTCGGCGCACCCGGCGGCTCCCAGCAGGCCTCCCGCGCGGCCCTGCACTCCCGGGACTCGGACCGCTCGGAGGTGTACCTCGCCACCTGCGTGTACGCGGTCTACGACCCGGTGACACGGCGCTGCACCATCGCCAACGCCGGGCACATGCCGCCGGTGCTGGTCTCGCCGCACCCCTGCGGCCCGGGCGAGGAGCGGGAGCCCATGCCCGCGCTGCTGCTGGAGGTGCCGCCCGGGCTGCCGCTCGGCGTGGGCGGGGAGCCGTTCGAGGAGGTGGAGGTCGAACTCCCCGAGGGCGCCCTGCTCGCCCTCTACACCGACGGGCTCGTGGAGTCCCGCGACCATCCCCTGGAGGAGGGCCTGCGCGGCCTGCGCGCCGCGCTCGCCGACCCGGTCCGCCCCCTGGAGGACGTCTGCGACCACGTGCTGAACACCCTGGACACCCGGCACGGCGAGGACGACATCGCCCTGCTCATGGCCCGGGTGCAGGGACTGCCCGTGGACGCGGTCGGGGACTGGCAGCTGCCGCGCGAGGCCCGCTCGGTGGGCCGGGCGCGGGAGCTGGCCCGGGCCAAGCTGCCGGCCTGGGGCCTGGAGGGCCTGCTCGACACCACCGAGCTCCTGGTCAGCGAACTCGTCACCAACGCCCTGCGCTACGGCGAGGGCGAGATCCGGCTCAGGCTCCTGCTGGACCGGACGCTGGTGTGCGAGGTGTGGGACGCGAACCTGGTCCAGCCGCGGCGCCGGCGCGCCCGCGACACCGACGAGGGCGGCCGGGGCCTGCAGCTGGTGGGCCTGCTGTCCGCCGGGTGGGGCACCCGGCGGACCCACCGCGGCAAGACCGTGTGGTTCGAACTGCCGCTGCCCGGCGCGGCGGAGGAGGCCGTCACGGAACTCTCCGCGGAGCAGCTGCTGAACATGTACGGCTGACCGCGCCGGGCCGCAGGGGCGCCACCCTCGCGGCCCGGCCCGTCCCCCAGGACACCCCCGGCCGGCAGGAACGGCCGCGGCCGCTCCCACCCGGCACGGACACGTCCTACGCGGCCCGGTCCTGCTTGAGGGCGGCCAAGCGGGCCTCGATCTCCGCGGCCTTGCCGAGGTCCTCCAGGGACTCGAACTGCGCGTCCAGGGAGGACGCGGCCAACTCCTGCTTGCCCAGGGCCATCGCCTCCTCCCGCCGCACCTTCTCCTCGAAGCGGTGGAGGTCGCTCGTCGGGTCCATGACGTCGATGTTCTTCACCGCGTCCAGCATCGTGTTCTGCGCCTGGGCGGTGCGGGCCCGGGCCACCAGCTCGTCCCGCTTCGCCTGAAGCTCCGTCAGCTTGTTCTTCATCGCGTCCAGGCCCGACTTGAGCTTGCCGACGACCTCCGTCTGCGCGGCGATCGTCGGCTCCGCCGCCTTCGCCTCCTTCTCCGACTGCAACTGCCGGCCCAGCGCCACCTTCGCCAGGTTGTCGAACCGGTCGGCCTCCGCGGCGGCCCCCGACGCCCTCAGCTCGTCCGCCTTCCGGCTCGCGGCCAGGGCCTTGGAGCCCCACTCGGCGGCCGCGTCCACGTCCTCCTTGTGGTCGGCCTCCAGCATCCGCAGGTTGCCGATCGTCGTCGCGACCGCCTGGTCCGCCTCCGAGATGTTGTTGCTGTAGTCCCGGATCAGCTGGTCCAGCATCTTCTGCGGGTCCTCCGCCTGGTCCAGCAGGGCGTTGATGTTCGCCTTGGCGAGCTGGGTGACCCGGCCGAGGATGGTCTGCTTGCTCATGATGGGTCTCTCCTGGTGAGGGATGGACTTCTCCGGTACGGGACCCGCGCCGCGGGAGGTTCAGAAGCGGCCGCCGCCGCCCATGCGGCCCCGGGTGCCGCCGCCGCCGAAGGAGCCCGGGCCGCTGCCACCGCCGCCGCCGAATCCGCCGAAGCCCCCGCCCCCGCCGCCCAATCCGCCGAAGCCGCCGCCCCGGCCGCCCCGCAGGATCTCGCCGAGGATGATCCCGCCCAGTACGGCGCCGCCCTGGCCGCCGCCGCGCCGGCCCGCGTACGGGTCCTCGTACCCGCGGACGTCCTGCTCCGCCAGCTGCTGGGCCTGCCGCGCGAGCGCGTCCGCCTGCTGCGCCTCCGCCAGCGCCTCCGACGGGTCGCCCGCCGCCAGCGCCCCCGCCCGCTCCAGACGCCGGCCCGCCTCCGCCAGCCGCGTGCGGGCCTGGCTGCCCACCGCGCCCCGACTGGTCGTGATGTAGTCCGTCGCCGCGCCGATCGCACTGCGGGCCGCGAGCACCGCCTGGTCGAGCAGGGCCGCGGACCGCTGCCGGCCCGACTCCCGCTCCCGGGCCCCGGCGAGGGCCGCGTCCAGCGCCGCGTCGGCCTCCTCCACCCGGCGCAGGGCGTCGATCGGGTCGTAGCGGCCGTCCGCCTCCTCCCGCCGTACGTCGGCCAGTACGGACTCGGCCCGGCCGATGCGCCCGCGCAGGTCCGCCGTCGAGGTGCCCTCCGCGGTGCCGGTCAGCAGCCCACGGGCGTCCGCGAGGTCGGTCTCCGTCTCCGTCAGCGCGCCCGGCAGCTTCCCCGCCGCCTCCGCCAGCTCCTGCGCCCGCCGCTCGACCGCGTCCATCAGGGTCGCCGCCTGGTCCACCGCGCCCTCGGCGGACCGTACGTGCACGGCCGCCCTGCCGTTGTCGCCCGCGTCGACGGACGCGTGGGCCAGGCCCAGGTTGGTCGCCGCGAACAGCAGCCGGTCCTTGGCCTGCCCGGGGTTGGAGGCGACCGGCGCGGAAGCGGAGTCCGCGTACCGCCGGGCCAGCGCGGTCACGGTCGCCTCGGCGGTGGTGGAGCGCCCGGTCAGCTCCAGGTAGCGCTCCTCCACGGCCGCCAGGGCCTGCGGGGCGTTCTTCTCCAGGTCCCGCAGCCGGTCGAAGTCCGCCGCCCGGGCGTCGAGCAGCCGGTTCGCCTCGGTGCACCGGGCGACGATCTCGTCCAGCAGCCGGCGCCGGGTCGCGTCGTCCTCCGGATAGGCATCGTCGAGCTGCTGGCGCAGCCGGAAGGCGTGCGTCAGCTCGCCCCTGGCGTACTCCACGGCCGCGGTGAACGGGGCGGCCGCCTCCTCGCCGAACTGCGCGGTGGCGAACCCCAGTTCCTCGGTGCTGGTGCGGACCGCGTCGTCCGTCTCCACCAGCAGCGACTTCGCCCGGCCGTCCAGCTCCGGCAGCGGGAGGCGGTCGGGCGCCCCCTCGGGCCAGCCCGGCCCGGTCGTCGTACCGCGGCCGCCGGCCGCGGTGTCCTTGCGCCTGCGGCGGGTGTACGCGTACACGCCGAGCGCCCCGGCCGCGCCGACCGCGATCACCGGGAGCACGTAGTCCCCGGCGCCGCTCGCGCCGCTGCCGCCACCGGGGTCGGCCGGGCCGGGGGTGATGGTGGGCGCGGGTACCGGCTGTCCGCCGAGGACCGCGTTGTAGCCGTTCGCCGCGCCGATCGCCGCGCCCGCCCAGTCGTTCTGCCGCAGGGCGGGCTCGATCGCCGTCCGCGCCACCTCCGCCAGCTGCCGCTCGGTGAAACCGGAGTCGACATCGGCCGAATAGGCGTACTGGCGGTCCCCGGTGGCCACCGCCAGCAGGACGTCGTCCCGGCCCAGGCCGTTGCGCTGCGCGGTGGCGTCCGCCCAGCTCTGCGCGGAGCGCCCGGAGAAGTCCTGCACGTACACCACGAAGAGCTGGATCCTGCGGTCGGCGTACAGCTCGTCGAGGGCGGCGGTGACGGCGGACCTGCGGTTGCCGAGCGCGCCGACGAGGTCGGTGATCTGCCCCTGCCGCTCCAGGGCGACGGGGTCCTCGGCCCGCGCGGCCGGAGCCTGCGCGACGCCCAGGCCGCCGAGCGCCAGCAGTCCGGCGGCCAGGGCGAGCCCGGCCCGGGCGAGTGCTCTGCTGCGAGGCGCGCTTCTCGGCGGGATCACATTTGGGATGGTATGGGCACGTCACCCCGCCCGCATCCGGAGCCAGGGACAGCGCCCCGGCCCGTCCGGCCCGTCCGGCCCGTCCGGCCCGTCCGGCCCGTCCGGCCCGTCCGGCCCGTGCCCGGCCCGGGCCCGCGCTGCCTCGGGGCCGGCCGCCGCCGGCCGGCCGGGTCCGGGGCCCTCCCGCGGAGGGCCCCGGCCCTCCCTCAGTCCTTCCGGCGCCCGATCCTGCTGCCGAGCCAGACCAGCGGGTCGTACTTGCGGTCCACCGCCCGCTCCTTCAACGGGATCAGCGCATTGTCGGTGATCTTGATGCCTTCGGGGCAGACCTCCGTACAGCACTTGGTGATGTTGCAGTAGCCGAGCCCGTGCTCCTCCTGCGCGGTCCGTTTGCGGTCGAGGCCCGCGTCCGAAGCCGCGTCCAGGGGGTGCATGTCCAGCTCCGCCACCCGCATCAGGAACCGCGGACCGGCGAAGGCGGGCTTGTTCTCCTCGTGGTCACGCACCACGTGGCAGGTGTCCTGGCACAGGAAGCACTCGATGCACTTGCGGAACTCCTGCGAGCGCTCCACGTCGATCTGCTGCATCCGGTACGCGCCCGGCGCCACCCCCTCCGGCGGCACGAAGGCCGGGACCTCGCGCGCCTTGCGATAGTTGAAGGACACGTCGGTGACGAGGTCCCGGACCACGGGGAAGGCACGCAGCGGGGTGATCGTGACCGTCTCGGTCCGCTCGAAGGTGGACATGCGCGTCATGCACATCAGCCGCGGCCGGCCGTTCACCTCCGCGCTGCACGAGCCGCACTTGCCCGCCTTGCAGTTCCAGCGCACCGCCAGGTCGGCCGCCTGGGTGGCCTGGAGCCGGTGGACGATGTCCAGGACGACCTCGCCGTCGTGCACCTCGACCGTGAAGTCCCTGAGCGACCCGCCCTCCGCGTCGCCCCGCCAGATCCGGAAGCTCGCGTCGTACGTGCTCATTCACAGCTCCTCTTCGGCGAGGTACTTGACCAGCTCTTCCTTGTCGAACAGGGCGAGCAGGTCCGGGCGGATGGGTTCGGTGCGGGTGCGGACCAGCTCGATCCGGTCGGCCGCCGGGTCCGCGGGTACGGGGTGCACGGGCCGGCACAGCAGGTTCACCGGGCGCCACGTCCGCTCCATCGCAGGGCAGTCCTCGCGGGTGTGCCCGCCCCGGCTCTCGGTGCGCTCCAGAGCCGCGCGGGCCACGCACTCGCTGACCAGCAGCATGTTCCGCAGGTCCAGGGCCAGGTGCCAGCCCGGGTTGAACTGCCGGTGGCCCTCGACGCCGGCCCGGGAGGCCCGTACGCGCAGGGTCGCGAGCCGTTCCAGGGCCTCGGCCATCTCGCCCTCCCGGCGGATGATGCCGACGAGGTCGTTCATGGCCGTCTGGAGTTCCTGGTGCAGGGTGTACGGGTTCTCCGCGCCCTCGGCGGCGTGGAACGGGGCCAGCGCCTCCGCGGCCGCCGCGTCGATCTCCGCCTGGGAGACGGCCGGGCGCGGGGCGGGCGAGGCCGCGTACTCGGCGGCGTGCAGCCCGGCCCGCCGTCCGAAGACCAGCAGGTCCGACAGGGAGTTCCCGCCGAGCCGGTTCGAGCCGTGCATCCCGCCGGCGACCTCGCCGGCCGCGAACAGCCCCGGTACCCCGACGGTCGCCGCGGTCTCGGAGTCGACGGCGATGCCGCCCATCACGTAGTGGCAGGTCGGGCCGACCTCCATCGGCTCCGCCGTGATGTCCACGTCCGCCAGCTCCTTGAACTGGTGGTACATGGACGGCAGCCGCCGCCTGATCCTCTCGGCCGGCATCCGGGTGGACACGTCGAGGAAGACCCCGCCGTGCGGTGAGCCGCGGCCGGCCTTGACCTCGGAGTTGATCGCCCGCGCCACCTCGTCGCGGGGCAGCAGTTCGGGCGGGCGCCGGTTGTGGTCCGGGTCCTCGTACCAGCGGTCGCCCTCCTCCTCCGTCTCCGCGTACTTCTCCTTGAAGACGTCGGGGACGTAGTCGAACATGAACCGCTTGCCCTCGGAGTTGCGCAGCACCCCGCCGTCGCCGCGCACGGACTCGGTGACGAGGATCCCCTTCACCGACGGCGGCCAGACCATGCCCGTCGGGTGGAACTGCACGAACTCCATGTTGAGCAGGGGCGCACCGGCGAGGAGGGCCAGGGCGTGGCCGTCCCCGGTGTACTCCCAGGAGTTGGAGGTGGTCTTGAAGGACTTGCCGATGCCGCCCGTGGCCAGGACCACGGCCGGGGCCTCCAGCACGAAGAAGCGGCCGGACTCGCGTTCGTAGCAGAAGGCCCCCGAGACCCTCTCCCCGTCCTTCAGCACCCGGGTGACGGTGCACTCCTGGAAGACCTTGAGCCGGGCCTCGTAGTCCCCGTACTCCTTGAAGTCCTCCTGCTGGAGGGCGACGGTCTTCTGCTGGAGGGTGCGGATCAGCTCCAGGCCGGTGCGGTCGCCGACGTGCGCGAGGCGGGGGTACTCGTGCCCGCCGAAGTTGCGCTGGGAGATCCTGCCGTCGGGCGTGCGGTCGAAGAGCGCACCCCAGGTCTCCAACTCCCAGACCCGGTCCGGGGCCTCCTTGGCGTGGAGCTCCGCCATCCGCCACTGATTGAGGAACTTCCCGCCGCGCATGGTGTCGCGGAAGTGCACCTGCCAGTTGTCGCCCTCGTTGACGTTGCCCATGGAGGCGGCGATCCCGCCCTCCGCCATCACCGTGTGGGCCTTGCCGAACAGGGACTTGCAGATCACGGCCGTACGGGCGCCCCGCTCGCGGGCCTCGATCGCGGCCCGCAGCCCCGCGCCGCCCGCGCCGACCACGACCACGTCCCACTGCTGCCGTTCCACTTGAGCCATCTCAGAAGATCCTCGGGTCGGTGAAGGCGCCGCTGGCCAGCAGGTACACGTAGAAGTCGCACAGGGCCACACTGATCAGGGAGGCCCAGGCCAGTTGCATGTGGCGGGAGTTGAGCCGGCTGATCCAGCCCCAGAGGCGGTAGCGCACCGGGTGCCGGGAGAAGTGCTTGAGCCGGCCGCCCATGATGTGGCGGCAGGAGTGGCAGGACAGCGTGTAGGCCCAGATCAGCGCGATGTTGACCAGGAACAGCAGGGTCCCCAGGCCCATGTGGCCCCACGCGTAGTGCTCGTCCCGGAAGGTCAGCACGGTGTCGTACGTGAGGATGCCCGCCACCGGGACCGCCGCGTAGAAGAAGTACCGGTGGGCGTTCTGGAGGATCAGCGGGAAGCGGGTCTCGCCGGTGTACCGCGTGTGCGGTTCGGCGACGGCGCAGGCCGGCGGGGAGGCCCAGAAGCCCCGGTAGTAGGCCTTGCGGTAGTAGTAGCAGGTCAGCCGGAAGCCGAGCGGGAAGACCAGGATCAGCAGGGCGGGGGACAGGCCCCACCAGCTGCCGAAGAGGTCCCAGTTGGGGCCGCCGCGCATCTCCTCGCAGTTCTCCGCCAGGCAGGGGGAGTAGAAGGGGGAGACGTAGGGGGCGGCGTAGTAGTCGGCGTTCGCGAAGGCCCGCCAGGTCGAGTAGACGATGAAGGCGAGCAGCCCGGCCGCGGTGCCGGCGGGGGCCAGCCACCACCGGTCGGTCCGCAGGTGCCGGGCCGCGATCGCGGCCCGTGAGGCGTCGTGGACGCCGCCGGGCCGCTGCTGGGGTCGTTCCGTGCCTGTGGCCAAAGAGGACTCCGGTGGGAGTGATGAGGGGACGCCTCCGGGCGGCCCGGCCGCGGGGCGGCCGGGCCGGGCGGGGGTGCGGGCAGGTGGACGGCGTACGGGTCGCGGAGGGGCGGCGTCAGGGCGCGCGGCGGTCGCGGGCGCCGAGGCCCTCGTCGTCGGAGTCCGTCCAGAGCGTGCTGTCGTAGGGGGTGTCCGGGACCGGCACCATCCGGGACGGGTCCGGCGCCGGCGCGGGCTTCCCGCGCGCCGCCGCGGCCTGCTGCTCCAGCCGCTCGACCTTGCGCGTCAGCTCGTCCAGGTTGCGTCGTACAGCGGTCAGGTCGTCTTGCAGGGACATGATTTGCCCTCATTTCCGCCAGGGTGCGGTGGCAACGCTCATGTGCGCCTGCGAGTGTCGCGCTTCGCGTCCCCGGTTGTGAAGGGACGTGCAGCGATTGCGGGCGCGCAGGCGCGAACCGAGCGCCCCTCCCTGCCCCCATTCTCATCCCTCTCCCGGGGGAACGCGCTCTCGCCGCGCAAGCGGGATTGGTCCGCACGGGTGGGGTTCGCGGCGTGGCGAGAGGCGGCTGCGAAGGGTGCGCAGCGCCGTCGATTTCAGTGGATTCCGGCAACCGGTGTGATCAGCTCCATATACCGCCGATCGTGATCATGCTTCCCCCAAGCCCCGCCCCGGAGGTACCACCCATGTCCCAGAGAAGGCGCAGGTCCTTGGCGCTCCTGACCTCGGGAGTCCTCGCACTGCCGCTGCTCACGGGCTGCGGCGCGGGTGACGACGAGGGCGGTCCGGCCGCCGCAGGGCAGGACATCGCGACGACCACCCGCGACAAGGTCGCGGACGGGGGCGTGCTGCGGTGGGCGGTGGACTCCCTTCCGGACACCCTCAACGCCTTCCAGGCCGACGCGGACGCCACCACCAGCAGGATCGCGGGAGCCGTGCTCCCGCACCTGTTCGTGCTGGACGCCAAGGGACGGCCGGTGGCCAATCCCGACTACCTGGAGAAGGCCGAGGTCATCGAGCGGGAGCCCAAGCAGGTCGTCCTGTACAAGCTGAACCAGCAGGCCGTGTGGAGCGACGGCAGGGAGATCGGAGCCCCCGACTTCGTGGCCCAGTGGCGGGCCCTGAGCGGCAAGGACTCCGCGTACTGGACGGCGCGCAACGCCGGCTACGAGCGCATCGAGAAGATCGAGAAGGGCAAGACGGACCTGGAGGTCCGGGTCACCTTCGGCAAGCCGTACGCGGACTGGCGTTCGCTGTTCTCCCCGCTGTACCCCAAGCAGGTCACCGGCACCCCGGACGCCTTCAACGAGGGCGCCCGCGGCGCCCTGAAGGTCACCGCCGGCCCCTTCACCCTCGGCGCGATCGACAAGAAGACCGGCACCGCCGCCCTGACCCGCAACCCGCGCTGGTGGGGCCGGCAGGCCAAGCTGGACACGCTGGTCCTCACGGCGGTGCCCCGGGCCGAGCGCCCCGCGGCGCTGGCCGCCGGGAAGCTCGACCTGGCCGAGATCGACCGCTCGGCGGCCGAGCGCATCGCGCTGGCCCGCCGCGACGCCTCCGGCAAGGGCGCCTCCGGCAAGGGCGCCCCGGTCGGTACGGGCGGCGCGGTCGCCACGGGCGCGGGCGGGGCCCCGGCGCACGGCCCGGGCGCCGCGCTGACCCCGGCGCAGGCCACGCTGTCATGGGCGAACGCCTTCGGCACGGACGAGGAGAAGGCGGCGCAGGAGAAGGAGGCCCGGACCAAGCACACCGAGTCGGTGAAGCGCTACGCGGACGAGCAGAAGGCCCTGCGGGGCTTCACGGTCCGCAAGTCCCTGGAGCCGGCCTACACGCAGCTCGCGATGAACGGGGCGTCCGGACCTCTGGCGGACGAACGGGTGCGCCGGGCCCTGGCCCGCGCCCTGGACCGGCAGGCACTGGCCGACCTCGTGCTCAGGCCGCTGGGCCTGCCCGCGAAGCCGGTCGGCAGCCACGTGGCCCTGGCCGGGCAGCAGGCGTACGCCGACAACAGCGACGCCCTCGGCGGCCAGGACACCAAGGCGGCCCAGGCCCTCCTCGCCGACGCGGGGTGGCGCCGCGGCGGCAAGATCACCGAACCGGCCGGCGCCAAGGCTGGACCGCAGAGCGCGCCGCAGGACGACGGCAAGACCCCCGACGGCCCCGGCACCGGCAACGACGGCCTCTACATCGTGGGCCAGGACGACGGGGCCAACGGCGACCGCTCCGAGGCGTCCGCAGCCGGCGGCGCGGCGGACGGCGCCGCCGCCGACACCGCCGCCGCCCCGGCGGACGGCGAGCGGGACCGTGTCTCCCCGGTGCTGGCCCCCGCCCCCTTCGGGGCCCGGCAGCAGGCCTCCCTCCTCGCCCAGGCGGCCATGGCCCGCCCCGTCGACGACGCCAAGCGCAGCACGGCCCGGGACGGCGACGAGGCCGACCCCGCCAAGGCCTCCCCGGCGCCGGCCAAGCAGGCCCGTACCTCCGGCAACGTGCTCGCCAAGGACGGCAAGGCGCTCACGCTGCGCTTCGTCCTCCCGGCCGGGCCCGGCTCGGAGTCCCTGCGCACCGTCGGTGAGCGGATCTCGCAGATGCTCCTCAAGCTCGGGGTGAACACCGAGACGACCAAGGTGGCCGACGACAGCTTCTTCAAGGACCACATCGCGTCGGGCCAGTACGACCTGGCGCTGTACTCCTGGCCGGCGACGGCCTTCCCCGCCACCGACGCCCGGCCGATCTTCGCCAAGCCGGAGCCGGCGGCGGACGGCTCGCTCCTCGTCGAGCAGAACTACACGCGGGTCGGCACCGACCACATCGACCAGCTCTTCGACCAGGCCCTCGGCGAGCTGGACGAGGCACGGTCCCGCGAGCTGGTGCGCAAGGCCGACGCCCGGATCTGGGCGGCGGCCGGCTCCGTCCCGCTCTTCCAGCGCCCGGAGCTGGTCGCCGTCAGGCCCGGCCTGGTCAACGCCGGCGCCTTCGGGCTCGGCGCCCCCCGCTACCAGGACATCGGCTGGAAGAAGGCGCCGACCGCCAAGGACAAGAAGAAGTAGCCGCGGCGAAGATGTGGTGACAAAGCGGTGCCTGTCAGGTTGACGCGCACGCCACAAGCTCAGATGTGACTCAAGTCCCTTGCCCGCCGGAGGTCCGGCGGGCAAGGTCGTGGCTACCCGTTGACCCGCATGTTTTCCCGCAGGAACGGCGGCCCGGGCACCCCACCACGCGCTCGGCCGCGATCATTCCTCCGGCCTCTTGACAGACCCCCCGGCAGGCGGTTCCCGCCATTCGACGTACCATGGGGTAAGGCCGTGGCAGGTTTTCGCCCGGTCGAGGCGCGCGTGCCAGGCCGTACGTGACGCCATCCACGATCCCGGGAGAAGCGCCGAAGTGCCCACGCGCCACGACATCCGTAACGTCGCCATCGTCGCCCACGTCGACCATGGCAAGACGACCATCGTCGACGCCATGCTCAAGCAGGCCGGTGCCTTCGCCGCCCACCAGCAGCTCGACGACCGCATGATGGACTCGAACGACCTGGAGCGTGAGAAGGGCATCACGATCCTCGCCAAGAACACGGCGGTGAAGTATCACCCCAAGGACGGCGGGGCCCCGATCACGATCAACATCATCGACACCCCCGGCCACGCCGACTTCGGTGGCGAGGTCGAGCGCGGTCTGTCGATGGTCGACGCCGTCGTCCTGCTGGTGGACGCCTCCGAGGGTCCGCTCCCCCAGACCCGCTTCGTGCTGCGCAAGGCGCTCCAGCAGCGGAAGCCGGTCATTCTCTGCATCAACAAGACGGACCGCCCGGACTCCCGGATCGACGAGGTCGTCAACGAGACCTACGACCTCTTCCTGGACCTGGACGCCGACGAGGACCAGATCGAGTTCCCGATCGTCTACGCCTGCGGCCGTGACGGCATCGCCTCGCTGACCAAGCCGGAGGACGGCACCGTCCCCGCGGACAGCGAGAACCTGGAGCCGTTCTTCTCCACCATCCTGGAGCACGTCCCGGCCCCGGTGTACGACGAGGAGGCCCCCCTCCAGGCGCACGTCACCAACCTGGACGCCGACAACTTCCTCGGCCGTATCGCGCTGCTGCGCGTCGAGCAGGGCGAGCTGCGCAAGGGCCAGACCGTCGCGTGGATCAAGCGTGACGGCTCGATCTCGAACGTCCGCATCACCGAGCTGATGATGACCGAGGCGCTCACCCGCAAGCCGGCCGAGGTCGCCGGCCCCGGTGACATCTGCGCGGTCGCCGGTATCCCCGAGATCATGATCGGTGAGACCCTGGCCGACCCGGAGAACCCGATCGCCCTGCCGCTCATCACGGTGGACGAGCCGGCCATCTCCATGGTCATCGGCACCAACACCTCCCCGATGGTCGGCCGCGGCGGCTCCGGCAAGGGCGCGGACGCCAAGGCCGCGGTCAAGGACCGCAAGGTCACCGCCCGTCAGGTCAAGGACCGCCTGGACCGTGAGCTGATCGGCAACGTCTCGCTGCGCGTGCTCGACACCGAGCGCCCGGACGCCTGGGAGGTCCAGGGCCGCGGTGAGCTCGCGCTGGCGATCCTCGTCGAGCAGATGCGCCGCGAGGGCTTCGAGCTGACCATCGGCAAGCCGCAGGTCGTCACCAAGGAGGTCGACGGCAAGACCTACGAGCCGGTCGAGCGCATGACGATCGACGTGCCCGAGGAGCACATGGGCGCCGTCACCCAGCTCATGGGCGTCCGCAAGGGCCGCATGGACAACATGTCGAACCACGGCTCCGGCTGGGTCCGCATGGAGTTCGTCGTCCCGTCCCGCGGCCTCATCGGCTTCCGTACGGAGTTCCTGACGCAGACCCGCGGCACCGGCATCGGCCACTCGATCCACGAGGGCCACGAGCCGTGGTTCGGCCAGCTGGTCACCCGTAACAACGGCTCCCTGGTCGCCGACCGCGCCGGTGCGGTCACCGCGTTCGCGATGACCAACCTCCAGGAGCGCGGCGTGCTGTTCACCGACCCCGGCACCGAGGTGTACGAGGGCATGATCGTCGGCGAGAACTCCCGCGCCGACGACATGGACGTGAACATCACCAAGGAGAAGAAGCTCACCAACATGCGCTCCTCCTCCGCCGACAGCTTCGAGGCGATCGTCCCGCCGCGCAAGCTCTCCCTGGAGCAGTCCCTGGAGTTCTGCCGCGACGACGAGTGCGTCGAGGTGACCCCGGAGGCGGTCCGCATCCGCAAGGTCGTGCTGGACCAGAAGGAGCGCTCGCGCACCGCGTCGCGCGCCAAGTCCGCCAAGTAGCAGCCGCGTTCAGGCCGCACGTCCGGGGTGCACCCTGACGTGCGGCCGCGGCGGNNNCGCGGCGGCCGTAGCCGGCCGCCGGGGTGCGGGAAGACAGCAGCCCCTTCCGTCACGGACTCCGTGGCGGAGGGGGCTGTTCGCTTCTGTCAAGCGGATTTTTGCGTTCAGGTGTCCGCATACCGACCGTGACACTCCGGATGATGAGCTAACCGTCCGTTTCGCACGTGTCTGTTCCCTATCCGTTTGTCCGGATTTCGGGTTTCTGCCGCGGATCGATGTTGTGAAAACGAGACCACTTAAGTGTGGTTTACGGCCTGGCGGTACTTGAGGATGGCTCCATTGAGCTCGGGTCAATGGGTCACGCGATGTGGGGATCGCGCCGACTCACGAGCACACTATGGGCAGGAAACCACTCGCCGTCAGGGGTGTCGGCGAGGTTTTCATGCCCCTCAAGTCGATCAGTGGACTCATGAGGAGGAAACCCATGCGCGGTGCCAAGAGCGCCAAGTGGGTCGTGGGCGCGGTTGTCGTCGCCCTGGCCGCTACCGCCTGTGGCGGCGGTGACGGTGACAGCAAGGACAAGGGCAGCGCTGCCGGCGGCGGTACGTTCCGCCTGGGCAGCACGGAGCCGGACACCATCGACCCGGGGCGCGCCCACGAGTCCACGGGCATCCTGCTGTCGAACGCCCTGTTCACCGGCCTGTACTCGAACACGCCGGACGGCCTGGCCGAGCCCGCGCTGGCCGAGTCGGCGAGCTCGGACGAGGGCTGCACGTCCTGGACCTTCAAGGTCAAGCCGGACACCAAGTTCTCCAACGGCGAGGTCGTCGACGCCGAGGCGTTCGCCCGCGGTTGGGCGCGTGCCGCGCACAAGGCCGCCGCGTCCGACGTGGCGTACCACCTTGCCGGCATCAAGGGCTACGAGCAGCTGCAGGACGGCTCTGCCAAGACCTTCTCCGGTGTCACCACCCCGGACCCGCACACCATCAAGGTCGACCTCTCCAAGGCCGACTGCGAGTTCGTGCTGAAGACGGCGCACACCGCCTACAGCCCGGTCCCGAAGGTCGCCAAGGTCGGCGAAGAGGACAAGGCGTTCGGCGAGGCCCCCATCGGCAACGGCCCGTTCAAGATGGACGGCAGCTGGGAGCACAACAAGGCCATCAACCTCGTCCGCAACGACGACTACGGCCTGACGAAGGCGAAGCTGGACAAGGTCCAGGTCACCCTCCTCAACGACAAGACCGCGCACCAGCTCGAGTACGACGGCTTCCAGGCCGGCACCTTCGACTACGCGCACATCCCGACGCCGATGCTGAAGACGGCCGAGGCGAAGTTCAAGCCGCAGAACAAGTGGTTCGCCAAGGACACCAACGGCATGAACTACGTTCTGCCGATCGGTGACAACGGCCCGACCAACAGCAAGGACGCCCGTCTGGCGATCTCCTACGCGATCGACCGCCAGGCCATCGCCAAGGGTGTCTTCCAGGGCTTCCAGACCCCGTCGACGACCATCGTGCCGCCGGCGTTCCCGAAGGCCTACCAGAAGGACCTGTGCACCTCCTGCGTCAAGCAGGACGTCGCCAAGGCCAAGGAGCACGCCGAGAAGGCGGGCCTGAAGCCGGGTACCGAGATCAAGTTCTCCTTCAACACCGGTGCGGGCCACGAAGAGTGGGTCCAGGCCGTCGCGCGTCAGCTCGAGGACGTCCTCGGCCTGAAGGTCAAGCTGGACGGCAAGGACTTCCCGGGTCTGCTCAAGGAGCAGCAGGGTGCCACCGCCAGCGGCATCTACCGCTTCGCGTGGGGTGCGGACTACCCGACCCCGGAGAACTTCCTCTTCCCGCTGCTGCACTCGACGTCGATGAACAAGGACGCCGAGGGCAACGTGGTCGGTGACAACCGCGCCCGTTACAACAACCCCGAGTTCGACAAGCTCGTCGACACGGCCCGCGCCACCAAGGACGAGGCCGCGCGCATCGCGCTGTACAAGCAGGCCGAGAAGATCGCCATGGAGGACATGGCCCTCATCCCGACCTTCAACCGTTCCCAGTTCCGCCTGATGGCGACCGACAAGTTCAACGGTCTGGACG
The DNA here is from genome assembly GCF_001953875.1 of Streptomyces amritsarensis. Lineage (GTDB taxonomy): Bacteria > Actinomycetota > Actinomycetes > Streptomycetales > Streptomycetaceae > Streptomyces > Streptomyces amritsarensis. The sequence goes on from NZ_MQUR01000007.1 coordinate 51,901, forward strand.
ACATCAACTTCAACGAGGACCCGATCCTCGAGAAGATCTCGCTCAAGAAGTAATCGGTTCGGACGGTATATCCGTCAGGAGCGAACGTGCCGCGGCCCCCGGGTGACCGGTGGGCCGCGGCCCCGCTCGGCAGGCCGTTTTTACTTCGGCACCCCTCACATCCGCGGGCAATCCCCGCCGGCCGAGAGCCGGCCCGTTTCCATGGGCCGGAGGCCGCTGCTCCCAGAAGCGGCCAGGTAGAGAGGCACAAACATGGGAAGGTACGTCGCCCGTCGCCTCGGGCAGATGGTCATAGTCCTCATCGGCGCGACCATGGTTCTGTTCGCTTGTCTTTTCGTTCTCCCCGGTGACCCCGTGGGCTCGATCGCAGGCAGCGACAAGGCTCGTGACCCAGCGGTGGTCGCGGAGCTCAAGGCGCGTTACGGGCTCGACAAGTCGCTGCCCGAGCAGTATGTGAACTACGTGTCGAAGGTCGCGACCGGAGACCTCGGCGAGGACTTCATCCAGCGCCGCGAGGTGTCCGAGATCCTCGGCCCCAAGCTGGCGAACACCGCGAAGCTGGCCCTGCTGGCCATCGCTCTCGTCACGGTGTTCGGTATGGGTGTCGGCATCATCGCCGCCCTGTACAGATACAGCATCTTGGACATGGCCACGACATTCTTTACGACCATGGCGGTGGGATTCCCAACGTTCGTGATCGGCATGCTGCTCATGAAGTGGTTCGCGGTCGAACTGCAATGGTTCCCGCAGCTCGGTGGAGACAAGCTCGAAGGCATGGTTCTTCCCGCAGTCACCCTCGCCATCACCGACATCGCGTTCGTCGCCCGCCTCACCCGCGGCACGATGCTCGAGGTGCTGCGCGCCGACTACGTGAAGACCGCCGTGGCCAAGGGACTTCCGCGCCGTCGCGTGCTCTTCAAGCACGTGCTCCGCAACTCGTCCATCCCGGTCGTCACCTACCTGGGCATTTCGTTCGGCGCACTTCTCGGTGGCGCGCTCATCACCGAGGCGATCTTCAACTGGGACGGTGTCGGTCTGGCACTGGTTCAGGCGATCCAGCAGCAGAACAACCCGATCGTGATCGGCGTGGTGACCTACAGCGTCGCCATCTTCGTCGTCCTCAGCCTCATCGTGGACCTGCTGTACGCGGCCCTCGACCCGCGTATCCGCCTCAGCTGACCGCCCCCAAGGAGGATTTCCTCATGTCTGAGCTCGTCAAGAGCCCGGCGATCGGGGACGAGAGCCCCGTCCCGGCCACCCCGGCCGCCCCCGAAGCAACCCCCAAGCAGCTCACCCAGTGGGGCGAGATCCGCCACCGCTTCGTCCAGAACAAGCTGGCCGTCGTCGGTCTCGTGATCATCTCCCTGCTGTTCATCACCGCGATCTTCGGCAGCATGTTCACGCCGTACGATCCCGGCGCGCAGGACCTGGAGAACACCCTCGCGTCGCCCAACGCCGCGCACTGGATGGGCACCGACGCCCTGGGCCGCGACATGTTCTCGCGCCTCATAGCCGGTACCCGCGTGGCCATGTTCGTCGGCCTCGCCTCGATCTTCTTCGCCGTGCTGATCGGTGTCGCCCTCGGCGCCATCGCCGGCTACTTCGCCGGCTTCGCCGACACCCTCGTCATGCGCATCGCGGACGTCTTCCTCGCGTTCCCGCTGATGATCGGCGCCGTCGTCATCATCCTGGTCACCGGCCGCGGCATCACCCCGGTGATCATCTCGCTCGCGGTCTTCTCGTGGGCGACCGTCTCGCGACTACTGCGCAGCTCGATCCTGTCGGTGCGCGAGATGGACTACGTCCACGCGGCCAAGGCGCTCGGCGCCAGCGGCGGCCGGATCGTCCGCACGCACATCCTGCCCAACTCGCTGACCCCGGTCCTGGTCTACGCGACGTTCAACGTCGGTACCACGATCATCGGCGTCGCGGCCCTCTCCTTCCTCGGCGCCGGTGTCCCGGTCGACGTTCCGGAGTGGGGCAACATGCTGGCGGCCGGTCAGGCCTTCATCGGCGTCCACGACTACCTGTGGCTGTACCCGAGCTTCTTCGTGGTCGTCACCGTGCTCGGCTTCGCCTTCGTCGGTGACGGCCTGCGCGACGCGCTCGACCCGAAGCTGCGGTAGGGCCGCCCGATGCTCCGAGACAACATCAGCAAGCAGGACGAAGGTGGCGGCGTGACGACGTCGGAGATTCTCAGCGTTGCGGAGACGGGCGGCGGGTCCGCCGTGCCGCTGCTGGAGGTGGACAACCTCCAGGTCGAGTTCAAGACCCGTGACGGGGTCGCCAAGGCCGTCAACGGCGTGAGCTACAGCGTGAGCGCCGGCGAGACCCTCGCCGTGCTCGGCGAGTCCGGCTCCGGCAAGTCGGTCACCGCGCAGGCGATCATGGGCATCCTCGACAGCCCGCCCGGGCGCGTCGCGGGCGGCGAGGTGCGCTTCCACGGCCGGGACATCCTCAAGATGTCCGACGAGGAGCGCCGCAAGCTCCGCGGCGACAAGATGGCGATGATCTTCCAGGACGCGCTGTCCTCCCTGAACCCGGTCTACTCGGTGGGCGACCAGCTCGGCGAGATGTTCCGGGTCCACCGCGGCATGTCCAAGAAGGACTCGAAGGCCAAGGCCATCGAGCTCATGGACCGCGTGAAGATCCCCGCCGCCAAGGCGCGCGTGGGCGACTACCCGCACCAGTTCTCCGGCGGTATGCGCCAGCGCATCATGATCGCCATGGCGCTGGCCCTCGAGCCGGACCTGATCATCGCCGACGAGCCCACCACGGCTCTCGACGTGACCGTCCAGGCCCAGGTCATGGACCTGCTCGCGGAGCTCCAGCGCGAGATGAACATGGGTCTGATCCTGATCACCCACGACCTCGGCGTCGTCGCCGACGTCGCGGACAAGATCGCGGTCATGTACGCGGGCCGGATCGTCGAGACCGCTCCGGTCCACGAGATCTACAAGCGCCCCTCGCACCCGTACACCCGGGGTCTGCTGGACTCGATCCCGCGCCTGGACCAGAAGGGCCAGGAGCTCTACGCGATCAAGGGCCTGCCGCCCAACCTGCTCCGCATCCCGGCGGGCTGTGCCTTCAGCCCCCGGTGCCCCAAGGCGCAGGACATCTGCCGTACGGAGATCCCGGCCCTGCACCCGGTCACCGAGCTGGACGGCACCGAACTGCCCGGCCGCGGGAGCGCGTGCCACTTCTGGAAGGACCAGATCCATGGCTGAGCTCAGCAAGACGACCACCGAGCGCGAGCCGATCCTCCAGGTCCGCAACCTGGTCAAGCACTTCCCGCTGACCCAGGGCATCCTCTTCAAGAAGCAGGTCGGCGCGGTCAAGGCCGTCGACGGCGTGTCCTTCGACCTGTACCAGGGCGAGACCCTCGGCATCGTGGGCGAGTCCGGCTGTGGCAAGTCCACGGTCGCCAAGCTCCTGATGAACCTGGAGCGGGCCACCGCCGGCGAGGTCTTCTACAAGGGCCAGGACATCACCAAGCTGTCCGGCCGTGCGCTGAAGGCCGTCCGCCGCAACATCCAGATGGTGTTCCAGGACCCATACACCTCGCTGAACCCGCGCATGACGGTCGGCGACATCATCGGGGAGACCTTCGAGATCCACCCCGAGGTGGCCCCGAAGGGCGACCGGCGCCGCAAGGTCCAGGAACTCCTGGACGTGGTGGGCCTGAACCCCGAGTACATCAACCGCTACCCGCACCAGTTCTCCGGCGGCCAGCGCCAGCGCATCGGCATCGCCCGCGGCCTCGCGCTCAACCCGGAGATCATCATCTGCGACGAGCCGGTCTCCGCGCTCGACGTGTCGGTGCAGGCGCAGGTCATCAACCTGATGGAGAAGCTCCAGGACGAGTTCAACCTCTCCTACATCTTCATCGCGCACGACCTGTCGATCGTCCGGCACATCTCGGACCGCGTCGGCGTCATGTACCTCGGCAAGATGGCCGAGATCGGCACCGACGCGCAGATCTACGACCACCCGACGCACCCCTACACGCAGGCGCTGCTGTCGGCGGTCCCGGTCCCGGACCCCGAGGTCCGCGAGTCCCGCGAGCGCATCATCCTCACCGGTGACGTACCGTCCCCGGCCAACCCGCCGTCGGGCTGCCGCTTCCGCACCCGCTGCTGGAAGGCCCAGGACAAGTGCTCCACCGAGGAGCCGCTGCTGGCGATCCCGGAGCGCTTCAAGGGCGTCGACACCCCGGCGGCGCACGAGTCCGCGTGCCACTTCGCCGAGGAGAAGGCCATCCTGGCCGTCTGATCCGCGCACGCTCGAAACGGCCGGTCCCCGGCGCCCCACGGCGTCGGGGACCGGCCGTTCGCCGTATCCGGTGTGGTGCGCCCCGCCCCGCGGAAACCGGTTGCGACCCGGGGATCGCGGGCCCGAGAGTGACGCAATGACCATCACCGTACGGCCCGCCGGCCCCGGGGACGCGCCTGACATCTGCGCCCTGCTCAACGCCGTCGACATGATCGAGATCGGTCGGCCCGAAACCGACCTCGGCACCGTCGAGTCCGACCTCAACGCCCCCGACGTGGACCTCGCCACCGACTCCTGGCTGGCCTTCGAGGACGGCCGGCTCGTCGCCTACGCCCTCGTCTGGGCGGACTCCGGGCCGGGCCGGGTCGACGCCGACCACTACGTACTGCCCGGGCACCACGAGGCCGCGGTCCTGCTGCTGGAGCGCATGGAGGACCGGGCCCGCGAGATCAACGCCGGGCCGGGAGTCCTGCGGCTCCAGCTCAACGTGGAACCCACCCTCGACCTCGCCCTCCTCTCGGGACGCGGCTACCGCACCATCCGCCGCTACCAGGTCATGACCCGGTTCCTGTCCGGGACGGCCGACCTCGCGCCCGCCCCGCCCGCGGGGCTCGCCCTGCGCCACTGCGGCGACGACGAGGCCGACCGCCACCGCGTCCACGCCCTGGTCGAGAAGACCTTCGCCGACCACTTCGGCCATGTGGACCGCCCGTACGAGACCTGGCTGGACCACATCGAGGGCCGCGGGCTCGACTGGTCGCTGGTGTGGATCGCGAGCCTGCCCGGCGAGGGCGACGTGGCCGTGCTGCTCACCCGGGACGACCGCACGAGCATGGCCTGGATCAGCCACATAGGTGTCACCAAGGACGTGCGCGGCCGGGGCGTCGGCGGATTCCTGCTGCGCCACGCCTTCGCCGCCTACGCGGCGCGCGGCCGCGACACCATCGGCCTCGGCGTGGACACCCACAACGCGACCGGCGCACTCGCGCTCTACGAGGCGCACGGCATGGCCCTGCACTACGGCGTCGACGCCTGGGAGCTGGCTTTGCACCCCCAGGGGTGACAGGGGCGGGACGCGCGGGTGCAATCGGTCCAACCATGCGTGTGCGACACCCCTCATAGGGTGACATTGGCCCCTAAGTGAGTCTTGGGAGCCATAGGAGGCACTCGATGCGCGGAGCCACCCACGCCAAGTGGGCCGCATGTGCGGTGGCCGTCGCCCTCGCGGCGACGGCCTGCGGCGGCGGGAGCGACAGCGGCGGGGGCGGCGAGGCGGGAATCATCAGCTCGTCGTGGGGCGACCCGCAGAACCCGCTGGAGCCCGCCAACACCAACGAGGTGCAGGGCGGCAAGGTCCTCGACATGCTCTTCCGCGGCCTCAAGCGCTACGACCCCGAGACCGGCGAGGCCAAGAACATGCTCGCCGAGTCCATCCAGACGACGGACAGCAAGAACTTCACCATCACGCTGAAGGACGGCTGGAAGTTCAGCAACGACGAGCCGGTCACCGCGCAGTCCTTCGTGGACGCCTGGAACTACGGCGCGGACGTGCGCAACAAGCAGAACAACTCGCCGTTCTTCTCCGACATCGTCGGCTACGACGACGTGCACCCGGCGTCCGGCGAACCCAAGGCCAAGACGATGTCCGGACTGGTCGTCAAGGATCCCAAGACCTTCACCGTCGCCCTCAAGGACACGTTCTCCACCTGGCCGGAGACCCTCGGCTACCAGGCCTTCTCCCCGCTGCCCAAGGCCTTCTTCACCGACCACACCGCCTGGCTGGACAAGCCGGTCGGCAACGGCCCGTACACGGTGGACTCGTACACCAAGGGCACCGGCATGAAGCTGCGCAAGTGGGACGCGTACCCCGGCGAGGACAAGGCGCAGAACGGCGGTGTGGACCTGAAGGTCTACACCGACAACAACACCGCCTACACCGACCTGATCTCCGGCAACCTCGACCTCGTCGACGACGTCCCGGCGCAGCAGCTGAAGAACGTCCGAAACGACCTCGGCGACCGGTACATCAACCAGCCGGCCCTCATCATCCAGACCCTCACCTTCCCGCTGTACGACCCGCAGTGGAGCAAGCCGGGCATGGAGAAGGTCCGCCAGGGGATCTCGCGGGCCATCAACCGCGACGAGATCACCAAGCAGATCTTCCGGGAGACCCGCACCCCCGCCAAGGACTGGACCTCGCCGGCCCTCGGCGAGAAGGGCGGCTTCTCCGCCACCGTCTGCGGCGACGCCTGCGTCTACGACCCGGCCGAGGCCAAGAAGCTCATCCAGGAGGGCGGCGGGCTGCCGGGCGGCAAGGTCACGCTGACCTCCAACGTGGACACCGGCTCGCACCGGGACTGGATGGACGCCGTCTGCAACAGCGTCAACAACGCGCTGGGGGAGGGCCCGGTCTGCACGGTCAACCCGGTCGGCACCTTCGCCGACTTCCGCAACCAGCAGAGCAGCTACAAGCTGACCGGCCCCTTCCGTTCCGGCTGGCAGGCCGACTACCCGCTGATCCAGAACTTCCTGCAGCCGCTCTACTACACCGGCGCGTCCTCCAACTACGGGAAGTTCAGCAACAAGCAGTTCGACGACCTCGTCGACCAGGCGAACCGGGAGAGCGACCCGGCGAAGGCCATCGCCGCCTTCCAGGAGTCGGAGAAGATCCTCGCCGAGCAGATGCCGTCCATCCCGCTCTGGTACCAGAACGGCAGCGCCGGCTACTCCGAGCGCCTCGAGGACGTCGCCCTCAACCAGTTCAGCGTCCCGGTCTACGACCAGATCAAGGTGATCTGACCCCCACCAGGATCCCGGCCCCCCGCCCCGCGGGGGGCCGGCCGCGCCCGCCAACAGCATGGAGCACTCCATGGGACGTTATGTGATCCGGCGGCTGCTCCAGATGATCCCGGTGTTCATCGGCAGCACGTTCCTGATCTTCTTCATGGTGTACGCGCTCGGTGACCCGGTCGCGGCCCTCTTCGGCGACAAGGCCCCCGACCCCGCCACCGCCGCCCGCATCCGCAAGGACCTCTACCTCGACCAACCCCTGTGGAAGCAGTACCTCCACTACATGGGCGCGATCTTCCAGGGCGACTTCGGCACCGCCTTCAACGGACAGTCCGTCACCGAGCTGATGGCCGGCGCCTTCCCCGTCACCCTGCGCCTGACCCTGGTCGCGATCTTCTTCGAGATCGTCATCGGCATCACCCTCGGCGTGATCAGCGGCCTGCGCCGCGGCCGGACCGTCGACACCTCCGTGCTCGTGCTCACCCTCGTGGTCATCTCGGTGCCCACCTTCGTGACGGGCTACCTCCTGCAATACCTCTTCGGCGTCAAATGGGGCTGGGTGCGGCCCACCGTCTCCCCGGACGCCCCGCTGAACGAGCTGATCCTGCCCGGCATCGTCCTCGCGCTGGTCTCCCTCGCGTACGTCACGCGCCTGTCGCGCACCTCCATCGCCGAGAACGTCAAGGCCGACTACGTCCGCACCGCCACCGCCAAGGGCCTGCCGCGCAGCCGCGTCGTCACCCGCCACCTGCTGCGCAACTCGCTGATCCCGGTGGTCACCTTCATCGGGACCGACATCGGCGCCCTGATGGGCGGCGCCATCGTCACCGAGCGGATCTTCAACATCCACGGCGTCGGCTACCAGCTCTACCAGGGCATCCTGCGCAACAACTCGCCCACGGTCGTCGGCTTCGTGACCATCCTCGTCATCGTCTTCCTGCTGGCGAACCTGCTCGTCGACCTGCTCTACGCGGTCCTGGACCCGAGGATCCGTTATGCCTGATCCCGAGCGCCCCGAACCCGCCGGCTACGACCCGGTCGGGCCCCGCCCGAAGGAGGCGGTCTCACCCACGGGCCAAGGGGGACCCATGGATCTCGCGCTGGACGAGGCCGAGAGCGTCGAAGGCATCGAGAAGACCGCCGGACCGGGCGCCGGCGGCCCCCGCGAGCGGCCCCGCTCCCTGTGGTCCGACGCCTGGCACCAACTGCGCCGCAACCCCGTCTTCGTCATCTCCGCAGCTCTCATCCTCTTCCTCGTCGTCATCTCGATCTGGCCGCAGCTCATCGCGAGCGGCGACCCCCTGCAGTGCGACCTCGCCAAGTCCCAGCAGGGCTCCGCCCCCGGCCACCCCTTCGGCTACGACACCCAGGGCTGCGACGTCTACACCCGCACCGTCTACGGAGCCCGCGCCTCCATCACCGTCGGCGTCTGCGCCACCCTCGGCGCCGCCCTGCTCGGCTCCGCCCTCGGCGGCCTCGCCGGCTTCTTCGGCGGCTGGGGGGACTCCCTGCTCTCCCGGGTCGCCGACATCTTCTTCGGCATCCCCGTCGTGCTCGGCGGCCTGGTGTTCCTCTCGGTCGTCACCAGCACCACCGTCTGGCCCGTCGTCGGATTCATCGTGCTCCTGGGCTGGCCGCAGATCGCCCGCATCGCCCGCGGCTCGGTGATCACCGCCAAGCAGAACGACTACGTCCAAGCGGCCCGGGCCCTGGGCGCCGGCAACGCCCGGATGCTGCTGCGGCACGTGGCGCCCAACGCCGTCGCGCCCGTCATCGTCGTCGCCACGATCGCGCTCGGCACGTACATCGCCCTGGAGGCGACCTTGTCCTTCCTCGGCGTCGGCCTGCGCCCGCCCACCGTCTCCTGGGGCATCGACATCTCCAACGCGGCCTCGCAGATCCGCAACGCCCCGCACATGCTGCTGTGGCCCGCGGGCGCGCTGAGCATCACGGTGCTCGCCTTCATCATGCTCGGCGACGCGGTGCGCGACGCCCTCGACCCCAAGCTGCGCTGAGGAGCCCCGCACATGCTGCTCGAGGTCCGAGACCTGCACGTGGAATTCAAGACGCGCGACGGAGTCGCGAAGGCGGTCAACGGGGTCGCCTACGCGGTGGACGCGGGCGAGACGCTGGCCGTGCTCGGCGAGTCCGGCTCCGGCAAGTCCGTGACCGCCCAGGCCGTGATGGGGATCCTGGACGTGCCGCCGGGCCGGATCGCCGGCGGCGAGATCCTCTTCAAGGGCCGCGACCTGCTGAAGATGAAGGAGGACGAGCGGCGCCGGATCCGCGGCGCCGAGATGGCGATGATCTTCCAGGACGCGCTGTCCTCCCTCAACCCGGTGCTGACCGTCGGCAAACAGCTCGGCGAGATGTACGAGGTCCACCGCGGGATGTCCCGCAAGGACGCCCGGGCCAAGGCCGTCGAGCTGATGGACCGGGTGAGGATCCCCGCGGCGAAACAGCGCGTGGGGGACTACCCGCACCAGTTCTCCGGCGGCATGCGCCAGCGCATCATGATCGCCATGGCGCTGGCCCTGGAGCCCTCGCTGATCATCGCCGACGAGCCGACGACGGCCCTGGACGTCACCGTCCAGGCGCAGGTGATGGACCTGCTCGCCGAGCTCCAGCGGGAGTTCAACATGGGCCTCATCCTGATCACCCACGACCTCGGCGTGGTCGCCGACGTCGCAGACAAGATCGCGGTCATGTACGCGGGCCGGATCGTCGAGGCGGCCCCCGTCCACGAGATCTACAAGGCGCCCGCGCACCCGTACACGCGCGGCCTGCTCGACTCCATCCCGCGCCTGGACCAGAAGGGCCAGGAGCTCTACGCCATCAAGGGCCTGCCCCCCAACCTGCTCCGCATCCCGCCCGGCTGCGCCTTCAACCCGCGCTGCCCGATGGCGCGGGAGGTGTGCCGCAGCGACGTCCCGCCGCTGTACCCGGTGACCGAGTCGCCCGTCGCGCGGGCCAGCGCCTGCCACTTCTGGAAGGAGTGCCTCCATGGCTGAGCCCCTTCTTGAGGTGAAGGACCTGGTCAAGCACTACCCGCTGACCCAGGGCATCCTCTTCAGGAAGCAGGTCGGCGCGGTCAAGGCCGTCGACGGGGTCTCCTTCGGCCTGCACGCCGGGGAGACCCTGGGCATCGTGGGGGAGTCCGGCTGCGGCAAGTCCACCGTCGCCAGGATGCTGGTCAACCTGGAACGGCCGACCGCCGGTTCGATCGCGTACAAGGGCGAGGACATCAGCCGGCTGTCCGGGCGGGCGCTGAAGGCCGTCCGCCGCAACATCCAAATGGTGTTCCAGGACCCGTACACCTCGCTGAACCCGCGCATGACGGTCGGCGACATCATCGGAGAGCCGTACGAGATCCATCCCGAGGTGGCCCCGAAGGGCGACCGGCGCCGCAGGGTCCAGGAGCTCCTGGACGTGGTGGGCCTGAACCCGGAGTACATCAACCGCTACCCGCACCAGTTCTCCGGCGGCCAGCGCCAGCGCATCGGCATCGCCCGCGGCCTGGCCCTCCAGCCGGAGATCATCGTCGCCGACGAGCCGGTCTCCGCCCTGGACGTCTCCGTCCAGGCGCAGGTCGTCAACCTGCTGGAGAAGCTCCAGGACGAGTTCGACCTGTCCTACGTCTTCATCGCGCACGACCTGTCGATCGTCCGGCACATCTCCGACCGGGTCGGCGTCATGTACCTCGGCCGGGTCGTCGAGATCGGCACCGACACCGAGATCTACGAGCACCCGACCCACCCGTACACGCAGGCGCTGCTTTCGGCCGTGCCGGTCCCCGACCCGCAGGCCCGTGCCCACCGCGAGCGGATCATCCTCTCCGGTGACGTCCCCTCCCCGGCCGATCCGCCCTCGGGCTGCCGCTTCCGCACCCGCTGCTGGAAGGCCCGGGACCGCTGCGCGGCCGAGGTTCCGCTGCTGGCGGTTCCCGAGGTGTTCCCCTCCGGCCCGGCGGCGCATCCTTCGGCGTGCCACTTCGCGGCGGAGAAGCGGGTGGTCCCGCACGTGCCGCCGGAAGGGCCCGGCGGAGGCGCGGAGCAGGACACGGACTGAGACGGTTTATCCACAGACCGGCGATTTCCGGCCACCCGTCATGTGCCGGCTGCAGGAGCGGCGCGACGGCCCAACACGGTTTACCTGAGGGCAACTTGACCGTTTCTGCCCCGAGATCTGGGGCATGCAGCCTGGGTGCCGTGCGGCCGTGCGGGTGCCGACAGCCGGCCGGGGGGCGCAATCGCTCCCCGGCCGGCCTTTCCGTGACCCCGCACATGCGCGGCATGCGCCCCTCGTGCTGCCGGATTTCGATCGATGCGCTGGCACGGATAGTTATGATCCGTAGCGCACGGTGGGTATGACTCTCGCCGAGCACGAATGCGCGTACCGATGTCCGCTCGACGTGGAGGTGAAACGCCGTGGCACTCTCGATCTCTGCCGTGGTGCTGCTGGCGATCATCGTTTTCCTGCTGGTCCGCCGCGCGGGCCTGAAGGCGGGACACGCGGTGGTCTGTGTGCTGCTCGGCTTCTACCTGGCGAGTTCCACCATCGCCCCGACCCTCAGTCAGCTCACCTCGAACGTGGCGAGCATGATCAGCGGCATCAAGTTCTAGGGCGCGCCCCGACGTCCGCGCCGGGGCCCGCCGGGCAGGGCGGGCGGGCCGGGGCCGGCGCGGGGCACCCCCTACGCTAGGCCCATGAACGGTCTTCCCGCCCGTCGTCTGCTCTTCGTGCACGCGCACCCCGACGACGAGTCGATCAACAACGGCGTCACCATGGCCAAGTACGCGGCCCAGGGCGCCCACGTCGCGTTGGTGACCTGCACCCTGGGCGAGGAGGGCGAGGTCATCCCGCCCGGCCTCGCCCATCTGGCGGCCGACCGCGACGACGCCCTCGGCGCCCACCGGATCGGCGAGCTCGCCGCCGCCATGGCCGAACTGGGCGTCCACGACCACCGGTTCCTCGGCGGCCCCGGCCGCTTCCGGGACTCCGGGATGATGGGCGCCCCGCAGAACCGCCGCCCGGAGGCCTTCTGGTCCGCCGACGTGGACGAGGCCGCCGCGTACCTCGTGGAGGTGATCCGGGAGCTGCGCCCGCAGGTGCTCGTCACCTACGACCCGGACGGCGGCTACGGGCACCCCGACCACATCCAGGCCCACCGCGTCGCCATGCGCGCCGCCGAACTGGCCGCGGAGAGCGCGTACCGGCGCGACCTGGGCGACCCCCACACGATCGGGAAGATCTACTGGAACCGCGTCCCGCTCTCGGTGGTCGAGGAGGGCTTCGCGCGGCTGGCCGCCGCCGGGGCCGAGGTGTCCTTCCCGGGGCTCGCCTCGCCCGAGGACGTGCCGGGGGTCGTCGACGACGGGCGGATCACCGCCGAGATCGACGCCGACGAGGCCCTCGTCGCGGCCAAGACCGCCGCGATGCGCGCCCATGCCACCCAGATCGCCGTGGACGGGACCTTCTTCGCCCTCTCCAACGACCTGGCGCAGCCGCTGTTCGCGCGCGAATACTACGAACTGGTCGAGGGCCGGCCGGGCGCCGCGGCGGGCGAGCGCGAACACGACCTCTTCGCGGGGGTTGAGGCGTGACCGGCACCCTGACGGCGGGCCGGATCGCCGGCTGCCTGGGCCTGCTGGTGCTGGGCGCCCTGACCGGCGTGGCCGGCTGGCTCGTCGTGGACCTGTGGTTCCCCGGCGGGCTGCTGCTCGCGCTGCTGGCCCTCTTCGGCCTGTTCCTCGGCGGCCGGATCGCCCTCGGGACCGCCCTCGGGGTGGGCGGCGGCGCCGTCGGCTGGTTCCTCGCCTACGTGATGCTCGGTGTCCCGCGCCCCGAGGGGGACTTCCTCCTCAGTTCGTCCGGAATCGGCATGTACGCCTACCTTTTGGGTGGAACGGTGCTGGCTGTGATGTGTGCCACGGTCAGCCTTCCGGCCGATCGGCAGGTTTCGGCCTCCCGGCCCGTCAAGTGACGTGGTGTCGGACCTCGTAGGGAGTCCGGCCCCGGTGGCGGGCCGGGGCTCTCGGGGCGCTTCAGGGGGGTTTGGCGGGTCCCGTGAGGAACCCCTGATCCGCCGCAGTCAGTTGCGCGCGGGCGGCGGCCAGTATGGTGGACGGGCCGCCGAGCTGCCCGCGCACGGTATGACGGGCGGCGGAGCCAACCGGGAGAACCTGCCTTGAGTCGTGAAACCGACAGTTCGTCCTCCGGGCCCAAGGGGCACGGTGGAGCCGCTTACCCCTCGGGTACGCCGCCGTACGGAACCGGCCAGTACCCGTCCACGACTGTGCCACCCGGGCCTGGCGCGGCGACCGCCCCGGAGGAGAACCCTGTGACCTCGAATCCGTCCACGCCCGAATCCGACGGGCCCAAGACCGAGACGACCCTGACGACCCGGATCCGGATCAACATCCCCGGTTCGCGGCCGATCCCGCCGGTCGTCGTGCGCAAGTCGATGGGCACCAACTCCGGCACGTCCGGCGGAGGGTCCCAGACCCCGCCGGAGCCGGAGCAGGGACCCGCGCAGCAGGACAGGGTCCCGCTCGCGCAGCGTCCGGGGCCCCGGCCGACCCGTGTCGAGGCCGCGCCCGAGCCGGACCCGGCCCCGGCGCAGGCCGAGGAGCCGGCCGCCAGCAACTGGTTCGCGCCCCGCAAGCCGCCCGCCCCCGCTCCCGCGCCCGCGGCGCCCGCCGCCGCGCAGATGCCGCAGGCCGCCCCGGCGCCGCCGCTCGCCAAGCGGGTGCCCGGTGCGACGCCGACCCCGCCGCCCGTGCCGGGCGCCGGCTTCGCGCCCCCGCAGAACTTCCAGGCCCCGCCGGAGCCGGACGCCGCGTACGCGCCGCCGCGCACCGCGCCGCCCGTCGCCGACTACGGCACCGGCTACGCCCAGCCGCAGGCTCCCCTCCCGGCGGCCCCGATGCCCGGCGGCCCCGGCGTCGGAGCGACCCAGGGCTTCCCGGCGTACGGCACCGGCCACGGCGACGGCGGCCCGTCCACCGAGGCGTTCCCCGTCTACGACAGCCACTCCGGCGGGCCCGCCGGCCCCACGACGGGCGGCCCCGGCTTCGGCTCCGGCCCCGCCGCCGGCGGCCCGGCCGCCGCGGACGCCGCCGGCTGGCCCGGCCCCGATCTGGACGGCCCGCTGCCCACGCCCGTACCGGCGCCCGCGCCGGCCGCTCCCCGGGCCACGCCGCCCGCGGACAAGAAGGCCGCGGCGAAGCCCGCCGCGAAGCCCGCCAAGAAGGGCCGCTCCAAGCTGGTCCTCGTCGGCGGCGGCATCGTGGCGCTCGTCGGCGTGGCCTACGGCGCCGGGCTGCTCCTGAACCACTCCGACGTCCCCAAGGGCACCACCGTCCTCGGCGTCGACATCAGCGGCAGCCGCGACGAGGCGGTCTCCAAGCTCCAGACGGCCTTCGGCACCCGTGCCGGGGCGCCGCTCCAGCTGAGCGTCGGCGGCAAGCCGGTCGAGCTGAAGCCCGACAAGGCCGGCCTGACCCTGGACGCCCAGACCACCGTCCGCAACGCGGCCGGCAGCGACTACAACCCCGTCACGGTCATCGGCTCCCTCCTCGGCAACGAGCGGGTGGCCGACGCCGTGATGCCCGTCGACGAGGAGAAGCTCCAGGTCGCGCTCCAGGAACTCGCCGGCGCGGCGGGCTCCGTGACCGAGGGCACGATCACGTTCGAAGGCGGCAAGGCCGTCGCCGTCCCCGGCAAGGCCGGCACGGCGCTGGACGTGGACGGCTCCGTCGACCTCGTCACCAAGGCCTTCCGCGACCAGGTCGGCACCGGCAAGGCGGCCGTCGTGCAGCTGCCGACCGTGACCAGGGAACCGGTCGTGGGGCAGGCCGAACTCGACCGTGCGATGAAGGAGTTCGCGGAGCCGGCGATGTCCGCCAACGCCACCGTCAAGGCCGGTACCAAGTCCATCGCCTTCGGCAAGCTGTCGCTGCCCAAGATCCTCAGCATGCAGGCGGTGGACGGCAGGCTCACGGAGAAGTTCGACCTGGAGGCGCTCAAGGCGACCTACGGGAACACCTTCGACGGCGTCATGATCACCCGCGGTACCGGGGCCAAGACGGCGGTCACCCCGCAGGACGTCGCCGGCGCGCTGGGCAAGGCCCTGCGCGGCAAGACCGCGGCCGAGCGGACCGTGGTCATCGACACCGACCCGAGCTGACACCCGCCAGGAGAACGCCCGCCCCCACGACGCCGACCGACTCCCCGCCCCGGCGGGGCCCCGGCCCCGGTGGGCGCCCGGCCCCGGTGGGCGCCCGGCCCCGGTGGGCGCCCGGCCCCGGTGGGCGCCCGGCCCCGGCGGGCGCCCTGCCCCGGTGGGCGCCCTGCCCTGGCTGGACCCTGCCCCGGTGGGACGCTGCTCGCCCGGACGTCCTGCCTCGGCGGGACCCTGCTCTGGCGGGACCGTGCCCTGGCGGGCGTCCGGCCCCGGTGGGGCCTGGCCCCCTGCCGGGCCCCGGCCCCGATGGGACGTTGCTTGGGCGGGGCGCCCTGCCCCGTGGGACCCCGCCCCCGCGGGATCCCGCCCCAGTGGAGCCCCGCCCCGGTGGGGCGTTGCCTTGGCGGGACCCTGCCCCTGCGGAACCTCGCCTCGGCGGGGCCTTGGCCCAGGTCACCTACCCCGGTGGAAGCCGGTCCTGGTGGGGACCCGGCCGGTGGAGGTCGGCTCCGGTGGGCTGCCGATCCTGGTGGAGCGGGGGCTCGGCCGGGGCGGGCCGCATGTCTCGCCTCCGCGGCACCGCCGGGCAGCGGTCAGTTCAGCAGGGCGCGCGCCGAGACGGCCTCGGCGCGGATGCGGGCCGCCGCGTCGGCGTCCACCGCCGACACCACCTCGGCGTACGCGTCCAGCTCCGCCGCGCCCTCCCGGAAGGAACCCCGCTCCACCAGCAGCCGCGCCCGCTCGTAGCGCAGCGACGCCGGATGCGACGGCAGCAGCAGCGACAGCTCCAGCGCCCACAGGGCCACACCCGACTGCTCCGGGCGGGTCGAGGCCCATGCCCGGATGTTGGTCAGGATCCGCAGCACGATGTCCAGCGTCCGGGCCGGCGTACGGGGCCCCGACGCCAGCTCCGCCGGTCCGGTGCCCAGGGAGGCGCCGCCCGCGAACGGGTCGACCACCACCCCCTCCTCGGGGTCGCCGAAGCCCACCACGAAGTGCCCCGGCAGGCCCAGCCCGTACACGGGCGCGCCCGCCCGCCGGGCGACCTCCAGCCACACCACCGACAGCAGGATCGGCAGGCCGCGCCGTCGCCGCAGCACCTCGTGCAGCAGCGAGGACGACAGCCGCTCGTAGTCCGCCGGGGTGCCGTGGAACCCGAGGCGCCCGCCCAGCAGTTCCGTCACCGCCGAGGCCCACGCCGCCCCGCTCCGCAGGCCGTACGGCAGCATCCCGGCCAGCCGGTCCAGCTCGATCTGCGCCCAGTCCATGGCGCGTTCGTCCAGCTCCGGATCGGCCTCCGCCGCCAGCAGCAGGCACATCAGCGCCAGGTCGGGCCGCTCCGAGCGGGCCTGCTCCGCGAACTGCCGACGCCAGTCCGGCGTGCTCACGGGGCCGCCCGGAAGTGGTGGTAGGTGTGGTGCGTCGCGAAGCCCAGCCGGTCGTACAGCGCCAGCGCCCCCGGATTGTCCGTCTCGACCTGCAGCCACGCCGCCGAAGCGCCCTCCTCCAGCGCGCGCCGCGCCAGGGCGGCCATCACGGCCGTCGCGAGCCCCTGCCGCCGGTGTTGCGGATCGACCGTCACCGCCGCGAAGCCGGCCCACCGGCCGTCCACCACGCACCGTCCGATCGCCCGCCCGCCGGGCAGCGAGGCGAACCACACCGAAGGCCCCTCCACCAGGACCCGCCGGGCCACGTCCGGGTCGGAGACCCTCCCGTAGCGCCCGAGCCACTCCTCGTCCGGGACACGGGCCAGAGTCACGGACTCGCTCGCGGGCGCGTCCACGTCGCCCACCGGGGCCAGCGCCCCGATCCGCACCTCCGCCGACACCTCGGACGCCCAGCCCCGGCGCTCCAGCTCCGCGCAGAGCAGCTCCTGAGTCCCGGCGGCGCCCGTGGCGGCCTGCACATAGGCCGGAAGTCCTCGTTCCGCATACCAGGAGGTCACTCGGGCGAGTGCATCGTCCAGCGGTATGCCCGGCTCGCCCATCGGGAGGACGGAGTTCGCCCGCCGGGTGAACCCGGCCGCCGCCCGCAGCGTCCACCCGCCCAGCGGCTCGCTCTCCAGCGGCTGCCAGGCCCGCGCCGAGACCCTCGTCAGCTCCTCGAACGAGGCCGCCGGCCCCCGCCGCCGGGCCGGCGCCGCGGGCACGACCTTGCCCGCCACCAGCGAGGATTCCGGGATGCGGACGGACTGTCCGTTCTTCTTTGTGATCAGCAGCACACCCCGGTCCCAGGATGTGAGAACACCGACCGTGTCCGTGAACTCGGGTGATCCGCTCAGTCCGGTCTCCACCCGTCGTACAGAGACACGTTTACCCACGTCAGCCGGGGTGATTCGGACCCCCAGCAGTCCTCCGGCAGTGATTTCCACAGCTCTGTCCGCCCCTCCTGTTCGGATCGTGCCCGGGAACGGAGATACTAGGTGCGGGCATCGACGACGCCGCGCTCCCGCGCGATATGGAAAGCCCTACCGAGGAGGAACGAGAGCGTGACCTACGTCATCGCGGAGCCTTGTGTCGACGTCAAGGACAAGGCATGCATCGAAGAGTGCCCCGTCGACTGCATCTACGAGGGCCAGCGGTCCCTGTACATCCACCCGGACGAGTGCGTCGACTGTGGTGCGTGTGAGCCGGTCTGCCCGGTCGAGGCCATCTTCTACGAGGACGACACTCCGGAAGAGTGGAAGGACTACTACAAGGCGAACGTCGAGTTCTTCGACGAGCTCGGTTCGCCCGGTGGTGCCTCCAAGCTGGGCCTGATCGAGCGCGATCACCCCTTCGTCGCGGGGCTGCCCGCCGGCATCAACGGCGAGCACTGACCTTTCACGGCAGAAGCGCCCCCCGGTCCCGTACGGCCTTCCCGCCGCACGGGACCGCGGTGTTTTCCGACCCGCTACCAGCCAGTACCGAGAGAGAGCAGAGACCACCGTGGCCGCAGTATCCGACCGTCTTCCCGCCTTCCCCTGGGACAAGCTGGAGCCGTACAAGAAGACGGCGGCGGCCCACCCGGACGGCATCGTCGACCTGTCCGTCGGCACTCCCGTGGATCCGGTCCCGCAGCTCATCAGGCAGGCCCTGGTCGAAGCCGCCGACTCCCCGGGCTACCCGACGGTGTGGGGCACGGAGGCCCTGCGCGACGCCCTCACCGGCTGGCTGCGCGGCCGGCTCGGCGCGAGCGCCGCGGGCCACCGCAACGTCCTGCCGGTCGTGGGCTCGAAGGAGCTGGTGGCCTGGCTGCCGACCCAGCTCGGGCTCGGCGCCGGCGACAAGGTCGCCTACCCGCGCCTCGCCTACCCGACGTACGAGGTCGGCGCCCGGCTGTGCGGCGCCGAGGCGGTGGTCTACGACGACCCCACCGAGCTCGACCCGGCCGGTGTGAAGCTGCTGTGGCTCAACTCCCCCTCCAACCCCACGGGCAAGGTCCTCGGCAAGGACGAGCTCGTGCGGATCGTGGCCTGGGCGCGCGAGCACGGCATCCTGCTCTTCAGCGACGAGTGCTACCTGGAGCTCGGCTGGGAGGCCGAGCCCGTCTCCGTCCTCCACGACGACGTGTGCGGCGGCTCCTACGAGGGCATCGTCGCGGTCCACTCCCTCTCCAAGCGCTCCAACCTCGCGGGCTACCGGGCGGCCTTCATCGCCGGTGACGCGGACGTGCTCGGCGAACTCCTGGAGATCCGCAAGCACGGCGGCATGATGACCCCCGCACCGGTCCAGGCGGCCACGGTGGCGGCCCTCGGCGACGACCGGCACGTGGCGGAGCAGCGCGAGCGCTACGCGGCCCGCAGGACGGCGCTCCGCGCGGCTCTGGAGGCGCACGGCTTCCGCGTCGAGCACAGCGAGGCGAGCCTCTACCTGTGGGTGACCCGGGACGAGCCCTGCTGGGACACCGTCGCCCACCTCGCCGACCTGGGCATCCTGGTCGCGCCGGGCGACTTCTACGGCGAGGCCGGCGCCCGCCACGTACGCGTGGCGTTCACCGCCACCGACGAGCGCGTGGAGGCGGCGGTCAAGCGCCTCGGCTGACCGGCCCGTGACAGCCCGAGGGGGCCGGGAGTACGAAACTCCCGGCCCCCTCGGTGTGTTCCCCGGGCGTCAGCCCTGCAGGGCGCCGCCGGGCAGTCCCGCCGGCAGGACACCGCCCACGGGCAGTGCGGAGACCGGCAGGTCCTGCGTGGTGGGCAGCCCGCCGAGCAGGCCGCCCGCCTGGCCGGCCAGGTCGGAGGCGGGGGCCGGCAGGGACTGGGTGGCGGCGCCCGCGTTGCCGAGGGCGTCGGTGGCCGTTCCCGTGGCCGTCTCGGCGGTCGCCGCGGGGGCGTCCGTGGCGGTGAGTGCGCCCAGCTGCGGCACGGACTCCAGACCGGCGGCGTTGGCCGCGCCGGCCGCACCGACCACGGGCGCTGCCCCGGCTGCGACGAGCAGCGCGGCACGGGCGATCCGACGGGTCAGGGGGAGGGACATGATGCTCCTAAGCGGTAGCGGCTGAGTACACCTGACTAACCGCTCGTGGGGCGGGTGGAGTTGCGGCGCCACCGGGTAAAGGATCGGTAACGCATCGTTTAATCGGCTTCCGCGACAAGAGCATTGGATGCGCGCCCACCAGGGGTTCCGTCGATCCACGGCACTCGCGGGGGCGATGGTGATCACCCCCGCAGGAGTGATCACTCGTACGCGCGGCCGGGCGCTCCCGGCTGACCCGCGCAGGGTCCGCCGCGACCGCAGGGTCCGCCGCGACCCCAGGGCGGCGGGGCTGCAGGGCGGCGGGGCCGCCGCGGCTCAGCGGGCCATGAAGATCCGCACCTCGCCGGGCGCCGCGCCGTAGGGGTCGCCGTCGCCGGCCTTGTCCTGCCACCTGCCCCGGTCCTTGCCCGCGACCCAGCCGCGCAGGTCGTAGGAGACCCTGGCGATCCCCATCTCGCGGGAGTTGGCCACCGCCCAGTGGGCCATCGCCCGGCTGCGGCGCGTCGCGGCCTCGCCCGCCTCCCCCTTCTCCACCATCGTGATCTCCGGCTCCGGGGAGGTCCGGCCGCCGCCGCCGTTGCGGCCGGCCTGACCGCCGCCGCCCTGGGGGCCGAAGGTGTGCATCCCGTCCTTGCCGAAGATCCGCGCCAGGCCCTCCCGCACCTTCTCCGGGTCGCCCGGCTGCGTGGGCGCCGGCCCGCCGCAGTCCAGACTGCCGCCGCCGGCGAAGGCGGCCGTCAGCACGGTCGCGTCCGGCTCGTGCTTGGCGTAGGCCTGCGGGTAGCCGCTGCGCTGCACCTTCTGCGCGGCCACCGTCAGCGGCAGCCGCGAGTAGCCGGGCACGTCGACGAGGTGGTCGTAGAAGATCCCGGCCGAGTACACCGGGTCGGTGATCTGCTCCGGCGTGCCCCAGCCCATCGACGGCCGCTGCTGGAAGAGGCCCAGCGAGTCCCGGTCGCCGTGGTCGAGGTTGCGCAGGGCGGACTCCTGCATGGCGGTCGCCAGGGCGATGGTGACGGCCCGGTCGGGCAGCCCCTTGGCGATGCCGACGGCGGCTATCGTCGCCGCGTTCGCCGCCTGCTCCGGAGACATCTCGTACTTTTCGGATTCGCCGCCGCGGTCGGACGCATCCGCACTGGCGACGCAGAAGGGCGCGCCACCGCCGACCGAGGCGCGCTGCACGGCGAAGTACCCGATCACCGAAAGGAGAACGAGCAGGCCGACGACCACACGCAGCAGCCTGCGGCGGCGAGGACGGGGTTCACGGATCTCGGACACGCGGCCCACCGTACTTGAGGCATATGGCGCGTCCACCGGCCGGACGAGGGACGCTTCGGCACACCCCGGGGCGTTAGGGTCAGTTCCATGTCCGAATCCGAGCTGGACCTCACCCTGGACGCCGCCGAGCTGACCGCCCGGCTCGTCGACATCCCTTCCGTGAGCGGCGACGAGAAGGTACTCGCCGACCTCGTGGAACACGCGTTGCGCGGCCTGCCCCACCTCACCGTGGACCGCTTCGGCAACAACGTCGTCGCCCGCACGCACCTCGGCCGCGCCGAGCGCGTCGTGCTCGCCGGCCACCTCGACACGGTGCCGATCGCCGACAACGTCCCCTCGCGCCTGGACGAGAACGGCGTCCTGTGGGGCTGCGGCACCACCGACATGAAGTCCGGCGTCGCCGTGCAGCTGCGCATCGCCGCGACCGTGCCCGAGCCGAACCGGGACCTCACCTTCGTCTTCTACGACCAGGAGGAGGTCGCCGCCGACCTCAACGGCCTCGGCAAGGTCGCAGGCGCCCACCCCGACTGGCTCACGGGTGACTTCGCGGTCCTGCTGGAGCCCTCGAACGCCGAGGTCGAGGGCGGCTGCCAGGGCACCCTGCGCGTCCTGCTGCGCACCTCCGGCGAGCGCGCCCACTCCGCCCGCAGCTGGATGGGCTCCAACGCCATCCACGCGGCGAGCCCGATCCTGGCCCGGCTCGCCGCGTACGAGGCCCGCAGGCCCGTCATCGACGGCCTGGAGTACCACGAGGGCCTCAACGCGGTGCGCATCGAGGGCGGCGTCGCCAACAACGTCATCCCCGACGCCTGCACCGTGACGGTCAACTTCCGCTTCGCCCCGGACCGCAGCATGGACGACGCGATCGCCCACGTCCGGGAGGTCTTCGCGGACTGCGGCGTCGAGGAGTTCGTGATCGACGACTTCTCCGGCGGCGCCCTCCCCGGCCTCTCCCACCCGGCCGCGGCCGCGTTCATGGAGGCGGTCGGCGGCCGGGCGATGCCGAAGTTCGGCTGGACCGACGTCTCCCGCTTCAGTGCCCTGGGCGTTCCGGCGGTGAACTACGGCCCGGGCGACGCCCTGCTGGCCCACAAGGTGGACGAGCGGGTTGAGACGAAGGCGATCCTGCACTGCGAGGAACGACTCCGCGCCTGGCTGACCTCCTGAATTCCGCTTCTCGTCACCTTGGTGCGCCTACCCTGATCCAACGATCAGCAGGAGGGAGCACATCATGGGCAACCCCGAAGGCAGCGCTCGTCGTCGGCCCGAGGAGCAGCAGCTCGGGCCGGTGCTGAGGCGGCGCAGCCAGGTGCAGGCGGGCAGTACGACGGACCAGCGGCTGCTGGACTCCGCCGGGCCCTCCGAGTGGGTGCACACCGATCCCTGGAGGGTCCTGCGCATCCAGTCGGAGTTCATCGAGGGCTTCGGCACGCTCGCCGAGCTGCCGCCCGCGATCAGCGTGTTCGGCTCGGCCCGCACCCCGGAGGGCTCGCCCGAGTACGAGGCGGGCGTGCGGATCGGCGGCGCGCTCGTCGACGCCGGGTTCGCGGTGATCACCGGCGGCGGTCCGGGGGCGATGGAGGCGGCCAACAAGGGCGCCCGCGAGGCGAACGGGATCTCGGTCGGCCTCGGCATCGAGCTCCCCTTCGAGCAGGGGCTCAACCAGCACGTCGATCTCGGCCTGAACTTCCGGTACTTCTTCGTCCGCAAGACGATGTTCGTGAAGTACAGCCAGGGCTTCGTCGTGCTGCCCGGCGGACTCGGGACGCTGGACGAGCTGTTCGAGGCGCTGACCCTGGTCCAGACCCAGAAGATCACCCGCTTCCCCATCGTGCTGTTCGGCACGGAGTACTGGAGCGGGCTCGTCGACTGGCTGCGGGGCACGGTCATCGCCCAGGGCAAGGCCTCGGAGAAGGACCTCTACCTCTTCCACGTCACCGACGACGTGGACGAGGCGATCGCCCTGGTGACGAAGGAAGTCGGGAAGTAGCCCGCCCCCGCGGGCCGGCCGCGGCCGGCCCGCGGGACCAGGCCGGGCGGGCCCGCGGCCGTCGGGCCTCAGGCCGGCCGGGCCGGCGGGACCAGGCCGGGCGGGCCGTCGGGCCTCAGGCCAGGCCGCGGCGGGCGACCGCCGGGGGCCGGTGGCCCTGGATGGACCGGACCATGTCCAGGATCTGCCGGGTCTCCGCGACCTCGTGGACGCGGTAGACCTGGGCGCCCAGCCAGGCCGAGACGGCCGTGGTGGCCAGGGTGCCCAGCAGCCGCTCCTTGACCGGCTTGTCGAGGGTCTCGCCGACGAAGTCCTTGTTGGACAGGGAGACCAGGACCGGCCAGCCGGTCGCCGTCATCTCCTCCAGCCGGCGGGTCGCCTCCAGCGAGTGGCGGGTGTTCTTCCCGAAGTCGTGGCCCGGGTCGATCATGATCGCGTCCCGGCGGACACCGAGGGCCGCGGCCCGTTCCGCGAGCCCGACCGTGACCCGCAGGATGTCCTCCATCACGTCCTCGTACGCGACCCGGTGCGGCCGGGTGCGCGGCTCGACCCCGCCGGCGTGCGTGCAGACCAGCCCGACGCCGTGGCGCGCCGCGACCTCGGCCAGCTTGGGGTCCACCCCGCCCCACGCGTCGTTCAGCAGGTCCGCCCCGGCCTCGCACACGGCCTCGCCGACCTCGTGCCGCCACGTGTCCACGCTGATCACCACGTCCGGGTGGCGGCGCCGGACCTCGGCCACGAAACCGACCGTGCGCCGCGCCTCCTCGGCGGCGTCCACGTGCTCGCCCGGGCCCGCCTTGACGCCGCCGATGTCGATGATCGCGGCGCCCTCGGCGACCGCCTGCTCCACCCGGTCCAGCGCCGGCTCGTCGCGGAACGTCGCGCCCTGGTCGTAGAAGGAGTCCGGAGTCCGGTTCACGATGGCCATGATCACCGGCTCGTGGGTGTCGAACTCGCGCCTGCCCAGTCGCAGCATCCTGGTCTTTCCTCCTTCGGCGGCCCTCGCGCCTCGCCAGCGACCTTAACCTGGTGGCCGGAGTCTCTCAGGGGAGTTGATCGTGTTCTTCTTCTTGATGATCGCGCTGGTCGTGGTCGTGGCAGCGGTCACCCTCGCCGTGATCGGCGGCGGTTCTGAGGCCGTCCTGCCGGAGGCCGAGCCGGACCGGGTGGCGGACGGACTGCCGGAGAACCGGCCCGTGGTGCGGGAGGACATCGACGCGCTGCGCCTGCCGGTCGCCCCGCGCGGCTACCGGATGGCCGAGGTGGACGACGTACTGGAGCGGCTCGCCGCGGAGCTCGCCGAGCGGGACGCCCGGATCGCGCAGCTGACGGCCCCCGCGGACGCGCCCGGCCGCGTGGACCTCACCAAGGGCGGCGAGCGGTGAGCGGACCGGTCGCGGGCCCGGACGGGCTGCTGCGCTGCCCGTGGGCGCTGTCCACGGGGTCCACCGGGGAGTACGTCGCCTACCACGACTCCGAATGGGGCCGCCCGGTCCACGGCGACGACGCCCTCTACGAGCGGCTGTGCCTGGAGGCCTTCCAGTCGGGGCTGTCCTGGCTGACGATCCTGCGCCGCCGCGAGGGCTTCCGGAAGGCCTTCTGCGACTTCTCCATCGCGGCGGTCGCCGAGTTCGGGACGGCGGACGCGGAGCGGCTGCTGGCCGACGAGGGGATCATCCGCAACCGGGCGAAGATCGAGGCGACCCTGGCCAACGCGAAGGTTCTGGCCGACTGGGAGCCCGGCGAGCTGGACACCCTGATCTGGTCCCACGCCCCCGAGGAGCCCGGCCCCGCCCCGCTCACGGTCACCGAGGTGCCGGCGATCACCCCGCAGTCCACCGCCCTGGCCAAGGCCCTCAAGAAGGCCGGCATCCGCTTCGTCGGCCCGACGACCGCCTACGCCCTGATGCAGGCCTGCGGGCTGGTCAACGACCATCTGGCCGCCTGCGCCCTGCGCGACCCGGCCTGAGGCGCGCGACCCGGCCTGAGGCGCGCGACCCGGCCCGAGGGCAGGGGCCCGGCCGCCCGGCACCGCCCGACCGGGCCGCGCACGCCCGTGCGGCTCAGCGGCCGAGGTACTTCGGCGGCTGCTTCGCCAGGAACGCCTGGACGGCGATGGAGTGGTCCTCGGAGGCCCCCGCGCGGGTCTGCAGCACGTCCTCGTGGGCCAGGGACTCCGCGAGCGTGTGGGTGGCCCCGTAGGCGAGGGACTCCTTCAGCGCCGCGTAGGCGACGGTCGGGCCCGCGGCCAGCGCGCGGGCCACGGCCTCGGCCTCGGCGTGCAGGGAGTCCGACGGCACCAGCCGGTTGACGATGCCGAGCTCGTACGCCTCCTGCGCCTTGATCGAACGCGGGAAGAGCAGCAGGTCCGAGGCGCGGGAGGCGCCGATCAGGCGGGGCAGCGTCCACGAGACCCCGGAGTCGGCGGTGAGGGCCACCCCGGCGAAGGAGGTGTTGAAGGAGGCGGTGTCGGCGACGACCCGGAAGTCGGCCGCGAGCGCGAAGCCGAAGCCCGCCCCGGCCGCGACGCCGTTGACGCCGGCCACCACGGGCTTCGGCATCTCGGTGAGCGCCCGCACGATCGGGTTGTAGTGCTCCTTGACCGTGTTCATGGTCAGCGAGGAGCCGCTCTCGCGGTCCGCCGCGAGGTTGCCGATGTGCTCCTTGAGGTCCTGGCCCACGCAGAAGGCCCGGTTGCCGGCGGCCGTCAGCAGGACCGCCCGGACCGCGGTGTCCGCGGCCGCCGCCAGCGCAGCGTCGCGCAGTGCGACCTTGGCCTCGGTGTTCATCGCGTTCATCGCGTCGGGACGGTTGATCGTGATGGTCGCGAGTCCGTCGGTCACTTCGTAGAGCACACTGTCGGCCATGGCAGGGGGTCCCCCTTCGTCGCGGGCTTGGCTACCGGTCGGTACCGGCCGGTGCAAGGGCCAGCATGGCGGACCGGACCGGGAGCGCACATGTGATGTGTGTCAAAGAAAGCCGGAGCCGTTCCCCAGGTGCGGCGGCGAAGTATCGCAGGCGGATCCCCGAAATGAGTGGTTTTGGTCGAGCGCGTTGCCCAAGCGTTCCAGGGTGATGTTGGTCATCGGGTCCTGACATGCGGGATAATGGCTGGGAAGCAATGTGTTCGATGCCGGGTATTAGGCGCCTGAATGGGGCCGTCGGCTGACGATGAGCTGGTTTCAGGAAGGGGAACGAGCATGGCGGCCATGAAGCCGCGGACGGGCGACGGCCCGCTCGAGGTCACCAAGGAGGGGCGGGGCATCGTCATGCGCGTACCGCTCGAGGGCGGCGGTCGGCTTGTCGTCGAGCTGACCCCCGATGAGGCGGACGCCCTGGGTGACGCCCTGAAGAAGGTCGTCGGCTGACCCGCTGACAGCACTTCCACCTTCTGCTTTCGCATTCTCTGCGCTGCCCCGACCGCGATCAGCGGCCGGGGCAGCGCTGTGTCGTCCGAGGACCCCTGTCCCCGATCCCGGCGGAGCCGCACGTGACCTTCTCCCCGCCCGCGCCGCCGGCCTTCGCCGACTGCACCCCGCGCCAGAAGGCGGCCCGCGTCCTGTCCGACGTACTGGCCCCGGCGAACCTGGTGGTCGCCCTGCTCCTGCTCGTCGGGTGGCACAGCACCGGGTCGTGGACGGGGCTCGGCTGGGGCCTGCTCGCCGCCCTGTTCTGCGGTGCCGTCCCGATCGCCATCATCACCGTGGGGGTCCGCCGGGGCGCCCTGACCGACCAGCACATCCGGGTCCGGCGCCAGCGGGTCGTCCCGATGGCGCTGAGCCTGGTCTCGGTCCTGGCCGGGGTCGCCCTGCTGCGCGCCCTGGGCGCCCCCGCGGACGTCTTCGCGCTCGTCGTGGCGATGCTGGTCGGCCTGGTCTCCTCGCTGCTGGTGACGGTGGCCTGGCAGATATCCATCCACATGTCGGTGGCCGGCGGCACCGTGATGATCCTGCTGCTCGTCTTCGGCCCGGCGGTCCTCCCGGCGGCCGCGGTCGCCGCCGCCGTCGGCTGGTCCCGCCTCGCGCTGCGGGCGCACACCCCGGCGCAGCTGCTCGCCGGCACCGCCCTGGGCGGTACGGCGGCGCTCACCTTCGCGCTCCTGAGCTGATCCGGTCCGGGCCGGGGCGGGCGGGGCGGGCGTACGCGGGTCAGCGGCGCACGGCGCACAGCAGGCCGTCGCCCACCGGGAGCAGCGCGGCCTCCAGCGCCGGGCTCTCCCGGACGCTGCGCAGCAGCTCGCGGACGCGGAGCACCTCCACGGGCTGGGCCGCGGAGTCGACCGTACGGCCGTCGGAGAAGACCCCCTCGAAGCACACCAGCCCCCCGGGGCGCAGCAGGCGCAACGATTCAGCGAGGTAGTCGAGGGACTCGGTCGGGTCCCCGTCGCAGAAGACGAGGTCGTAGCCGCCGTCTGCCAGGCGCGGCAGGACGTCGAGGGCGCGGCCGGGGATGAAGCGGGCGCGGTTGCCCGCGAAGCCGGCGGCGCGGAAGGCCTGGCGGGCGAAGGCCTGCCGGTCGGCTTCGGGATCCACCGTGGTCAGCACCCCGTCGGGGCGCATCCCGTGCAGGAGGTGGATGCCGGAGACGCCGGTCCCGGTACCGATTTCGGCGACCGCCTTGGCGTCCGCCGTGGCGGCCAGCAGGCGCAGCGCGGCGCCGGTCCCGGGGGAGACGGAGCGCAGGCCCGCTTCCCTGGACCGGTCGCGGGCCCATCGCAGAGCGTCGTCCTCGGCGACAAACGCGTCGGCGAACGCCCAGCTCGTCTGCCGGTTGCCGGTAATGACCCTCTCCTGTCCCCATAGTTGGCGCAACGGTGACTGTATCCGTTGACGTCGGGAACCCGCAGATGGGACCGGGCGTTGTGAGGGGTGGAGGCGGGACGAGAAGGACGGCGCCGGGCAGATCGGCGGCGTGACCGCCCCGGGGCCTAAGACTTGCGTAAAGATACTGCAAAAACCCTTATCCGGAGCTGACAGAGGGGGTGGCTATGGTAGGGACTCCACTGGACACCACCAGAGCCGACAGGGGAGGTGCGGCTGCGCCTGTGGATCGTGGAGGCGTGTTCAGACGCCTCTTCTGGTCGGCGGGTGAGCCGAAATCCGTGACCTACACTGCTGACCGCTTCCACACCGCAGACACCGCAACCACCGCGACCTTTGCCGCAGATGCGGGATCGCAGGCGTGGACCCCTCCCTCGTGGGAGGAGATCGTCAGCACGCACAGCGCGCGGGTCTACCGCCTTGCCTACCGTCTGACGGGCAACCAGCACGACGCCGAGGACCTCACCCAGGAGGTCTTCGTCCGCGTCTTCCGCTCGCTGTCCACGTACACGCCGGGCACCTTCGAGGGCTGGCTGCACCGCATCACCACGAACCTCTTCCTGGACATGGTCCGCCGCAAGCAGCGGATCCGCTTCGACGCGCTCGCCGACGACGCCGCCGAGCGGCTGCCGAGCCGTGAGCCGTCCCCCCAGCAGGTCCTCCACGACACGCACTTCGACGCGGACGTCCAGCAGGCGCTGGACACCCTCGCCCCCGAGTTCCGTGCTGCCGTGGTGCTGTGCGACATCGAGGGCCTGTCCTACGAGGAGATCGCCGCGACGCTCGGCGTGAAGCTCGGCACCGTACGCAGCCGTATCCACCGCGGCCGTTCGCACCTGCGCAAGGCGCTCAAGCACCGGTCCCCCTCGGCCCGGGCCGAGCAGCGGGCGCTGGCCGGGGTGGCGCCGGGCGCGCCGGGTGCCGGGAGAGAGGGCGGAGCCGAGTGACCGGAGCCAGTCCTTCCCCTGCCGAACAGCACTTGGGCGACCGGCTTGCCGCCCTGGTTGACGGGGAGCTGAAGCACGACGCCCGCGAGCGGGTCCTGGCCCACCTGGCGACCTGCGCCAAGTGCAAGGCCGAGGCCGACGCCCAGCGCCGTCTGAAGACGATGTTCGTGGAGAGCGCGCCGCCGCCGCTGTCCGCGGGCCTGCTCGCGCGCCTCCAGGGGCTCCCGGGCGGTCTCGACGGCCCGTCCGGCCCCCTGGGGCCACCGGGGCCGGGCGCCGGCGACCGAGACCCGTTCGAGGCCTTCGCGTACGGGCTGCCCGTCGCCGCCGCCACGCGGCCGCAGGAGGGCTTCCGCATCCACGAGGTGGGCCGTCCGCGCCGCCGGTTCGCCTTCGTCGCCGCCGGAGCGGTCTCGCTGGCCGCCCTCGCGCTGGGCGGCACGCTGCCGGTGGAGGGCACGGAACCCACCGTCCGGGGGGATTCCCCGGCGCCCGCCTCAAGGCCCGGCCCCGCCCTGCCCGTGAGCGACGCGGCGGTCCGCGACCGGCTGCCCACTCCCGCGGCCGTACCGAGCCTCCTGACGGCCGTCGCGAGCCCGCTGCCGCCGCCCCAGCCCTCCCCGCCGGGCTCGGCCCGTCCGGTCTCCCTGCTGCGCTGACCCCGGACCTGGTTGAATCGGCCGGACATGCGCACAGGTACGCGGGGAGCGCCCATGGCCGACAGGCAGCAGACCGACCCGGCTCCACAGTGGTGGAGCCGGCCCGAGGGCACGGCCGACAGCCGTCGTGACGGGGTTCCCGCCCCGCGCCCCCGGACCCGCGACGACGGCAGCGGTGCGGACGGGGACGGCGCCGAGGGCGACCGGGCCGCCGGGCAGGCGGCCCCCGCCCAGGAGGCGCCGGCCCCCGAGGTCCGCTACGACCCCTGGGGCGCGCAGCCCCTCCAGGCCGTGGACCGGGGCCGGGACCGGCCCGGCTTCCGGCTGTGGCAGGTGGCGGCCCTCGCCGCCGTCACGGCCCTGCTCGCCGGCGGCATCGGCGGCTGGCTCGGCGTCCTCGCCGAACGGCAGAGCAGCACCAGGCTGGAGCTGCCGCAGGCGGCCGTCACCGACAAGGGTCGGGCGCCCGACAGCGTGGCCGGGATCGCGGCCACCGCACTGCCCGGGGTGGTCACCCTGCACGTGCGGGGCGCGAAGAGCAGCGGCACGGGCACCGGCTTCGTACTGGACCCGCAGGGCCACATCCTGACCAACAACCACGTGGTCGCCGATGCCAAGGAGATAGCGGTCACCTTCAGCACCGGCGAGAGCGTCACCGCCGAGCTGGTCGGCCGCGACTCCGGCTACGACCTGGCCGTGGTCAAGGTCAGCGGCGTGCGCGGGCTGCGGCCGCTCAGCCTGGGCAACTCCGAGAACGTGCAGGTCGGCGACCCGGTCGTCGCCATCGGCGCGCCCTTCGACCTCTCCAACACCGTCACCGCGGGCATCATCAGCGCCACCGGCCGGCCCGTCACCGCGGGCGGCGACAAGGGCGACGGCAGCGACATCAGCTACGTCGACGCGCTCCAGACCGACGCCCCCATCAACCCGGGGAACTCCGGCGGACCCCTCCTGGACGCCCGGGCGCACGTCGTCGGCATCAACAGCGCCATCCGCGGCGCCGACAAGGACGACCCCGACCGGCAGGGCGGCTCCATCGGCCTGGGCTTCGCCATCCCCATCAACCAGGGCAAGCGCGTCGCCGAGGAGCTCATCGCGACGGGCCGCGCCACGCACCCCGTCATCGGGGTCACCCTCGACATGGACTACACGGGCGACGGAGCCCGGGTGGGGGACAAGGGCGAGGACGGCAAGCCGTCCGTGACCGCCGGCGGACCCGGCGCCCGCGCCGGCATCAAGCCCGGTGACGTGATCACCAAGGTGGACGGACAGCGGGTCCGCGGCGGCGACGAGCTGATCATCAAGATCCGGGCCCACCGCCCGGGCGACCCGCTCACCCTCACCGTGCTGCGCGACGGCCGGGAACGCACGCTGGACGTCGTCCTCGGATCGGCGAACGGCTCATGATCACCGGGTGGCCGGGGGGTGAAACCCTCACAGGTCCGGAACGCGTGTAGGGGCCCGCGGGCAAGGACGGGTACCGTGTGTTCGGGCCCGAAGTGACAGAGAGCCGAGGAGCGGCAAGGTGTTCAACGACATAGGCGCACTCGAACTCGTCACGATCGTGGTTCTGGCGATTCTCGTCTTCGGCCCGGACAAGCTGCCCAAGGTCATCCAGGACGTCACGGGCTTCATCCGCAAGGTCCGGGCGTTCTCCGACAGCGCCAAGCACGACATCCGCTCCGAACTGGGACCCGACTTCAAGGACTTCGAATTCGAGGACCTGAATCCGAAGACCTTCATCCGCAAGCAGCTCTCGGAGAACGAGGACCTCAAGGAGATCCGCAGCAGCTTCGACCTCCGCAAGGAGCTGAACGACGTCTCGGACGCCGTCAACAACCCGGAGCCCGACCCCGCCGCGGCCGCCCCGGCCGCCGCCGGTCCGGACCTGCTGAAGAAGCCCGCCGCCCCGGCTGCCGAGCAGCGCGTGCGCTTCGACGCCGACGCCACCTGACCGAGCCTGCCCGGCGATCCGGGGTCCGGTGGCTATCCTCCATCTGTCCGGATCGCGGGACGCCCGAGGGAGGGGGTCCCCCCAGCACAGCGAGGGGGAGGGCCGTTCCGGACCCCACGGAACGAGAGGCCGCCCAGATGGAGACGACGAGCAGCAGCCTGGTAGGGGCGCAGACCGCCGAGGCACCCGCCGCCGCGGACGCCGCGCAGGAACCCCATACCGGCCCGCATACGAGCCCGCATACCGGCGATCCGGCCGAGGCGCAGCATCCGGAGGCCGCCGCCCCCGTGCCGGCGGCCCGCCGGACCGCCGAGGGCTTCCTGGCGGCCGATTTCCCCTGGTACGGGCTGGACGGAGCCTTCACCGGCCCCCGCTGGCTCATGCACGTCGGCACCGCCGCCGACGGAACGGTGGAGCACGGCTCCACCGGCCACGGCGACGAGCCCTCCGCCCGGGGCGAGATCGCCACCGGCGAGAAGGAGCGCTTCGCGGTGGTCATCACCGTGGCGAGCAACCCGCTGCGCCGCAGCGGCGACGGCACCGGCGTCCTGGAGGCCACCTCGGTCTCCTCGGCCGCCTGGCTGGCCGGTTCCGGGCTGCTGGCGTACAGCTGGCCCGGACAGATGGACCACGCCCTGCGCGACGACTGGCTCGACCAGCAGACCGAGGCCGCGTGGGAGCTCGCCGACGACCTCGACGGCGAGGACTGGTCCACGCTGTCGCTGCCCGTGGACGGGGAGCCGACGCCCTTCCACTACCGCGAGTCCGAGTTCGGCTGGGTGCTCGCCGGCTCCACCGGCAGCGGCGTCCACCTGGGCGCCTACGGCCGCGGCATGAGCGCCTACGGCCTCGGCTTCTCGGCCATCGCGGACCTCGGCACGTACCAGTAGCCGTCCGCGGCCGGTACGGGCACGGGTACGCGGAAGGGCACCGCCGGCCGGCGGTGCCCTTCCGCGTACCCCGCAGGGCCTAGAACTTGTTGCGCGGGGTGATGCCCAGGGACATCCCCGACAGGCCGCGGGCACGGCCGCCCAGCTTGCCCGCGATCGAGCGCAGGGCCGCGCCGGCCGGCGAGTCCGGGTCGGACAGGACGACGGGCCTGCCCTCGTCGCCGCCCTCGCGCAGCCGGACGTCGATCGGGATCGTGCCCAGCACCGGCACCGTCGCGCCGGTGGTCCGGGTCAGCCCGTCGGCGACCTTCTGGCCACCGCCCGAGCCGAAGACGTCCACCATCTCGTCGCAGTGCGGGCACGGCAGGCCCGACATGTTCTCGACGACACCGACGATCTTCTGGTGGGTCTGCACGGCGATCGAACCGGCCCGCTCGGCCACCTCGGCCGCGGCCTGCTGCGGGGTGGTGACGACGAGGATCTCCGCGTTCGGCACGAGCTGCGCCACGGAGATCGCGATGTCGCCCGTACCCGGCGGCAGGTCCAGCAGCAGCACGTCCAGGTCGCCCCAGAAGACGTCCGCCAGGAACTGCTGCAGGGCCCGGTGCAGCATGGGACCGCGCCACACGACCGGCGCGTTGCCCGGGGTGAACATGCCGATGGAGATGACCTTCACGCCGTTCGCCGACGGCGGCATGATCATGTTCTCGACCTGGGTGGGACGGCCGTCCACACCCAGCATGCGCGGCACGCTGTGGCCGTAGATGTCCGCGTCGACCACGCCGACCTTCAGGCCGTCCGCCGCCATCGCCGCGGCGAGGTTGACCGTGACGGAGGACTTGCCGACGCCGCCCTTGCCGGAGGCGACCGCGTACACGCGGGTCAGCGAGCCCGGCTTGGCGAAGGGCACCTCGCGCTCGGCGGTGCCGCCGCGCAGCGTGGCCGCCAGGTCCTTGCGCTGCTCGTCGCTCATCACGTCCAGCGACACCGACACGGAGGTGACACCGGCGACCTTCTCGACCGCCTCGGTCACGTTCTTGGTGATCGTCTCGCGCATGGGGCAGCCCGACACGGTCAGGTAGACCGTGACGGCGACCGCGCCGCCGTCGCCGATCTCCACCGATTTGACCATGCCGAGCTCGGTGATCGGCCGGTGGATCTCGGGGTCGTTCACCGTCGCCAGAGCGTCCAGGATCGCGTCCTGCTCAGGCACGGCGGCGGAGCTTGTGTCGGTAGCCATGCCCCGATGGTACGGCTCGGTAGCACGCCTCAGGAAAGCCGTTCAGCGGTCGCCTTCATCACGTTCCGCCGGGAATAGACGCCGCTCGTCCATCTCCTTGATCAGGTCCTGGAACTCCGACCTGATCCAGTCGCGGGTGGCGACCTCGCCGAGACCCATCCGCAGCGCCGCGATCTCCCGCGTCAGGTACTCCGTGTCGGCGATGGACCGCTCGTTCTGCTTGCGGTCCTGCTCGTGGGTGACCCGGTCGCGGTCGTCCTGCCGGTTCTGCGCGAGCAGGATCAGCGGGGCGGCGTAGGAGGCCTGGAGCGACAGCATCAGCGTCAGGAAGATGAACGGGTATTTGTCGAACCGCAGGTCGTCCGGCGCGAAGACGTTCCACAGCACCCACAGGATGATGACGAGCGTCATCCACACGATGAAGCGGCCGGTGCCCAGGAACCGCGCCACCCGCTCGGAGAGCCGTCCGAACGCCTCCGGGTCGTACTCGGGCAGCAGGGACCGGCGCGGCGCCCGCGGCAGGTCGAGGCGGACCCGCGGACGCGTCAGCGCGCTCGACCCGGTGCCCGACGGCTTCGACGCCCGCTCGCCGGATCGTTCCGCCGCCTCCGCCGCCAACCCGTGCTCGCGCGCCTGCGTCCGCGCCTGCTCGCGCCGCTCCCGGATCTGCTCACGGCGCCGCTCGCGCGCCTGCTCGCCACGGCCCCGGTCGAAGCGCCCTCGCTCAGCGGCCACCGACGGCCTCCTCGGAATGGAATTCCGTCTCCCGCCAGTCGTCCGGCAGCAGGTGGTCCAGTACGTCGTCCACGGTCACCGCGCCCAGCAGCGACCCGCTCTCGTCGACCACCGGCACCGCGACCATGTTGTAGGCGGCCAGGTGCGTGGTCACCGCGGGCAGCGAGGCGTTCGGCCGCAGCGGCGGCAGGTCCGTGTCCACGATCGAGCTGACCAGGGTGAACGGCGGGTCCCGCAGCAGCCGCTGGAAGTGCACCGTGCCCAGGTACTTGCCCGTCGGCGTCTCGTCCGGAGGCCGGCACACGTACACCTGCGCCGCCAGCGCCGGCGACAGGTCCGCCTGCCGGACGCGGGCCAGCGCGTCCGCGACCGTGGCGTCCGGGCGCAGCACGATCGGCTCGGTGGTCATCAGACCGCCGGCGGTGTTCTCCTCGTAGGACAGCAGGCGGCGCACGTCGGCCGCGTCGTCGGGCCGCATCAGCGTCAGCAGCCGCTCCTTGTCGTCCTCCGGCAGCTCCGAGAGCAGGTCGGCGGCGTCGTCCGGGTCCATCGCCTCCAGGACGTCCGCGGCGCGCTCCTCCTTCAGCTTGCCGAGGATCTCCACCTGCTCGTCCTCGGGCAGCTCCTCCAGCACGTCCGCGAGCCGGTCGTCGTCGAGGGCGTTGGCCACCTCGGCACGCCGCTTCGGCGTCAGGTGGTGCAGGACGTTCGCCACGTCGGCCGGGCGCATCTGCTCGAAGGTGGCGACCAGGTTCTCGGCGCCCTGCCCGTGCTCCTCCAGGGAGAAGCCCGTCACGGCCGACCACTCCACCGTCAGGGCCTCGCCGCGCCGGCGCAGCGCACCCGACTTGCCCTTCCGCACGAAGATCCGGTCGATCTCCCAGTCCCGGCGGGCCGGCAGCTGCTGGATGGCCACGTCCAGGACGGTGACCTCCTCGCCGCTGGCGACCAGCGTCACCCGCCGGTCCAGCAGCTCGCCCAGCACCAGCCGCTCGGTGGGGCGCTGCTCGAAGCGCCGCATGTTGATGACGCCGGTGGTGATGACCTGCCCGGACTCCACTCCCGTGACGCGTGTCATCGGCAGGAAGACCCGCCGCCGGCTGACCACCTCGACCACGAGCCCCAGCAGCCGCGGCGGTCGGCCGCCGACCCGCAGCATCGCGACGAGGTCGCGGACCCGGCCGACCTGGTCGCCGTTGGGATCGAAGACCGGCACACCCGACAGATGCGAGACGAAGATCCGCGGGGCGCCTGCAACCATCCGAGCGCCTCCTAGAGCGTCAATCGACAGTCCTGCCGCCCCTCAGGCTAGCCCGTGCCGCAGGCAAGCGTCCTGGTGGGGAGGTCCGCCCGGGGCCCCGCGGACCCCGGGGAGCGGTCGCGGGCCGGCGCACACGGGCGGGTACGCTGCCTGCTGCCCGCAGACGACGACGAGAGGCACCTGCCCGTGACCGCCTACTTCCCCGCCGCGCGGCTGCGCCGGGCCGCCCTGATCGGTGTGCTGTGCGCGGGCCTCGCCGTGACCGGTACGGGTTGCGGGGACGACCCGGACGAGGGCACGAACGGCGTCGGCAGGCTCACCGCCGACAAGATCGAGGCGAAGGCCAAAGCGGCCGCGGGCGATGCCGAATCGGTACACCTGTCGGGCACGCTGGTCAGCGGCGGCAAGGCCTTCACCGTCGACATGCGGCTGAAGTCGGACGGCGGCTCGGGCGAGGTGAAGTCGCAGGACGACACCTTCCAGCTGCTGCGGGTGGGGGAGCAGCTCTACCTGAAGGCCAGCGCGGCGTTCTGGGGGCAGACCGACTCGGCCGGCAAGCTCGCCGACAAGTACGTGAAGGTGCCCGAGGGCGACCCCTCCTACAAGCAGTTCCGCGGCTTCACCGACATGGACGTCCTGCTGGACGGCCTGCTGGGCCTGGAGGGCAAGCTCGCCAAGGGCTCCTACACCAAGGTCGGGCACACCCGCGCGGTCCAGGTCACGGCGGACGAGGGCAAGGGCGGCAAGCTCTCGGTGTCGCTGGAGGGGACCCCGTACCCGCTGCTCATGGAGCGGGCCGGCGGCGCCGGCCGGGTGGAACTCGCCGAGTGGGGCAAGCCGTTCCAGCTCGACCCGCCCGCCCAGGACCAGACGGTCGACTACGGCAGCCAGCTGCCGACGACCAAGGGGGAGGGCGGCGCGCCCGCCCCGGCCGCCTCCAAGGGCTCCGGCCAGGGCGCGAACCCGACCACGCCGTAGGAGGCGACCCGCCGGCCAGGACCGGACGACGCCCGGCGGCGTATCGCCGGTCAGGCGCCGGGCGGGCCTTCTTCCGGTCAGCCCCGGGCGGCCTTCCTGCGCTTCAGCAGCAGCTTCGGCAGGGCCGCCGGGACCGGCCGGCGGGTCGTCGCCGGGGAGCCCAGCGGGGCCGCGGCCAGCGAGCCGTCCGGCAGCGCCGACCGCACCGACTCCGGCTCCAGCCGCAGCAGCCGGCACTCCCGCGCCCACCGCTCGGTCATGTCCTGCGCGTCGGGCGCGTTCAGCCGCTTGCCCTTGAGCTCGGCGACGGCCGCCTGCCACTCCTCGCCGCGGGGCGGCAGCTCCCGTACGGTCGCCGTCCAGGCCACCAGCCGGCCGCCCTTGTCCTTGCTCCGCACGGTCACCTCGGCGCCCGCGCCGTCCGCCAACCCCGGGAACGGCTGCTCGCCGGGCCCGTCACCCAGCACGTGGGCCGCACCGTCCACCCAGGCGTGCCACAGGGCGCGGTCGGCGCCGGCGCCGCGGACCCAGATCAGGCCGGACTTCTTGGTGGCCTCCTCGACGAGGGCCAGGTCGAGCGTGCTGAGAGTCATGCGGACAGGGTAGGGGGTCGCCCCGCGGGCCCGAGGGGGTGTCTCGCGCTCAGGCCGGGATCGCGGCCTTCTAGAGCCAGCCGTGGCGGCGCAGCGCCCGGTGGATGGTGAAGCAGGCGCCGAAGATCGTCGCCATCACCATCGGGTAGCCGTACTCCCACCGGAGCTCGGGCATGTGGTCGAAGTTCATCCCGTACACGCCGCAGATCATCGTGGGCACCGCGATGATGGCCGCCCAGGAGGTGATCTTCCGCATGTCCTCGTTCTGCGCGACCGTCGCCTGCGCGAGGTTGGCCTGGAGGATGGAGTTCAGGAGCTCGTCGAAGCCCACCACCTGCTCGTGGACCCGCGCGAGGTGGTCGGCGACGTCCCGGAAGTACTTCTGGATGTCGGGGTCCACCAGCCGCATCGGCCGCTCGCTCAGCAGCTCCATCGGGCGCAGCAGCGGCGAGACCGCCCGCTTGAACTCCAGCACCTCCCGCTTGAGCTGGTAGATCCGGCCCGCGTCGCCGCCGCGCGCACTGCCCTTGGCGGGGGCCGCGAAGACATCGCTCTCCACCTCGTCGATGTCGTCCTGCACCGCCGCCGCGACCGCGATGTAGCCGTCGACGACGTGGTCGGCGATGGAGTGCAGGACGGCCGAGGGCCCCTTGGACAGCAGGTCGGGGTCGTCCTGGAGGCGGTGGCGCAGACCCTTGAGGGAGCCCTGTCCGCCGTGCCGGACGGTGATGACGAAGTCGGGGCCGGTGAAACACATCACCTCGCCCGTCTCCACCACCTCGCTGGTGGCGGTCAGTTCGGCGTGCTCCACGTAGTGGATGGTCTTGAAGACGGTGAAGAGGGTGTCGTCGTACCGCTCCAGCTTCGGCCGCTGGTGCGCGTGCACCGCGTCCTCCACGGCCAGCGGGTGCAGGCCGAAGGTGGCGGCGATCCCCGCGAACTCGGCCTCCGTCGGCTCGTGCAGGCCGATCCAGGCGAAACCGCCGTCCTCGCGCACCCGGCGGATCGCCTCACGGGGTGTCAGACACGCGGGCCCCAGCACCCGGCGGCCGTCGCGGTACACGGCGCAGTCGACCACCGCGCTGCTCGCCGACGGGTCGCGGGTCGCGTCGTAGCCGGGCTGGACGGGGGTGGACTTGCGCAGGGACGGGCGTACGGCCGCACGCAGGTAGGGCAGCATCGACATGGCAGGCTCCTTCGCACGCACGGCTGCGGACCGTACGGGTGGGAGACCCTCCATCACCGCGCGGGGGCAGGCCGGGCAGGCGGGAGGGAACAGGACGGAGGACAAACGTCTTGCCGTCGCTCTTCTACTGATCAGAAGATCACAGAGGGCGGGAAACGCCCGCCGGAGAAGCGGAAGAGCGATGGGTACTGCACGATCGACTTCGGTCCACCGCAGCCCCACCTCCTCCGGCCGGTCCCCCGTAGGGGACGTCCTGTCTCCGGGGCCTTGAAACAACGCTTCTGCGTGCGGCCCCGAACAGCTGTCAACACTATCAGCCGACGGATGGTCAAGACCCGCTCTTTACCCGGCTGATACGAGTTCTATGCTCGTTTCATGGCAGAAATTCTGGCTCTCGTCGAGGCCCGGCTGCGCACCGCGTTCGGTGAACCCGACGCCCGCGCCGCCGTCACCTTCCTGGGCACCGACCGCATCGAGGTACTCCGTTTCGCCGAGGGCGACCTCGTGCGGTACGCGACCCTGGGGATGTCCGCGAACCCGATGACCGATCCGACCGCCGTCGTCGCCGACCCCGTACGGGGCCCGCGCGCCGAACTGGTGCTGACCGTACGGGGAGGGCTGGCGGACACCGACAAACTGCTCAGGCCGCTCGCGGTGCTGGCCGCCTCCCCGCAGGTCGAGGGGCTGGTCGTGGCCCCCGGGGCCTCGCTCGACGTGGGCGAGCCGCTGTGGGAGGGAGCGCCGTTCAGCTCCGTCCTCGTGGCGGAACCGGGCGGCCTGGTGGAGGACCTGGAGCTCGACGAGCCCATGGAGGCGGTGCGGTTCCTGCCGCTGCTGCCGATGACGGCGAACGAGGCCGCCTGGAAGCGGGTCCACGGCGCGGCGGCCCTCCAGGAGCGCTGGCTCGCGCGCGGAACGGACCTGCGGGATCCTCTGCGTAGCGCTGTCGCACTGGACTGACAGCCCGGACGGGTGACCATGCCTTGACTGGCGGCCGGGCGGGGAGGAGCGTGGCTACCTATGAGGGGTGAACCAACTTGCCCGAAGTGCGGTGGCCGGGTCAGGGCGCCCGGACTCTTCTCCGACTCCTGGCAGTGCGCGGTGCACGGCGCTGTCCACCCCCTGCAACCCGTCATCCCGCCGAGCGTGGAGGGCCTGGGCGTGGTCGTGCACCGGGCGCGCGTACCGGTGTGGATGCCGTGGCCGCTGCCGCTCGGATGGCTGTTCACCGGGGTGGCGTCCGCCGGTGACGACCGCAGCGGCGGCCGGGCGACGGTGGTCGCCTGCTCGGGTCCCGGACCGGTGGGCGGGGTGGGGGAGCTGCTGCTGATCGCGGAGGAGCTGGGCGTCGGCCTGGGCGCGCGGTACGCGGGCATCGACGGCCTCGACCCGGGCCGGTCCATCAACATGGACGGGCCGCCCCACACCAAGGTGGTCGCGGCGGGCCGGCCCACGCCGCTGTGGCACGTGGGCGGCGGCCCGGACGACCGGGCCGTCTTCGCCGGCGAGGCACGCGGCCTGTGGCTGTGGGCCATCGTCTGGCCGCAGCAGTCCGGCCTCCTGCTCTACGACGAGCTGGTCCTCACCGACCTGCGCGAAGGGGGCGCCGAGGTCGAACTCCTCCCGTGCGGTGCCCTGAGCCCGCGCATCCTGGGGCCCGTGTAGAGCGCCGCGGGCCTCCTGGCAGAGATCCTTCCGGCGAAAGCGGACCTTCCGCCCGGTTATCCTGGGGTGTCCCCCCGTCCGTACGACCCCTGGAGCTCGGCTGTGCGCATCGACCTGCACGCCCACTCCACGGCATCCGACGGTACGGACACCCCCGCCGAACTGGTGCGCAACGCCGCCGGCGCCGGGCTGGACGTGGTCGCGCTGACCGACCACGACACCGTCGGCGGGTACGGCGAGGCCCTCGCGGCCCTGCCCGCGGGACTGACGCTGGTGACGGGCGCCGAGCTGTCCTGCCGCCTCGACGGGGTCGGTGTGCACATGCTCGCCTACCTCTTCGACCCCGAGGAGCCCGAGCTCGCGCGCGAGCGGGAACTCGTCCGGGACGACCGGGTCCCGCGGGCCCGGACCATGGTCGGCAAGCTCCAGGACCTCGGCGTGGACGTCACCTGGGAACAGGTGGCGCGGATCGCCGGCGACGGTTCGGTCGGCCGGCCGCACATCGCGACCGCCCTCGTCGAGCTGGGCGTCGTGCCCACCGTCTCGGACGCCTTCACGCCGGACTGGCTCGCCGACGGCGGCCGCGCGTACGCCGAGAAGCACGAGCTCGACCCCTTCGACGCCGTACGCCTGGTCAAGGCGGCCGGCGGCGTCACCGTCCTCGCGCACCCCGCCGCCGTCAAGCGCGGCCGCTGCGTGTCGGAGTCCGCGATAGCCGAACTGGCGGCCGCGGGCCTGGACGGCGTCGAGGTCGACCACATGGACCACGACACCGACACCCGCGCGCGCCTGCGCGCCCTGGCGGCGGAACTCGGGCTGCTGACCACCGGCTCCAGCGACTACCACGGCAGCCGCAAGACGTGCCGCCTGGGCGAGTACACGACCGACCCCGAGATCTACGGCGAGATCACGCGCCGCGCGACCGGGGCCTTCCCCGTGCCGGGCGCCGGCGGGCGCGGGCGCTGACCGGCCACTTCGCGGCCCGCTCGACCCGTCCCTGACTTCTTCTTCGCGACACCCCTCTCTCCTGCAAGGCATCACTGTGTTCGACTTCGCCGTCTTCGGATCCCTTTTTCTCACCCTTTTTGTGATTATGGACCCCCCGGGGATCACGCCCATCTTCCTGGCGCTGACCTCCGGCCGTCCCGTCAAGGTGCAGCGCCGCATGGCGTGGCAGGCCGTCTGCGTGGCCTTCGGGGTGATCGCGGTCTTCGGCCTCTGCGGTCAGCAGATCCTCGACTACCTGCACGTCTCCGTCCCGGCGCTGATGATCGCCGGCGGTCTGCTGCTCCTGCTCATCGCGCTCGACCTGCTCACCGGCAAGACCGACGAGCCCAAGCAGACCAAGGACGTGAACGTCGCCCTGGTCCCGCTCGGCATGCCGCTGCTGGCCGGGCCCGGTGCGATCGTCTCGGTCATCCTGGCCGTCCAGAAGGCGGACGGGGCGGCCGGCCAGATCTCCGTCTGGGCCGCGATCATCGCCATGCACGTCGTGCTGTGGATCACCATGCGCTACTCGCTGGTGATCATCCGGGTCATCAAGGACGGCGGCGTCGTCCTCGTGACCCGGCTCGCCGGCATGATGCTGTCGGCGATCGCCGTCCAGCAGATCATCAACGGCGTGCTCCAGGTGGTCCGGGGATCCTGACCGCCTGCGCCCCGTACCTGCGCGAACGCCCCCGCACCGGTCCCGGTGCGGGGGCGTGAACGTACTGGGCGGAGCGTCAGGAGGACGCCCTCTCGGCCGGTCGGATGAGGATGCGCTGGCCGATCGACGCGGCCTGCTGCACGATCCGGTTGACGGAGGCCGCGTCCACGACGGTGCTGTCCACGGCGGTCCCGTCGACGTCGTCCAGGCGCAGAATCTCGAAGCGCACGGGCTTCTCCCTTCGTCGGTGTTCTCCTTGCACTGAGTCAACGAAGTGTAAGCCGCAATCATTCCCTACGCTAAGGAAATTTTTTCACTGGCTAACTACACGGGGGTGGCGGAGTCCCAGAACGAGGCCAGCGCGGCGGCCGTCGTCGCGGGGTCCTCGGCGTTCGGGGAGTGCTCGGTCCCGGGGACCACCACTCGCCGCGCACCGAGCCGCTCGGCCATCGCGTCCATCAGCGGGACCGGCCAGGCGTAGTCCACGGCCCCGGACAGCACCAGCTTCGGGAGCGCCACCCGGCTCAGCTCGTCCACCCGGTCGGGCTCGCAGATCAGCGCCCGGCCCGTGACCACCAGCTGCTCGGGGACGGTGGCCAGCCACCGCTCGCGCAGGAAGCGTGTCAGCTCGGGGGAGTCCCGGGCCGCGTCCTGCGCGTCGTGCGCCCGCATCGCCTCCCAGATCCCCGGCATGTCGTCGCCCATCGCCTCCAGCGCGGCGACCAGCAGTTTCGTTCGCGCCTGCTGCTCCTCGGCGATCGCCGCCGGCCCGCTGCTCAGCAGGGTGAGCGAGGCGAACGGCGACGGGTCGCGCAACACGGCCGCGCGCGAGACCAGCCCGCCGAGCGAGTGGCCGACGAGGTGCACGCGCTCCGCGCCCAAGGCTCGGACCTGCGCGAGGACGTCACCCGCGAGCTCCTCCATGCCGTACGCGGACTCCTCGCGCGGGCCGGGCGTCTCGTGCTGGCCGCGCCCGTCCACGGCGACCACCCGGTAGCCGGCGGCGGCCAGCGGCTCCAGCAGCCCGATGAAGTCCTCCTTGCTGCCCGTGAAGCCGGGAACCAGCAGGGCGGTGCCGCGGACCGGCTCGCCGGCCTCGTGCACGGCGAAGGATCCGCGGTCGGTGGACAGGTGGTACGCACGGGCGGCGGACGGCAGCGTGAGGCGCGGCGGCTTGCTCATGACCAGAGGTTACCGGCCCGTAGCTTCCGGCGCGGCCCGGGTACGCCGACGGCCCCGCCCCCTCGGAAAGGGGACGGGGCCGTCGGCGTACGTGCTGCCGGGCCGGTCCTACGCCTCGGGCGCGGCCGCGACCTTGCGGGTACGGGTCCGCTTCGGCTTGGCCGGGGCCTCCTCGGCCGCGACGGCGGCTTCGGCGGCGACCGGTGCGGCCTCCGCGGCCTTGCGGGTGCGGGTCCGCTTCGGCTTGGCCGGGGCCTCCTCGGCCGCGACGGCGGCTTCGGCGGCGACCGGTGCGGCCTCCGCGACCTTGCGGGTGCGAGTGCGCTTCGGCTTGGCCGGAGCCTCCTCGGCCACGGCCACCGCGGCGGCCTCGGCGACCGGGGTCACCGGCGCGGCCGCGGCCTTGCGGGTGGTGCGGCGCGCCCGGACCGGCTCGACGGGCGGGGCCATCTGGAAGTCAGGCTCCGGCGCCGTCTCCACGATCCTGCGCGGGCGCCGCGCCCGGACGGGCGCCGGCTCGGCGAGCGGGACCGTCTGGAAATCCGGCTCCGGGGCGCTCTGAACGACCTTGCGGGTGCGGGTGCGCTTCGGCTTGGCCGGGGCCTCCTCGGCGACCGGGGCCGCCTCGGCCACGGGAGCCGCAACCACGGGAGCCGCGACCGGCGCCTC
Organism: Streptomyces amritsarensis; assembly: GCF_001953875.1. Taxonomy (GTDB): domain Bacteria; phylum Actinomycetota; class Actinomycetes; order Streptomycetales; family Streptomycetaceae; genus Streptomyces; species Streptomyces amritsarensis. The sequence continues at coordinate 95,300 of NZ_MQUR01000007.1, forward strand.
GGCCACCGCTGCCGGGGCGGACTGCACCGGCACCGCACCCACGCGGGTCCGGCGGCGGCGCGGCCTGCGCGGCTCGTCGCCGGCGGCCGGCTCCTGCGGGGCCTCGGCCACCGGGGACACGGCGGCCTGCTCGGCGCCCAGCTCGGACCCGCCCCGCGTACGGCGGCGCTGGCGCGGGGTACGGGTACGGGCCGGGCGCTCCTCGGTCACCGTGGCGGCCTGCGCGGAGCGGCCGCCGCGGCCACCGCGGCCGCCGGTCTCGCCCAGGTCCTCCAGGTCCTCGGCCTTCAGGCCGGCCCGCGTGCGCTCGGCGCGCGGCAGGATGCCCTTGGTGCCGGCCGGGATGTTCAGCTGCTCGAACAGGTGCGGCGACGTGGAGTACGTCTCGACCGGCTCGTGGAAGTCCAGCTCCAGCGCCTTGTTGATCAGCTGCCAGCGCGGGATGTCGTCCCAGTCGACCAGGGTGACGGCGATGCCCTTGTTCCCCGCGCGGCCGGTGCGGCCCACGCGGTGCAGGAAGGTCTTCTCGTCCTCGGGCGTCTGGTAGTTGATGACGTGGGTCACACCCTCGACGTCGATGCCGCGTGCGGCGACGTCGGTGCACACCAGCACGTCGACCTTGCCGTTGCGGAACGCGCGCAGGGCCTGCTCGCGCGCGCCCTGGCCCAGGTCGCCGTGGACCGCGCCGGACGCGAAGCCGCGCCGCTCCAGCTGCTCGGCGATGTCGGCCGCCGTGCGCTTGGTACGGCAGAAGATCATGGCCAGGCCGCGGCCCTCGGCCTGCAGGATGCGGGAGACCAGCTCCGGCTTGTCCATGTTGTGCGCACGGAAGACGTGCTGCGTGATGTTGGCGACGGTCGCGCCCTCGCCGTCCTCGGAGACGGCGCGGATGTGGGTCGGCTGCGTCATGTACCGGCGGGCCAGGCCGATGACGGCGCCCGGCATGGTCGCCGAGAACAGCATCGTCTGACGCTTCGCGGGCAGGTGCGCCATGATCTTCTCGACGTCGGGCAGGAAGCCCAGGTCGAGCATCTCGTCGGCCTCGTCGAGGACGAGCGCGCGGACGCGGGACAGGTCGAGCTTCTTCTGCCCGGCCAGGTCGAGCAGGCGGCCCGGGGTGCCGACGATCACGTCGACGCCCTTGTTGAGGGCCTCGACCTGGGGCTCGTAGGCGCGGCCGCCGTATATGGCCAGGACGCGGACGTTGCGGACCTTGCCGGCGGTCAACAGGTCGTTGGTGACCTGGGTGCACAGCTCGCGGGTCGGAACCACCACGAGGGCCTGCGGGGCGTCGGTCAGCTGGTCGGGCGTGGCCCGGCCGGCCTCGACGTCCGCGGGGACGACGACCCGCTCCAGCAGGGGAAGCCCAAAACCGAGCGTCTTGCCGGTTCCGGTCTTGGCCTGGCCGATGACGTCCGTGCCGGAGAGGGCGACGGGGAGGGTCATCTCCTGGATGGGGAAGGGGGACACGATGCCGACGGCTTCAAGCGCTTCGGCAGTCTCGGGAAAGATCCCGAGGTCTCGGAACGTAGTCAGGGTGCTGCCTCTTCTGTGAGACGCGGCGCGAGGCGGCGAGGGGGGTCCTACCGTGCTGTGCTTGCAGTACTGCCACGTACGAAGCTGCGCGGGACCACTGGCCTTCGCTCAAGCGCATCTGCCGCTGAGGGGGCCCCTCGTGGGAGGCGGTACGCATGGACGTACGCACCACACCGAGGGCGGTCGGTTGGAGCCGATCGGGCCACCGACCGGGCATCCTCATTCGGATGGCCCGTCGAGTATTCGGCAGGCGCATTACCACTGTACCCCGGAATCGCGCAGGTGTGTCGGGTGAATTCACCGGGTAGGTGGGTTTAGGTGGACAGGCCGTGCGTAGACGTGGTGCCTTGAGGGGCCATTCGGCGGGCTATTGTGCGGAGCATGCCGACCGTAGAAAACGCCTCGCCCGCCGACGACAGCAACCCCGCCGAGGCCACGGGGATCGCCTCGCAGGACTGGGCGGCCGCCTCTGCCTCGCCGCAGTACCGGGCCGCCGTCGTGGACCTGCTCGGCGCGCTCGCCTACGGGGAGCTCGCGGCCTTCGAGCGCCTTGCGGAGGACGCGAAGCTCGCGCCCACCCTGGACGACAAGGCCGAGCTCGCCGCGATGGCCTCCGCCGAATTCCACCACTTCGAGCGGCTGCGCGACCGCCTCACGAAGATCGAGGCCGAGCCCACCGCCGCCATGGAGCCCTTCGCCCAGGGCGTCGACGCCTTCCACCGCCAGACCGCCCCGTCGGACTGGCTGGAGGGCCTGGTCAAGGCGTACGTCGGCGACTCCATCGCCAGTGACTTCTACCGCGAGGTCGCCTCCCACCTCGACACCGACACCCGCGCCCTCGTGCTCGGTGTGCTCGACGACACCGGCCACGGAAACTTCGCCGTCGAGAAGGTGCGCGCCGCGATCGAGGCCGACCCCCGCTGCGGCGGCCGCCTCGCGCTGTGGGCCCGCCGCCTGATGGGCGAGGCCCTCTCGCAGGCCCAGCGCGTGGTCGCCGAGCGCGACGCCCTCTCGACCATGCTGGTCGGAGGCGTCGACGGGATGGCGGCCGGCTTCGACCTCGCGGCCGTCGGCGAGATGTTCACCCGGATCACCAAGGCCCACACCAAGCGGATGGCGGCCCTCGGCCTCGCCGCCTGACCGGTCCCCGTACGTCGTCGGCCCCGGCGCGCCGTGTGCGCGCCGGGGCCGACGTACGCGGTCCCGGGAGCGGGCCTCACGGCCCGGCTTCAGGGATCACCCCCGCGACGGGAGCGAAAACGGAGCCCCGTGGGGACGCCTGCGGGGCCCGCGGGCCGGACGGAGCAGCAGGGACAGCACCACGGCGGACACCAGCACGGCGCCGATCAGCGTGGCCAACAGCGTGGAGTGCCCGGGGCCGAGCGCGAAACGGGTGAGATAGGCCCCGAACAGTGCTCCCAGCACCCCGCTGACCAGCACCACGCGCCGAGAGGGAAGTCGGGACTCGAGCCTTCGGACGGCTGCGGCGGACAGGGCGAGCCCCAGCAGTGCGGAGCCGAGCACTTCCATCAGCAGCATCAGGTCTCTCCCATACGTCAGGGCAAACCGGGTCACTGCGGTCCTACCCGAAGCGGAAGAAAGAGAAACGGCCCGGTGGAATCAACCACCGGGCCGTTTCCGACAGTTCTCAGAGCGCCCCGAAACCGACCTTGCGCGTGGTCGGCTCACCCAGGTCGACGTACGACAGGCGGTCGGACGGCACCAGGACCTTGCGGCCCTTGTTGTCGGTGAGGCTCAGCAGCGGCTCGTTGCCGGACAGCGCCGCGCTGACGATGCTCTCCAGCTCCTCGGCGCTCAGGTCGCTCTCCAGCACGATCTCCCGGGGTGCGTGCTGCACGCCGATCTTGACCTCCACGGCTTTGTCCCTCCGACGATCCGGTTCGCGCGATCAGCCGCGCCGTACGCGGTCCACATTAGCCCGCCAGAGGGGATGCGGACCGCGCACAGCGGACACGCTCGCAGCGAACACCGGCGGGGGCCTCGCGGGAGCCGCGCCGCGGCGGCCGCGGCGGCCGCGTCGGCCGTCGGGCCGTCAGGATTCGGTGCCGTGCAGCGGGAAGCCGGCGATGCCGCGCCAGGCGAGCGAGGTCAGCAGGCCGACCGCCGTCTCACGGGCGACCGGGCTCTCGCTGGACAGCCAGTAGCGGGCCACCACCTGCGACACCCCGCCCAGGCCCACGGCCAGCAGCATCGACTCGTCCTTGGACAGGCCGGTGTCCTCGGCGATGACGTCGGAAATGGCCTCCGCGCACTGGAGCGAGACGCGGTCGACGCGCTCACGCACCGCGGGCTCGTTGGTCAGGTCGGACTCGAAGACCAGCCGGAAGGCGCCGCCCTCGTCCTCCACGTACGCGAAGTAGGCGTCCATGGTGGCGGCCACGCGCAGCTTGTTGTCCGTCGTCGACGCGAGCGCCGTGCGCACCGCCAGCAGCAGCGCCTCGCAGTGCTGGTCCAGCAGGGCCAGGTACAGGTCGAGCTTGCCGGGGAAGTGCTGGTACAGCACCGGCTTGCTCACCCCGGCGCGCTCGGCGATGTCGTCCATCGCGGCCGCGTGGTAACCCTGGGCGACGAAGACCTCCTGGGCCGCGCCCAGCAGCTGGTTGCGCCGGGCCCGGCGCGGCAGTCGCGTGCCCCGCGGACGCGCTGCCTCGGTCTGCTCGATGGCTGTCACGCCGCCTCCCACTTTCTCTCGGAACACAGGCGCTCTGCGCCGCGCCGCCATCGTACTTTTCGGTAACCGAATCTGGGGGGTCCAAGCCGAGTTTTCTCGCGGTACGGACGGCCGGAGGCGCTGGTCAGCGGTCGGTCGACGCTCGCTCAGCGGTAGTCGTCCTCGTCCAGCTGCACCACGCGTGCCTGCTCGGCGGCATCGCCGTCCGCGGCCTGGCCCGCCTCGCGGCCGGTGTCGGGGTCGTCGTCGCCGGGGCGGAGATCGGCCTGCTGCTCCGCCACATCCGCCTCGGGCGCCTCAGGATCGAGGGATTCCGCAAACCGCTCCCGGAAGGTGTCCGGCTCCGCAGGGTCGACAGTCATGCCGCTCCCCTCGCTTCCTTGTGTCACTTACGAGCCTAGGAGGATCGGGGAGGCGCCGCTATGCGGATCCGCGATGAGACTGTGACCGCGAACACAACAAGTGGAACGTGATCGTCTCGTAACATTGCCCGCATGTCTTCGACCGAGCTGCCGGGCGTACGGTCCGCCGCCGAGCCGTCCTCCCCCTCAGGAGCGGTCCGGCTGGCCGACGGGGAGCAGCTGCGCACCGCCGCGCTGCCCGGGCTGGAACTGGCCGTCCGGGTGCGCCCGCCCCGACGCGACGGCCTGCCGCCCGCCCTGTTCGTGCACGGCCTCGGCGGTTCCTCGCAGAACTGGTCGGCGCTGATGGAGCAGCTGGCGGACACCGTCGACGGCGAGGCCGTGGACCTGCCCGGCTTCGGATGGTCCCCGCCGCCCGCGGACCGCGACTACTCCGTCACCGCGTTCGCGCGGGCCGTCATCCGCCACCTCGACGCCGCCGGGCGCGGGCCGGTCCACCTCTTCGGCAACTCCCTCGGCGGCGCCGTCTCCACCCGGGTCGCGGCCGTCCGCCCCGACCTCGTACGCACCCTGACGCTCGTCTCGCCCGCCCTCCCCGAGCTGCGCGTGCAGCGGTCGGCCGTGCCGACCGCGCTGCTGGCCCTGCCCGGGGTGGCCGCGCTCTTCAGCCGGATGACCCAGGGCCTCAGCGCCGAACAGCGCACCCGCGGGGTGACGGACCTCTGTTACGGAGACCCCTCCCGGGTGACTCCCGAAGGGTTCCGCAACGCCGTGGAGGAGATGGAGCGCCGGATGGCGCTGCCGTACTTCTGGGACGCGATGACCCGCACCTCGCGCGGCATCGTCGACGCCTACACCCTCGGCGGCCAGCACGGACTGTGGCGCCAGGCGCAGCGGGTGCTCGCACCGTCGCTGCTGGTCTACGGTGGCCGGGACCAACTGGTCTCGTACCGCATGGCGCACAAGGCGGCCGCGGCCTTCCGGGGTTCGCGGCTGCTGACCCTGCCCGAGGCCGGGCACGTGGCGATGATGGAGTACCCCGAGGCGGTGGCCGCCGCCTTCACGGAGCTGCTGCGCGACACCGGCGCAGGGGCTGCGGTCCGGGACACCGAAGACGGCAGGGGCTGAGGGCCGTGGGACGACACAGTCGAAAATCCGGGGCGCCCGCTCCGGAGCCAGCTCCGGCGCCGGCGCCTTCAGCAGCGCGCCCGCAGGCGCAGCAGCCGGATCCCGCCGCGTACGAGGACCGGTTCGCGTACGACGCGTACGACGCGTCCGGCGACGACGTCTTCGGCAACGGCGACCCGTTCGCCGGGTGGCCCGAGCCGACCGTCACGCACCACGGCTACGTCTCCCAGGACCGCCCCGCCGCCGGCGAGCGGGCCGGCGGCCACCCCCAGCAGTACGAGACCGGCGGCGCCTGGGGGGCCGGAGCCGACTCCGTGTACGGGGACTGGCGCGGCGTACCCCGCCCGCGCTTCGGTGGCGACCCCGCGCCCGCGGCACGGGCGGCGGCCCCCGCCGCCCCCCGGGACTACGACACGCCGGCCTTCGGCACCCCTGCGGTGGGCTTCCCGCAGGTCACGTTCGACCAGCCGGCTCCCCAGGCCGCGCCCCCGGCCGCGCCGGACCCCGTCACCTCCACCGGCTCGCACCGCCTCGTGCCCGGCCCCCGGCTGCCGGCCGATGCCGTCGAGGAGCGGCCCGCCTCCGGCCGCGGCAGGAAGGCCCTGGCGTACACCGGGATGGCCGCGGCCGCGGTCACCACGGTCCTCGCGGTGGTCGTCGCCGGCCAGGGGTTCCTCGACACGGACGCCGACGAGGCCAGGGCCGGCGCGCCCGCGGCCACCGACAAGGACCGCAGCGACACGGCCGCCTCCCGCTCCGACGGCCGGCCCACCCCGAACGGCGGCGCGGCCGTCCCCGTCGCGCCGCCCGCCGCCGCGCCCGCCCCCGCGCCCGAGCTGACCTACGAACAGCAGATGGCCGCGCAGCTGCCCCTCGACCCGAAGCTGGCCGGGCCCGGGACCTTCGACACCGTGCCGGGCGTGGCCAAGGCCCCCGGCAAGGGCAAGATCGTGCGCTACCGGGTCGACGTCGAGCAGGGCCTGGGCCTGGACCCGCAGCTCTTCGCCGAGGCCGTCCACCGCACCCTCAACGACGACCGCAGCTGGGGCCACGGCGGCACGAAGACCTTCGAGCGGGTGCCGGGCGGCGAGGCGGACTTCGTGATCACCCTCGCCAGCCCGGGCACCACGGGCGTCTGGTGCGCCAAGTCCGGCCTCGACACGGTCGTCGGCAACGTGTCCTGCGACGCGGCGACGACCGAGCGGGTGATGATCAACGCCTTCCGGTGGGCGCAGGGTTCCGAGACCTACGGTCCGGACCAGATGTTCGCCTACCGCCAGATGCTCATCAACCACGAGGTCGGCCACCGGCTCGGCCACGGCCACGTCAACTGCCGCACGCCCGGCGCGCTCGCCCCGGTCATGCAGCAGCAGACCAAGTCCCTCAACATCGACGGCATTCAATGCCGGCCCAACCCCTGGGCGTTTCCCGGGAATTGACGCAGTGTCCGGTGTGTGGGCCGGTGTTCGCGTTGACAAGGTGTCCGATCATCGGCCATCGTTCTGCGCATGTCGCACCGCCACACCCTGACCGCGAGCGCCGCCATTGAGCTGGCGCTCCTCGGTGTGGCCGCGCACAGCGTGGCCGACATCTCCTGTCGCTGACGCCGGCCCGACCGCGCAGCGACCCTTTCCGTCCTTTTCGTGACGCCGCCGCGCCCGGGCACGCCCATGCCCGCAGGTGCGGCTTCCTCCTGTCCGGTGCCGGTCCGCTCCGCTGCCGCCGCCGACCGCCGCCCCTCGCGTGGCCCTTCCGTTCTCCTTCACGCCGAGAGGTCCTTCTCCGATGTCCCGTCAGTCCCACATATCGCGCCGCGTGGCCGCGGCCGCCGTCAGCCTCGTACTGGCCGGGGGCGCCGCCGCCTGCGGGCCCAAGGACGGTGCGGACGCGGCCGGCGCCGCCGGAGGCAAGCCCGGCGCCGCCGGCGCGCCGCAGAAGGGCGGCACGCTGACCGTCCTGAACTCCGAGCCGCAGAACGACTTCGACCCGGCCCGGCTCTACACCTCGGGCGGCGGAAACGTTCCCTCGCTGGTCTTCCGCACCCTGACCACCCGCAACCGGGAGGACGGCGCGGCCGGCACCAAGGTCGTGCCCGACCTGGCCACCGACATCGGCCGGCCCAACGCCGACGCCACCGAGTGGACCTACACCCTCAAGGACGGCCTCAAGTACGAGGACGGCTCCCCGATCACCACCGCCGACATCAAGTACGGCATCGAGCGGTCCTTCGCCGCCGAGCTGTCGGGCGGAGCCCCGTACCTGCGCGACTGGCTCGTCGGCGGCGAGTCCTACGAAGGCCCGTACAAGGACGGAGGCAAGGGACTCGACTCGATCGCCGTGCCCGACGCGAAGACGATCGTCTTCAAACTGCGCAAGCCCGAGGGGGAGTTCCCCTTCGTCGCCACCCAGACGCAGTTCGCCCCCGTCCCCAGGGCCAAGGACACCGGCGCCAAGTACGAGGAGCACCCGCTCTCCTCCGGCCCCTACAAGGTCGTCGGGAACGAGAACGACGGCGAGCGCCTCACCCTGGAGCGCAACGAGCACTGGGACCAGAAGACCGACGAGGAGCGCAAGGCCTACCCGGACCGGATCGACGTCCGCTCCGGTCTGGACGCCGCCGTCATCAACCAGCGCCTGACCACCAGCGCCGGACCCGACGCGGCGGCCATCACCACCGACACCAACCTCGGCCCGGCGGAGCTGGCGCAGGTCGGCGAGAACAAGGAGCTCGCCGGCCGCGTCGGCACCGGCCACTTCGGCTACGTCAACTACATCGCCTTCAACCCGAAGGTCGCGCCCTTCGACAACCCGAAGGTGCGCCAGGCGATCTCCCACGCGATCAACCGCACCAGCGTGGTCAACGCCGCCGGCGGCTCCGCGCTGGCCGAGCCCGCCACCACCTTCCTGCCCGAGCGGGAGGCCTTCGGCTTCACCCCCTACGACCACTTCCCGGCGGGGAAGACCGGCGACCCGGCCAAGGCGAAGGAACTGCTGAAGGAGGCGGGCTTCCCCGACGGCCTCACCGTCACCCTGACCCACTCCACCGCGCAGAACCGCCAGACCAGCCCCGAGGTCGCCACCGCCGTCCAGCAGGCGCTCGCCGCCGCCGGCATCACCGTCAAGCTGGAGGGCCTGGAGAACAACGCCTTCAACGAGCGGCGCTGGGACGCCAAGAACACCCCCGGCTTCTTCCTCTCCCGCTGGGGCGCCGACTGGCCGTCCGGCGGCCCCTTCCTCGCGCCCATCTTCGACGGCCGGCAGATCGTGACCGGCGGCTCCAACTACAACCACGCGCAGCTCGACGACCCCGCCGTCAACGCCGAGATCGACGAGATCGCCAAGCTCACCGACCTCGCCGCGGCCGGCAAGCGCTGGGGAGCCCTCGACAAGAAGATCGGCGAGCAGGCCCTCACCGTGCCGCTCTTCCACCCGGTCTACAAGCGGCTCGTCGGCAAGGACGTCAAGAACGTCGTCATCAGCGACTGGACCGGCGTCCTCGACATCTCGCAGGTCGCGGTCAAGTGAGCCTCACCCTCGAACGGTCCGCGCCGGCGCCCGGGGCCGTCCCCCCGGGCGCCGGCGCCGGACGCCAGGTGTGGCGGCGCCTGCGCCGACGGCCCTCCGCCGCCGTGGCCGCCGCCGTACTGGCCCTGCTCGTCCTGCTCGCCCTCGCCGCCCCACTGGTCGCGCACCTCACCGGCCAGGACCCGAACACCTACCACGACGACCTCGTGGACTCCGCCCGCGGCGGCGTCCCGATCGGCTCCTTCGGCGGGATCTCCGCCGACCACTGGCTCGGCGTCGAACCGGGCACCGGCCGCGACCTGTTCACCCGGCTCCTGTACGGGGCACGCGTCTCGCTGCTCGTCGCCCTCGGCGCGGTCGCCGTACAGACGGCCGTCGGTGTCGCCGTGGGCCTCGCCGCCACGCTCGGCGGACGCACCGCGGACCAGGTCATCGGGCGGACCACCGACGTGATGATCGCCCTGCCGATGCTGGTCATCGGCATCGCCCTCACCGCCGTCGTCCCGCCCGACTTCCCCCGCCCGCTGCTGCTCGTCCTCATCATCGGGCTGCTCGATTGGGGCGGCACCGCCCGGATGGTGCGCGCCCAGGCCCTGGCCCTGCGCGGCCTCGACTTCGTCGACGCCGCCCGGCTCGCCGGAAGCGGAAAGCTGCGCATCGCCCGGCGCGAACTGCTGCCGTCCCTGGCCGCACCCGTGATCACCTACGCCGCGATCAAGGTGCCCACCGCCATCGTCGCCGAGGCCTCGCTGTCCTTCCTGGGCGTCGGCGTGAAGCCGCCCACCCCCTCCTGGGGGCAGATGCTCTCCAGCGCCCAGACCTGGTTCCGCGCCGACCCCGCCTACGTCCTGCTCCCCGCCGGACTGCTCTTCACCACCGTGCTCGCCTCCACCGTCCTCGGCGACGCCGTCCGCACGGCACTCGACCCGCGCGAAGGCTCCCGCCTGCGGGTCGGCACCGGAAAGGAGCGCACGGGGTGACCCGGTTCGTCCTCAAGCGGACCGGCGGCGCACTGCTCGTGCTGCTCGCCCTGTCCGTCATCGTCTACTCCCTGTTCTACCTGGCCCCCGGCGACCCCGCCCGCCTCGCCTGCGGCGAGCGCTGCAACCCGCAGCAGATCGCCCAGGTCCGCGAACAGCTCGGGTTGAACGAGTCCACCGTCGCCCAGTACCTGCACTTCCTCCAGGGACTGGTGGCCGGCCGGGACCACTCCGCCGGAGCCGGGCTCGTCCTGCACTGCGACGCGCCCTGCCTGGGCCTGTCGTACCAGACCGACCAGCAGGTCACCGACCTGATCCTGACCAGGCTGCCCGCCACCCTGTCGCTCGCGCTGGGCGCCCTGGCCATCTGGCTGCTGGTCGGCGTCGGCACCGGAGTGCTGTCCGCGCTGCGCCGCGGCGGCATCACCGAACGCCTGCTGACCGTCCTCACCCTCGCCGGCACCGGCACGCCCGTCTTCATCCTGGGGCTGCTGCTCCTCATGGCGGTCTGCGCGTACCTGCAGTGGCTGCCGTTCCCGACCTATGTGCCGCTCACGGAGGACCCCGAGCAGTGGGCCTGGAACCTGCTGCTGCCCTGGCTGACGCTCGGCCTGTTCGAGAGCGCCAAGTACGCGCGGATCACGCGCAGTTCGACCCTCGAAACCCTCGCCGAGGACCACATCCGCACCTTCCGCGCCTACGGGGTGGGGGAGCGGGCCCTGGTCACCCGGCACGCGGTGCGCGGCGCCGTCGCCCCCGTGATCGCCCTCAGCGCCGTCGACTTCGGCACGATGATCGGCGGCGCGGTGCTGACGGAGTCGCTGTTCGGGATCCCCGGGCTCGGCAAGACCCTCATCGACGCGGTGCGGGTCGTGGACCTGCCCGTCGTGGTGGGCGTCGTCCTGGCGATCGGCACGGCCGTGGTCGTCGCGGGCGCCGTCGCCGACCTGCTGTACGCGGCCGCGGACCGAAGGGTGGCCCTCGCATGACGCAGACACTGGTGGAGGTCGCCGACCTCGCGGTCGAATTCCCCGTCGACGGCGCCGACGCCTACGTACGAGCCGTGGACAAGGTCTCCTTCACCCTGGAGGAGGGCCGCGCCCTGGGCATCGTGGGCGAGTCCGGCAGCGGCAAGTCCACCGTCGCCGCCGCCCTGCTCGGCCTGCACCGCGGCACGGGCGCGCGCCTGTCCGGCACCGTCCGGGTCGGCGGCACCGACGTGGCCGCGGCGACACCCGCCGCACTGCGCCGGCTGCGCGGCGGGACGGCCGCCATGGTCTTCCAGGACCCGCTCAGCTCCCTGGACCCGTACCTCGCCATCGGCGACCAGATCGCCGAGGTCCACCGGATCCACTCGGGCGCCTCCCGGCGGGCCGCCCGCGCCCGGGCCGTCCGGGTGCTCGACCGGGTGGGCATCGCGGACGCCGCACGCCGCTCCCGCGCCCGCCCGCACGAGTTCAGCGGCGGCATGCGGCAGCGCGCCCTCATCGCGATGGCGCTGGCCTGCGACCCGCGGCTGCTGATCGCCGACGAGCCGACCACCGCGCTGGACGTCACCGTCCAGGCCCAGATCCTGGACCTGCTGCACGGGCTGCGCGAGGAGCGCGGCCTCGGCCTGCTGCTGGTCACCCACGACGTGGGCGTGGCCGCGGAGAGCGTGGACGAACTCCTCGTCATGCGGGACGGCTCCGCCCTGGAGCGCGGCCCGGTGGCCTCCGTGCTCGCCGCACCGGCCGAGGCGTACACGCGCGCGCTGCTGGCGGCGGTGCCGAGACTGGACGGGCCGCGGGCCTCCCGGTCCCTGCCCGGACCCGCGCCGGACAGCTCGGCCGCACCCGTCGTCGAAGCCGTGGAACTGCGGCGGGAGTTCGGCCGGCGCGGGCGGCGCGTCGCCGCCGTCGCCGGGGTGTCCCTCGCCGTGCGCGCAGGGGAGACCCTCGGCATCGTCGGCGAGAGCGGCTCCGGCAAGAGCACGCTGGGGCGGATGCTCGTCGGACTCGTGCAACCCGACTCCGGCCTGGTCCGGCACGGCGGCGCCCCCGCCACCGGGATCACGTCCGGCGTGCAGATGGTCTTCCAGGACCCGGTCTCCTCCCTCAACCCGCGCCGCAGCATCGGCGAGTCCATCGCCGACCCGCTGCGCGCGGCCGGGGAACGCGACGAGGCGGCCCTGCGCGCCCGCGTCGGGGAACTGCTGGAGCGCGTCGGCCTGGAGGCCGGGCACTACGACCGCTACCCGCACGAGTTCAGCGGCGGCCAGCGCCAGCGGGTGGGCATCGCCCGGGCACTGGCGCCCCGGCCCCGGCTGATCGTCTGCGACGAGCCCGTCTCGGCCCTCGACGTGACCACGCAGGCACAGGTCACCGCTCTGCTGGCGCAGCTCCAGCGGGAGTCCGGCATCGCCCTGGTCTTCATCGCGCACGACCTCGCCGTGGTCCGCCAGGTCAGCGACCGGGTCGCCGTCATGCGGGCCGGCCGGATCGTGGAGGAGGGCCCGGTGGACCAGGTCTACGACCGTCCGGTCCACCCCTACACGCGCCGCCTGCTGGCCGCCGTACCGGGCCTGGACCCGGAGCAGGCCGCGCAACGCCGGTCCTCGCGCCAGGAGGCCCTGGCCACCGCCTAGTTGGGGCCCGGCCAAGGCTGTACTTCTAGCGTGCTCGAACGCGAACCGTACGGGAAAGTTACGACTCTTCACCCCTTCCGGTGGCGCGACGGACAACCGTCCGTCGCGCCTTCGGCATATCCGCTTGAGTTCTTCCGCGGCGGGTCGCCTGACCGACGGCGACCGCCTGGACGGGAGATCGGGGGTGCCACTCGTGCGGATCGGACTACTCACGGAAGGTGGTTATCCGTATGCGACGGGCGAGGCCAGGCTGTGGTGCGACCGGCTCGTGCGCGGACTCCCGCAGCACGAGTTCGAGCTGTACGCGCTGAGCCGCAGCGCCGAGCAGGAACGCGCCCGGGTCCCGCTGCCCGAGCACGTCGCCCACGTCCGCACGGCTCCCCTGTGGGCCCCCGCCGACGACGGGCGGACCTACGCCCGGCGCGAGCGCCGGCGGTTCGCCGACTGCTTCGGCGAGCTGGTCCACGGCATCTGCGCAGGCGCGCCGGACCCCTTCGCGGCCGGGCTCTACGGGCTCGCCGACCTCGCCCGCGAACAGGGCGGGCTCCACGCCGCGCTGCGCTCCGAGTCGGCGGTGCGGGCGCTGGAGGGCGCCTGCCGGGCCCACGGCGCGAGCCGCACCGTCCAGGCGGCGCACGTCGCCGACCTGCTGGAGTTCGTCGACGAACTGGAGCGCATGCTGCGCCCGCTGTCCCTCGACTGGTACGAGGAGGACGCCCGCGGCGAGGGCCTCGGCGCGGTCGACGTCTGCCACGCGGCGGCGGGCGGGGTGGCGGCGCTCCCCGGACTGCTGGCCAAACGCTTCTTCGGGGTTCCGCTGCTGGTCACCGAGTACGGGGTCCAACTGCGCGCCCACTACCTGTCCCACCTCGGCGCCGGGCGGGGCGAGGAGCCCCGCCCCGCCGTACGGGCCCTGCTCGCCGCCTTCCACCTGCGGCTGGCCTGCGAGATCTACGCCCGGGCCGACTTCCTGACCCCCGGCAACGCCCACGCCCGGCGCTGGCAGGAGCGGTGCGGCGCCGGCCGCGACCGGCTGCGGACCGTCCACCCGGGGATGGAGGCGGACCGATTCGCCACCGTCGGGGAGTCCGCCGACCGCGGGGACCCGGACACCCTCGTGTGGGTCGGCCGGGTGGAGCCCGCCAAGGACCTCATCGCCCTGCTGCACGCTTTCGCCGAGGTCAGGAGGGCCGAACCGCGCGCCCGGCTGCGGATCTTCGCCACGGCGGCGGATCCCGGCTACCTCGCCGACTGCCGTTCCCTCGCCGCACAGTTGTTCCCCGACGAGGCCGCCGACAGCGTCACCGTCGGGGAGAACTCGGTCGCCTTCGAGGAGATCGGCGGACCCGAGGCACCCTCCGCGGCCGACGCGTACGGCGCCGGGCGGGTCGTCGTGCTGTCCTCCGTGATCGAGGGCTTCCCCGTCACCCTCGCCGAGGCGATGTTCTGCGGGCGCGCCACCGTCTCCACCGACGTCGGCGCGGTCTGCGAGGTCATCGGCGGCACCGGGCTCGTCGTCCCGCCGCGCAACCCGCGGGCGCTCGCCGAGGCCTGCCTGTCCCTGCTCGGGGACGCCGAGCGGGCGGAGCGGCTCGGAGCCGCGGCCCGGGCGCGGGCCCTGGAGCTGTTCACCGTCGCGCAGAACGTCGCCGCCTTCCAGGAGATCTACCTGCGGCTGCTCGCCAAGGGCTCCGGGCGGCCCGACGGCGGCGGCATCCCCTTCGCCCGGCCCCCGGAGGCGCGGGTGCCCGGGCACTGGACCAGCCCGACCTGGGCCAAGCCCGCACCGGACCCGACCTCGGAGGCCGCCGTATGACCACCGTCGACCCCGACACCGCAGTCCCGCCGTCACCGGCGGCCGAAAAGGTGCGCCGACGGGCCGCCGGCGATCCCGTCAAGGCCCTGCTGCACCGGCACCGCACGCTGTGCGAGCGGGCCGTGGACCCCCTGGAGATCGCAGCCGGGCTGGAGGCCCACGGGATCACCGACCGCACCGCGGCCCGCTTCCGCCACCGCGACGTCTTCTCCCTGGCCGAGGAGCTGTACGCACGCAGCCCGCGCGCAGAGGCTCCGGCCGCCGCCCCGGCCCCGGTCCCGGCCGGGCCGTCCGCCCACCGCGCCTTCGGCTGCGCGCTGCTGCCCGGGGCCCTCGCCGCGGCCGCGGCCGCCGCGGGCCAGGCGTGGGCCGGGCCGGCCGCCGTGGCCGCCGCCGTCGCCGCCCTGGTGTGGCCGGGGCGGGCCGGCGGAGGCCGCTTCCCCTGGCTCGCGCACCTGCTGGCCGCCGCCGTCGCGGGCTGGGCCGCGTACCGGTACGGCACCGCCCTCGCGGTCGGCCTCGCGCTGGCCGTCGCCCCCGGTCACCTGCTCGCCACCGCCTTCGCGGCCGGGGCCCGGGCCCGGCTCGGCGGCAGCCGCGCCCTGGAGGACTTCGCCGACCGGGCCCGCCCGCTGCTGCTCACGGTCGTCGCGGGCTTCACCGCGGCCGCCGCCGGGGCCGCCGCGCTCGCCGGCACACCGCTGCCGGTGGCCGTGCCGCTCGCCCTGCTGCTCTTCCTGACCCGGCTGCTGCTGCGCCACGGATCCCGCCGCGGACCCGTCGCCGCCGCACTCGCCCTCGCCCTGATCCCGGTCCCGGCGGCGGCCACCGCCGCCGCGGCCGCCCTCCTCGTCCACGCCGTCCTCGCCCTGTCCCGCGCATCCGCGCATGCCAGGCCGTGACGTCCCCCGGGACCACCGCGCCGACCGCGCCCTGATCCGGCCCGATCGGCAGGACACCGCCCGGGAGCCGACGCCGTGGCGCTCCGCCCGTACCCCGCCCCATCCGTCCGTCCGTCCGCAAGGAGAAACAGACATGACCGGCCAGCCAACCAACCAAGGGGTCACGCGATGAGGGTGCTGCTGATCGGAGCCAACGGATACCTCGGCCGCTACGTCGCCGACCGGCTGCTCGCCGACCCGGCCGTCCAGCTCACCGCGCTCGGCCGCGGCGACGACGCCGACGTCCGCTTCGACCTCGCCACCGGCAGCCCCGGAGCGCTCACGCGCTTCCTCGACGCCGTCCACCCCGGCGTCGTCATCAACTGCGCCGGAGCCACCCGGGGCGGGGCCCGCGAACTCACCCGGCACAACACCGTCGCCGTCGCGACGATCTGCGAGTCCCTGCGCCGCAGCGGCTGCGGGGCCCGGCTCGTGCAGCTCGGCTGCGCCGCCGAGTACGGGCCCAGCCAGCCCGGATCCTCCACGGCCGAGGACGCCGTCCCGAGACCCGGCGGACCGTACGGCGTCAGCAAACTGGCCGCCACCGAGCTGGTCCTCGGCTCCGGGCTGGACGCCGTCGTGCTGCGGATCTTCTCTCCCGTCGGCCCGGGCACCCCGGCCGGGTCACCGCTCGGCCGCCTCGCCGAGGCCATGCGCCGCGCGATGCAGTCCGGCGACGGCGAGCTCAAGCTCAGCGGCCTCGGAGTGCAGCGCGACTTCGTCGACGTACGGGACGTGGCACGGGCCGTGCACGCCGCATCCCTGTCCGCCGCCCAGGGCGTGGTGAACATCGGCACCGGCCGCGCCGTCCGGCTGCGCGACGCGGCCGCCGTCCTGGCACGGGTCGCCGGATACGGCGGAGCCCTGCACGAGCTGGACGTACCGCACGGCGGACCCCAGCAGGCGCACGGGCACCCCGGCCGCCCGGCCGGCCTCGCCTCCATCGGGTCCCCCCGCTCCGAGGCCACCGCCGAGCAGATGGCCGCCGCGGTCCCCCAGCCGTACCCCTACCCCGACGGCTGCGGGGCCTGGCAGCAGGCCGATGTGCGGACCGCCCGCGACCGGCTCGGCTGGCGGCCCCGGATCAACCTGGAGGAGTCCCTCGCGGACATCTGGATGGAGGCGGCATGCCGCATCTGACCACTCCGCCGGGGGCCCTGACCTCAGCCGCGACCGGGGCGGGCCGCCTCGGACTGGGTATCCCCGGCTACGCGCACCCGCTGCTCGCCCCCGTGGAGTGGGCCGAGCTGACCCGCCCCGGCACCCCGCTGCACTGGGCCGTGCTGAACGTGTCGGACGGCCCGGGCGGGCGGCCCGATCCGCACTGCACCGAAGCGGCGGCGAAGCTGCAGGGCGCGGGCGGCACGGTCCTCGGCCATCTCGCGATGCGGGACGGATCGCGCTCCTTCGGGGAGCTGGTCTCCGACGCCCACCGCTTCCGCGACTGGTACGGCGTCGGCGGCTTCTACCTCGCCGACGCCCCGGCCGACCGGGCGGACCTGGAACCGGTGCGCCGTGTCGTCGACACCCTGCGCGGTCTGGGCGAGGACCTGCGGATCGTCCTCGGGCACGGCACGCACCCCCACGAGGGCTACGCGGAGGCCGCCGACCAGCTGGTCACCTTCTCCGGGGCGTGGGCCGACTACCGCTGGTCGCAGGTGGCGGAGTGGACGGCGGACCACCCGCCGGAGCGGTTCTGCCACCTGGTCCACGGGGTGCCGCGCACCCACCTGGAGGAGGCGATGAGGGTGGCCCGCTGGCAGGGCGCCGGCACGATCTGGTTCACCGACCGCCGCGCGGTCGGGGACCGTGACCCGTGGGCCTCGATGCCCGGGTACTGGGACGAAATCGTCTCACGTATCGGAACAGGTGTCTTGGAATGAAGACGGGCGTGGCAGTGTTACGGAGAGAACCACCGTTACGTCGTAACCATCTACGGAGTCCCCGTGTCGCTGCCACCCCTGGTCGAGCCGGCTGCTGAGCTCACCGTTGACGAGGTCCGTCGGTACTCCCGTCACCTGATCATCCCGGACGTCGGGATGGACGGCCAGAAGCGCCTGAAGAACGCCAAGGTGCTGGCCGTGGGCGCGGGCGGACTCGGCTCGCCCGCCCTCATGTACCTGGCCGCGGCCGGCGTCGGCACGCTGGGCATCGTGGAGTTCGACGAGGTCGACGAGTCGAACCTGCAGCGTCAGATCATCCACAGCCAGTCGGACATCGGCCGCTCCAAGGCCGAGTCCGCCCGCGACAGCGTGCTGGGCATCAACCCGTACGTGAACGTGGTCCTTCACGAGGAGCGGCTCGAGGCCGAGAACGTGATGGAGATCTTCAGCCAGTACGACCTCATCGTCGACGGCACGGACAACTTCGCCACGCGCTACCTCGTCAACGACGCCTGCGTGCTGCTGAACAAGCCGTACGTGTGGGGTTCGATCTACCGCTTCGACGGCCAGGCCTCGGTCTTCTGGTCCGAGCACGGCCCCTGCTACCGCTGCCTCTACCCGGAGCCGCCGCCGCCGGGCATGGTCCCGAGCTGCGCCGAGGGCGGCGTCCTGGGCGTGCTCTGCGCGTCCATCGGCTCCATCCAGGTCACCGAGGCCATCAAGGTCCTCACGGGTGTCGGCGAACCGCTGGTCGGCCGCCTGATGATCTACGACGCCCTGGAGATGCAGTACCGCCAGGTCAAGGTCCGCAAGGACCCCGACTGCGCGGTGTGCGGCCCGAACGCGACCGTCAAGGAACTCATCGACTACGAGGCCTTCTGCGGCGTCGTGTCGGAGGAGGCCCAGGAGGCGGCCGCCGGCTCCACGATCACTCCGAAGCAGCTCAAGGAGTGGATCGACGGCGACGAGGCGATCGAGATCATCGACGTCCGCGAGGTCAACGAGTACGAGATCGTCTCGATCCCCGGCGCGAAGCTGATCCCCAAGGGCGAGTTCCTGATGGGCACCGCCCTCCAGGACCTCCCGCAGGACAAGCGCATCGTCTTGCACTGCAAGACGGGTGTCCGCAGTGCGGAAGTCCTCGCGGTC
Source organism: Streptomyces amritsarensis (assembly GCF_001953875.1). GTDB lineage: Bacteria > Actinomycetota > Actinomycetes > Streptomycetales > Streptomycetaceae > Streptomyces > Streptomyces amritsarensis. The sequence goes on from NZ_MQUR01000007.1 coordinate 113,938, forward strand.
CTGAAGTCCGCGGGCTTCGCCGACGCGGTGCACGTCGGCGGCGGCGTCATCGGCTGGGTCCACCAGATCGAGCCCACGAAGCCGGTGTACTGATCCCTTCGTGCTGTCTCCGGTTCCCCGGACCGGTCCCGATCAGGCGCCGAGGGGCTCCACGGGCACCGACGGCTGGGCGGGGGACTGTGTGGCGTCCGGGGGCGGGGTGCACACGGTGTTCGCGGGCGGCACCTTCCCGTCCAGCAGGTAGGAGTTCACGGCGCCCTGCACGCACGGGTCGCCGCTGTTGTACGCCCCGTGCCCCTCGCCCTTGTACGTGAGCTCCACGCCGACGCCGGGGCCCAGCCGCTCGACCATCTTGCGGGCGCCCTCGTACGGGGTGGCCGGGTCGCCCGTGTTGCCGATCACCAGGATCGGGTCGGCGCCCGGGGCGGAGACGTCCGGGGTGGACGCCGTGCCGGGGACGGGCCAGCCGGTGCAGCCCATCATGGCCCAGCCGAGGAAGTCCCCGAAGACGGGAGAGGCGGCGCGGAAGGCGGGCAGCTTCGCCTTGGTCTGCTCCAGCGTGTAGCGGTCCTTGGAGTCGACGCAGTTGATCGCGGTGTTGGCGGCGCCGATGTTGCTGTAGTTGCCGTTCTGGTCACGGCCGTTGAGGGCGTCGGACAGCGCCATCAGCAGCTGCCCCTGGCCGCCCTCCGCCTCGTCCAGCCCCTGCTCCAGCAGCGGCCACAGCTCCTGGGAGTAGAGGGCCTGGGCGATGCCGTTGGTCGCGGAGGACTCGGTCAGCATCCGGTCGCCGATCCCCGGGATGGGTCGGGCGGCCAGCTGCTTCTGGAGCTTGATGATGTTCTCCTCGATCTCCTTGGCGGTGCTGCCCTGGAGTCGGCACTCGTCGCCCCGGTCCACGCAGTCCTGCGCGAAGTTGCCGAGGGCCAGCTGGAATCCCTCGGCCTGGCCGAGCGCGCCTTCCTCGGAGGTCGCGGTCGGGTCGACGACGGCGTCGAACACGGCCCGGCCGACCTTGTCGGGGAAGAGGTGGGCGTAGACCCCGCCCAGCTCGGTCCCGTAGGAGATCCCGAAGTAGTGGAGCTTCTCGTCGCCGAGGGCCTGGCGGATCCGGTCGAGGTCGCGGGCGGCGTTCTCGGTACCGACGTACGGGAGCACCTTCCCGGAGTTCGCCTCGCAGGCCTGCTGGTACTTGCGGGTGTTGTCGAGGTACGCCTTCTCCGCCTCCGGGGTGTCGGGGGAGGAGTCCGAGGCGTAGTAGGCGTCGAGCTGCTTGTCGTCCAGGCACAGGACGGGGGCGCTGCGGCCCACCCCGCGGGGGTCGAAGCTGACGAGGTCGTAGCGCTCGCGCAGGGCCTCGTACTCCTTGGCGGCGCCGGGCAGCGTGGTGATCCCGGACCCGCCGGGTCCGCCGAAGTTGAACACGAGCGAGCCGAGGCGCTCGTCCTGGTTCCTCGCCTTCGCCCGGATCAGCGCGAGAGGAATCGTTTCTCCTTCGGGGTCCGCGTAGTCGAGCGGCACGTGGAGCGTGGCGCACTGCCAGTCCTTGGGCGGCGCCTGCCCGCCCCCCTCGGCCGTCGTCGGAGCCTCGCAGTCCTTCCACTTCAGAGGCGGCGCCCCCTCGGTGCCTCCGGCCTTCGGTGTCTTCTCCTCCCCGCTGTCCGAACAGCCACTGGTACTGGCCGCCCCGGCCACGAGAGCGACGGCGACGGCGACCCGCAGGAGGTATTTGGGCATGTCACCATCCTGCGCGCCCCCGTCCGCCACCGCCCGCGCGCTGACCCGTTCGGGTCTGCCGGCGCCGGCGCCGGCGCCGGCCCGCCTCGGCTGCCACGCCGCCTCCGCCAGGGCCTGCCGCCCGGCCGCCCGGCCCGTCGCCACGCAGGCGGCCACACCGCCGGCCGCGCAGGCGGCGCCGCACAGGGCGATGCCCGGCCGCCTCGCGACCGCCTCGCGGGGGTCGCGCCCTCCGTGGTGGTGGCCGACGGCGTACTGCGGCAGGCCCCGGTCCCAGCGGGTCACGCGCGCCGCGACGGGCTCGCCCTGAGCCCCGGCCGTCGTGGCGGGCGACGCTCCGGGCAAGGCCGCGCGGACGGCCTCCAGCAGCGCGGCGTACGGGCTTGCGGCCACGCCGCGCCCGGCGCGCGATGCGCCGGCGGCCGCCCCGGCCACGTCCGCGCCCCGCAAGCGCACAGCGCCGGGTACCCCGGAGCGCAGTGCCGAGGCGCGGGGCGGGCCCCGCACATCCGCAGACCGGGCCGGAGGCTAGGCCGTTTCCTTCGGATCCAGCAGGGTTCAGAAGGCGGCGCCCCGGGAGTTCGCTGTAGAGCCGGTCCTCGTAGATTGCCCCTCGGAGACGACAGACCGCGCTGTGTGGGCGGCGGGCCGAAGGGGGAGACATGTGCGGTACGGACGCGGTGGCGGCACTTGGCGAGCTCATGCCGGTGACTGACGGGGTCGACGAGCGCGTCGACTGGGGCGAGGTCGAGGCCGTCTGGGGGACCCGATTCCCCTCGGACTACGTCCGCTTCATGGAGGTGTACGGGGCGGGGGCAATCAGCGAGACGATCAGCATCCTGCTGCCGACACCGCATGTCGAGGGGTGGCCTTACCGAACTGACCCGGGCCTGCAGGACGAGACCGACGTCGCCCGCGAGACGTGGGAGATGCTTCGCGACGAGACCGACTTCGACGTGGACCCCGAGTCCATCGTTGCGTGGGGCGTGACCTCGGGCGCGGACATCTACTCCTGGGTGACCGCGGGCGACGACCCGGAACGATGGCCGGTCCTGATCTTCTCAAGGGGCAACGACGTCATGCGGTTGGTCCCTCTAGGGATGGCGGAGTTCCTTCATCGGCTCCTGAGCGATGTGGCGTTTCGAGAAGGGAAGATCAACATCGTCCTACCGGACGAGGCGTCCTTCGTGAACTGGCGGAACCGCTAGCACGCAAACTCGGATCATCCTGCCGACCAGATGAAAATGGCGGCGAGGTGGAGCCCGGCGAGGTAGATGGCGGCGGTCTTGTCGTAGCGGGTGGCCAGGCCTCGCCACTGCTTGAGCTTGTTGATGCACCGCTCGACGGTGTTCCGCTGCTTGTGGGCCTCGCGGTCGAAGGCCGGCGGGCGGGTCGCCGAACCGGCCGAGCCGTTTGCAGTTGGCGACCTGGCCCGCGGGCTGTGGAATGACGGCCCGGATGCCGCGCCGCCGAAGGTGGCGGCGGATCGCCCGGGACGAGTAGGCCTTGTCGGCCAGAACCACCTCCGGCGTGACTCTGGGACGGCCGATCCGTCGTGGCACCCGCAACCGGGTCATGACTTGCTCGAATGCGGGCGCGTCACCTGCCTGGCCGGGCGTGATGACGAAAGCCAGAGGTCGACAACGGCTGTCGGCGGCGAGGTGGATCTTCGTGGTCAGGCCGCCGCGGGAGCGTCCGAGGGCATGGTCGGCCGGCTCGCCGGCCGGGGCCCCTTTCGGCGGGCCCCAGCGGCGTGCTGGTGAGCACGCACGATCGTGGAATCGACCGCGCCGACCCAGTGCAGGTCGCCTTCAGCGTCGGCCTGAGCCGGCAGGGTGGTGAAGACCTTCTCCCAGGTGCCGTCGGCCGCCCACATCCGCAGCCGGTTATGGACACCCCTCCACGACCCGAAGTGCTCGGGCAGGTCCATCCACGGCGTCCCGGTCCGGTACTTGAACGCGATCGCGTCGATCACCTGCCGGTGATCCCGCCACCGCCCACCCCGCCGAGGAATCCGGTCCGGCAGCAACGGCTCGATCCTCGCCCACTGGGCGTCAGTCAACGACACACATCAACCAACGATCCGATGATCCGACGGAAGCGTGCCTAGTGCTGTGACCGGCAAGGTTCACAGCACTAGATCGCTTCCTTGCGGGTCAGGAAGTTGAACGAGATCCACCCCGGCAGCACCGGCAGCCAGAACGTCATCAGGCGGAACAGCAGCACCGCCGAGATGGCGACCTCCTTCTCCAGCCCCGCCGCGATCAGGCCCAGCGTCAAGGTGGTCTCCACCGCGCCCATGCCGCCCGGCGTCGGCGCGGCCGAACCGAGCGCGTTGCCCGCCAGGAACACCACCGCGATGCTCGCGTAGCTGATGGCCTCGCCGCCCCCGAACGCCCTGATCGACGCGTCCAGGCACATCACGAAGCAGCCGGTCAGCAGCAGCATCCCGCCGATGCCCGTCATCAGCTTCTTCGGCCGCTGGAGCACGTCCAGCATGCGCGGCACCACGCCCGCGAACAGGGCCCGCACCCGCGTGACGATGAACTTCCGCATGAACGGGACCGCCGTCACCACCAGCACCAGCACCGCCACCGTGAGCAGCCCCGCGATGACCGCCCGGGACGGGGTCATCTCCGGGGTCTTCTCGGTCCCGGTCAGGTAGCCGAAGGACAGCAGCAGCAGGATGTGGCTGGCCAGCCCGAACAGCTGCGAGGCGCCGACGCTCGCGACCGCCAGCCCCGGCCGGACGCCCGCCCGCTGCAGGAAGCGCGTGTTCAGCGCGACGCCGCCGACGGCCGCCGGGGCCACCAGCTTCACGAACGACCCGGCCACCTGGGCGACCACGGTCCGCAGGAACGACACCCGCTCCGGCACGAAGCCCAGCAGGCTCATCGCCGCGGCGAAGTAGCTGAGGGCCGAGAAGGCGAGCGCCGCCCCGACCCAGCCCCACTGCGCATCGCCGATGATCGTGCCGAAGTCCACATGCGCCAGCTGCGTGAGCAGGAAGTACGCCCCGAAGGCACCCGCGATGAACGACACCAGGGTCCGCGGCCGGATCCGCTCCAGCCGGGCCGGCTCCACCGGCGCCTGGGGGCGGATGAGGAGCACCTGCCGGCGGATCTGGCTCAGCAGGTCCTCCTCCCGGGCCTCGTCCAACGCCTCGTCGAGGGCCCTCTTCTCGGCCTTGCGTTCGGCCGCGGCCGAGGTCGGGGCCGAGGCCGCCTCGGATCCCGCCTCGCGTGCGGCCTTCGCCGCCCGCGAGGACTCCAGTACGGCCTCCCGCTCGCGCTCCGCCCGCTCCCGGGCCAGCTTGCGCAGCGTCGCCCGGGTGGAACGGCTCAGCGCGATCGGCTGGAGCAGCGGCAGGCAGTCCGCCACGATGTCCGGGCCGAGCACAGACACCGCCGAGGCCACCGAGCGCTCCGCGCCGACCCGCAGGCCGAGGGTGGCCAGCAGCTGCGCGACGTCCATCCGCAGCACCAGGTCGCCGGCCGCGATCTCGCCGCCCCGCAGGTCGGTGAGGATGACGTTGCCGGAACGATCCACCACGAGCGCGTCCCCGGTGAGCCTGCGGTGCGCGATCCGCCGCGACTGCAGGGCCCGCACCTGCGCCCACGCGTTGCGGGTCAGCTCGTCGGTGATCTCCTCGTCGGGGAGGGAGTCCAGGGTCCGGCCGCCCAGGTGCTCGTACACGAGCATCACCGCGTCCGGACCCAGCTCGGACGTGGCGATCAGCTTCGGCGCGTTCGCCCCGGCCGCGATGGCCGCGTACGCGAGGAGCGCCTCCTGCTCCAGGGCCTGCCGCAGCGACTGCAGGCTGCGGCGGGTGGTGATGCCGCGCAGGGTGAGCCGGCGCCAGACCCGGTAGAAGAAGCCCTGGGCCTGCTGCTCCCGGTCGACGACGGTGACGTCGAGCGGAGGACCGTCCTCCAGGGTGACGTGGTAACGCCGGCCGCGGTCACCGGTCTCGGACGCCTCCGGGCCCTCGGGGCCCTCGGCGCGCATCGCGCTGACCGGCTGGAAGCCGACGCGGCGCAGCCCGGCAAGGAGGTTCTGCCCGGTGGGGCGCACATTGGGAGAGCCGACGGCGTAGAGGGTGCCGTAGGCCACGCTCCACCCGATCAGCACGGTGAGGATGATCGAGAAGGGGGTGGTGTAGCCGTTGACCAGCATGGTGAGCGCGTTGAGCAGCAGCACCACCCACAGCGCGACGCGCCAGTGCGGTCTGCGGGTCATACCCACCGCGGTCATGTACGCGATCACCGGCGCGAGGTAGCCGTGCACCGGATCGGTGAGGGCCCCGCCGCCCGCGGGCCGGGTCAGGGCGTCCTGGATGCTGCCGGGGGCGGCCTGGGAGACCCACAGGTCGGTGGCGAGGGTGACGCCGTGCGCGAGGACGGCGGCGAGCACGCCGTCGGCGATGCGCAGACCGTCGCGTTTGATCAGCCGCTCGATGGCGAAGGCGACGGGGAGCAGCAGCACCGCGATGCTGGAGACCAGCGCCGCGACCTTGATCAACAGGTCCGGCGCCTGGCCGGTGCCCTTGCTGATGTCCTCCTCGAGGCCGACGGTGGTGCCGTGGGCGAAGGCGGCGATGCCGAGCAGGACGGCGATGCCGAGGATGCCGACGAGGAGGCGTACGAGGTCGGAGGGCCGGTGCACGCGGGCGGCGAGCAGCGGTTCGTCGACCTCGACCCGGTCGGCGTCGGTCGGGGCGTGGCCGTGCGGGGCCTCCGCGTCGTCGCTGTGGGCGTCGCGGGTGCCGGTGTCGTCGGCGGTGTCGCTGTGGTCGTGGGCGCCGGGGGTACGGCCGGCCGGCAGGTCCGGCGCGAGGTCCTCGGGGCGGTTCTGCGAGCGGGAGGCGGGGCCGTCGTCAGGGCGCGCGCCGTCGTCCCCCGCCGCGCCTTCCGGAGGGCTCACACCCTGCTCCTTCGTCGTCACATCCGTCTCTTCTTGATCACGTATCACCAGTCACCGCCCGGAAGATGGTGGCACGGACCGAGGGGCCGCCGGGGCATCAGGGTGCGCGCCGGTCCGGAACCACAACTTCCACCGACGGGTGGCCGGCGTACTGCACCATGTGCTGAATGAGTGAGGAGCTGCCCGCGTACGCGGAGCGCGTACTGGAGGCCGTCGAGCGTATTCCGCCCGGCCGGGTGATGACATACGGAGACGTCGCCGAATGGCTCGGCGAGGGAGGACCCCGCCAGGTCGGGCGTGTCATGGCACTGTACGGGGGAGCCGTGCCCTGGTGGCGCGTGGTGCGGGCGGACGGCCTGCCGCTGCCGGGCCACGAGGCCCGCGCCCTGGAGCACTACCGGACGGAGGCGACGCCGCTGCGCCTGGCGGCCGGCGGCGATCCGCGCCTGGACATGCGCCGGGCACGCTGGGACGGCTCCCAGGCAGAGCACCCCGGACAGGACGGTGGGCAGGGCCCCGGAGAGGACCCCGGAGAGGACCCCGGACGGGGCGGCGGGCGCGACGAGGCTCACACCTGACAGCTTCGGCCATGCGGCGCCGGGGCGGGCGGTCGGGCGACCGTGCGAACGCCCGTCCGGGGTACCCGGGGGGACTGCGCGGCACGCGCCGGTTGCCGTAGCGTTGCCTCTTCGGCTTCCGCGCGAGCCGTCACGGCAGCACCGCCACACCACGCAGACCCACCAGGACCGGCACCTCACGTGATCACCTCTTCCTCGGACCGCACCGAACGGCGGCGTACGCGGACCCCCGACGCGTACCGCCTCGTGCGCACCGGGCCGGAACGGGTGGATCCCCCTGTGCTGGACGCAGCGCAGCGGGCGGTGGTTGACCACCCCGGCGGACCACTGCTGGTCCTGGCCGGACCGGGCACGGGGAAGACGACCACGCTGGTCGAGGCCGTCGCCGCCCGCGTGGAAGCCGGTACGGACCCCTCCCGGATCCTGATCCTCACCTTCAGCCGCAAGGCGGCGGTCGAACTGCGCGACCGGGCCGCCCTGCGGCTCGGCGGCGCGCGCGCCCCGCAGGCCACCACCTTCCACTCCTTCTGCTACGGCCTGGTCCGCGCCCACCAGGACACCGACCTCTTCGCCGACCCGCTGCGGCTGCTGTCCGGCCCCGAGCAGGACGTGATGGTCCGCACCCTGCTGGAAGGCCAGCGCCGGATCCGCTCGATCCGCTGGCCGGACGACCTGCGGGCCGCGCTGACCACGCGCGGGTTCGCCGACGAGGTCCGGGCGGTCCTCGCCCGCGCCCGCGAGCTGGGCCTCGGCCCGACGGCCCTCGCCGACTTCGCCGACCGCATCGGCCGCCCCGACTGGAAGGCGGCGGCGGCCTTCCTCTCCGAGTACCTCGACGTCCTGGACATGCAGGGCACGCTGGACTACGCGGAACTGCTGCACCGCGCGGTCCTCCTCGCCGAACGGACGCCGTCACTGGCGTCGGCCTACGACGCGATCTTCGTCGACGAGTACCAGGACACGGACGCCTCGCAGCTGCGGCTGCTGCGGGCCCTCGCCGGGCACGGCGGCACGCTGGTCGCCTTCGGCGACCCGGACCAGTCGATCTACGCCTTCCGCGGCGCCGACATCAACAACGTGCTGGACTTCGAGTCCGCCTTCCCCGGCGCGCAGGTCAGGGCCCTGACGGTGGGCCGCCGCTCCGGCGCGGCCCTCCTGGCGGCCACCCGCCTCCTGACGACCCGTATGCCGGTGCCCCGCCTCCCCGCGGACACGGTCCGCGCGCACCGCGCCCTGCGGGCCACGCGGGAGGGCGGCCGGGTGGAGGTCTTCACGTACCCGACGGCCGGCGCCGAGCTGGACAACATCGCCGACATCCTGCGCCGCGCCCACCTGGAGGACGGCGTGCCCTGGCAAGACATGGCCGTCCTGGTCCGCGCCGGCGGCCGCACCCTCCCGGCGATGCGCCGCGCCCTGATCGCGGCGGGAGTCCCGGTCGAGACCGACGGCACGGACACCCCCCTCCGCCACGAACCGGCGGTGGCCCCCCTCCTGGCGGCCCTCCGCCTGGCCGCCACCCCCACCGCGGGCCTGCCCGGCGCCGCGGACGGGGTCCCGGCCGCCGGTGCGCCCGCCGCGGTCGGTTCCGGCGGCGAGGGCGTCGTACCGGCTGCCGCCGCGGGCGGCCCCGGCGGCGAGCCGCATCGCGGAGACCGGCCCGCGCAGTCGGCTCCGGCGGCCGACACCCTCGCGGACCCGGACGGGGGCAGCGGCCTTCCCGACGGAGCCGACGCGGGTGCGGGCCCCGGGGCCGGTCCCGCACAGCCCGCCGACCCCGCCGGAGGCGTCGAGGCGGCGCTCATGCTGCTCGCCTCCCCCCTCGGCGGGATGGACGCCGCCGACCTGCGGCGGCTCGGCCGCGCCCTGCGCGACGAGGAGCGTGCCGCAGGCGTCAAGGTGCCCGCGCCCTCCGACGTCCTGCTCGCCCGTGCCCTCGCCGAGCCCGAGCGCCTCACCGCGCACGACCCCGCGTACGCCCGGGGCGCGCAGCGCCTCGGCCTGCTGCTGCGCAAGGCCCGCGAGCTCCTCCAGGGCGGCGGCACCGCCGAAGAGGCCCTGTGGATCCTCTGGGACGGCACGCCCTGGCCCGACCGGCTGGAACGCCGGGCCCGCCGCGGCGGCCCGGCCGGCCGCAACGCCGACCGCGACCTCGACGCCGTCTGCGCCCTCTTCGACACCGCCGCCCGCGCCGAGGAGCGCACCGGCGGCAGCGGCGCGCTCAACTTCCTCGAACAACTGGAGGCGGAGGACATCGCCGCCGACACGTTGACGGCCCGCACCACGCGCCCCGACGCGGTCCGGCTGATGACCGCCCACCGCTCCAAGGGCCTGGAGTGGTCCCTCGTCGTCGTCGCGGGCGTCCAGGAGGGCCTGTGGCCCGACCTGCGCCGCCGCGGCTCACTCCTGGAGGCCGACCGCATCGGCCGCGACGGCCTCGCCGAGCCCCTCACGCCGGGCGCCCTCCTCGCCGAGGAACGACGCCTCTTCTACGTCGCCGCCACCCGCGCCCGCGACCGCCTCGTCGTCACCGCCGTCAAGGCCCCCGCCGAGGACGGCGACCAGCCCTCCCGCCTCCTCACCGAGCTCGGCGTCACCCCGAAGGACGTCACCGGCAGGCCCCGCCGCCCCCTCGCCGTGCCGGCGCTCGTCGCCGAGCTGCGCGCCACCACCGTCGACCCGGACGCCTCGCCCGCCCTGCGCGACGCGGCCGCCCGCCGCCTCGCCCGCCTCGCCGCGCTCACCGACGACGAGGACCGCCCTCTCGTCCCCGCCGCGCACCCGCAGCGCTGGTGGGGCCTGTACGAGCCCACCCGCAGCAGCGTCCCGCTCCGCGACCGGGACCGGCCCGTCGCGCTGTCCGGCAGCGCCCTGGACCAGCTCGCCAACACCTGCTCCCTGCAGTGGTTCCTCGGCCGTGAGGTCAAGGCCGACGCCCCGTCCACCGCCGCCCAGGGTTTCGGCAACGTCGTCCACGTCCTCGCCGACGAGGTCGCCTCCGGGCGCACCCCCGCCGATCTGGCCGTCCTCATGGAACGCCTCGACACGGTGTGGGACGCCCTCGCCTTCGACGCGCCCTGGAAGTCGGCCCAGGAGAAGGAGAACGCCCGCGCCGCCCTGGAACGCTTCCTGCGCTGGCACACCACCGACCGCGGCGGCCGGGCGGCCGTGGCCACGGAGCACGAGTTCGACGTCACGCTCGAAGCCGGCGACGTCGCCGTCCGCGTCCGCGGCTCCATGGACCGCGTCGAGGCGGACCCGCAGGGGCGCGCGTACGTCGTCGACTTCAAGACCGGCAAGTCCGCGCCCACCAAGGACGAGGTGGCCCGCCACCCCCAGCTCGCCGTCTACCAGCTCGCCGTCCGCGAGGGTGCCGTCGACGAGGTCTTCGACGGGGTGCGCCCCGCATCCGGCGGCGCCGAACTCGTCCAGCTCCGCCAGGGCGCCGCGCAGCGCGACGGCGGCGAGACGGTCCCCAAGGTCCAGGCCCAGCAGCCGCTCGACGGGGAGTGGGTCGGCGACCTGCTCGCCACCGCCGCCGGCCGGGTCCTCGACGAGCGCTTCGCGCCCGCCGCGGGCCGCCACTGCGACCACTGCTCCTTCCGCAGCTCGTGCAGCGCCCGCCCCGAGGGCCGCCAGACAGTGGAGTGAGCCCGGCGACCGCGCTCGGCGGTCGGGGCTGTCGGTGGGGGCGGCTAGCCTTTTCAGGTGTCCGCGCGTGCTTCCGTACTGAGCGATCCCGAGCAGCTCAAAGAGCTCCTCGGGATCCCTTTCACGCCCGAACAGATGGCCTGCGTCACCGCCCCGCCCGCCCCGCAGGTCGTCGTCGCCGGCGCCGGATCCGGCAAGACCACCGTCATGGCCGCCCGCGTGGTCTGGCTCGTCGGCACCGGCGCGGTCGCGCCCGAGCAGGTCCTCGGCCTCACCTTCACCAACAAGGCCGCCGGCGAGCTGGCCGAGCGCGTACGCACCGCCCTGGCGCGGGCCGGCATCACCGACCCCGACCCCTCCCCGGCCGACGCCGCGGCGGCCGGCGGGGAGCCGCGCATCTCCACCTACCACGCCTTCGCCGGCCAGCTCCTCAAGGACCACGGCCTGCGCATCGGCCTGGAGCCCAGCTCCCGCCTCCTGGCCGACGCCACCCGCTTCCAGCTCGCCGCGAAGGTGCTGCGCGACGCCCCCGGCCCGTACCCGTCGCTCACCAAGTCCGTCCCCGACCTCGTCGGCGACCTCCTCGCCCTCGACGCGGAGCTCTCCGAGCACCTCGTCGACCCCGAGCACCTGCGCCGGTACGACACCGCGCTGCTGGACGTGCTCGCCGGCACCCGGCTCACCAACGAGGACCTGCGCAAGGTCCCCGAGGCCGTGCGCGGCCGCCTCGAACTGCTGGAGCTCGTCGGCCGCTACCGCGCCGCCAAACGCTCCCGCGACCTCTTCGACTTCAGCGACCAGATAGCCCTCTCCGCGCAGCTCGCCACCACCCGGCCCGAGGTCGGCGCACTGCTGCGCGAGGAATTCCGGGTGGTCCTGCTCGACGAGTACCAGGACACGTCCGTCGCGCAGCGGCTGCTGCTGTCCGGCCTCTTCGGCGCGGGCACCGGCCACGCCGTCACCGCAGTCGGCGACCCCTGCCAGGCGATCTACGGCTGGCGCGGGGCCTCCGTCGCCAACCTGGACGACTTCCCCGAGCACTTCCCGCACGCCGACGGCACCCCCGCCACCCGGCTCTCCCTCAGCGAGAACCGGCGCAGCGGCGGCCGCCTCCTGGACCTCGCCAACGGGCTCGCCGCCCCGCTGCGCGCCATGCACGAGGGAGTGGAGGCGCTGCGGCCCGCGCCGGGGGCGGAGCACGCCGGGCAGGTCCGCTGCGCCCTGCTGGAGACCCACGCCCAGGAGCTCGACTGGGTCGCCGACTCCGTCGCCCACCTCGTGCGCACGGGCACGGAGCCGCGCGAGATCGCCGTCCTGTGCCGGTCCGCCGGCGACTTCGCGCAGATCCAGGCCGTGCTCGTGGACCGGGACGTGCCGGTGGAGGTCGTCGGCCTGTCCGGGCTGCTGCACCTCCCCGAGGTCGCCGACCTCGTGGCCGTCTGCGAGGTCCTCCAGGACCCGGGCGCCAACGCCTCCCTCGTCCGGCTCCTCATCGGCCCGCGCTGGCGGATCGGCGCGCGCGACCTGGCCCTGCTGGGCCGCCGCGCGCGGCTCCTCGTGGGCCGGACGCCCGCCGGCGCCGACCTCGACGAACGGCTGGCCGCGGCCGTGGAGGGCGTGGACCCGGCCGAGATCGTGTCCCTGGCCGACGCCCTGGAGACCTTCCTCGACGGCGCCGGACAGGCACCGGACGACCTGCCCTTCTCCGCGGAGGCCCGGGTCCGCTTCGCGCACCTGGCGCAGGAGCTGCGCGACCTGCGCCGGTCCCTCGCCGACCCGCTGATGGACGTCCTGCACCGGGTGCTGTCCGCCACCGGCCTCGAAGTGGAACTGTCCGCCTCGCCGCACGCGCTGGCGGCCCGCCGGCGCGAGACCCTCTCGAACTTCCTGGACATCGCCGCCGGCTTCGCCGCGCTCGACGGGGAGGCCACACTCCTGGCCTTCCTGGCGTTCCTGCGCACGGCCGCCCAGTACGAGAAGGGCCTCGACCACGCGCTGCCGGGCGGGGAGAACACCGTGAAGGTCCTCACCGCCCACAAGTCCAAGGGCCTGGAGTGGGACGTGGTGGTGGTCCCCGACCTGTGCGCGGGCTCCTTCCCGAAGGAGAAGGCCCCGGAGGCCTGGACCTCCTACGCGAAGGTCCTCCCGTACGCGCTGCGCGGCGACGCCCCCACCCTGCCCGCGGACCCGGCCTGGACCTCGGCCGGCCTGAAGTCCTTCAAAGCCGCCCTCAAGCACCACAAGTCGGTGGAGGAGCTCCGCCTCGGCTACGTGACCTTCACCCGCCCGCGGTCCCTGCTGCTCGCCTCGGGCCACTGGTGGGGCCCGACCCAGAAGAGGCGCCGCGGCCCGTCGGAGTTCCTCACCGCCCTGTACGACCACTGCGCCGCCGGCTTCGGCGAGATCGAGGCCTGGGCGGACGAGCCCGAGCCGTCCGCGGAGAACCCGGCTCTCGCGGGCGAATCCGCGGCCGAGCACTCCTGGCCGCTCCCGCTCGACCCGCAGTCCCTCACCCTGCGCCGTGCGGCGGCCGCCCTGGTCGAGTCCTACCTGGCGGCCCCGCCCCCGCCCCCGTCCGCACCGGACGACGCCTACCTGTGGCCCCCGGACTGCGAGGACCCCGGCTACGACGACGAGCCCTGGCCCGCCGACCCGTGGCCGGACCCCGGCCCGGCCGACGGCCCGGACGACGACCTCCCGCACCCGGCGCAGCCGCCCGGTGCCCGTGCCGGCATGCCCACCGGAGCGATCCCGACCCCCGGCGGCCTGCCCGCCGCCGCGGACGACTCGACCGGGCCCGGTGTCCCCGTCGACGACGGGGACACCGACGACCTCTGGGGCGACCAGGCCGCCGGCGGTCCCGGAGGCGGCGCCGTCCGGGCCGCAGACCCGAGCCACCGGCCCGTACCCCAGCCGCGCGACGCGTGGGCCGACGAGGCCTGGGCCGCCGACCCGGCGGCGGGGCCGCGTCCCGGCGCGGGCAGGCCCGCCCCCGCGGCCGGCCCGCAGGGTGGTGCCCGCGAGGCGGAGCCGCAGGAGTCGTGGGCCGACGAGGCCTGGGCCGCCGACCCGGCGGCGGGGCCGCGGTCCCGTGTGGCCGACCCCGCCGGAGGCGCCCCGCTCACGCCCGAGGAGGCGCGGGCGATCGCCTCCTGGGACCGGGACCTCGACGCCCTGGAGGGCGAGCTCCGCCGTGCCCGCGCGGCCGTCCGCGACGTGGAGCTGCCCCCCGCCCTCTCCGCCAGCCAGCTGCTCCGGCTCGCCGCCGACGAGCAGGGCTTCGTACGCGACCTCGCCCGCCCCATGCCCAAGCCCCCGCAGCCCGCGGCCCGCCAGGGCACCCGCTTCCACGCCTGGGTCGAGTCCCGCTTCGACGAGATCCCGCTCCCCTTCCTCGACGTCCTCGACCCCGTCGCCGACCTGCCCGGCGCCGGCTCCGACCAGGAGATCGCCGACGAGGCCGACCTCGAGGCCCTCAAAGCCGCCTTCGAGCGGAGCCCGTACGCCGACCGGCCGCCCCACCGCATGGAGGCCCCGGTCCAGCTCACCCTCGCCGGCCGCGTCATCCGCGGCCGGATCGACGCCGTCTACAAGACCACCGACGACAACGGCGAAGACGCCTACGAGATCGTCGACTGGAAGACCGGCCGGACCACCGAGGCGGATCCGCTCCAGCTCGCCGTCTACCGTCTGGCCTGGGCAGAAGCCACGAACACCCCCCTCGACCGGGTCGCCGCGGCCTTCCTGCACGTCCGCAGCGGCCGTGTGATCCGCCCGCGCAACCTCCCCGGCAGGGCCCGCCTTGAGCGGATCCTCCAAGGCGAATCGGGCCCCGGCGGCGACCACCGGGCGGACGGCTAGGCTCGGGGCATGAGCGACCCCCAGCCGGACAGCGTCGTCCGCACGTACATCGACACCCACCGCGCCGCGTTCCTCGACGACCTGGCCGAGTGGCTGCGCATCCCCTCCGTCTCGGCCCAGCCCGAGCACGCGGACGACGTACGCCGCAGCGCCGAGTGGCTCGCGGCGAAGCTCAAGGAGACCGGCTTCCCGGTGGCCGAGGTCTGGGAGACCGACGGCGCCCCCGCCGTTCACGCGCACTGGCCGAGCGAGGACCCGGACGCCCCGACCGTCCTCGTGTACGGCCACCACGACGTGCAGCCCGCCGCCGTCGCCGACGGCTGGCACACCGACCCCTTCGAGCCGGTCATCCGAGGCGGCCGCATGTACGCGCGCGGCGCCGCCGACGACAAGGGCCAGGTGTTCTTCCACACCCTGGGCGTCCGGGCGCACCTCGCCGCCACCGGTGCCGCCGCCCCGGCCGTGCACCTCAAGCTGATCGTCGAGGGCGAGGAGGAGTCCGGCTCCGCCCACTTCCGCCAGCTCGTCGAGACCCGCGCCGCCGAACTCGCCGCCGACGTCGTGATCGTCTCCGACACCGGCATGTGGTCCGAGACCACCCCGACCGTCTGCACCGGCATGCGGGGCGTCGCCGACTGCGAGATCGACTTCCACGGCCCCGACCAGGACATCCACTCCGGCGCCTTCGGCGGCGCCGTGCCCAACCCGGCGACCGCCGCCGCCCGCCTGGTCGCCGCCCTGCACGACGCCGACGGGCGGGTCACCGTCCCCGGCTTCTACGACGGCATCGCCGAGCTCACCGACGCCGAGCGCGCCCTCATCGCCGAGCTGCCCTTCGACGAGTCCGAGTGGCTGCGTACGGCCAAGTCCCACGCGGCCGCCGGCGAGGCCGGGTACTCCACCCTGGAGCGCGTCTGGGCCCGCCCGACGGCCGAGGTCAACGGCATCGGCGGCGGCTACCAGGGCCCCGGAGGGAAGACCATCGTGCCCTCCTCCGCCCACGTGAAGCTGTCGTTCCGCCTGGTGTCCGGGCAGGACCCGTACGAGGTCGAGGCGGCCGTCAGGGAGTGGGTCGCGGCCCGGGTCCCGGACGGCATCCGCCATTCGATCACCTTCGGTGCACCGACCCGCCCGTGCCTGACGCCGCTGGACCACCCGGCCCTGCAGTCCGTCGTCCGGTCCATGGGCCGCGCCTTCGGCCAGAAGATCCGCTTCACGCGCGAGGGCGGCTCCGGACCCGCGGCCGACCTCCAGGACGTCCTCGGCGCGCCCGTGCTCTTCCTGGGCATCTCGGTGCCCTCCGACGGCTGGCACGCGCCGAACGAGAAGGTCGAGCTCGACCTGCTCCTCAAGGGCGTCGAGACGGCCGCGTACCTCTGGGGGGACCTGGCCGACGCCCTCCGCGGCCACCGCACGCCCCGCACACCCGCCTGACCGGCGCACACACCTGTCGTACCGAGCCTGCCTGTCCCACCACCGGGGGAGTTGGAAGTACCAGTGAGCACCCATACCGAGCGACCTCTCTCGCTCACCGCGCCGAGCGGGATCGACCGTGCCGCGCACCACCGCCTCGACGAGGCCTGGCTCGCCGCCGCCTGGAGCCACCCGACGACCCGCGTCTTCGTCGTCTCCGGCGGGCAGGTGCTGATCGACGACACCCCCGACGGCGGCACCGGCATCGTGATGACCCCGGCCTTCGAGGCCCCGGTGACCGAGACCCACCGCTACTTCCTGGGCACCGACGAGGACGGCGTACGGTACTTCGCGCTGCAGAAGGACGCCCTGCCCGGCCGCATGGACCAGTCGGCCCGCCCGGCCGGCCTGCGCGAGGCCGGACTCCTGCTGAACGACCGCGACGCCGCTCTGATGGTCAACGCGGTGGCCCTGGAGAACTGGCAGCGGATGCACCGCTTCTGCTCCCGCTGCGGAGAGCGCACCGTGGTCGCGGCCGCCGGGCACATCCGGCGCTGTCCGGGCTGCGGCGCCGAGCACTACCCGCGCACCGACCCGGCCGTGATCATGCTGGTCACCGACGAGCACGACCGCGCGCTGCTGGGCCGCCAGGTGCACTGGCCGGAAGGCCGCTTCTCGACCCTCGCCGGGTTCGTGGAGCCGGGCGAGTCGATCGAGCAGTCCGTCGTCCGCGAGGTGTGGGAGGAGGCCGGCGTCAGGGTCGGCCGGGTCGAGTACGTGGCCAGCCAGCCGTGGCCGTTCCCGTACAGCCTGATGCTGGGCTTCAACGCCCGCGCCACCAGCTCCGAGATCACCGTGGACGGCGAGGAGATCCAGGAGGCCCGCTGGTTCTCCCGCGACGAGCTGCGCGCGGCGTTCGAGTCGGGCGAGGTGCTGCCCCCGTCCGGTATTTCCATCGCGGCCCGGCTGGTCGAGCTCTGGTACGGCGAGCCGCTGCCGAAGGCCGCGGCGTAACCTTCGTCACCCCGGTGACGCGGATGGCCCCCGCCCGACCGGGGCAGGGGCCATCCGCGGACGCGGGAGCCGCGCTCAGACGGCGAGGGCCTGCTTGACCTGGGCCAGGCTCGGGTTCGTCATGACGGACTCGTTGCCGGCGGCGGACGTCACGAGCACGGTGGGGACCGTCTGGTTCCCGCCGTTGGCCTTCTCGACGAACGCCGCGGACTCCGGGTCGAGCTCGATGTTGATCTCGTTGTACGCGATGCCTTCCCGGTCCAGCTGGGTCTTCAGCCGACGGCAGTAGCCGCACCAGGTCGTGCTGTACATCGTGACGGTGCCCGTGTCCTGCATGCTGCGCTCTCCTTCGTGAAGGCTCGGTGGTCCGCATGCTCGAACGTACGCGACCGCGCGGCCATTCCCGTACGGGCACATCCCCACCGCCGGTGTGACCGATACGACGAATCCGTACCGCCTGTGGACACCATTTCCCGCCCGGCTCACGCGACCTGGCAGCATGGCGGAGTGACAGCAGCAACGCACTCCTCCCCCTTCCCCGCCGACGCGGACTCGGCCGACGCGGTGCTCCTGGGCCTCGACCCGGAGCAGCGCGAGGTCGCGACGACCCTGCGCGGACCGGTGTGCGTGCTGGCCGGCGCCGGTACGGGCAAGACCCGGGCGATCACCCACCGCATCGCCTACGGCGTCCGGTCCGGGCAGCTCATGCCGGCCAGCGTGCTCGCCGTCACCTTCACCAACCGGGCCGCCGGAGAGATGCGCGGCCGGCTGCGCACGCTCGGCGCGGGCGGGGTCCAGGCCCGGACCTTCCACTCCGCCGCCCTGCGCCAGCTCCAGTACTTCTGGCCGAAAGCCATCGGCGGGGACGTGCCCCGACTGCTGGAGCGCAAGATCCAGTTGGTCGCCGAGGCCGGCGCCCGCTGCCGGATCCGCCTCGACCGCGGCGAGCTGCGCGACGTGACCGGCGAGATCGAGTGGGCGAAGGTCACCCAGACGGTGCCCGCCGACTACCCGGCGGCCGCCCTCAAGGCCGGCCGCGAGGCACCCCGGGACATGGCCGAGATCGCCCAGATCTACGGGACGTACGAACAGCTCAAGCGCGACCGCGCAATGATCGACTTCGAGGATGTGCTGCTCCTCACGGTCGGCATCCTGCAGGACCGCCACGACATCGCCGAGCAGATCCGCGGCCAGTACCAGCACTTCGTCGTCGACGAGTACCAGGACGTCAGCCCGCTCCAGCAGCGGCTGCTCGACCTGTGGCTCGGCGACCGCGACAGCCTCTGCGTCGTCGGCGACGCCAGCCAGACCATCTACTCCTTCACCGGCGCCACCCCCGACCACCTGCTGAACTTCCGCACGCGCTACCCGCAGGCCACCGTGGTCAAGCTGGTCCGCGACTACCGCTCCACCCCGCAGGTGGTCCACCTCGCCAACGGGCTCCTGAAGCAGGCCGGCGGGCGGGCCGCCGAGCACCGCCTCGAACTCGTCTCCCAGCGCGAGAGCGGCCCCGACCCGGTCTACGCCGAGTACGCCGACGAGCCCGCCGAGGCCGAGGGCGTCGCCCGCCGGATCCGCGACCTGATCGCCGCGGGCGTGCCGGCGGGGGAGATCGCCGTGCTCTTCCGCATCAACGCCCAGTCCGAGGTCTACGAGCAGGCCCTCGCCGACGCCGGGGTGCCCTACCAGCTGCGCGGGGCCGAGCGGTTCTTCGAGCGCCAGGAGGTCCAGAAGGCCGTCCTCGCGCTGCGCGGAGCGGCCCGTTCCGGCGGGAACGACCCGCTGCTCGAGGACCTCGTCGACCTGCCCTCCCAGGTCAGGGCGGTGCTCAGCTCCACCGGCTGGACCACCGAGCCGCCCGCCGGATCCGGCGCCGTGCGCGACCAGTGGGAATCGGTCGCCGCGCTGCTCCGGCTCGCCGAGGACTTCGCCCGCACCCGGCCCGGCGCCACCCTGGCCCACCTCACGGTCGAGCTGGACGAGCGCAGGGCCGCCCAGCACGCCCCGACCGTCCAGGGCGTCACCCTGGCCTCGCTGCACGCGGCGAAGGGCCTGGAGTGGGACGCCGTGTTCCTCGTCGGCCTCACCGACGGCATGCTCCCGATCACCTACGCCAAGACCGACGAGCAGGTCGAGGAGGAGCGGCGGCTGCTCTACGTCGGCGTGACCCGGGCCCGCCTGCACCTGACCCTCTCCTGGGCGCTCTCCCGCACGCCGGGGGGCAGGGCCTCCCGGCGTCCCAGCCGCTTCCTGAACGGCCTGCGGCCGGGCTCCGCGGCCGCGGCGGGCCGAGCGGGCTCCGCGGGCGAGGCAGGGGCCCCCAGGCGCGGCCGCCGCGGTCCGGCGCGGTGCCGGGTCTGCGGCAGGACGCTCACGGAGGCGGGCGAGCTGAAGCTCATGCGCTGCGAGGACTGCCCGTCCGACATGGACGAGGGCCTCTACGAGCGGCTGCGGGACTGGCGCGCCGCCCGGTCGAAGGAGCAGGGCCTGCCCGCCTACTGCGTCTTCACGGACAAGACGCTGATGGCCATCGCGGAGGCCGCGCCCTCCGAGGCCGGGGAGCTTGCGATGATCTCCGGGGTGGGTGGCCGCAAGCTTGACCGGTACGGAGCCGATGTCCTGGCCATCTGCACAGGTCAGGAGCCTGGGGGCAAGGATCCTGACGACGCGTAGAAACTCGTCGGAAAAATAGTTTGCACATGCCCAGCGAAGACCCATAGGTTCTTAGCAACGGAAACGGTGGCTTCTCCGAAGCCCTGGATCCGTGCTGTACTTATCCGAATACGCATGGGACAGGCCCTCGGGCCGGGTCCCCGAGACGCCGAGAGGAGGCGAGACCAGTGACCAGCTTCATGACCTTCACCAAAATGACCGATCGCTCGGTCGATGCCTCCTGCCTGCTCGGTTCCGTCTCCGCTCTGGGTACCGGTGCGTCCGCGATTTCCGCCGGCCGCCCCGCCCTCCTCGCGACCCTTGCGGTCAGCGAGCGCAATGAGCGACCGACCCAGGCACCGGTGGCAGTACTGGCAGCAGAAGCACAGGCGCACGGCGCCTATGGATTTGCCGCCGCGGCCGGTGCCGGATCCCTGACGAAGAAGACGAAGCAGCAGCACCACCTGATGTGGGCCTTCCGTGGGCTCGAACCCTGGAGTGATCCAGCCTGATCGCATGATCAGGCCGGCGCCTTCAGGGCCGCGGAACCCCACCCGGGATCCGCGGCCCTTCTGTTTGTCCCCGACCGGGAGACACGACAGAGAAGGGGCCTCGGGACTGGCAGAACCAGGTACCAGCCGCACCCGGCCGACCGGCCGGAACGACTAGCCGAACAAGACGAGGAAGAAAACACCGTGCAACTCGAAGCGCACGCCCCGTCCGTACCGCAGACCCAGACGATCTCCCCGCCCGCAGTCCCGGAGGACCACACCTTGACCCCGCTCACCGCGCTGACCGCGCTCGACGACGCCATCGAGAACCTCGGCGTCCCGGTTCCCTGCCGCACCTTCGACCCCGAGGTCTTCTTCGCCGAGTCCCCGGCCGACGTCGAGTACGCCAAGTCCCTGTGCCGCACCTGCCCGCTGGTCGAGGCCTGCCTCGCCGGAGCGGTCGAGCGCCGCGAGCCCTGGGGTGTCTGGGGTGGCGAGCTCTTCGTCCAGGGTGTCGTCGTAGCCCGGAAGCGCCCCCGTGGCCGTCCGCGCAAGAACCCGGTTGTCTCGGCATGACCGCCACCGGAACCATCGACCGCCCCCTGACGCACGACCCCCTGAAGCAGGCCCTCATGACCGCCCACACCACGAGCGAGCAGCCCCACGGCGCCGCCCACGCAGACTTCATCACCGCCGGCGCGATCACCTCGCGTCAGAACAGGACCCGCGAAATGCAACTCATCCCAGAAGCCCTGGCTCGCGCCCATATGGACGACCGCATGCGCGAGGCGGACGCAGAGCGTCACGCCCTCCGCCTGGTCGCCGCGCGCCGCATGCAGCGGCGGGCCGAGCGCGTCTCCATGCGCGCCCGGCGCGCACTGGCCATGGCCGTCATGCACTAAGAGCTGAAGAGCAGCAGCCCGGGGGGACCGGTCCGAAGGGACCGGTCCCCCCGGTGCGTTGCGCGGCCCCGGCCACCCCGGCGGAGGTATCGTCCGGAGGTGGACCAGCCGACTCCCCAGCCCGACCCGCCGGGATCCCAGGCCCAGCCCGTCGTCTGCGCGCGCTGCGGCAAGGAGTCCCCCGGCGGGGCCCCGCCCACCTGGACCTGTTCGGTGGAGAACGGGACCAGAGAGTACTTCTGCGTCGAATGCGCCCGAGCCAACCTCAGAGCGATCGAGGGCAGGCTCGACTCCTCCTGGTGGTGACGGCCCGAGCCGTCACTCGGCGGACGCGAACCCGGGCAGCCACGTGTCCAGTTCGTCGCGCAGCCGTACCGTCGCGCCCAGCTGGCACAGCACGCCGATGGTGCTGAGCGTCACCCGGTGGATCAGCAGGTACGAGGGCGGCAGGTTGATCTGCCGGCCCAACTGGTGCGCGGGGGAGCGGGGATCGGCGATCCGCGCCGCCTGTCCGCGCAGCCACGGCCGGGTGAAGGTGAACTCCTCGGCCTCGGCGGGTTCGATGATCGGCTTCAGGTAGTCCAGTACGGCGTCCGGGTCCAGCTCGACGGACTCCCTCACGAACCCCTCGGCGCACAGGTGTCCGTAGACCCCCTCGGCGTCGCCGTCCAACGTCATCCGCAGGGACCTGCCGATGGGCTTGGGCCAGCCCCCGGGCAGCCGGTCGACCGTGCCGAAGTCCAGTACGCCCAACCGCATCCGGCCGTCCGGCCCCGGTATCAGCCGGAAGTTGCCCGGGTGCGGATCGGCGTGCAGCAGACCCGTGCGCGCGGGCCCGGAGAAGAGGAACCGGGCCAGCAACTGCCCGGCACGGTCGCGCTCCTCCTCGCTGCCGTCCGCGATCACCTCCGACAGCGGGGTCCCGTCCATCCACTCGGTCACGAGCACCTGGTCGCCCTGGTGCACCACGTCGGGGACGACCACGTCCGGGTCGTCCGCGAAGGCGTCCGCGTGCGTCCGCTGGGCCTCGGCCTCCAACTCGTAGTCGAGCTCCTCCGAGACCCGGTCGCGCAACTCCTTGATCAGAGGCTTGATCTCCATGCCGGGAACGAGCGGGCCCAGCAGCCCGGCGAACCGCCCCAGCTGCTTCAGGTCCGACAGCAGCGCCTCACCGGCCCCCGGGTACTGGACCTTGACCGCCACCTGCCGGCCGTCGTGCCACACCGCCCGGTGCACCTGCCCGATCGAGGCCGCCGCGGCCGGCTTGTCCTCGAACTCCTCGAACAGGTCCCGCCAACGCGCGCCCAGACGATCCGCCAGCACCTGGTGCACCGTCGCCGCGGGCAGCGGCGGGGCCGCCTCCTGGAGCTTGGTCAGCGCCGCCCGGTAGGGTCCCGCGACCTCCTCCGGCAGCGCCGACTCGAAGACCGACAGGGCCTGCCCGAACTTCATGGCACCGCCCTTCAGTTCCCCCAGAGTGCGGAACAACTGCTCGGCGGTGCGCTGCTGGAGCTCCCGCGCCACGATCTCGGCGGACTTGCCGCCGATCCGCTTGCCCAGGCCCCAGGTGACCCGACCCGCGATGCCGATCGGCAGCGCGGCCAGCTTGACGGTACGGGTGACCGCCTTCCGGGGAAGATCAGACATGCCGCCCCCTCCATTTCCCAGACAGCTGCGCCGCAAGCGGCGGTTCGGCAGAAACCTCGGTCCCGAAGCATCCTGTCACGGCCCTCCCGGCGGGTCCGCTCCCGATCCTCTCCCCGGCACCCGTCCCGCCGGCTCGAGCCGCTGCGCGGGCTGAGAGGCCGCCCCGCAAGGACAGTCGGGGTGGGGTCGGACCGGAGCCGACTCCCAGTGGAGGGTGGGCAGGGCCGCCTCCCAGCGGGAGCCCGTGGAGGCGGGCAGCTGCCCGTCCAGGAAGGCGAGCGCATGGGCCGCGGCCAGCCCGGCCACCGCCGTGGACAGGCCCAGGTCGCAGGAGGCGTTCCCGCGGCGGCGGTGGGACGAGCGCCACTGCACCAGCATCCTCGGCCAGGCCGCGTCCCGGTCCACACGGTCGCGTTCCATGCACCCGGCGCATGCCGTCGTGCCCGGCAGCACCAGCGGCCCCACCACACCCGTGCCCTCCACCACCCCGGCGTAGAGGTGAGGAATCCCCGAGGCGACCCAGTCGGCCGCGGTGTCCGGATCCGGTGCCCAGGCGTGCAGCCCGTCCCTCGGCGCGACCACCACCAGGGCCAGCCCGGGCTCCGGCCCCTCCTCCTCCCCGGCCCGCGGACCCGGACCCGGAGCCGCGGAGCGAACCACTGCCGCCGCGGCCTCGGCCCGCATCCGGCCCACGCTCGCCGGACCCAGGCCGCCCGGAGCCACATCGGCCGGCTCCACCCGGCCTCCGTCGAGCACTTCGACCCGCCCCACGCCCGCCCCCGCCAGAACCGCCGCGATCACGGCGCCCACCCGGCCGCTCCCGCGCACCCGGACCCGTATCGCCCGGCGGGCCGCGATCCCCCGCAGGTCCCCGCCCGGCTCGCGGTGGACCAGCGACAGCGAACCCAGGTCCGGACCCAGCCGCTCCAGGGTCTCCGGATGCCTGCGCAGCGCCTGCGCCCGAGGGCCGCCCGCCGTGGCGTCATCGAGCAGACCGGCCCCCGCCAGCCGTCTGACGAGGGCGTCGGCCAGCCCGTCCGGCAGCCCCATCCGCGCGGCCTCGGCCCGCAGCAGCTCCATGCCCCGCGTCCCGTCGATCCGGTCGACGAGCGCGCCCGTCGCCGTGTCCACGGGGCCGAGCACCACCGCATGCGCCGGAGTCACCCCGAACTGCACCGTCTGCAGATCCCGCCAGGCCCTTGCCAGCGCCGGCTTCACCCTCGGAAACACGTCCGCCCCCCTCGATATCCGTGCGGACCCGCGCCGCCCCATTTCCCGCTCTCCGGCAACAGTGCCCCTCCCGCGGAATCCGTGCAGGAATTTGTCCACAGGCAAGAGGTATTAGGCATATGAGATGAAGAGGAAATGCCGCTTGGGACACCGGCGTCGAACCGCCGCGTTCGAACCCCGGACGCGTGGGACTTCCGCCGCCGACACCGGGTAACGTCGTGGCGTGTCCGCCGACCCACCGCAGCGCGCCGTCGAAGTCCGCCGGAGCGCGCGCCGCCGCAGGACCGTATCCGCCTATCGCGAGGGTGACCGTACGGTCGTCCTCATCCCTGCCCGGATGTCCGAGGCGGAGGAGAAGCGCTGGGTGGGCGTCATGCTCGACAAGCTGGCCGCCCAGGAGAGCAAACGCACCCTCGGGGACGCGGAACTCACCGAACGCGCCGAGCGTTTGTCCGAGCAGTACTTCGACGGCCGCGCCCGCCCCCGCTCGGTCCGCTGGGTCACCAACCAGAACACCCGCTGGGGCTCCTGCACCCCGGCCGAAGGCAGCATCCGGCTCTCGCACCGCCTCCAGGGCATGCCGGAGTACGTCGTCGACTACGTGCTCCTGCACGAGCTGGCCCACCTCCTCGTGCCCGGCCACGGACCCCGTTTCTGGGAGCTGCTGGAGGCCTACCCGCGCACCGAGCGGGCCCGGGGCTACCTCGAGGGCGTGGTCGCGGCCGAGCGGCTGCCGAAGGTGCCCGCCGCCCGCGAGGAGTGAGCCCGCCGGGTGGAGCGCACCCGGCGGGCCGGCCTCCGGACCGCCCGGACCTGCCCCGCCGGCACCCCCTGTATCACAGAGCGTGATGTGTACCGGGTTGGTACCGGCTTGGCCGGATGTCGGCAGATGCCGTTAGCCTGTGCGGCACGAATGCTCAGTCGGGATGGGGGACGTCGTTACGCATGGCAAGGGAATTCCAACGCGGCCACAAGGCCAAGGTCAGTGATCTCACGGCGGGCACCGATCTGTACGTAGGCGTCCAGATCGCCGGGCCCGGACTCACCTTCGACATCAGCTGTTTCGGCCTGGACGCCAATGAACAGCTCTCGGACGACCGCTACTTCGTCTTCTTCAACCAGCCGAAGTCGCCGGAAGAGTCCATTCAGCTGCTCGGCGCGCAGTCCGGCGACACGGAATCCTTCCGGGTGACCCTGGACCGCGTACCGCCGTCCATCCACAAGCTGTCCTTCACCGCCACCATCGACGGCGCCGGCCAGATGTCGCAGATCGGCCCCGGCTACATCCGGATCGTGGCCGGCGGCGAAGAGGTCGTCCGGTACTCCTTCACCGGCTCGGAGTTCAGCACCGAGCGGGCCGTGATGCTCGGCGACTTCTACCTGAAGGACGTGTGGCGCTTCGCCGCCGTCGGCCAGGGCTTCGACGGCGGGCTCGACGCCCTCCTGAAGAACTTCGGCGGCGAGGTCGCCGAGGAGCAGCCGCAGCAGCAGGCTCCGGCGGCCGGAGCCCCCGGCTTCGCCCCGCCGCCGCAGGCGGCCGCCCCCGCACCGGCCCCGTCCTTCGGCGCACCGGCCCCCGCGCCGGCCGCGACCCCGCAGGCCCCCGCTCCGGCTCCGGCTCCCGCCCCGTCCTTCGGCGCGCCCGCCCCGGCGGCCGCCCCCCAGCCGCAGTACCAGCAGCCCGCGGCGCCCGCCCCGGTGCACGCCGCGCCCACCATGGCCGCGCCCATGGCCCCGCCGGCTCCCGCCCCGTACGGCCAGCCCCCGCAGCAGCCCTCGTACGGCCAGGCCCCCGGCCAGTACCCGGGCCAGGTGCCGCCGCCCGCCCCCGCCCCCGGCGGCTACGGGCAGCAGCCGGGCTACGGCCAGGTCCCGGGCCAGGTCCCCGGGCAGCTGCCCGGCCACGCCCCGCAGGCCGCCGCCCCCGCGGCCGGCCTCGCCGCCGCGCTCCAGCCGTACAAGGAGGCCCCGACCGGCGCCCGCTGGACCCCGCAGAACCAGCAGCTCATGCGCGTCGACCTCGCGATGGGCGGCCAGGCCGTCCTCGCCCGCCAGGGCAGCATGGTCCTGTACCAGGGCAAGGTCGACTTCAGCTACAAGGGCGCCGGCTTCGCCGGCCGCATCGTCGGCAACGCCACCGGCCAGGAGATGCAGCTCATGCGCTGCACCGGCCGCGGCCAGGTCTTCCTCGCCGAGAACGGCGCGCACCTGCACGCCATCGAGCTCCAGGGCGACGCCATCTGCGTCTCCGCGGAGAACGTCCTCGCCTTCGACGAGTCCCTCCAGCACGAGGTCCGCCGGATCGAGGGCCACGGCATCCCCGGCGGCGCCCTGTTCACCATGCAGTTCCAGGGCACCGGCACGGTGATCGTCAAGACCCACGGCGTCCCGGTCGTACTGCCCGTCACCCCGACCACCTTCGCGGACAGCAACGCCATCGTGGCGTGGTCGGCCGCCTCCCAGGTGATCCTCTCCAGCCAGGTCCGGCTGCGGCGCAACGCCTACCCCGGCCACAGCGGGGAGACCGTGAACCTCCAGTTCCGCGGCGCTCCCGGCAACTTCATCGTCGTCCAGCCGTACGAGGTCTGAGGGAGCCCGACATGAACGCAATCAACCAGCAGCTCGCGGGCTTCGCCCCGACCCCGGTCACGGCCCGCATGGAGAACCACGGCCGGTCCATGCTCAAGGTCGCCATGCAGAGCGGCCAGGACCTCTTCGCCCGCACCGGCTCGATGGTCGCCTACGAAGGCTTCGTGCAGTACGAGCCGAACCCGCCGGCCGTCCGCCAGATGGCCTCGCAGTGGGCCACCGGCGAGGGCGCACCCCTGATGAAGTGCGCCGGCGACGGCCTGCTGTACCTCGCCGACTACGGCGCCGACGTCGTCGTCATCAACCTCAACAACGACTCGCTGTCGGTCAACGGCACCAACCTGCTCGCCTTCGACGCGCACCTCCAGTGGGGCGTCGAGCGGGTCAAGGGCCTGGCGAAGTTCGCCGGCCAGGGCCTGTTCAACGTCGAGGTCGCGGGCACCGGCTGGGTCGCCCTGACCTCCCGCGGCACCCCGATCGTGGTCGACTGCGGCCGCGGCGAGGACGAGACGTACGTCGACCCCGACGCGCTCGTCGCCTGGTCGCCGAACCTGAAGGTCAAGGGCAAGCGCAGCTTCAAGGCCTCGTCCATGCTCGGCCGGGGCAGCGGAGAGGCCTACCAGATGGCCTTCTCCGGCCAGGGCATCGTCGTCGTACAGCCCAGCGAGGACAGCACCGACCGGCTCCGGGCCCGGGGCTGAGGGGGAGCGGACACATCATGCAGAGCGCACTTTTCGCCCACACCGAGGCACAGTCCCAGGACCGGTACACCGTCCAGAACCCGCAACTGCTGCGGGTCTCGCTGACGGGCTCCGACGACGTACTCGCCCGCAAGGGCGCGATGGTCGCCTACCAGGGGCTCATCGACTTCGACGGCGAGTACCAGAGCAGCAGCCAGCGCAGCGCCCGCCGCCGCACCGGCGAGGGCCTGGACCTCATGCGCTGCTCCGGGCAGGGCACGGTCTACCTCGCCAACCTGGCCCAGTACGTCCACCTCGTGGACGTCGACCAGGAGGGCCTCACGGTCGACAGCAGCTACGTCCTGGCCCTGGACTCCACCCTGCACACCGAGGTCATCGCGGTGGACAGCCAGTACGGGATCTCCGGATCCGGCAAGTACCAGCTCAACATCTCCGGCCGCGGCAAGGTCGCCCTGATGACCTCCGGGCAGCCGCTGATGATGCACGTCACACCCGACAAGTACGTCAACGTCGACGCGGACGCCATCGTCGCCTGGTCCACCTCGCTGCGGGTGCAGATGCAGGCCCAGACGCACTCCAGCGGTGTCTGGCGGCGCCGCGGCAACACCGGCGAGGGCTGGGAGCTCAGCTTCCTCGGCACCGGGATCGCGCTGGTGCAGCCCAGCGAGGCCCTGCCCCCGCAGAACGCCCAGATCGGACAGGGTGTCGCCGCGCAGTTCGGCGTGGGCCAGCACGGCGCCCACGCCCAGAACCAGAACAACGCCTGGAACTGATCCGGGACGGCGAAAGGGGCGGCCCCGTACGGGACCGCCCCTTTC
>NZ_MQUR01000044.1 GCF_001953875.1 Streptomyces amritsarensis
GTGCCCGGAGCCACGCAGGAGGCTCCGGGCACGGCGCGGTCCCTTCCCGCCGGGCTCAGGCCCGGGTTCTGGCTCGGGTCCGGGTCCGGGTCCGGGTCCAGGTGCGCAGTGCTCGCGGGTCGGCCGTGTCAGGACAGGATCTCGACGTACCCGCCGGTGCCGTGCACGCGGATCCGCTGCCCGTCCCGGATCGTCCGGGTGGCCCGCTCCACGCCCACGACCGCCGGCAGGCCGTACTCTCGGGCGATCACCGCGCCATGGGTCATCAGACCTCCCACCTCCGTCACCAGACCCGCGGCCGAGACGAAAAGCGGCGACCAGCTGGGGTCGGTGAAGGCCGTCACCAGGATGTCGCCCGCTTCGAGGTCGGCGTCCGACATGTCCAGGACGACGCGGGCCCTTCCCTCGACGGTCCCGGCGGACACCGGTACGCCGACCAGGGCGCCGGCCGGCACGTCGTCGCGCCGGTACACCCCGGTGAGGGCCTCGCCGTCCGAGGTGAGCACGCGGGGCGGCGTGAGCGCGTGGTGCGCCGTGAAAGCCTCCCGGCGCCGCCGGATCAGCTCCGGGTCCTCCAGCCGCTGCGCGCGCACGACGTCGCGCAGTTCCTGGAAGGTGAGGTAGAAGACGTCCTCGGCCTCGGCGACCACGCCCGCGCGCACCAGGCGCTCCGCCTCCTCCAGCAGAGCCCGCTTGTAGACGAAGTAGCGGCTGACGATGTCGTACTTCGGATACTCCCGGTACCCGATGAAGGTCCGGACCCGGTCGATCATCCGCTTGGCCTCGTCGGCCTTGCGGTCCCCGTCCGGCAGGTCGCGCAGGCGCGACAGCACCTCCTGTTCCTTCTGCCGGGCCTTCCGCGCGCCTTCCTCGAAGCGCCGCCGGGCGGCGCCCGGTGCGAAGTTCCGCACGTTGTCGAGGAGTACGGGCACCAGCGTGGCGGGCCGCTCGCCCCAGCGCGGCCTCGTGATGTCGATCTCGCCGACGCAGCGCATGCCGTACCGGTCGAGGTAGGACCCGATGGCGTCGCGCGCCTCGGTGCCGCCCGGCAGCTTCGCCAGCTCCTCCAGGAAACCGTCGTCCTCGACGCCCTGCAGGAACGCCACCACCTCCGCGTGGGGGCGGATCACGTCGGCGACGTCCAGCAGCGCCAGACCCATCTCCGAGGTGATGTTGTGGGGGGCGGACAGGGTGAGGGTGTCGGTGGCGTTCTTCTCGCCCAGCCACTCCTGCAGCCTGTCGGCCAGCCACCACGTGGCGTCCATCCCCGCCATGACCGCCTGCATGCTCAGCCGATCACCGAGGACCCGCTTGTGCTCCTCGAAGGCCTCCGACAGGAAGTCGAAGAGCGCCGGGCCGGTCTTGGTCCGGATGTCCCGCTCCAGCGCGGCCACCGACTCCCGGCTGCGCTCGATCAGCTCGGCGACGATGTTCGGATCGGTCTCGATCGGGGCGGGATCCCCACCGCCGGGCGGCGGCACGACGGGGCCGGCGTCCGGGAACGACGGGAGGAAGCCGTCCCGTTCGAGGACCGTCTCCAGGGCATCCCTCACCAGCGGATCGCCCTTCCCGAAGGCTTCC
Source organism: Streptomyces amritsarensis (assembly GCF_001953875.1). GTDB lineage: Bacteria > Actinomycetota > Actinomycetes > Streptomycetales > Streptomycetaceae > Streptomyces > Streptomyces amritsarensis. Next base: position 1,582 of record NZ_MQUR01000044.1, read on the forward strand.
AGCAGAGCGGCGCGGCTCGCGGGCGAGGCCAGACGCCGGGTGACGTCGACGAACAGCCTTCCGCCGGCCTCCTGCATCGGCACCATGGCGGTCAGCTGCCACATCGAGAACCCCAGCGGCCTCATGGGGTCGGTCATCATCTGCCCGTGGCCGACGGAGACATAGACGTGGATGTCCCGGTCGCCGCTGTCGGGAACGGGGAACAGCGTGGTGATCGGCCTGCTCTGGACGATCCGGAAGCCGTCGTCGACCAGGCACCACTCGATGTCCTGCGGGCGGCCGAAGTGCGCTTCTATGCGCCTGCCGAGCCGGACCAGCTCCACGGCCTGCTCATCCGTCAGCGCGGGCTGCTCCTGCCGCCCCGGCTCGACCGGGACCTCCCGCGTACCGCCGTCCGGCAGGGCGTGCACGGCACGCTGCTTGACGGAGATCGCCCGGTCCACGACCTCCCCGTCCCGCACCGTGAACACGTCCGGGTTCACCAGGCCGGAGACCAGGGCCTCGCCGAGGCCGAAGCCGGCGTCCACGGTGGCGGTCCTGCGGTCGCCCGTGACCGGGTGGGCGGTGAACAGGATGCCGGACGCCTGCGGGAAGGCCATCCGCTGCACGACCACGGCCATGTGGACCGCACGGTGGTCGATGCCGTTCCGCCTGCGGTACGTCACGGCCCGCTCGGTGAACAGCGAGGCCCAGCACCGGCCGACGTGCCGCAGGATCGCCTCACGGCCCACGACGTTGAGGTACGTGTCCTGCTGGCCGGCGAAGGAGGCCGTCGGCAGGTCCTCCGCCGTCGCGCTGGACCGGACGGCGTAGGCGGCCTGCCCGCCGTGCCGGGCGAGCGCGCCGGTGATCGCCGCCGCGAGATCGTCCGGGACGGCGATCGCCTCGATGGTCCGGCGGACCTGTGCGCTGAGAGTCCGGACCGCCTCCCGGTCGTCCGGGTCCACCTCCGACAACCGACCGAGCAGGACGTCGAGCGCCGGTGCCCCCGCCATGACCCGCCGGAAGGCTTCCGTGGTCACGCAGAAGCCGGGCGGCACCCGGACACCCTCGATCCGCGACAGTCCGCCCAGGTGCGCGCCCTTGCCGCCGACGACCGAGAGCTGTGTCTCGTCGACCTCCTGGAGATCCCGTACATACAACTCGTGCGCGGCCCCTTCGACGCGCGCGTCCTCATCCAGCTCGTCCGGCTGATCCCGCTCATCCCGCACTTGGAGTCCCCGTTTCCGCAGGTCGTGGCTTTGATCGGTGATTCTGCTCCATGGCGGGGGCCTTGCGGCAAGCCCCCCGGCGCGCTATAAGTTGACAGTGGCAAGGAGAGCGTTCTCCTTGCCTTCGTCGTTTCCGGTGCGGTTTCGCGAGCCGGGGTAGGCCCTGCGGACGGGGCGCCCGCAGCGCGCACGCGTCCACCGGGGGCCGGCTGGCGGGCCGGCGGGGGTGCGGGTCGTGCACCGGAACCCGGAACCGCCCCACTGGCGGCCCGGGAGCCTTCCGCCGCTTCCTGGTCTTGCGCACCCGCCCGCACGGCATCCCGTCCCTGGAACCCCCCGGCCGCCGCGCCGCCATGGGCTTCGACCCCGCCGTGCTGCGACGGCTGGTCACCGCGCGCCGCCGCTCGCGCCCAGAACTGATTCTCGTACCATCGCCCTCCCGGGCGAATGCGGAGGACTATTCACGCGGCATAGGTGGAGGGGCGTGTTTCGGCCGAGTTGAACCGGATCGAATCTGCCGCGAATGAACGGGAATGCAAGATTCCTGCTATTGAATGATCATATCTCGAATGCATTCGGCCTCATGCGCCCCACGGGTTCACCGGCCCTTCCCGCGCCACGCGGCCGAAGAGAGCCCACCCGGAACAAAAGTAGGCGGCATCGCGCCCCTACGCCTGTCCGCCGGATATTTCCATCCTCTTTTCTGCCATTTCTGCAAGATCTTTCTCTAGCCTCTTGATTGCGCCGGAGGAGTGACCGCCGGCGAAACCCGTCTCCTCGGAGGAAAACATGAAGGGATCCCTGCGCGCCCGTATCGCGAGCATCGCCGTCGGCGCTCTCGCCCTCGGCGGCTTCGCCGTCGTCTCGGCCCCGGCCGCCCAGGCCGCACCGAGCGACTGCACCACCTACCTCGCCGCCTTCGGCTTCTCCAGCACCGACATCAACCTCGCCTGCACGATCGGCGGCTCCGGCCTGCCGGCCGACTCGGCCCTGTGTCGCCTGCTCCTCACGAGCGTCTCGGCGGTCCCGCCGGCGCTGGCGCAGACGGCGTGCTCGCTCGCCAAGGTGTGACCGTGTGACCCGTGACTGACGGCCGGCCCGTCCGTCGCAAACCCGGCGCTCCGGGAAGACGCCCGAAACGTCTTCCCGGAGCGTCTTTTGATGCTCCCCCTCGCGGGTCGTGTACGCAACCTTCCTGCGGCCGCGTCTGACACCGCGTTAGGGTTGCCGGTTGGCTTCGGCTGAGACCGTGTCAGGTCGGCTCGCGCACCCCCGGAGCCCGCTGTGGGCCGTTGACGCCGGCCGCCGGGGGCCGGACGGGCGGCGGTCGGGCCCGCGGGGCGGTGTCGCATCCGTGTCCGGGTGATGCGCGGAACACAGTGGAGGAGCGGCATGCGCCGCACCGACACGGGAGAGAGGTGGTCGTATGTCCGCACCCCTGGACGCTACGGACGTACTGGTCGTCGGGGCCGGTGTGGCCGGGCTGGCGTGCGCCCGGGACCTGCTGGCGGCCGGCGTGGGCGTACGGGTGGTGGAGGCGGGCGACGCGGTCGGCGGCCGGATGCGCTCGGACCGGATCGGCGGCTTCGTGGTGGACCGCGGGTTCCAGGTGTTCAACACCGCCTACCCCCAGGTACGGCGCAGGCTCGACCTGAAGGGACTCCGACTGCGGCCCTTCACACCCGGCTTCCTCGTCCACACCCCGAACGGCAGGCTCGGCTTCAGCGACCCCACCCGCCGGCCGCGCACGCTTCCCGAGCTGCTCTCGGGCCGCCTCGCCGGCCCGCGTGACCTGGCCGCCCTCGGTCTGCTGTCCGCCCGCGACATGCTGCTGCCGCCCGGTCGGCTCAAACGGCGCCCGGACACCACCGCCCGCACCGCGTTCGCCGACGCGGGATTCTCCGAAGCCTTCGTCGAGAGGCTCTTCCGCCCCTTCGTCTCAGGGGTCTTCCTGGAGGACGAACTCGAGACCTCCGCCCGGGTGTTCCACATGGTCTGGCGGAGCATGCTGCGCGGCACCATCTGCCTGCCGACCGAGGGCATCGGGGCGGTCCCGCAGGCTCTCGCGGCCGCCCTGCCGCGGGACACCGTACGTCTGGAGACCGCCGTGGCATCCCTCACGGGCGACGGCGCCCTGACCGCCGCGGGGCAGGAGATCCCCGCGCGCGCCGTCGTCGTCGCCACCGGCCCCGGGTCCGTCCCGACGCTGCTCCCCGAGGTCGCCCTGCCCGCCTACCGGATCGTGACGACGTACTACCACGTGGCCCCGCGGTCCCCCCTCGGCGAGCCGACACTGCTCACGGACACCCGCCGCCGCTTCCTCAACACCTGTGTCCTCAGCGACGTCGTGTCCTCCTACGCCCCGCCCGGCCACGCGCTCGTCGCCACCTCGGTCCTCGGCCGGGACGGGCAGGACCGCGAGCGCGAGCTGCGGGCCGCGCTCGGCGAGGCGTACGGAACCGGCACGGACGGCTGGGACCTCCTCACCGTCCGCACCATCGAGGACGCGCTGCCCGCCATGGCGCCGCCGCACCCGCTGACCCGCACCACGCGCGCGGCGCCGGGCCGGTACGTGTGCGGCGACCACCGTGCCACCGGTTCCGTCCAGGGCGCGCTGGCCTCCGGCGCGCGGGCCGCTCGCGAAGTGCTGCGCGACCTGCGGCGCTGAGGGACGGGACGGGTCAGGAGGTGCAGGTGATGGAGAAGGGGACCGGGTTGGAGAGGGTGCGGGTGGGGCTCTGGAGTTCCACGGCCATCCCCGTGGTCAGGGTGCCCGTCTTGGCATAGGCCGCCAGGCGTACGGTGTCGCGTCCGGTGGGGTTGGCCTTGTCCCCGATCGACATCGTGCGCCACTGGGGGTCCACCACCGAGCCGTCGCCGGAGACCCATCGGTAGGAGATCAGCGTCGGCTCGGGCGCGGTGAACGTCGCGGTGAACGCCGGGGCCCGGCCGTCGGGGGCCGGACAACTGCCGCTGTAGGTGGTGTTCGTGCCCGTCACCGACACCCGTACGCCCGAACCGGCCGCGGGGTCCCCGCCGCCGTCGTCGCGGGTGAGCGCGTAGGCGAGACCGCCTGCGGTCAACAGGCAGGCGGCCGCGCCGGCGGCGACGAAGGCAGCCGTCCGGCGCCGGCGCGGCGGGCCCGGGACCACCGCGGGCCCGGCGGGCGGCTCGGGCGAGGGCTCCGTCGCCGTGGTGGTGGCCGGCTCCTCGGGGCGGGGGGCCGGGGCCGCCGCCGGCGTCCCCGCAGTGGCGGTCGTAGCGGTCGTGGAGGTCGGGGCGGTCGTGGAGGTCGGGGCGGTCGTGGCGGCATCCGGCCCGTGCGCGATGTTCCGCAGTGCCTCGGCGACTTCGGCCGCGGGTGTCCGCTCCGCCGGCTCCTTGCGGAGCAGCCCGGCGATGACCGGGGCGAGCGGCCCGGCCCGGTTCGGCGCGGGCGGTTCCCCGTCCACCACGGCCCGCAGGGTGCTCAGCGCGGTGTCCTGCCGGAACGGGGAGATCCCCTCCACGGCCGCGTACAGCATCACGCCGAGGGACCACAGGTCGGACTCGGGGCCCGAGGGGCGGCCCAGCGCCCGCTCCGGCGGCAGGTACTCGGGGGAGCCGACCACCTCGCCGGTCATGGTCAGGGCGGTGCTGCCCTCGACCACCGCGATGCCGAAGTCGCTGAGCACCACCCGCCCGTCCTCGGCGAGCAGCACGTTCGCGGGCTTCACGTCCCGGTGCTCCACCCCCGCGGCGTGCGCGGCGCGCAGCCCGCACAGCACCTCCGCGCCGATGTGCGCGGCGTGCCGGGGGGTGAGCGGCCCCCCGGCCCGCAGCAGATCGGCCAGCGACTGCCCGCGGATCAGTTCCATCACGATCCACGGCCGGTCGTCCTCCATGACCACGTCGTGAACGGTCACCACGTTGCGGTCGGGTATGCGGGCGGCGGCCCAGGCCTCCCGCTCCAGCCGGCTGTACATCCGCGCGATGTCGCCGGACCGCAGACCGGCCGGGGCCCGTACCTCCTTGACGGCGACCTCCCGGTGCAGGGTCTCGTCGTGGGCCCGCCACACGGTGCCCATGCCGCCCTCGCCGAGCCGGGACAGCAGCCGGTAGCGGTTCGCGATCAGCATGTCCCCAGCCGCCGCAGCCGCTGTCGTCACCGCGGTGGTGGCGGCGCCCGCGCCGGGCACCGCCGTGGTGGCCGCGAGCGCGGTCTCCGTCAGGGTCTCGGACTCTTCGTTGTGCATGGGGGCGGTTCTCCCTCGTATCGCCGGCCGACGCGAACATCACGTACGGCCCCGGCCCCCGGTTCAGCGGTACTCAAAAGTTTCTCGAAACTGGTTGAACCGAACACCTTCTCGGTGGCGTGTTGTCGGCGTAGGGGGAATCAGCGGCATCGTCTTCAAGGGGTGTGGAGTGGCATCGGTCATCGTTGGGCGCACGGGTCCGTTCACCGGGCAGAGCGTGGTCCTGGGCGGCGAGCCCCTCAGCTTCGGGCGCAAGGGGGAGAACGGCGTCGTGATCGTCAGCCCCAGTGCCTCCCGGCTGCACGCCGAAATCGTCACGGAGGACGCCGGGTTCGTGCTGTACGACCGCGACAGCCGCAACGGCACGTTCGTCAACGACCAGCGCGTCACCCGGCATGTACTGCGTCCGAACGACTGCATACGGATCGGTGACGAAACGTTCCTTTATGAGGCGCAGGACTCCATGGAGACGGTCATGGACCTCTCCCTCATGGACGTCCCCCGGCCGGCTGCCGCCGACCCCGGCACCCTGCGGGTCACCATCACCGGCGGCGGCCCCGTGGGCCTGGCCTTCGCCCTCGCGCTCGACGAGATGCTGCCCGGCCGGACGGCCGTGACCATCTACGACGGCCGCTGGACCAGGAAGGGCTCCGCGGTCGTCTGGAAGGACGAGACCCAGGGCAACTTCCGCCGCCAGCAGGTCGTGACCGTCCAGAGCCGGCAGTACCTCGCCCTCTCCGAGGAGGTCCGCGGCGCGCTGTTCGGCGACGCGGGTGCCTACAGCGAGATGTGGCCCGTCGGTCCGGACTCCGTCGACGGCCACCCGCCCCGCAACATCAGGATCGCCCACATCGAGGACCGGCTCCTGGACCTGGCGAACCGGAGGCCGGCGATCCGGCTCGTCGCCAAGCGCTTCGACGCGACGGAGCAGCAGAACCGGATCACGCAGGATCACGTCCTGGTCGTCAGCGAAGGCGGCCGCTCCCGCACCCGCGAGCACTACACCGACCGCTTCGGCGCCGCCGACGCCTCCATCTACTCCCTCGACGGCGAGCACCTTCAGGACATCGTGCTGGGACTGCGGGTCAAGTCGAAACTCCCGGACCCGATGAGCGTGCTGCTGACGGTGTCGCAGAACCGCTTCCTGCTCAACTCCCTGCGCGGCGAGGGCTTCCTGAACATGCGGCTCACCCGGGAGGAGGCCAAGAACGTCATCGGCATCGACCCGGTCCGCCACGTCTTCGAGGAGTGCATCGCGTCCCGCCCCTGCCTGATGAGCCGGCAGGAGGAGGACAACGAGTTCCGCTGCCCCACCCACGGCACGCTCTTCCTGCCCGCCCTCCTGCGCAGCTCCCCGCTGTGGAAGGAGATCCGGCAGGGCCTCGCCCTGTTCGGCGTGGCCGAGGAGGACCTGACGGCGATCACCTCGTTCCGGCTCGACATGGTGCAGCGCCCGCGGTTCACCGCGCAACTGCACCGGCCCACCGCGACCACCCCCGGCACCTACGGCTTCCTGCTGGGCGACGCGGCCAACGCCATCCACTTCTGGCCGGGCCGCGGCCTCAACAGCGGCCTCGCCTCCGCCACTTCGCTCGCGCGGTCCCTCAGCCGGGCCTGGCAGGGCAGGCCGTTGCGGGACGCCGACTTCATCCGCCACGAGGCCGCCATGTCCATGCTCCAGTACCGGCACAAGAGCAGGGCGTGGAACGCGATGGTCACCACGGACGAACAGGGCGTCACCCGCGCCATCAAGGACATCATCGCGCGAAGCACGGAAGCCGGCGGGGCCGCCGGGGCACCCGGCGCCCCCCGTCCCGCCGGTCCCGACGCCGCGGGCGGCAGCGACCTGGACGCGCTGCTGGACCGGATGGCCGAGATCCGCGACCGGCTGGCGTCCCGGCTCCCCGGCCTGCCCACGGACGGCGAACTCCGCGACCACCTCGCCCCGACAGCCCCCGCCACCCTCCGCACCCTGCGGGAGAGCGGCGCCTGGGACACCCTGATCGTCGGGGGAGAGGAGGCCGACATCGACCTCTTCTACCAGTCGGACTCCCCGGTCTACGTGCCCCGCCCGGCCGACCCCCGCAGCCTCCTGCAGCCTCAGGCGTAGGCGCTTTTCCGGATCGTGCCGGGCCCGCGCCGCCCGGCACCGCGCCTCATCGCCCGGACGCCGCCCGGGGCCCGCGTTGTCGGTGCTCCCGGGTGCGCCCGGTACACGGATGCCCCTGCGCCCTCGCCGCGTAGGGCAGCGGACGACGCGGACCCGGTCGGCGCCCCCCGACGGCAGGGCCCGGGCGCTCGGGGGGCCGCCGTCGCCCATGTCCCGACGCCGCCGGCCAGCCGGTGCGTCGGCGGCCCGAAAAGACCGGGTGTGGCGGCCAGGGCCGAGGGGCGCCCACGGCCGCGCCGGGCCGCGCACAGCCCGCGTAGGGCCCAGGGCCCGGGTCCCGCCGACGGGGCTCCCGCCCCTACGCCGAACGGCCGGGCCCGCGGCGGGGCGCGCGGGGAGAGCGCGCGTGCTCCCGTACGCCCGGCGCGCACCACCGGAAGGCCGCGGAATCGGGGAGCGGGTCCCGGTGTCAGCGGGCAGGCTCGGCCATGCCGATTGTCACTCTATTCCCGCCTTCGGATGGATCAGGTAGGTCCGTGGATCTTCGCGTGCTTATGCTTCACCCGTTATGACGGAAAGTCACACCTCCCGCACGTTATGTGAATCGGCCGACGTGGTCGTCCTCGGGGCAGGCCCTGCCGGGCTTGTCGTAGGACTCCTCCTGCAGGCCGCCGGAATCGACTGCGTCATCCTGGAACGCGCCTCCCGCACCCATGTGCAGACCCGGGCCCGTGCCGGGTTCCTCGCCCCGAACACCGTGCGGGTCCTCGAACGCCACGACCTCGCCGACGGTCTGCACCGCGACGGCCGCCGCCACGGCACGTGCGAATTCCGCACGGAGGACGGCCGGTTCCGCCTCGACTACGGATCCCTCGGCCAGGGCGGGCAGCACCATGTCTACCCGCAGCAGAACCTGGTCACAGACCTCCTGACCCGCTACCTCGACAGCGGCGGACGCATCCGGTTCCGCACCGAGGGCCTCGCCGTACGCGACGCCGACAGCGCACGCCCGTCCGTCACGACCCGCGAGCCCGACGGCCGGCCCACCCGGTGGACGGCCCGGTACGTCGCCGGCTGCGACGGCCGGCACGGAGCGGCCCGCCGCTCACTGCCGCCGGACACCGTCCGCCACCACCGGCACGACCACGGCGTCACCTGGCTCGGCCTGCTCGCCGCAACTCCGCCGAGCCTGGATGCCGTCGGATACGCCATCCACGCCCATGGTTTCGCGGGGCACATGGCCCGCACCGCCGACGTCACCCGCTACTACCTCCAGTGGCGGCGCGGCACGCCCGCCGACGCCTGGCCCGAGCAACGCGTCTGGGACGAGCTGGACATCCGCATGCGCGCGGCGGACCACGGCCCGCTGCGACGCGGCGCACTCCTGGAACGCGGGGTCTTCGACCTGACCTGCGACGTCGTCGAACCGCTGCGCCACGGCTCGCTCTTCCTGGCGGGCGACGCGGCGAGCCTGCTCGCACCCGCCGCCGCGAAGGGCGCCAACCTCGCCGTCCTGGAGGCCGAGATCCTGGCGCAGGCCCTCGTCGACGCCCTCGCCCGAGGGGACACCGCAGGACTCGACGCGTACTCGGACCGCTGCCTGGCGCACATCTGGCGGGCCCAGGAGTTCACCGGGTGGATGACGCGCCTCCTGCACGCGGCACCCGAGCAGGACCGGGGCGCCGGTGGCGGATCGTTCTTCCACGCCGCCCTGCAGCGTTCCCGGCTCAACTCGCTGCGCACCTCACGCATCCACCAGGACTGGTTCGCCGAGAACTACGTCGGCGTGTGACGACCGCGCCGTCCCGCACCCACCCCGCCTACCGCGCACCGCGCCGCCGCTCCACCGGCTTCATCCGGCCCTGCCCTGCCCTGCCTTGCCGCCCTGCCCTGCCCAGCTCCGTACCGGCCCGAGGACCCCACGATGACGACGACCCTCCCCGACAAAACGTTGCTCCTGGACGACATCGCCTGCCTGCGCGAGGCCGCCCGGTTCGTCCGCGAGCACGACAGCGCGGCGCTGCTCCCCCTCCTCCTGCCCGGACTCGAAGGCCCGGACCTCCAGGCGTTGGCCGGGCACTGCCGGTTCGCCCACGCGGGGCTGCTGCTCTTCCCGCCGGACGCGGACACCCTCCGGGCCCAACTCGCCTCCTGCGACCTGGACGCCGACACCCCTTCGCACCCCAGCGTCGTCGTCCGGGAACGCCTCGCCCGGCGCCACGGGCGCGACCCGGCGGAGCTCGACGTCCGGATCCTGCGCCCCCACGTGTACGGCTCCGCCGGGCAACGGCGCGCGGTCGAGGTGTTCGCCCTGACCGTGCCCCCGCACTCCGGCCTGGAACCGGTCGCCGCCTACGAACGAACCCGCCGGCACGAGGCGCACCTCGCCTTCGAGATCGAGCACCCGGAGCCGCTGGCGCTGCGCGGCCTGTGCGCGATCCTCCTCCGCCACGGCGCCCGGCCCGACGGCGGCGGCTACAACCCGCACGAGGACGGCACCGTCCTCTACTTCACCCTTCCCGCCGCCGGTGCCTGCGACTACGGGCGGCTGGAGCTGTACGCACGGGGCGACCACCGCGACACCCTCGCCGCCCACCTGGACCACCCCGACCTGTTCGAGCGCCCCCGCCACGACGCGCGACAGCCGGCCGAAACGCTCCTCCACCTCCTCACCGGCGCGTGGACGACACAAGCCCTCGCCACCTTCACCCGGCTGGGCCTGCCCGACGCCATGGACACCCGCAGCGCGCACCGCACCGAGGACCTCGCCCGGTCGACCGGCACCCATCCTCGAAGCCTCGCCACGCTCCTGCGCTACCTGGTGATGCTCGGAGCCGTCGCCGAGGACCAGGAAGGATTCCGGCTCACGGAGCTCGGGTCCCTGCTGCGCGCGGACACGCCCGGGTCGATGCGGCCGCTGGCCCTGATGTACGGCGGCCCGTTCTACCGTTCCTTCGGCGGCCTCGACCACGCCGTGCGGACCGGACAGCCGGCCTTCGACCGGATCTTCGGCGAGAACCACTTCGACCACTTCGCCCGCGATCCCCAACTCGCCTCGCTCTTCGACCAGTCCATGGCCGCGAGCTCACGGATGTTCCAGCCGCTACCCGCCCACCCGGTCATCACCGCCGCCGCCCGGGCGTCCGGACCCGCACCCGCGACCGTCGTCGACGTCGCCGGCGGCAACGGAGAGCTCCTCGGCCGGGTCCTCACCGCCCACCCCCGCCTGCGCGGCATCCTGCTCGAACGCCCGCACGCCGTCGAGGCCGCCCGGCACCGCCTCGACGCCGCCGGCTGCGGGGCGCGCTGCGCATACCGCCCGGGGGACTTCGCCGACGTGCCGCCCGGCGGCGACGTCTACGTCCTCTCACGCGTCCTGCACGACTGGGACGACGACCGCTGCCGCGAGATCCTGCGCCACTGCGCGCGGGCGATGCCCGCCCACGCGGACCTGCTCGTCGTGGAACGCCTCCTGCCCGTCGACGGTTCCCCCTCGCTGGCCACCGCCTGGGACCTGCACATGCTGTGCAACGTGGGAGGCCGCGAACGCAGCGCCGACCACTACGCACACCTGCTCGCCGAGGCCGGCCTCGAACTCGTCGGCCACAGCCCCCTGCCGCTGGACGCGCACGTGCTGCACGCCCGCAGGGCGGCGGCGCCGCAGCCCGCCACCCGACGCGGCTGAGGCGGCGCCCCGCCGCCACGCGGACCCGCCCGGCCCCGGACCGCTGCGCATCCTGCGGCGAGGCGCGGGAGAGGCCGGCGCCCGGTCCGCGCGGCGGCCGGCCGCCGAAGTTCGACCGGCAGGACGAAGCTACCGTCCTCGTTGCCGCCATCAACGAGTGGTTGTGACGTACTGATCCGACAGCAACTCGAACACCCGTACTCGCCGACCCCCTGTGGGATTGACCGTCTCACGGACCGGATGCATCCCCAGTTTGGTCATGATCCGTTCGGAGGAGTCGTTGCCCACTTGAGCGATGCTGACGATCCGCTCCAGCCCTCGCTCTTCGAACCCGAACCGTACAGCGGCCGCGGCGGCCTCGGTGGCCAAGCCCTGTCCCCAGTGGGAACGACCCAGCCGCCAGCCGACCTCAACCGCCGGCAGTACCTCCGGCAAGAAGTTGGGCACCGAAAGGCCGGTGAACCCGGCCAACTCGCCAGTGGACCGGATCTCCACGGCGAACAGGCCGAAGCCCTGTGACTCCCACTCGCTCTCCCACGCCTGGACCCGGCCACGAGTCTGCTGTTCGTCAAGGACGCTGCCGTCACGGATCCACCGCATGACCTCGGGGTCGGCATTGACCGCGGCCATGGGCGCAACGTCTTCCTCACGCCAGCGACGCAGGATCAAACGGGGAGTCTCAAGCGTGACCATCCGATCATTCTGGATCACAAATGGGCTCTCCTCCATCCTCGCCAGGCGCTTTCGACTCGCCCGGAGGCCTGGGCCGGAACGGCCCAGGCCCCGCTGCGCCGCCGACGAGCGGACGGGCTGGTCGGATCACCGGCCCGCGGCGAGCGCGCCCCTGCGGCGAACTCGGGTCGGCCCGTCAGTCGAGGACGGCGACGGCCTCCAGCTCGACCAGGTGCTCCGGCACGTCCAGGGCCGCCACGCCCAGGAGGGTGGCCGGCGGCACCGGCGCGACCCCCAGCTTCCCGGCCGCGCGGGTGATGCCCTCCATCAGCAGGGGCATCTTGTCGGGGGTCCAGTCGACGACGTAGACGGTCACCTTCGCCACGTCGTCGAACGACGCGCCGGCCTCGGCCAGGGCGATGCCGACGTTGAGATAGCACTGCTCGATCTGCGCGGCGAGGTCGCCCTCGCCGACCGTCACGCCCTCGGCGTCCCAGGACACCTGCCCGGCGACGAACACGAGCTTCGACCCGGTCGAGATCGACACCTGCCGGTAGGCGTCGACCTTCGGCAGTCCGGTGGGGTTCATCAGGGTGATAGCCATGCTGTCCGTCTCCTATGACTCTCTTGCGGTTACTCGAGAACCGTAGGAGAGTGTGCGCTGACGTGGAAGAACGCACTTATTAGTTACTGGGGAACCTCATGGTTACCAAGCAGTTCACCGGCTCGCCGGACGACGCGGATCTGCGGCGCGCGGACTCTCTGGCGCGGGAGATCTTCGCGGACGTCGCCAACAAATGGGCGTTCCTGATCATCGAGGCCCTGGGGGAGCAGACCCTGCGCTTCAGTGAGCTGCGCAACGAGGTCGAGGGCATCAGCCACAAGATGCTCACCCAGAACCTGCGCATGCTGGAGCGCAACGGGCTCATCGAGCGGACGGTCTACCCGGTGGTGCCGCCACGGGTGGAGTACACCCTCACCGAACCGGGGCAGGGCCTGCGGGTGACGATCGACGCCCTGTGCGACTGGACCCACCGGTATCTCGGGGACATCGAGGCCGCCCGCCACCGCGCGGATCCGGCATAAGCCGAAAGATCGACTTCCCGGCGGACGGCCGCTCCGTGAAAATGAGGAGGGGCCGGTCACCGGGAGGCTGAGGCGTGTGATGGCGGATCCACAGGACGCGACGACCATCCGTGACGTCGCCGAGCGGCTGATGAAGGCGCACCCGCAGGTCGACGCCCGCCTGGTGCACAGCTCGGTTCAGACCGCCTACGAGGAGCTCAGGTACGCGCGCGTACGCACCTACCTGCCGGTCCTGATGGAGCGCAGGGCGCAGGACCTGCTGCCGTCCGACGGATAGCAGCTGCGGACGACCACTCGGGTGTCAGTATGAACCTCGTGACCACACCTCATGCGTCGGTGAAGGCGAAGCCGTGTCGGCACGACAGGTCCTGCCTCTCCCTCTGGTCCAAGGACTCGATCCTGTCGATCGGGTCCGTCGGATCGGTCCTGTCGATCGGATCGGTCGGCTCGGTCCTGTCCGTCGGATCCGTGGGCTCGGCCCTGTCGGCCGCGTCCATCGGCTCCTCGCTGTCCCTGCTGTCCGCGGGGTCCTGGCTCAGCCTGGGCTCGGTGCTGTCCGCGCAGTCCCGCTGGTCGGTGCTCTCCTGGCGTTCACGCGGCGGCCTCCTGTCCGCGGGGATCGCCGCCGCGGCCACCGCCGCCGTCGCCCTGCACGCCACGTACGGCGGCGGCCGCGGGAACGGCGGAGCCGACGGCGCGGCAGGCTCAAGACCCGGCCGGCGGAACGGGCCCGGGACCGTGGCCCGGGATCCGCTCGGGCCTACGCGGCGGTGACCCCGCAGGCCCCGCCGTCCCCGCTGTCCCGGTCGGTACGGCTCACTGCGCCTTGAGCAACTGGTCGACCCGGGGCACGGAGAGCCCGGTCAGTTCCGCGACCTGCTTCAGGGTGCGGCCCTGCTTCAACTCGCCCATGGCGGCGCTGCGTATGAGCTTGGCCGCTTTGGCGCCGGTGAGCATGTCGTCGGTGACCAGTCGGGCGCCGCGCTCACGCGTGAGCGGGGACTCGACCTCGGCGAGGCGTGCGCGGACGGCCTGCATGTACTGGTCCGTCAGGGCGCGAAGGTCGGCGTACACCTGCTCGTCGTCTGTACTGGTATCGGTCATGCGGGTCAGCGTACTTGGGCGAGGAGCCGTGTCCGGCTCCTCTGCCGGCTCCTCCCCGACACTGCCTCCCGCGAGGCCGATTCCCCTCGGCAGGAGGCCGATTGGGGTACGCCGGGACAGTGCCGTCGGTGCCGTGGCAGTGCCGCCCGCCCGTTGTCGTCCTCGCCGTCAGCGGTGGCGCGTCAGGCAGTCGGAGCCGTCCTCCGCGCCGGCGCCGGGCTCGCCCCGCCGCGCCCGCCACGTCATGAGCGCGTGGACCGGGACGGCCGCGAAAGCGACTACCGCCGCGCTACGGATCACCTGCCAGGTGATCCCCACCAGCGGCCCCTGCCCCGGGGCTTCCGCCTCCAGGCGGGCCGACGTCTCCACGAACGCGGTCAGCGGCACGAGCAGGCGGAACGGCAGACCGCCGATACCGGGTGTCCGGGCCAGGTTCCCGAAGAGCCCCACAGGGGCGCCGAGGACGAAGGCAGCCGCGCCCCAGACGAGCACCTTGGAGATGAGTTCGTCACCGGACCCGAAGGGCACGGCCTGCGCGCCGGGATACGCCGGAAACAGGAACTTGAAGACGTAGTACACGACCACGGCCAGGGCCAGCGCCGAGGAAGCCAGCAGCCCGGACTCGATCTTCGACCTGCGCGCGTAGCCCACGAGGAAGGCGAAGCAGGCCCACGCCCATCCGCTGGAGAGCACGAGGCCGGCGGCCTGGCACACCTGGTGGTCGAACCTGCTCGCCAAGGGGCCGCTGACACCCAGTGCCACGGCGATCGCGAAGGCGACGGCCACGGGCATCGCGCGGGCACGCAGGAAGCTCATGGTCGCTCGACCCCTCCATGGTCCCCGGCCGGGCGGGTACCGGTCGCCGCGGCGACGGCCGGCGCAGCCCGTCGGGCATGTCGTGCCCGTCCGGGACCGGCACACCGACCGCACACCCCTGTGCGTCGCGCGGGAGCCCCCGCCTTGAGCGGCCCATTGTTCCAGACACGCCGACGGACGCGGGCCGGTGAGTCCCCTCAAGTGATGTTCTGACGGCTTCCGTCGGGCAGGGTGCAGACGTCGCCGCCGTAGGGGATGGACCTGACCTGTCCGCCCGCGGCCGTGCACTCCTCCCTGGTGATGGTGGGGGTCGAAGCGGCCTGGGCGCTGACGGCTCCGACCGCGCCCGTGCCGGCAAGGGTGGCTGCGGCCAGGATGAGGCCCAGCGTTCTGCGGATCCGCATGGCTTCCTCCTCTCGGGCTCACCCCTCGGCCCTGTGGGAGGACGACCCGCAGGCCGAAGGTGCCCTACCCACCAGCATGGGCGCCGTCCCGGAGGACCGCGAGACGGGCCGGAGGCCGCCGGGGCGCGGGGGCTCGGTGTGCGGTGAGAAGGGCTTCGGCCTCAACTCCCGGCCGGCGTGACACCGTCCGTGGCGCGCAGCGCCGAGCGCCCCTCCCTCCAGGCCGTGAGGAGGTGGGCGCCCAGGCGGTCCTCCAGCAGGACCGTCGCGGCGCAGCCGAAGGCGACGTCGGGCTCCAGTTCCGGCTCGTCGGCGAGGAGGCCGCCCACCACCTCCCGCCGGACCACCTGCTCGTGCACGGCGTCGGCCTCGACGTGTTCCGCGTAGAAGTGCTCGGCCGCGGGTCCGGCGCCGCAGCGGCGCATCGCCGCGGCGAGACGGCGCGATCCGGGCGAGGAGGTGATCTCGACGCAGGCGAAGTGACCGACCAGGGCCCCGCGCAGGGCGCGGTGCAGGCCGAAGAGGGACATCAGGTTGACGGTGGCCAGCAGTACGGCCGGTGCCCGGTCGAGGTGGGCACCGTAGGACGTGTCCAGGTCCAGGTCCGCCATGAGCCCGGCGAACAGCCGCGCGTGGATGCGTTCGGCCCTTCCGGCGCCGAACTCGTCGTACTCGACCGCCACCATGCCCGCTTTGGCGCGGCCGGTCAGCCGGGGGACGACCCACAGGTGGGGGTCGGCCTCCTTCAGGTGGTAGAGGGAGCGCAGGGCCGCGTACTCGCGCAGCTGCCACAGCTCGCCGTCGGTCTCGAGGTGGCGGCTGACGCTGCCCGAGAGGTCCACCGGTTCGACGAGGAGGGGGGCGAAGGCCTCCTCGACCGAGCGGGGCGCGTGCCGCA
This sequence comes from Streptomyces amritsarensis, assembly GCF_001953875.1. Classification (GTDB taxonomy): domain Bacteria; phylum Actinomycetota; class Actinomycetes; order Streptomycetales; family Streptomycetaceae; genus Streptomyces; species Streptomyces amritsarensis. Next base: position 17,803 of record NZ_MQUR01000044.1, read on the forward strand.
GGTCGACCCGCAGTGCGTGCAGGAAGCGGGTCTCCAGGGCCCGGCGCAGCCGGAGCAGGTCCGGATCCCATTCCCGGTCGTCGTCGACGCCTGCGAAGCCCCGGTAGTGGAGCTCGTAGAGCAGGTGCAGGGCGAGCTGGAGGTCCTCGCCCCAGGGGTCGGCCCGCAGGAGTGCGGCGGGATCGTGCACGGGCGGCCGTCCGGTACGCAGGGCATCGACCACGGCGGCCGAGACGTCCCCCCGGCCTTCGACGAGCGCCGGCGCCGGCGCGGTGGTGGCGGGTGCGGGTGCGTTCACGGGCGGCCTGCTTCCTCAGGGGTGTGGTCCGCCGGGGCGCGCTCGCGCCGCCGGTGGCTGGTGTCGCACCACGGGTAGGTGCGGCTGCGGCGGCAGGTGCACAGCGCGACCGCGAAGCGGTCGGACCGGGCCACGGTGCCGTCCTCGAGGACGACCTCCACCGGGCCTTCCACCACGACGGGGCCGCCCCGTTCCAGGGAGACGCGCCGGCTAGCGGCCGGTTCGTTCGGCACGGACGATCACCAGCCCTTCCCGGTCCTCGCCGGCGCCCACGAACCCCTGCTCCTGGAGCCAGGCCCGACGCGAGCGCAGCACGGGCCCCCAGGGCACGACGGCCCGCATCGGGATCTCCGCGGACAACCCCGTGCGGCGCAGGTGCTCCACCGTCGTGCGGGGTCCGCACAGGGCGGAGTGCACCATCAGCAGGACCCCCCCTGGGCGCAGCAGCGCTGCGGCCCGCTCGCAGATCCTGTCGATGACCTGCCGCCCGGCCAAGCCGCCCTCCCATGCGCGCCGGGGGCCGTGCCCGGGCAGGCGGGCCCGGGGTGAGGGAACGTACGGGGGGTTCGCCAGGACGAGGTCGAAGCGCCGGCCCCGGCTCACGGCGGCGAAATCGCCGTGGAGGACGCTCAGGGGCAGCCCGAGCCGGACGCCGTTCATGCGGGCTGCCGCGACGGCCCTGCGGGAGACGTCGACCGCCGTGACCCGGGCCCCTCTGGACGCGGCGAGGAGCGCGAGGGCGCCCGAACCGGTGCCGATGTCCATGACCTCCGTGCCGGGACCGATGCCCTCGTGTGCCAGCGCCCGCGCCAGCAGCCCGGTATCGGCCTGCGGGCGGTAGACCCCGGACGGGACGTAGAGGCCGGCGGGCGGTGCCGGTACTGCTGTCATGAGTGCGGACGCCATCGATGATCTCCCGGGTCGGCCGTGCGTTACCGGTGCCGGCGGGCACGGTGTGGCTGGTGTGTTCGCTGTGGCGGCTACCCGCAGACGGACGCTCTACCCGTGGCGGCCGGAGGGGGAGGGCCTCTCGTACGGGTCGGGCCCGGCCGGCGCCCCTTTGCCCCCGTAGCCGCCCCCGCAGCCGCCCCCGGGTCAGGCCGACGGGGGAGTCGCCTTTCCCGTCGGAGGGAGGAGCCGGCGGCGCTCCTGGGCCGTGAGGCCGCCCCACACCCCATGCGGCTCCTGCGTGGCGAGGGCGTGGTGCAGACAGGCTCGGACCACGGGGCACGATCCGCACAGAGCCTTCGCCTGCCGGTCGCGTTCCTTCCGGTCCCTGCGTCCCTCCTCGACCGGATCGAAGAACGGCTCCGACCCCACCTCACGGCAGACCGCTTCGGCCTGCCAGGCCCAGTTCTGCAGCACGGGGGCCGGGAGGCGGGAGGGATTCGGCATCGCTGGCTCCTTGACGTCGACGTCGGGGGGTCCTGCGCGCACGTCTGTTCGCGTTTGCGCGGATGAAACCCACCAGGGGGGCACAGATCCCGCGACGCCGCCGCGCGAAGCGGCACGGACGCGCCCTCGACGCCGGGTCCGCCGACACCAGGAAGCCGCCGTCCGGAGCGTCCCTCCGCTCCTGCGCCGAACTCCACGAGCGGCTCGCGCCGAGCCGGCGCCTGGCATCCCCGCCCCGATCGCGGGCAGCCGACTGGTCGGCGGCCGATCCCGACCGCTTCACCCACCGCACCCGCACCGGAGGTCCACATGGCACGCACCGTCGCCCGGGTCATCATCGACGCACTCCAGGAACTGCGCGTCGGGCACGTCTTCGGCGTCGTCGGAGACGCACTGAACCCGCTGACCGAGGCCATCCGCACCACCGACGGCCTGGAGTGGGTCGGCTGCCGGCACGAGGAGGCCGCCGCCTTCGCGGCGGGCGCCCGGGCCCAGCTCTCGGGCACCCTCGGGGTGTGCATGGGCACCGTCGGACCGGGCTCCGTACACCTGCTGAACGGTCTGTACGACGCCGCGAAGAGCCGCGCACCCGTCCTGGCGATCTGCGGGCAGGTCCCCCTCGCCGAGATCGGCAGCGACTACTTCCAGGAGGTCGACAACGACCTGCTCTTCCGTGACGTGGCCGTTCACCGGGCCACCGTCACCTCCCCGGAGCAGATGCCGCGCGCCCTCGAAACCGCCGTCCGGGCCGCCGTCACCCGCGGCGGAGTCGCCGTCCTGACCGTTCCCGGCGACATCGGCGACCGGGAGGTACCCGAGGACCGACCCGTACGCTTCGCCCTCGACCGTGCCGTCACCCGCCCCGACGACCCCTCCCTGGCCCGCGCCGCCGACCTGCTCAACGCCGCATCCCGGGTGACCCTGCTGGTCGGCCAGGGAGCCCGCGGCGCCCGGGCCGACGTCCTGCGGACCGCCGAAGCACTCGCCGCCCCCATGGTCCTGACGCTGAAGGCCAAAGAGGGCTTCGAGGGGGACAATCCCTTCCAGGCCGGACAGACGGGCCTCATCGGCAATCCCGCGGCCGCCCACGCCTTCGACACCGCCGACGCCCTGCTGATGCTGGGCACGGACTTCCCCTACCGCGACTGGTACCCGCACGACGCCAAGGTCGTCCAGGTGGACACCCGCGAGGAGCACCTGGGACGCCGCACGCCCGTCGACGTAGGCCTGGCCGGCGACGTCGGCGCCACACTGCGGGCACTCCTCCCGCTCCTCGGGACCGACCGGGACCGCACGCACCTGGACGACGCCGTCGAACGGTTCGCCGCCTGGCAGGAGGGACAGCAGCGGCTGGCCGACCCGGCCCGGGAGCACCGGCCGGCCAGGAGGCTGCGCGCAGCCCTGGACAACCGCGCCCACGACATCCGCCCCCAGGCGCTGGCCGCCGCCGTGGACGCCCACGCCGCCGACGACGCCGTCTTCACCTCCGACACCGGCATGGCCACCGTGTGGCTCTCCCGCTTCGTCACCATGCACACCGACCGTCGCCTGCTCGGCTCCTACAACCTCGGCTCGATGGCCAACGCCATGCCCCAGGCCCTCGGCGCCCAGCTCTGGGCACCCGAGCGCCAGGTCGTCGCCTTCTGCGGGGACGGCGGACTGAGCATGCTGCTCGGCGACCTCATGACCATCAAGACCTACCGGCTCCCCGTCAAACTCGTGGTCTTCGACAACCGCCGCCTCGGCATGGTCAAACTGGAACAGGAGCAGGTGGGGCTGCCCGAATTCGGCACCGAACTCGACAACCCCGACTTCGCGGCCGTCGCCACCGCCCTCGGCATCACCGGCATCCGCCTCACCGACCCCGCAGAGCTCGACGAGACCGTACGCCGTGCGCTGGCCACCCCCGGACCGGTCCTGCTGGACGTCCTCACCAACCCCGAAGAGATCGCCGTCCCCGCCAAGCCCACCCTGGCCCAGGGCTGGGGCTTCGCCGTCGCCAAGGCCAAGGAAATCCTCCCGGGCCGGTAGCGGACCCGCGCCGCCCGATCCACCACCTGACGCCGCGCACCGGCCCCCGCACGCCCTGTCTTCGCAGCACAGACGGCAGCAAGCACGGCCATTTCGGTTTATCCCGGTCAAGAAGGGCAGGCGCAGCGGAGGAGAACCACCGCCCCTTCACCCCCTGACCCTCTCCAGGGAGAGCTCATGGCCACGGAAAATTCCGACAGCACCGCCGGGTCCCAGCCCGTGGAGCCGCGACAGCCCGCTCCGGACCAGCAAGGACCGGAGACGGTGAGCCCGACCGGTCAGCCGACCGGGGCCGCCCCGGCCCGCGTCGCGCAGAGCGGCGCGTACCTGACCACCGCCCAGGGCGCACGGCTCTACGACACGGACCACTCGCTGAAGGCGGGCGAGCGGGGGCCGGTCCTCATCCAGGACCACCACCTGCGCGAGAAGATCACCCACTTCGACCACGAGCGGATCCCCGAGCGGGTCGTGCACGCCCGCGGCGCAGCGGCGCACGGTGTGTTCCAGGGGTACGGCACGGCCGCAGAGGTGTCCAAGGCCGCCTTCCTCGGCAAGGACGTGGAAACACCCGTCTTCGTACGCTTCTCGACCGTCCTGGGCTCGCGCGGCTCGGCGGACACGGTGCGTGACACCCGTGGGTTCGCGACGAAGTTCTACACCGAGGAAGGCACGTTCGACCTCGTCGGCAACAACATTCCGGTGTTCTTCATCCAGGACGCGATCAAGTTCCCCGACATCATCCACGCCGGGAAGCCGCACCCGGACCGGGAGATCCCCCAGGCCCAGTCCGCACACGACACGTTCTGGGACTTCGTGTCCCTGCACACGGAAGCCACCCACCACACCCTCTGGAACATGTCCGACCGGGGCATCCCGCGCTCCTACCGCATGATGGAGGGCTTCGGAATCCACACCTTCCGGCTGGTCAACGCGGCCGGCGACAGCGCGCTCGTGAAGTTCCACTGGAAGCCCAAACTGGGCGTGCACTCCCTGGCCTGGGAAGAAGCCCAGCTCATAGCCGGGACGGACCCGGACTTCCACCGCCGTGACCTGCACGACGCCATCGAAGCCGGCGCCTACCCCCAGTGGGAGCTGGGCATCCAGGTCTTCCCGGACACCCCGGAGCAGACTTTCGAGGGCATCGACCTCCTCGACCCGACCAAGATCGTCCCGGAGGAGCTGTCACCGGTCCAGCCCATCGGGCTGATGACGCTGACCGCCAACACCACGAACTATTTCGCCGAGACCGAGCAGGTCGCCTTCCACCCCGGCCACCTCGTACCCGGCATCGACGTCACCGACGACCCGCTGCTCGCCGGACGCCTCTTCTCGTACCTCGACACGCAGATCAGCCGGCTGGGCGGCCCCAACTTCGGCCAGATCCCGATCAACCGGGCGCACGCCCCCGTCAACGACATGCTCCGGGACGGCATGCACCAGAGCGCCGTGCACACGGGCGTCGCGCCGTACCGCCCCAACAGCCTCGACGGCGGCTGCCCCTTCCTCGCCGGAGCGGACACCGCGGCCTTCGTCGAAACACCCGTGCCCCTGCCCGAGACGCACAAGGTCCGTGAGGCACCGGCCTCGTTCTCCGACCACTTCAGCCAACCGCGCCTGTTCTGGCTCAGCATGAGCCCGCCCGAGCGCGAACACGTCGTCGCTGCCTACACCTTCGAGTTGAACAAGTGCCGGCAGCGGACCGTGCAGGAACGCACCCTGGAGGTGCTGGCGAACATCGACCCGGGCCTGTGCGCCGCGGTCGCCGAGGGGCTCGGGCTGCCCGCCCCGGCCGCCGGCGTGCCGCTCGCGGCGGCGGAGCCGAGCCCCGCCCTCTCGCAGCTGGGCGAGACCTGGCCGACGGACGGCCGTGTGATCGGCATCGTGGCCGACGCGGCGGCCGACCTCGACGGTGTACGCAGGGTCCGGCAGAAGATCCGGGACACCGGCATGACGCCCCTCGTCATCGCACCGACCGGCGGCACCCTCGGCGGCACCCCCGACGGCGACAGCGGCGAACCGCTGCCCGTCGAACGCACCTACGCCACGGCCCGCTCCGTCGAATTCGACGCCCTGCTGTTCTCCGGCGCACCGGGCGCCGCAGCCGACGCCCTGGGAGCCCGGGACGCCAAGGCGGGGACCCCCGTGCCGCAGGACCCCGACCCCCGCGTCCTGCTCCTGCTGACCGAGGCCTACCGGCACGGCAAGCCCCTCGGCGGCTGGAACGGCGCCGACCGGCTGCTCGCGGCCGCCGCCGTCGACAGCTCCGCACCCGGAGTCGCCCTCGCGGACGACGCGACCAGTGCCCTGGACGCCGTCCTCGCCACCCTCACCCAGCACCGTGCGTGGGACCGCTTCCCGCCCGCCGCCTGACCGGTCCCGCGGCGGCGCGGTCCGTTTCCCCCGCCGACGCGGGGGCAGACGCCGCTGACAGCCCGAGCACTTCCGAAAGGCGGGAAACACCATGACGGACCTGTCCTCCCACCCGGCCGAGCAGCTCTCCGCCGGAGCCGCCGGCACGGGACTCCTGGCCGTCGGCATCGTGGTCGCCCTGCTCCTCATCGCGGCCGTCTGGTGGGGCATCCGCCGCCGCGCCGCGGAGCCGCCGCCGGGCGCGCCTCCCCGGCGTCCGGCCCGGCGGGCCCACCACGCCGAAGAGCACCGCGAGGCCGACCCCCGGTCGTTCCCGAGTGACGGCGAAAGGCTGTCACCGCACGAGATGAAGGGCTACGGAAACCTCGGCTCCCGCCGGGAGGGCGGCGACGGCCCCGAAGAGGGGAGCCGGTGATGACGAACGCCGGCCGCAAGGACCGGCAGGAGGCGACAGCCCAGCAGGAGATGACGGGCCGACAGGAGGCCACAGGCCTTCAGGAGGTGACGGGCCGGCACTTGGAGCAGGCCATCCTGAACCTGCTGGAGCGCCGCGGCCCGACCGCGACGATCTGCCCCTCCGATGCCGCGCGGGCGGTCTACCAGGGCGACGACGACGGCTGGCGCGACCTCATGGAGCCGACCCGCCGCGCCGCCCGCCGGCTGGTCGCGACCGGCGAGGTCGAGATGACCCGGGGCGGCCGCGCGGTCGATCCGGCCGGAGCGCGCGGCCCCGTCCGCATCCGGCGCGCCCGCCGGCCGACGACTCGCGCCGACGGCGCGTCGACGTAGGCGGGCCCGATGCGCCACCACGATCTTGTCGTCATCGGCGCCGGATCCGGCAACGCCGTCGTCGACGACTCGTTCGCGGACCTGGACGTGGCCGTCGTCGAGGAACGCTGGTTCGGCGGGACCTGCCTCAACGCCGGATGCATCCCGAGCAAGATGCTCGCCCACACCGCCCAAGTGGCCCGCACGGTCGCGGAAGCCGCAGCCTACGACGTGGACGCCGCAGCGGGCGGGCTGCGTTGGCGCGCCGCGCGCGACCGGGTCTTCCGGCGGCTGGACGCCGAACGGGACAAGGGCCGCAAGGGCCGCCGGGGCCAGGACTTCGTCACCGTGTACGAGGGCCGGGCCCGGTTCACCGGCCCCAGAACCCTCCGGATGGAGCGTTTTGCCGGTGGCCCCGTCGACGTCCGCGCCGCCCAGGTCGTCGTCGCCGCGGGCGGCCGACCGCTGGTCCCCCCGGCCGTCGCCGACTCGGGCCTGCCGTACGAGACCTCCGACACCGTCATGCGCATCGACGAGCCGCCCCGGCGCCTGGCGATTCTCGGCGGCGGCTACATCGCCGCGGAACTCGCCGAGGTGTTCGCCGCGGCGGGCAGCGCCGTCACCATCGTGGAGAAGGAGCAGCGCCTGCTCGGACCGCAGGACGAGACGGTCGCCCAGCGGTTCACCGAGCTGGTCCGGCCCCGCTACGACCTCAGGCTCGGCCGGGAGGTCACCAGGGTCGGCGGCAGTCCGGGCGCGCTGAGGCTGACCCTCGACGACGGTTCGACGGCCGAGGCGGACACGCTGCTCGTCGCGGTGGGCCGGATTCCCAACAGCGACCGCTTGGATCTCGAAGCGGCCGGCGTCGCCACCCACCACGACGGCCGGGTGATCGTCGACCGCCATCAGCGCACGAGCGCGGAAGGCGTCTTCGCCCTCGGGGACATCTCCTCGCCGGTGCCCCTCAAGCACGTCGCCAACCGTGAGGCGGAGGTCGTCGCGCACAACCTCCGCCACCCGGACGACCTGATCAGCTGCGACCACGAGCAGGTGCCCGCGGCCGTCTTCACACAGCCCCAGATCGCCTCGGTCGGTCTCACCGAGCGCCAGTGCCGCGACCGGGGCCTGGACTACGCGGCGGGAACCGCCTGTTACGCCGACACCGCCTACGGCTGGGCCATGGAGGACACCACCGGTTTCTGCAAGGTGCTCGCCGAACCGGGCTCCGGCCGCCTCCTGGGCGCCCACCTCATGGGTCCCCAGGCCGCCACCCTCATCCAGCCCCTCGTGGTGGCCCTGGCCCTCGGCATCGACGCCGCCACCCTCGCCCGTCGCCCGTACTGGATCCACCCCGCGCTGACCGAGGTCGTCGACAACGCTCTGCGCGACCTCGACCGGTGAGGGTTTCGAGGGCTCCGCAGCGGTAAGGCGCACGACATGGTGCACATCGGATACACGATGATGACCGAGCAGGCCGGACCCAGGGAACTCGTCGACCACGTGGTGGGCGCGGAGCGGGCCGGTTTCGACTTCTCCGTCATCTCCGACCACTCCTTCCCCTGGCTGGACGCCCAGGGGCACGCCCCGTACGCGTGGAGCGTCCTGGGTGCGGCCGCGCAGGCCACCTCCCGCATACCGCTCATGACGTACGTGACCTGTCCGACGTTCCGCTACCACCCCGCGGTGGTCGCCCAGAAGGCGGCCACGATGCAGCTCCTGTCCGAGGGACGCTTCCGGCTCGGCCTGGGCTCGGGCGAGAACCTCAACGAGCACATCGTGGGCGCGGGCTGGCCCGCCGCCCACGTCCGCCTCGAGATGCTCGAAGAAGCCGTGGAGATCATCCGATCCCTGTTCGCCGGAGGGTACGTCAGCCACCACGGCACCCACTTCGACGTCGAGAACGCCAAACTGTGGGACCTCCCCGACGACCCGCCTCCCCTCGGTATCGCCGTCTCCGGAGACCGGTCCTGCGAGATCGCGGGCACGCACGGCGACCTGCTGATCGCCACCGAGCCGAAGCGGGAGCTGCTGACCGCGTTCGACGCGCACGGCGGCGCGGGCAAACCGCGCGTCGGCCAGCTCCCCGTCTGCTACGACCCCGACCGCGATGCCGCGGTGGAACGGGCCCACAGGCAGTTCCGCTGGGCGCTCGGCGGCTGGAAGGTCAACGCGGAACTGCCCGGCCCCGCCGGATTCGCCCAGGCCTCACAGCACACCAGGCCCGAGGACGTCGCCGACGCCATCCCCTGCGGCGACGACGTGGACGCCTTCGTCGACGCCGTACGCCCTTACGTCGACGCCGGATTCGACGAGGTCGCCCTCGTCCAGGTCGGAGGGGACCAGCAGAAATCCTTCCTCGCCTGGTCCGAGGCCACGCTGCTGCCGGCTCTGGCGCAGCTGTGACAGCGGCCCCGTGAAGCAGCAGCGGCCGCGTCCATCACGGCCGCGCCCACACCGGCGCGCCGCCGCGGCCGCATGACGCGTGCGCCGCTCGGGCCGGCCACGCCGGGGTGCCGGATTCGGGCACGGCCGGGCGGGGAGGGGCCAGCGGGGCGGGCCGTGTGGCTCAGCAAGACGGCTCGTTCGGTGAGTACCGCGTACGGGGTGGGGCAGGCGCGCGAAGGCAGGGCACCGATGGAGTGCCCCACCCCAGGGCCTGAAGCGGCGGCGACCGCGCGGGGTGCGGGCTCCCACACACACCAGGAGGTTGTACATGTCGCAGGTCAAGGAATCCATCGAGGTCAATGTCCCGGTCCGCACGGCCTACGACCAGTGGACGCAGTTCGAGACGTTCCCGCAGTTCATGGACGGTGTCGAGCGAATCGAGCAGCGAACGGACACGATGACGCACTGGGTGACGAAGATCGCCGGTGTGGAGCGGGAGTTCGACGCGGAGATCACGGAGCAGATCCCGGACACCAAGGTCGCCTGGGTCACCATCGGCGGAGAGAGCGAGCAGTCGGGCCTGGTCACCTTCGAACCGATCGATCCGTCCCATACCCAGGTCACCCTGATGATGGACTTCGACCCCGAGGGGATGGCGGAGAACATCGGGGACAAGCTCGGCTTCGTCGACCGGCAGGTCAAGGGCGACCTGAAGCGCTTCAAGCACTTCATCGAGGACCGCGGCACCGCCTCCGGCAGCTGGCGCGGCCAGGTCTGACACCCGCGCCCACGCCGAGGTCCGGCGCACCGGCCACCGCCGGCGCGCCGGACCTCGGCCGTGGTGCGGTCAGGCCGCCAGCTTGGGCAGCAGCGTCTGGAGGAGCTGCCTCATCGCCGTGAAGGAGCCGTCGACCTCGGCGTCGGTCAGCGGCGGTGCCGGCGTGGCATCGACCCGGCAGTACAGATTGCGGACAAGGACCGTCATCCCGATCCCGGCACCGTTCGAGGCGCGGTACCGGAGGGCCTGTTCCCCGAGACCGGCGACCGTCTCCACGGGACCGTAGGGCGCCCTCAGGCCGACCTCGAAGGCTCCGACGGCCTTGTCCACGTCCCTGTAGGCGCTGCAGAGAACGGTGACCTCCACCACGCCCGTCCCGCCGCGGGCCATGGACTGCTCGCACATGGAACCGGAGACCAGCTCGGGTTCGAGGCCGGTGTCGTATCCGTCGCGTACACCCTGGGGGTGGAACAGTTCCGCGAACTCCGCGAAGTCGACGCGTTCGCAGAGGTTTCGGGGCGGGAGGTAGTCGCCCGGCCTGAGGGCCACCGCACCTGCCTCGGGCGACGGCGACGACCGGCTTCCCATGGGCGCGGGTGGCGAGTGGGAGACTCCCCATGCCATCGCCAACCGGATCAGCAGGCCGACGGCGACGAACGAGGCTCCGACCAACGCCCAGATCCTGCTTCTGCTCCTACCCGCCATGACGTCCGTCCCCTCCGCCGTCCCACGACTCCCGCAGCCCGCCGAGCAGCACTGACACAGCATCAGCAGACGGTGCCGCCCGGCCCCCTCGCCCGCAGGGGCGGAACCCCCTGGGTACCAAGGGGGACGGCAGACCGAACCCCGCCAGTTCCCTGCCGCCCCCGCCCAGGCGGCTGCGGGACCTGTTCGCTGCGCGCGCGGGGGCCTGCTCGCGGTGAGACCGGCAGGGGTCACGGCACCTGCCGGCCTTCCACCCGGCCGGTACGGCGTCAGCCGTCAGACCCGCCCGGCGGCGTCACCGCCCCGGCACCGTGGAAGCGGGATCGTCAGCTCCAGTCGAGCGTGCGCCACGGGCTGGCCGGGTCCGTGGTCAGGGCGCGGTGGGTCGCGAGGGCCGTCTCGTACCACTCGCCGAACTCCTCCTCGTCGAAGTGGAGGCAGCGGCCCAGGATGTAGGAGGCCGAGAAGTCCTCCCACGAGCGGTAGTTGAGCTGGACGAGCCGCCCGGCCCGGACCACCGCCGTCTCCGCCTCCTGCAGGGAGCACAGGCGGGCGGCGAGTCCCCAGCGGGCCATGCCGGAGGCCCGGCCGTAGTCCCAGGCTTCGACGCTCCGGACGAAGCCTCCCTCGGGCAGCAGGCCGTCGGCGCGGAACCGCGCCTCGTAGCGGGCGATGCGGCCGATCAGTCGCTGGACTCCGGTCACCTGGCCCTCCAGCTCCGCGGCGGTGACGGGGCTGCCCGGGGTGACACCGTCTGCGGTCAGGTGCGGTTCTGCGGCGGCCTCGGCACGCCGGCGCACCACGTTCGCCGCGGCCTGGCGCCAGTGGTCGACGTCGACGGGGCCCGCGAAGTCCAGGGCCATGGAGCGGCGAAGTTGCAGGACGAATTCCCAGACCCCGCTGACCATGCCGGCGCTCAGCAGCTGTTCCTGCGTGTCCTGCCAGTCCTCGCGGGTGGTGACGCCCCACCAGCGTTCCAGCGTGCGCTTCTCGTCGCGGTAGCCGCAGCCGTGGTAGGCCATCGAGTTCCAGTAGCGTCCGTTGCGCACGTTGATGTGCGCGCCGGCCGCGAGACCGAAGGCGACGGGGCCGGTACGGGGGCCGCCCACCTCCAGGGTGTGGACGACGTCCCGGGCCAGTCCCGGCCGTTCGACCGGGGCGGCGTGCCGCTGCCACAGGGCGCGGCCCTCCGGTCCGGCCGGCAGAACGCCCTCGCAGGGGCTGCCGGGGTTGACGACGAGGTAGGGCGGGTCGTTCTCGTTCCAGACTTTCGCGAACCAGCCCAGGTCGTAGCAGTTGTAGACCGGGTCGGCGACGGGCGGCGGCAGCATGCCGCCGGTGTACACGGCCAGGCACGCGGTCCGGGTCTGCGGGTTCCAGTAGGGGTGGAAGCGGGTGTTGCCCGCGTTCGCGTCGACGTACGCCCGCGACTGCATCATGTACAGGTCGGCCCGGGCGACGAGGTCGTAGTACGCGGGCCAGTCGCCGCGCGCCTTCGCCTCGTACAGCCCCCGCTCGACCGCGCTCGGCGCCTGCCAGCCCTGCGCCGATGCCGTCGGACCGGGCGGGGCTCCTTCTTCGTGACCTGCTGTCAAGCTCATGGGAAAACCCTAAAGGCCGGTCCGACGCGGTCGGCATGCCGGCCCCGACGGCCCCCCACGCCGGCCCGGGACACGCGACGCACTCCCGGCCCCGTCGGCCGTATCGCGCTCCACGGCCGGCCCCGGCCCCCGTGGAGCGACCCCGGCGCATTCGCATCGACCGCGGTCTGACCGGCTCGAACGCGCCGGGGGCAGCCCGGTTGCCGCGGAGTTCCGGGGCGGCAGCCGCATGCTGCCGTCCCGGAGCGGACGGCGGCCCGTGCTCCGCGGCCCTGACGGTCGACGGGGGCCCTGCTGAACCGGTGGCTCACGGTCCGCACCGTGTCAGGCGGCGCGGACCGCCCCCCGACAGCCCCCTTCGGCCGATCCGGGAGGACGGCCCCGCCGCAGGGCCCTCAGGGCCGGCGTCCGGCCCAGGCCACGAGCCGGTCGATGGCCGGGGCCCCGGCGTCCACGGCCACCGCTTCTCCGAAGGGGATCCGCCCGCCGCGCGGTTCGGCCGGCAGCGCACGACGTACGACGCCGATCACCCGCTCGATCAGAGCCGGGTCCCAGTCCGGGTCCTGCCCGGTCGCCCTGGCGAGGTCCCAGGTGTGCACCGTGAGCTCGTGGGTGTAGATGGCCGCGGCGGCCGCGCCCGGCAGGACGCCGATCGGCAGGCGCAGCTGCCGACCGAGGATGCCCGGATCCGCCCACACCTCCGCGACCTCGCGGGCGCCCGGCCCCCAGGCCGCCGCCCACGCGCCGTCGGCGATCTCGTCGGCGAAGGACGGGACGCTGAACGGGTCCTCGCCGCGCCCGATCACCGAGATCCGGCGGACGACGGCGACGAGATGGCTCGACAGCCGCCGCACATCGAACTCCTCGCAGGGCGTCGGGGAGTCGTACTGCTCGGGCCGGACGGCGGCCAGCGTACGGCCCGCCAGCTCGACGGCCGCGGCGAGGTCGGTCCGCGGATCGAAGGAGGAGGGGCCGGTGACGGTAGCGGCGGTACCGGACGACTCGGAGGAGTCGGAGGAGCCGGAAGAGTCGGACGGGGTCGTGATGAGCTGCTCGATCTTGTTCATGAGTTCACCCTGCAAGCAGAAGTGGCCACCTTCTGGCCAGTTCTCCGAAGAGAATGTGAGAGGCGACGACACGGCACCCACGAAGGAGCAAAAGGGGCACATGAAAGCGGACCGGCTGGTGGCGACCCTGCTCTTCCTCCAAGAACGCGGCCGCGTCACCGTCCCCGAAGTGGCCGCCGAACTGGAGATCTCCGAACGCACCGCGCGCCGAGACCTGGAAGCCCTGGCGGCGGCCGGCATCCCCGTCTACTCGCAACGCGGCCGCGGCGGCGGCTGGTCCCTCGTCGGCGGGGCACGCACCAACCTCACCGGACTGACCGCCGACGAGACCCGGGCACTCTTCCTCGCCACCGGCCCCCTGACGGCGACCCCCGAACTGCGCACCACACTGCGCAAGCTGGTCCGGGCCCTCCCGCCGCCCATGCGGGCGCACGCCCGAGCCGCGACCCGCGCGGGGGTCGTCGACAGCACGGACTGGTCCCGCAACGCCGTCACCGCCGATGCCGCACACCGCTCCGCGCTCCAGAGCGCCGTCGTGGACGGGATCCGTGTCCGTCTCGGGTACGCGGGTGTCGGCAAACCGGCCGGCGAACGCACCGTCGACCCCCTGGGCCTCGTGGCCAAGGCCGGGGTGGACTACCTGGTCGCCGGTACGGACAAGGGCCTGCGCACCTTCCGGCTCAGCCGGGTCACCTCCGTCGAGCCCACCGGCGAACCGGTGGTCCGGCCGCCCGACTTCGACCTCGCCACGGCGTGGCGGACGCTGTCCGGGGCCTTCCAGGACGGCATGCACGCGGTGACCGCGCGGGCCCGCGTCCACCCCGACACGCTGGCCCTGCTGCAACGGTTCCTCGGCGGCCGCGTGCGCGTCGGCGGTCCGCTGCCCGACGGCTGGACCGAGGTGTGGGTCGACGGCCCGGCCGCGAAGGCCCTCGCAGGGCATCTGGCCGGTTTGGGAGCGGGAGTCGAGGTACTGGAGCCGCCGGAAGTACGACAGTGGCTGGCCCGGATCGCCGCCGAACTCGCCGGGATGTACGCGGGGGAGGAAGTGCAGACACCCGACGGCCGGTAACCGATGCCGAACCGTTCTGCGCGGTGCGCGTGCGACCGCGGTCGCTGCGTCTGCCGAAGGCGCCTGACGAGACGGCCGTTGTCAGTGGCGGGCGCGAGGATGCGGTCATACCGCTGAACCGGCCGCCTCGTGAAGGGTCCTCCATGTCCGATTCCATGCCCGTTTCCGTTTCCGTTCCCGGGTCCGCAGCCGACACCGCGGCCCTACCCTTCCCCACCGGCTGGTGTGCCACGGATCTGGGGAACTTCCGGCCGTGCGCGTCCACCTACGAGGTGTACCCCCTGGAGAGCCTGCCGCCGCTGGAGGCCGCCCACCTCGACGGCGGGTTCGACTGGCTGGGCGGGGCGGGCGGGCCGCGATCCGGGCACACGGAGCATCTTGCCGCCACGGAGCGGGAACTGGCCGAGGCCGGACTGACGCTCCCGGAGGGCTTCGCCGCCTTCTACGGCAGCGAATCCCTCTGCCGCGTCTTCGACGAGGTCTCGGTGACGGCCTGCTGGAGCCACCTTTCCGGTCCGCTGCGCAGCCCGGTCGAGGAGGGCGCCCGCCTCGTACGGTTCCTGCGCGACCAGCAGGACTGCGTCATCTGGTACCTGTACCTGCGCCCCTCCGGCGAGGCGTTCGTGGTCTTCTCGCATCTGGAGCTGGAGTCCGCCGGCTGGTGGGCGGACGGTGAGCCGACCGAGGAGGTCCGGGCCGCGGTGGCCTCCTCGCTGATGCGGTGCGCCGACACCTTCGAGGAGTTCGCGTACCGCTTCGTCGTGGAGAACGAGCTGTGGATGCAGGCACACTCCGCAGGCGCCGCGGGCCCGCTCGCTCACCACCTGCGGACGTACGCCGACCACTACGCGTCCGCTGCCTCCTGACCCGGGCGGGCCGGTCGGTGCGAGGCCCTTTCGGCCGCTGCCGTACGGGCGTTGAACACATCCGGTAGTGGCGGCCGCTGGGTGCGGATACAAGCGTCCATCCGTGCGTGGATGGCGTCATGTTGATCCGAAAGGGCGATGAGCGGGCTGCCCGCCCGGGACGATCAACGGCGGGTGGTGGACCAGGATGCGTGAACGCTGACCCCGTACCCGGCGCCGCCTCGTTCTCGACGGGGCAGCGAGGGCGGGCCTGCGCTGTATCAGGCGAGGGCGTAGACCACGATCACCGAGGTGCAGGCGATGGCACCCGCGGCAGCGACCGCTGCGGCCACTGCCAGGATGGCGATGGCCGCACGTTCTACGCCGCGACGGTGGCCGGCCGGTTTCCATTCACGCTGATTCATGAGCACAGCCTGTGCCCTCAGCCCCATCACCGCATGAGTACGTGTACTCACCTTCCCGGGGCGGCTATATGCCCCTCGACGCCGTGGGGACTGGAACCGGCGGGCCCCTTCCGGTGCTTCTCGCCCACCCCCCGCCCGCACCTGACGCTCGGCAGCCCGTGCCTGCGACAGCGACGGCACGCACGGGGTGGGAAGGAGCTGGGGCTCCACCGGACCTCGACCCCGTCGCGTTCGGTGAATGAGTCCCTCGGCGCATGGGTCGGCTCCGCCGGCGAACTCGCCAGCGCGCTGAACGCCGTGGTCCTGGACCGCACCGGCAAGGACGGGGAACACCCGCCAAGGTCACCGGGATCGACGCGGCGCGGCCCTGGACCGCGTCGGTACCCGCGCCCGGGAGACCGGCGTACGATGCCGACCTCGCCCTGATCACGGGCGAGTGCGCGGACCTCGCGCCTCCGGTACTCACCGGCCCCACCTTCGCCCGTCCTGCGCGCCTGTCTGAGGGGCGTCGATGCCGTACCGGCCGCGCGGGGCGTGCTCCAGCAGGCCGAGGACGCCAGGGACCGGGGCTTCGCCATGCCGCCGGCGTGCTGCTGTCGCAGCTTCGGACCCTCCGTCGACCTCGGTATCCCCGGCCCGCCCCCGGCCGCCAGTGCCTCAGGCGGCGAACGGGTTGACGTGACCGGGCAACTGCTGCCCGGGGCGCAGGAAGCGCCGGCCTCCCTGTCCGTCGCGCACCGCGAGGAACCCGGCGGCCGTCAGCCGCCGTGCGATCATCCTGCGGCGGATCTCGCCCACCTTGAACGCCACGGTGAAGAGCACCGCGACCGCCCCGCCGGAGGCGACCGCCTCGACCGGCGACCTGTCGATGAACAGGATGACGGTCAGGACCGCGCAGGCGAGGTAGCCCTTAACCTTCTGGCCCCGGTTCGCGATGTACAGGGCCATGACGTCGAAGGAGATGAGGTCCTTCAACACCTCCACGGCACCGACCGCTTCGGGGACCGGCTTCAGTGAACCCTGCTCCAGCCCCGGTACCGTCCCGCCGTTGCCCGCCTGCGGATGGGCGGTGATGGTGGCCGCCTCGCGGACGCGCGCCTCGGGCCGCGGGTCCCGGTACATCCGGACCTGGACGAGCGAGTTCCTGAACCCGGTCCGGTAGGCCACGCCGTACGTGTAGCCGTACTGCTCCGCCACGTGTGCCAGGGCGGCCGCCTTCGGCGCTGAGCCCTGGGGAGCGATCTCGACGATGTCCTGCTGACGGGCGATCTGCTGGAGCATCCCTGCTATGTGACGTTCTACGGACATCCTGTTCCCCGCCCCTGGCCCCCGCGCCCGGGGCCAACTGGCGCACAGCCTAGCCCGCCGACGGGTGCACGCAGGGCGCCGTCCCCTACCGAGCCGCAGGGTGAAGAAGGGGCGTTCGGCGGCGTGCACCGGCGGCGGCGCACGGCTGAAGGAGGTCAGCCTCCGACGTGGATGCCGGGGCGGCGTGCGGGGTCGGGTTCGTGGCTGCGGATGATCTCGCGGGTAACCGGAGCGGTGTCGCCGCGTCCCAGGAGGAAGTAGCGGACCATGTGCACGAGCGGGCTGCCCTCGGCCCAGGCGAAGTGGCAGTGCGGCTGGACGCCGGTGGCATCCCGCAGGGCCAGCAGGACGGCGGCGATGGCGTTCGGTGCGGCGGGCGCGGCTGCGCGGAGGATCCGGTGGCCGTCGACCTCGACTCCGTGGACGGTGAGGGTGTCACTGAAGTCCGAGGGGTCGACCACGTCGATCTCGAGGAAGATGACGTCGGCGCGGCCGGGGACCGGGTTGACGCCGCGTTGCTCGCGTTCCTTGTCGCGGTACTCGGCGACGTCGCCGGCCTGTCGGCGGTTGGCGATGATGTTGATCGCGTTGTCGTGGGCGAGGGTGTCGTCGATGAACCGGCGGGCGCCGGCGTCGAAGACGATGCGGTCGGCGCGCAGTTCGGTGGTGCGGGAGACGCGGGAGATCAGCGACACGACGATGATGCCCGCGATGAAGAACGCGGAGATGACGATGCCGTCGGGCTTGTCGATGATGTTGGCGATCAGGGCGTAGAGCAGGACCGCGGTGAGCAGGGCGAAGCCGATGGCCGTGGCCCGGCGGCGGCGGCGCGCGACGGAGACGGTGACGGCGAAGGCGCCGGAGACCATCATGGCGAGGATGCCGGTGGCGTAGGCGCCGGCCTGCTCGTCGACGTCGGCGTCGAAGGCGATCGTGATGAGGATGCACAGGAGTGTGTAGACGATCACGACCGGTCGGACGGCGCGTCCCCACTCGGGGGCCATGCCGTAGTCCGGCAGATAGCGGGGCACGATGTTGACCAGGCCCGCCATGGCGGAGGCTCCGGCGAACCACAGGATCAGGATGGTGCTGATGTCGTAGACGGTGCCGAACGCCTCGCCGACCTGCTCGTGGGCCAGCCACGCCAGGGCACGGCCGTTCGCGGCGCCACCCGGTTCGAACAACTCGTGCGGGATGAGCAGGGTGGTGACGAAACTCGCGGACAGCAGGTAGACGCTCATGACGAGTGCGGCGGTGGTCAGCAGCCTCCGGGTGTTGCGGATCCGCGACCGCAGCCGCTGCTCGGCATCGGCGCCCTCCGCGGCGACGAGCGGCATCATGCTCACGCCGGTCTCGAAGCCCGACAGGCCGAGCACCAGCAGCGGGAAGGCGAGCAGCGCCGGGCCCATGAGGTCGCCGAAGCCGCCTCCGCCTGCCACGAGGGCATCGGTCCACGCCGACCAGGCCCCGGGAGTGGTGAACACGTGGACCAGCCCGACACCGATGACGATCGCGTTCAGCGCGAGGAAGACCGCCACCAGAGGGATGGCCACGCTGACCGCCTCGCTGAACCCCAGCAGGAACACTCCGCCGAGTACGAGCAGCAGCACTACCGTCAGGGCAACCTCATGGCCGTGCAGGGCCGCGGGGAAGAAAGGATTCTCCACGACGTGCACGGACGCGTCCGCGGTGGACAGCGTGATGGTGATGATCCACGAGGTGGCCACGAAGCCGAGCAGGACCAGCACGAACAGCTTGCCCCACCAGAAGGGCAGCAGGTCCTCCAGCATCGCCACCGACCCGGCGCCGTGCGGGCTCTCCTTCGCGACCCGCCGGTACATCGGCAGCATTCCCAACAGCGTCAACGCCACGATCAGCAGCGTCGCCAGCGGTGAGACCGCCCCCGCGGCGAGAGCGGCGATCGCGGGTACGTAGGCCAGGCTGGAGAAGTAGTCGACACCGGTCAGGCACATCACCTTCCACCACGGGTGCGGCTGGGCATGCCCCTCGTCGGCCGCCGGCCCCACGGGCTGCACCTGGTGCCGCAGCATCCACTGCCCGAACCCGCCCGACGGCTGGGGCCGAAGGGCAGGGCTGTCCACCACCTCGGGCATACCCGTGTGATCCGCGTCCCTCATGTCCCCCATCAACCTCTCCGGCCTGCTCACACATCACGGCCACCAGCGCGGCGGCCTCACGGCGATCATCGAGTATGGGCCAGACGCCGACGCGGACCCGCACCGGACGCAGCAGCCGCCCTCACCCCTCTGCGCCCGTGCCCGGCGGCCCACCCACCGCCCCCGGCCGCCCACCCCGGCCTGAACAGGCCGCGCGGCAAAGGGAAAAGCGCTGTTCAACGCCATGCCGTTGCCCCCGTGCCCGCACCTGCCCGGAGGGGACCACAGCGCCTCCCACGGCCTCCCCGGCCGCGAAATCCATACGGATCCCTAACGCCGCCCCAGGGCGGACGGAACTCCCCGCGCAGGGCCACGACCCGCTGCCCGGCCAGGACCCGCTGCCCTGCCCGGATGACCCGCTGCCCGGCCTGCCCGGCCTGAGATCTTCCGCGAGGTGGTGGAACAGACGACCGCCACCCACTCGATGCGACCCTGCTCGCCGACGTTCCGCCGATACTCCATCGGGGTGGATTCCGGGGCCTGCTGTTGCGATCAGCAGGGGGCGAGCGGACCGTTGCCACCGGTCAGAGCCCGGATGAGTCCGGATCGGGTCCTCGACGAGGACGAGGTCCAACTCGGCCCGCCGGCGAGGCTCGAAGCGCCCGCGGCGGCGAGCCCACCGGAGATACGGGAGCGCCGGCGCGACACCGCCGCCGGTGCCGCGGCCCGGGCTCGCCCGCAGGAACCGGTCCCTCCTTGTGTGCATGCGACGGTCTGGCGGGGAAGGCGCACCGGGGACCTGTACACCCGAGGAGGGACGGACACCATGGCGCGACCGAGGATCGTGGTCGTCGGCGCAGGCTTCGCCGGCGTCGCCTGCGTACGCCGCCTGGAGCGGACGCTGTCACCGGGGGAGGCGGAGATCATGCTGGTCACTCCGTTCTCCTACCAGCTCTACCTGCCCCTGCTGCCACAGGTGGCCTCCGGGGTGCTGACCCCCCAGTCCGTGGCCGTGTCGCTGCGCCGCAGCCGCCGCCACCGGACCAGGATCGTGCCCGGCGGGGCCGTGGGCGTCGACACCCGGGCCAAGGTCTGCGTCATCCGGAAGATCACCGGGGAACTCGTGGACCAGCCGTACGACCATCTGGTGCTCGCACCAGGAAGCGTGACCCGCACCTTCGACATCCCCGGCCTGGCCGAGCACGGGCGCGGCATGAAGACGCTGGCCGAAGCGGCCTACCTGCGCGACCACGTGATCGCCCAGCTCGACCTGGCCGATGCCGCCGCACCGGGTTCGCCGGAGCGGGCCTCGCGGCTGGGCTTCGTCGTGGTGGGCGGCGGCTACGCGGGCACCGAGACCGCCGCGTCCCTGGAGCGGCTCACCGCCAACGCCGTCGGCCGCTACCCGCGCCTGGACCGGCGCGAGATCAGCTGGCACCTCGTCGACGTGGCCCCGAAACTGATGCCCGAGCTCGGCGACCGGCTGGGCCGGGCCGCCCTCGACGTGCTGCGCCGCCGCGGCATCGAGGTCTCCCTCGGCGTCTCCGTCGCCAAGGCGGGCCCGGAGGACGTCACCCTCACCGACGGGCGGGTACTGCCCTGCCGCACCCTTGTCTGGACGGCCGGCGTCGCCGCGAGCCCGCTCGTCGCCACGCTGGGCGCGGAAACCGCCAAGAGCGGCAGGCTCGTCGTCGCCGCGGACCTGCGGGTGCCGTCGGCGGACGGCGTGTTCGCGCTCGGTGACGCGGCCGCCGTGCCCGACCTCGCCGGCGACGCGGACGGCGCGGTGTGCCCGCCCACCGCGCAGCACGCCGAGCGCCAGGGCAAAGTCGCCGCCGACAACGTCGTGGCCGCGCTGCGGGGCACGCCGCTGCGTTCGTACGCCCACAAGGACCTCGGACTGGTGGTGGACCTCGGCGGCCGCGACGGTGTCTCCCGGCCGCTCGGCATCGGCCTGCGCGGCATGCCGGCGCAGGCCGTGGCCCGCGGCTACCACTGGGCGGCGTTGCGCACGGGCGCCGCCAAGACCCGGGTGCTGACGAACTGGCTCCTGAACGCCGTGGCCGGCGACGACTTCGTCCGTACCGGCTTCCAGACGTACAAGCCGGGGACGCTGAGGGATTTCGAGTACACGGACCAGTACCTCACCCCGGAGGAGGTACGGGCCCGCACGGCGGCCGCCGCCGGACGAAACTGACGTACGCGGGGCGTGATCCCGTTGCCGCCCGGACCCGCTGCCGCCGGATGCCCGTCGCCGCGGCTCACAAGAGGGGCGCAGGAGCATGGCGCCGCGTGTGCGTGCGTGACACCCTGGTGACCGTGATCATCAGGGTGAGTGAGGCACACGTACGTCCTGAACGGTTCGACGCGTTCCGCGACATGATCGTCTCAGCGGTGCGGGAGTTCCCAGCGCGCTATCCGGGGCTCGTGGACCACGAAGTGCTGCTCGCGCCGCCGGACTCGCTGCTCTACGTCAGCCGCTGGCGCAGCGAGGAGGACCTGGCCGACTACGCCGGCGAGCACTGGCGCAGCCGGCCCGTGGTCCTGCCGGGCGAGGACGAGTACCTCGTGGCGCCGCTTCAAGTACGGCACTTCACGCTCGGGTCCCTGGGCCCGGTGAACGCACCCCGATCGGACCGATAGCCAGGGGTGAGGCTGCCTCCGGACGAGACGGACCGGGGGAGGGCGGGCCGGCACCCCCGCTCGGGGGCTCGGCGTATCCCGTATCTACACGCTCGGGGACGGAGCCGGTGCCACCCGGGCAGCCGGGAAGCAGGCCCACAGCGCGACGCCGATGAAGACCACCTGCTCGGGAATCCGGAACCACAGCGGTGTCGCCGGTTCGCCGCCCAACGGGATGTGCTCGACGGCCGGGTGGCCTCCCGGATCAGTCCGGCGGCGCCGAGGAGTTCCAGGACGCCCGTCGCGTAGACCGCGAGACGGGGGAACGGCACGAACGGCGGGACCATCGCGGCCAGGTCGTCGTGGCCGGGCATGGGGCCGAGGTCGGACGGGACGAAATGGGCGCCCGCCGTGAATTCCAGCATGACCGCGAGGTCGCGCACCGTCCGACGCCGAAGGCGCCGAGCAGCCGGAACAGCACGCTGGGAACGGCGATGAGCATGAGTGTGCCGAGCACGAGAAGGGATCCCTTCGGTCGGGTCGCGTTCAGGCCGTGGTGAGCAACCGGCGGTCGCCGCACGCCGTCCGCCACGCCGTACACCTCAGGGCATGGGCGGGCATGGCGCATTGCCCTTCGGGGCGGGTGGGCGAGCGTCGCGGCGAAGAGCATGTGCACCGGCTCCGGCTCATCCGCACTTTGATCGGGATCCGCGGCCTGTCGGCCAATGCAACGAAGGAGATCTTGCACGCGATCACCACCGAACAGGACGATCTGCACCAGGTTTTCGGGATCGTGCTCGGCGTACGTCCGACCACCCGGGAGGGCGACGCGGGCGGCGCGGGCGCGCAGAGGCCCGAAGGGGAGCCCGGGGCCGATGTGGCGTCGGCATCGGACCCGGACCCGGACCCGGGCCCGGACCCGGAGCCGGCGGGCTTGGCCGAGGCGCGCATGCTGATCGCCGAGATGGGGTGGGACGTCTCCCCGGCCAACCCGGCGGCGGGTCGGCCGCGCCCTGAGGTCTGTGCGGCCGCAGCCCCCACCATCGAGCGCGGTCCCGTCGGCAGGAGGCCCCGGCCGGCCGGGGTCGGCCATGGCGCTGTTCCATGCCATGGCCGACCCCGTGGGACCGGGTGTCCGTGCCCGGCGATCCGCCGGCTCGGGCGGTCGGCTGTGCGGTGTCAGAACGCGTACACCGGATTCCCGTTCAGGGTCGCGGCCATCACGCACGTGTTGGAGAAGGTGTGCTTCCAGGCCACGCGCTTGCCGTGCAGGACGCCGTCCGCGGTGACCGTGACGGGGTCGAAGTGCATGGGGCAGGCCTGCGAGGTGTTCGGTGCCGCCAGCAGGCGGTTGAGTTCGCCGTCGGTGGCGTTGAGGGCGTCGCACGCGGCCCTCGGGGCGGGATGGGTGCCCTCGGCGGTGTAGCCGCAGGTGAGGGTGGACGCGCGCACGACGGTTTCCGCATCCGCGGGCTCGCCGGAACCCTGGATGACGGTGAAGACCATCGCGGAGGGGCCGTGCACCCCGGCGGGTTGCGCCTGCGCGAGACCCGTGGTGCCTGCAAGGCAGAGAAGACTGAGGGCGGATGTGGCGACGATGTGGTGACGCATGACAAGTTTCGCCTTCGATCCAAAGTTGACTGCGGTTCAGTACCTGTGATCTGACGTGGAACTGAAGACGAGCCTGGCAGGTTCCCAGGAGGGCCGCCAATTGGGCGTCGATTTACGGACACATCGTGCGAATAGCGGATCGCTGAGGGGTGTTCGCGCAGCTGGCGAGGTGGGTTCCCGGCTCCGCGCGGCCCAGCCGGCGGGGTGTTCCGCCCGCCGCGATATGTCCCATTCCTGGTGGCGGCGGTGCGCGGTTCGCCGAACCGGCTCACAGGGTGACGGGATGAAGGCGGTCCCGAGCCGGGCCCCGAGCCGGCCCGAGCGTCACCGTGGCCCACGAACGGCGTCGACGTCGTTCAGGACGCGTCATGGGTGCTGCGACCCGGCCCCGCGGGGTCGCACTGTAGTGGTCGGCCGAACGGCAGCGGCAGGTCGACGCGATGCTCGGCAGCCGATCGGTCATCGACGGATCCGTAGCGCAAGACGACATGCGCCGGCCGGAACGGCAGGTCGTTCAGGATGGGTGCCATAACAGCGAAGAGTGCGTCGGCGTCCGGTCCGTAGGCGTAGAGGACCACCTCGCCGCCTCCGTACTCGTTTCCGTCGAACTCGCCGACGCCGGCCTGCTCGATCGCCTCGGCCAGCAGGGACTGGGCCTGGCGGACGACCTCCCGTCGGCCTGGCTCGCCGAGGCCGTCATCGGCCAGTCGGTAGTGAGCGATGACGGCATGCTCAACGTCGTCCTCTGCTTCGTCCGTGTCGGCCACGCGGGAAACGATCCCATCCTGGACCGACATCTCGCCGGCCTGGCCCGTCCGGGACGCGCCCTTGAGCCTGTCTCTTGGATCCGTCCGTGAGATCGTCGTGCTCATGACCGAGTCTTGGGTGATCAATGACGACAGCCCTGTCCCTGTGTCGTCGGCGGGGGTGGTGGAGGCTCTTCGGTCGAGGATCGACAGCGGGCAGCTTGAGACGTGGCTGACCAGTTCGTCTGGACGGTTGCTGGCCTTCGTGACGAATGCCGAGCGAGCGATGGTGGTGCTGCTCAAAGGCGAGGGTGATCCCGGCGAGCACGCCGTGGCCCCCGGAACTGCGGGGTCGAGCGACGGGTTCGTCCTCTCCAACGGGCAGGGCGACGAGTATCAGGATGAGGACACCGTCCCCATCCGTGAGGCATTCAGGCTCGTGGAGCACATCGTTGGCACGGGCTCTTGGCCTGCGGACGCACGCTGGGTGGTCGATCGCTGAGCGGGGTATCGCCGTGCCCAGATGAGGATCGCGGCGACGTGGAGCGCGGCTTGGTAGGCGATGGCGAGCTTGTCGGTCCGCATGGCCAGGCCGCGCCACTGCTTGAGCCGGTTGATGCAGCGTCCGACTGAGTTGCGCTGCTTGTACGCCTCGGTGTCGAAGGCGGGCGGTCGGCCTCCGGCGCTGCCTCGCCGCAGCCGGTGACCGATCTGGTCGGAGGGTGGGGGATGACAGCGGGGATTCCGCGTTGGCGGACGTGACTTCGGATCGCGCGGGATGAGTACGCGAGGTCCGCGAGGACGGCATCGGGGCGGGTCCTTGGTCTTCCGGGGCCGCTTCGCGGAACGCGATGGCGGCCATGACGGTCTCGAAGGCCGGGGCGTCACCCGCCTGGCCTGCGGTGACGCGGAGGCCCAGGGGCCGTGCATGGGCGTCACATCGCCTGTAGGCCACTGCGCGATCAGCCAGGTCAGCGGGCTCGTGCCGTCCTCTGTCGGTTGGGGGCGGCGGCCGGCGAGCCGGACCCGCAGGAACACGAAGTGCGAGCTCATCGCCGCTTTCGAGCCCTTGCGCCAGGACAGGGTCCGGCCGCGGCCTGCGGCCAGCACGTGCTCGCGTAGGGAGACCGGGCGGGTGCGGTAGCGGGGCAGCGGCCGGGGGCCCAGGCCGCCGTAGGCCGGCTGGTGGGGTTCGGCGTCCTCGCCGTGGGCGGTGATCTCGGCTTTGACCTGTAGCACGTAGGCCCGGCCGCGGTTCTCCAGGCCGCGGCGGAAGTCGGCGTTGGCACCGTATCCGGTGTCCGCGACCAGGACGGCGGGCCGCAGACCGGTGGCGTCGAGTTCGTCGAGCATGTCCAGGGCGAGTTGCCACTTGGCCTTCTTGTTCGCGCGGTAGCTGGGGCTGTTCCTGATGACCTGGTGGCTGGTGTTGATCGGCCGGGACGGGGAGGAGTGGATACCAGTCGCTGGCCGCCCGGTTGCGGGTGGCGATCAGGGACCGGCCCTGCCGTACGCGGACCAGGTCGTAGAGGTCATCGGCCTGGGACGCTCCGAGTCGGCGCGCGGCGAAGTCGCGGGGACCTCACGGCCTGCCCGTACGGGGGCGGCCGAGGGGCTGGGTCCACGGGCCGGTCCCCGTCACTTGGGGGAAGAGCCGTAGGGCTGGAGGAGCTGGTCCACGGGCGCGTGGTCGTCGGTGAGGAGTCGAGCACCGCCGATCCACGAGGTGAGGTCGTCACCGCCGGTGATCTTCCAGCCGTTCTGGCGTGCGTCCAGCGCCGCCTGGGTCGCGCGGAGGTCGACCGGCCGGTCGGAGGCGAGGACTACCAGGTTGCCCCCCTCGGGAAGGGCGGCCGGGTCGAGGCCGATGTCAGACGGCTTGCCGACGACGGCGACGTGCCCGAAGGCCGCGCGGAGGGTGGCCACTTCGGCGCGTGCGAAGGCCAGACCGCCGTGATCGATGAGGTTGGCGACATACAGGCCGTCCGCGTTGAGCACCCGCCGTACGTCGGACATCGCCTCCACCGTGGTGAGGTGCCACGGCACGCTCACACCCCCGAAGGCGTCGCCGACGACGAGGTCACGACTGCCGGTCCCCAGACGGCGCAGGCCGAGCCTGCCGTCCTCGACGCGTACCGAGATTCCGCTCGCCGATCCCGCACCCAGCTGGTCGCGGTCGATGCGCACGACCCCGCCGTCGATCTCGGACACCAGGCTCTGCGTCCCGGGCCGGGTGGCCGCGAGGTAGCGGGGGAAGGTGAGACCGCCACCGCCCACGTGGTGGGCGGCCAAGGGCGCACCCTCGGGAAAGGCGGCATCGACCACCGACGCGATGGCCCGCACGTACTCGAACTGGAGGTGCGTCGGGTCGTCGATGTCGACGTAGGAGTGCCGCACGCCGTCCAGAACGAGCGTGCGACCACCGTCCCGATCGGGGTCCGTGACGACCCGCGCGCAGTGATACCTGGTCTCCGTGTCGCAGCCGCCCGGCGCGACGCCGGTGGCGAGGCCGCCGGCCACGACCGCGGCCATGAGGGCCGGGGTGCCGCTCCACCCGCGCGTGCGCCACTCGACCAGCGCCGAGCCGACCACCAGCAGCGTCCCCAAGCCGATCAGGATGCCGCTGACCGGCAACCGCGCGATGAGGACGAAACCGGTGAGGACCGTGCCCACGATGGCGCCGACGGTACCGACGCCGGACAGCCGGCCGACAACCGTCCCGGTCTCGGCGAGGTCGGTGAGACGCAGCTTCGTCACGATCGGCGTCACCGCCGAGAGCAGCGCGCCCGGTACGAGGATGGTCAGGGACGCGATCAGCAACAGCACCGCCGGTGCCCACTCCGCGGTGGTGCGCAGCACGGCAGGAGTGAGGGCCACAGCCGCTCCCGACACCCCGAGCGAGGGGCCGATGAGCCGGCGTGGATCGACCTGGTCGGCGATGCGCCCGCCCAGCCAGGAGCCGGCGGCGATCGCGGTCAGGGCGATGCCGATCACCATGGTGCTGGTCTCGAGGGTGAGGCCGAGGTAGGGAGCCAGCAGCCGCAGAGCGACGATCTCCACCACCAGGACCGCGGCCGACGACCCGAACACGAGCACGGCAGCGGTGCGGGGCCCCATCCCGCGGTTGCGGGGCGTGCCCTCGGCGACAGGCGAGGAGGACGATCCGGTCACGGGCGACATCCTTGCACGCGGCTGGTCGACAGCATGGCGAAAGGCACGAAAGGGCCGTTCCGACGCTCATGAGAACCACGGGCGCGCACAGGGCGCTCCGTTCCGGTCAGGGGATGTTCCGGGACGGAAGCGGCCTGCTGGAGCCCTGGGAGCCCAAGTGGTCCATGGGTGGCCAATGAAACAACGGAACGTTGTTTCATTGGCCACTGGAGTAGGATGACGTCATGTCGGACGACACCGAGACCACCGCCGGCCGTCGGCCTGCCACTCCCGCGGGCCGGCCGTCGGCCGATGGCGCTCTCGCCGAGGGCCTGCTGCGTGACGTCGCCTTCCTGGAGGGGCTGTTGGCAGGCACGGCGGGTGTCGGCGGTGGAGCAGGACGGTCCCGCGGTGCTTCGGACGAGGACGTTGCCGCTGCCCTGGGCGTGTTCGAGGGCATGCGTACGGCGCTCGACCGGCTGGAGGCGCACGTCGTCATCGAGGCCCGGCGGCGCGGGATGGAATGGCGGGAGATCGCCGGCCACCAGGGGATGAAGTCGTCCCAGGCCGCTTCGCAGCGTTACCAGCGCCTGGTGACCCGCCTCGAAGAGATCCGCCAGGGCATCCGGTAAGACCAGGCAGGAGACACCCCTTCATGAGCAGTCAGCCTTCCGACCCCCTCGCCGCGGTCGACGCCCTCCTCGCCGCCGTGGAAGCCGGCCACCTCCTCCCGGTGCCCGCGGAACGGGTCCGTCTGCGGGAAGCGGCCGGGCTGACCCAGGCCGCCGTCGCTCAGGCGCTCGGCGTGCGCATCCCCAGCATCCAGGCCTGGGAGGAAGGACGCGCCGAGCCGAAGCCCGAACGCCTCCAGGCCTACCGCCGTCTCCTCGAAGGCCTGGCCCAGCGCTACCCGGCCCCCGCCCCCACCCCGTCGCGGCCACAGGACACGCCTCCGGCCCCCACCGCGGACCCCGCCCTCCCGCCGACGCCGGCCACGGACACCATCGCGGCCGCCGGACGGCCCGCCCCCCACACCCCCCACACCCCCCGGCGTCACGCCGTGCGGCAGGCCGCCAAGCGCCCCACCACGACAGCCGATCCCCGGTTCCCGCACGGCCCGCTCGCCGTGCTGGACGGCGACGGCAGCGCGTACGGCGTCGACGGGATCGTGCTGGAGTGCCCCGCCACCACCCTCATCGAGTTGGTGGAGTGGACGCTGAAGGAATCCGGTCTGGGCGCCGCCCGCCTGAACCGCAACGGCAAGGACTCCGACCCGCTCATCGTGCTCACCGCCTCCGCCGCGGTGAAGCTCGGACTCCCGGAGCGGTTGGAGGGCCGTGAGGAGCGCCGCTCGCTGCGCCTGGCCGACGACCACCCGGTCGTGCAGCAGATCGGGAAGGCGAAGTGGCAGCTCACACAGCGCGGTTTCGGCCCCTGGCCGCGGATCTACCGCGCGGCGGACGGCAGCGCGCGGCAGTGCGTGCAGCTCGCGATTCTGTCCTGGGACGCCCTCGACACCCGCTCGTGGCCGGGCGTCGCCGCCATGCATCCGGCCGACATCGCCCGTGTCCTCGGCACCTACGCCCAGCGGGTCATCACCCCGCGCGGTTCCACCGCCGTGTCCGGCCTGGAGCTGATGACCGCTCTGCGCCCGCCCACGAAGGCCGTCCAGGAGAACGGGACGTGGGTGTCGGGCCACAACCCGGGCAGCCTCGGATCGCAGCCCCTCGCGCCGGCCCCGCCGGAGGCCATCGCCGAACACCCCGTGGTCGTGAACTCCGGCTGGAGCGGGGGGTTCCTGAGCGAGGAGGCCTACCAGTGGGTCCGCGACCCCGCCCTCCTCTCCGACGCGGAGTGCCTGCTGCCGTATGCGGTCGGCCTGGACCTGAACACCGCCTTCCTCGCCGCGGCCGCCCGCCTGACGGTGGGATTGTCCGGCCCCGACCACTTCCACCGGCCGGTGTTCAACAAGAAGATCCCCGGCTCCTGGCTGGCCGACCTCTCCGGCATCGACCTCGACCCGTGCCTGCCGTCGCCGTTCACCCCGGACGGCACCCGGCCGGCCGGCCCGGCGTGGTACCAGACCCACACGCTCGCCTACGCCCAGGAACTCGGGTACGACGTCCAGCCGTTCGAGGCCTACCTGCGCCGCGAGACCGGCGCGTACCTCGACCCGTGGCACGACCGGCTGAAGAGCGCCTACCTCGACACCCTCGCCGACCTCGGCGTCACCGCCGGCCTCACCGATGCCGACTTCCTCAAGGCCATGGAAGTTCACCAGCAGGCCGACCCGGCGATGGCCGCCGTCCTCGCGGCGATCAAGGCCACGGTCAAGGGCGGCATCGGCAAGCTCCGCGAACGCCCCCAGGGCCGCACCTACCGCGACGGCGACCCGTGGCCCGCGATGCAGCGCCCGACGTGGCGCCCCGACATCCGCGCCGCCGTCATCTCCAAGGCCCGCGTCAACATGCACCGCAAGCTCGCCAACATGGTGAAACTGACCGGCCTGTACCCCCTCGCGGTCCTCTCCGACTGCGTCGTCTACCCCAGCCCCGGTCCGTCGCCGCTGGACTTCCTCCCGTACGACGCTTCGGGCAAGCCGCTGATGGGCGGCTTCCGCCTCGGCGCGACCCCCGGCCTGGCCAAGCTGGAAGGGGTCCAGGAGATGTCGTGGGCGGTCGACCTGATGGAGAAGGGCCTCAACCCCGCCCGCCACATCAAGGGCGGTGACGCCGTCCTCGACGACGGCGAATAGTGCCGGCTGCCGGATCGAGCAGCATGACCAGGACCCCGCGCCGAGGAGCTGAACCGCTGTGGGAGAGATCGAGGACGCCATCGTCCGCGCCGACCAGGAGGGCTTCACCAGACAGCCGCCCAAGACCCTCAAGGGCAGGATCAACTTCCTGCTGAAGCGGCTGGGGACGACCAAGGCCGTCGCCGCGGAGCTGGGGGTCAGCCAGCGGTCGGTGGAGCGCTACCGCAAGGGCGACCGCAAGACCCCGCCCAAGACCGTCGCGGACCGCATCGAGGCGGCCGTACGCGCCCGCTGGCAGCCCGTGGTCCGCGGCCGCCGCCGCAAGGAGGCCGCCACCAGCACCGGGATCACGGTCGAGACCCGTGCCCGGTTCGGCTACACGGCCCCCGTCGGCACCACCGACGACGGCCGCGTACGCCGCCTCACCGTGCACCTCCCCGCCACCTACGCCCAGCGACTGTTCGACGCCCGCGTCCGGGGCGCCGACGACCGCGAGCTGCGCGGGATCGTCGCCGAGGGACTGCAGGAGGTCTACTTCAAGGACGGCGGCACCCGGGCCGACCAACTCCGGGTCGAGTTCACCGACATCGACTACTTCGACGTCTCCTTCTGACCTCCCCGCCGCCGCGACGCACCAGCATGCGCCACCGGCCGGCAGCCCGTCCTCTCAGCCCCTGACGGCCCCTGCGATCTGCCGGGCGGCCTGGGCGGGGGAGAGCTGCGTGGTATCGACGACCTCAGCCTCTGCGTGCAACCACGCCCGTGCCGCCGAGCGGCGCGGTGAACCGCGATCGCCAGCCTTCCCGCGTCAGCTCGACGAGCTGGACCGCCGCCGCACGGGTGCGCAGCGGTAGCAGGCTCCCGACCGCATCGCGAACGCGGGCGGCGGCCGCCGGGTCGTCTGCACCCAGGGCGACCGTCACATGCGCGGCGGGCCGCGCCCCGAAGCGGCCGCCGTACGGACGCAGGCCGGGCCACTGGCCGCGGAACACATCGACGAGCGGCTGGAGTTGCGGCACGGAGACGGCGATGAAGCCGGATGCCGTCACGATGTCCTCCAGCAGCAGGTCGGCGGCGGGAAAACGCGCTGCCAGGGAACGTACGTCCTCCTCGTCCTGACCATTCAGCGCCGACTGCGGCAGGAAGGGGTGGCAGAGCGAGACGTGCGCCGGCACCCCGGGACGCACCAGGGCCGGGTCGATGCGCCGCGCCGCATCGAGGAGCGGGTCGGCGTCGGGCAGAACGATGACGACGGCGGTGGTCCCTGGCTCTGGCATTCCGTCATCATCGCAGCTCAGGTGTGTGAGCGGCGCTGTCAGAGCAGAGCGCTGTGCGTCCTCAGCCCTGGGCGGAGACGTCCAGGGCGGTCCCGTACAGGCGGGTGACGCGCAGCAGGATGGTCACGCGCCGGTCCGGCAGGGGGTGCTCGCCGGGGGCCGCGCCGTCAGCCGGGTCCGCTATCTCGGCCTCTCCCTCGGCGACGGCGAACGACCATACGTCCGGGCCGCTGACGTGCAGTGAGGCATGCGGGTCCCGGCGCAGTTGGCGGACCTTGAGGCGGTCGGCGGTGGAGGAGACCCGGAGTACACGTTCCTCGGCGTTCCAGTCGTACAGGACCGTGGACAGGTGCGGGTGGCCGGTGCTCCTGACGCTGGCGAGTACGCCGAACTGCTGCCGGCTCAACAGTTGGGAGAGCTCCTGGTCGGTGAGTGCGCGGGGGGCCGGGCCGTCGTTCGGGGTGGTGGTGGCAGCGGCAGCGGTGGTGGTGACAGTGGCGGTGTGGTTGCTCATGGAGATCAGCCTCGGTGGTCGGAGTGGGTGGACTGGAGGGCGGTCAGGGCGGCTTGCGGAGTGCAGCGGACGCGGGCGGGCCCCCGCGGTCGACCCGACGCAACATAAGTACCGTAGCAGATAGTTTTGTTGCGGACGATCTCCGGAATCCGGCACCTGCGCGTGCGGAGGTATCCGGATGCGCGGACGGGCCTGCCCGGCCTTCGGTGGCCGGCCGGCGCGGGAAGCTCTCGCGGCGGCTCGGATCCACGGACTTCGACCGGCCTGCCGGTCCGGCGCCCGCCTTCCCAGCCTGACGGTCCTCGATCCGGTCCCCTGTGGCAACGGTGATGTCGCCTCCGGGTGTCTACCTGGCGAGGGTGGTGCCGGTCGAGGTCGCAGGCAGCGGGTGCGGGTCCCGTGGGGCGCGGCCATGGGGCGGCCCGACGTGCGTCCCGAGGTCGGCGCTGATGCGTACCCCCCCTGCACCCCCGGGGAAGGTGCCTGTGCACGCCCCTGCCAACGCCCCTGCGCCCGCCCCTGCGTACGCCGCTTTGCGGCGCCTGTGGGCGTCCCGGCCCGCGGCCGTGGTGGAGTGCGCGGTCACCCGCGTGGCGGCGCGAGGTCTTGCCGCCCGCTCTCTCTTTTCGTCCCCTTGACGATATCGCCGCGCTCCCTTATCGTCGCGTTGACGAAATGAAGGGGGTTCGCCATGGCCGACATCACCCGGCGCCTGGGCTGGCGCCATCTGCGCTCCGCGCCCACCACCCACATCCGCCACCACCGGCGCGGCCGACTCGTCCATGACGGGCGGGGGCTCAGTTTCTGGTACCGCTCGCTGTCGGCGGCGCTGTCCGAAGTGCCGGTCGACGACCGTGAGTTGGCCATGGCCTTCCACGCCCGCACGTCCGACTTCCAGGACGTCGCCGTGCAGGCCACCGTCACCTACCGGATCAGCGACCCGGCCGAAGCCGCGGCCCGACTCGACTTCTCCGTCGACCCGGACACCGGGGTCTGGCGCGGGGCGCCCCTGGAGCAGATCGCCACTCTCCTCACCGAGACCGCGCAGCAGCACGCGCTGGACGTACTGGCCCGGACCCCGCTGGCCGGCGCCCTCGTGGACGGCGTCGCCTCCGTGCGGACGAGCGTCGCCGCCGGTCTCGCCGCCGAGCCCAGGCTCCCCGCCACCGGCATCGACGTCGTGGCCGTGCGGGTCGTGGCGATCCGCCCCGAGGCCGAGGTGGAGCGTGCCCTGCGCACCCCGGCCCGCGAGCAGATCCAGCAGGAGGCGGACCGGGCCACCTACGAGCGGCGGGCCGTCGCCGTCGAGCGCGAGCGCGCCATCGCCGAGAACGAGCTGGCCAGTCAGATCGAACTGGCCAGGCGCGAGGAGCAGCTGATCGACCAGCGCGGCACCAACGCCCGCCGCGAAGCCGAGGAGAAGGCGGCTGCGGACGGCATCCGGACCGAGACGGAGGCGGCCCGCAAGGTCCGCCTGGCCCGCGCGGACGCCGAGGCGGAGCGTGAGACGGGGGCGGCGCGCGCCGAGGTCCAGGCAGCCTGGCTGCGTGTGCACGGCGAAGCCGGCACGGGCACGCTGCATGCCCTGGCGGCCACCCGGCTCGCCGAGAACCTGCCGCGCATCGAGAGCATCACGCTCTCGCCCGACGTCCTCACCGGGCTCTTCACCAGGCTCGGACGTCCGGAAGGCGGCGCGGGCGAGTGAGCCTGGCCCCGCGGGCGGTGCTGGTGCACCGCAGGACCGAGTACGAGGAACTGCTCGCCCGGCACGGGACGCACGGGCAGGCCGCGTTCTTCCTCTCCAGCCGAGGCCGGTCGATCGACGAGGTGCTCCGCCGTCACGAGCGCACGCGGCACGCGCTGCGGGAGGTGACGGCGGCGGTACCGCTCACCTGGCGCACCTCCCGGGTGGAGCGGGCGGACCTGGACCGCTTCCTGTTCGCCCCGGAGGACGTGGTGGTCGTGGTCGGCCAGGACGGCCTGGTCGCCAACACCGCGAAGTACCTGGACGGACAGCCCGTGGTGGGTATCGACACCGACCCCGGGCGCAACCCGGGGGTCCTGGTCCGTCACCGCTGCACCGACGCGGCCGCCCTGCTGCGCGCGGCGACCACCGCCGGGAGCGGGAGGGAGGAGCTGACCATGGTCGAGGCCGTCGCCGACGACACGCAGCGCCTCCTCGCCCTGAACGAGATCTACCTGGGCTCGCCCGCCCACCAGACGGCCCGCTACCGCCTGGGCTCCGACGGCGACGAGGACCCGGGCGAGGCCCAGGCGTCCTCCGGCGTGCTGGTGGGCACCGGCACGGGTGCCACCGGCTGGCTGCGTTCCCTGTGGCTGGAGCGCGGCAGCCCCGCGGAGCTGCCCGCGCCCTGCGAGCGGAGGCTCCTGTGGTTCGTGCGGGAGGCCTGGCCCTCACCCACATCCGGAACGACCAGGGTCGCCGGTGAGCTGGGGCGGGGACAGGGGTTGCAGCTGACCGTGGAGTCGGACCGGCTCGTGGTGTTCGGTGACGGGATGGAAGGCGACGCCCTGGAGCTGACCTGGGGCCAGAGCGTACGGCTGGGCATCGCCGGAACCTCGCTGCACCTCGTGACGTGACAACCCTGCCCGTCCGGCTGCCGTCGCCGCCGCCGCTCCACGGCCGCTTCAGGACGGGTACCCAGGCCGGCCGGGGGACCGCCCGGTGCTGGAGGGACGTCGGGACGTCCCCTCCGCCCCGCGGACGGCCGCCGCTGAGGCTCAGGCGGGCAGGGTGGCGAGCTGTGCGGCCAGGGTCGCGGCCGGCGGGAAGGTGGCCCCCACCGCCGTGACGTGCTTCCAATGGAGGCGGCCAGCCGCGTCGACGATGAACACCGAACGCCTCAGCCCGATGAGGGGCGCGGTGATACCGAAGGACCGCGCCACCTCCCGGTCCGCGTCGGACAGGAGCGGCATCCGCAACCGCCTCGACCGGGCGAACCGCTCGTGGCTGTCCACGTCCTGGGCGCTGATCCCCCACACCGCTGCCCCCGCCGACTGCAACTGCTCCAGTCCGTCGGAGTAGGAACACAACTGTGCGGTGCAGACCGGCGTGTCGTCGCCGGGGTAGAAGGCGAGGACCACAGGTTTTCCGCGCTGCTCGTGGAGGCTGTAGTCGCCGCGGTGGAACGTTTCTCCGTCGAGTTGTCCGCCGGGCAGGCGGAATTCGCCGAGAACGTCCCCGACCTTCGGGGTGCTGGGCATGCGCGTTCCTCCTGGGTTTGGCTTCGGCCACCGCACGTCTGAAGAGTTCTTCGGAGCGGACACTCGTGCGGATGGGAGGGTACCCGCCTCGTTCACCGACCGCGACGCATTCCCACAGCAGCTCCCCCCCCGCCCCCGCAGCTCCACCGAATCACTCGCTCGTGCGGTCATCGACATGGGGTGAAGGCAGCGGACCGGCGCTGACGGGCCCGCCCACGCAGCCGGACAGCGGCGAACGCGACCGGTCAACCCCGCGCCAGCACGTCCGCGATCTCCTCCACCCGGCTGGTCGTGATGCCCTCGCGTTGCTCGATCGCGAGGGGATGGTCGGTGGGCTCCACTTCGACCAGCGGGCGCAGACCGACAGCACGAGTGTGGACGTGCGTCTTGAGGTGGAGCGTGGAGTGCGGATAGACGGGCAGCTCGGTGGAGAGCCAACCGAAGTACGGGGGCTCCTGCTCGCGCGCCGGATCGTTCCACAGGCCGTGCGCCCGGGTGAAGTTCGCCTCGCTCAAGGAGACCCACACCCCCCACGCGAACGTGTCGCCGCTGTCGCGCACCGGTATCTCGATCAGGCCGTGCACGAAGAAGTGCCGGCCTTTGACCACGCATTGGTCGGCGGTCAGCTCGCTGTCGCGCCGCCGCGAGTACCGGGGCTTCCATACCGCCGGAGCCGGAGCGCCGTAGGACAGCGGCGGGCCGTCCCCGTGTTCTGTGCAGCACGCGCATGCGTGGTGGTGATCAGCAGCCATGCTGCTGAGCCTAACCAGGCGGCCGGCGACGCCTGCGGGCGCATGCCCCGAGGCGCAAACCGCCCTGCCCCGGCCCGGCGGTTGCCTTCCCGCGCCCCGGAGGGCCGGTGGACCGGGACGATGCGGCCGACCCCGAGAATGGGGCGGTGAATTCGAAGACGTGTATGGACAGCGAGTCCGTGGCGAAGCTGCTGGAACTCCTCGAGCAGGCCGCCGACCTGCCGGCGCAGGACACCCAGCGGCGCCGCATCGAAGGAGCCGCCAAGAACCTCCTCCGGCGCGGCCGGCGCGACCGCAGGGCCCAAGCACGCGTACACGACCGGGAGGTCGACGCCGCGCTCCTCGCCACCACGGCCACCGGAGCCCGCGACCGGATCACGGACACAGCCCTCACCGCCCCGACGCCCGGCCCGCGGCGGCTCACCGGAGCCGGACCCGACACCGGGCCGTCCGCGGACGTGCCGACACCCGCCGCACAGCGGCCGGCCGCCCTGGGCACCCTGCGCCGCGGCCAGCGCTGCTACGTCTGCAAAGACCACTACCGCGAAGTGCACCCCTTCTACCACCAGCTGTGCCTGCCGTGCGCCACCTCCAACCTCGATCAGCGCACAGCGCGCACCGACCTCACCGGACGCCGCGCCCGGTTGACCGGCGGCCGCGTCAAGATCGGCCACGAACTCGCCCTGATGCTGCTGCGTGACGGCGCCGACCTGACGGTCACCACCCGCTTCCCCCGCGACGCCGCCGCCCGCTTCGCCGCCGCCCCGGACCGCGACCGCTGGTGGAACCGACTGACCATCGCCGCGCTCGACCTGCGGGACCCACGTCAAGTCCTGGCCTTCACCGACCAGGAGCTGGCCCGCGCCCGCCCGCTGGACATCCTCGTCAACAACGCGGCGCAGACGCTGCGCCGCGCACCCGAGACCTACGCGGCCCTGGCCGCCGGCGAGACTGCCGGGCCGCCGCCCGCACGCCACTGGGTGGCCCCCGGCTTCGTCGTGCCCGGCAGTCCGAGCCCTGCCCTGACCGCAGGCGGCCCGCCGGCCCCGACCGTACCCGACATATCCTCGGGCATCGGCGCCGCTGTCGACGCGGCGGGACTGCTGCCCGACACCGCCCCGGCGAACTCGTGGACCCTCCAGCTCGGCCAGATCGATGCCGCGGAACTCATCGAGGTGCAACTCGTCAACGTGGTCGCCCCGTTCCTGCTGGCCGACCGACTGCTGCCGCTGATGGAGGCCTCGCCCCGACCGGCCCGCTACCTGATCAACGTCTCCGCGGTGGAGGGCCAGTTCGGCGCCCTCAACAAGTCGCCCGACCACCCGCACACCAACATGGCCAAGGCCGCCCTGAACATGCTCACCCGCACCAGCGCCACCGCTCTGGCCTCGCGCGGAATCCACTGCTGCTCCGTCGACACCGGCTGGGTCACGGACGAGAAGCCCGCAGCGGCCCGCGCCCGACACGCGGCGACGGGATGGAGGCCGCCGCTGGACGTCGTCGACGGTGCGGCACGTATCTACCACCCCATCCGCGAGGGTGAGGCGGGCCGGCCGCTGCACGCGGTGCTCCTCAAGGACTACCGCCCCGCCGCCTGGTAGCCGCCCACGCCTCCGGGGTTGTACTCCGCGACGTCATCGTGTCCCGATCTCCGCCAGAGCTTGACATTCCGCACGCCGTTGCCCGTTCGAGACGCGTTCGCAACACCTTCGTCGGTTCCAACTCCCCTTCCCGGACGTCACATTCGCAGACAGCGATCGTCCTAAGGGGGACACCATGACGTTGCGCAAGCCAGGCCGCGGCCGCAACCGCAACCGCAACCGCAACCGCAGCCGCCGCCCGGCGGGACCCGCCGTGCTCGCCGTCCTCGCCGCCGGGGCGGTGCTGCTCTCCGGGTGCAGCGCCTCCGGCAGCGGCTACGACCGCAGCGGCGGCACCTCCCACGACAGTGCTCGGCGCAGCCAGGGCGGCAACCCCGCCCCGGCCCAGAGCGGGCCCGGCACCGCCGACCGTGCCGACGCAGCGGCGCAGGGCGAGGACGACGGTCGCCGCACCGAGGCACCGCCCGCGGACTACCTCTCCACCTTCGCCCTCGACGTGGACACCGCGAGCTGGGGCTACGCCCGCCGGACCCTCGCCGACGGCAACCTCCCCGACCCCGCGACCGTCCGCCCGGAGGAGTTCGTCAACAGCTTCCGCCAGGACTACCGGCAGCCGGACGGCAACGGCTTCTCCGTGACCGTCGACGGCGCTCGCACCGACGCCGCGGACTGGTCCCTGATGCGCGTCGGACTCGCCACGCGGACCGGCACGGGCCACGACCGGCGCCCGCCCGCCGCCCTCACCTTCGTCGTCGACATCTCCGGTTCGATGGCCGAACCCGGCCGCCTCGACCTGGTCCGGAAGTCCCTGGACCTGATGACCGACCAGCTCCGCGGCGACGACTCGGTCGCCATCGTCGCCTTCAGCGGCGAGGCCGAGACCCGGCTCCCGATGACCCGCCTGGACGGCAACCGCAAGCGCGTGCACGACGCCGTCACCCGACTGCGCCCCACCGACTCCACCAACGTGGAGGCGGGCGTCACCCGCGGCTACGACACCGCCGTCGAAGGCCGCCGGGCCGGCGCCACCAACCGCGTCGTCCTGCTGTCCGACGCCCTCGCCAACACCGGCGCCACCTCGGCCGACGCCCTGCTGAAGCGGATCGACGGAGCCCGCCGCGACCACGGCATCACCCTCTTCGGGGTCGGCGTGGGCAGCGACTACAACGACTCGTTCATGGAACGGCTGGTCGACAAGGGCGACGGGCACACCGTCTACGTCTCCGACGAGGAAGAGGCCCGCAGGGTCTTCTGCGACGAGCTGCCCGCACAGGTCGAACTGCGAGCCCGCGACGCCAAGGCCCAGGTCTCCTTCGACCCGCGCAACGTCGAACGCTTCCGCCTGATCGGATACGACAACCGGCGCGTGGCCGACGACGCCTTCCGCGACGACTCCGTCGACGGCGGCGAGGTCGGCGCGGGCCACACGGTGACCGCGCTGTACGCGGTGCGGCTGAGGCCGGGCGCGTCCGGACACGTGGCCACCGCCACGGTCCGGTGGCTCGACCCCGAGGGCCGGGCCCCGCACGAGGAGTCCGGCCGGGTGGAGGCCTCCGCGCTGACCGGCGGAGGCTGGGAGCAGGCCGCGCCCCGCTTCCAGGTCACGGCCGCGGCGGCGTACCTGGCCTCGGCGCTGCGCGAGCGGGGAGGCGGCTGGGATCCGGTCCCGGGCGCGGTCGGCCTGGGCAGGCTGTCGGAGATCACCGCCCGACTGGCCGAGCGGACCGAGGACCCGGAGGTCCGGCAGCTGTCCGACGCGGTCCGGCAGGCCCGACGACTCGCGGGCTGAGCGCCCGCCCGGCACCGCCCGCCCGGCACCGCCCGCCCGGTACCGGGCGCCGATCCTGCGACCGAGCCGGCCGGCCCGCCGGCTCGGCCGCAGGCCCCCT
>NZ_MQUR01000014.1 GCF_001953875.1 Streptomyces amritsarensis
CGAGTTCGGGCCCACGGCCGTGCCGCGCCCGGGGAGCAGCGCCGTCGTACGGCCCCGTCTCCCCGAACCCGCGCGCGTGATCGGGCCGCTGCCGGGTACCCGCGCAGCAGATATCCGAACGCGGACAACTCCCAGGAGAGGAAAGCCCCATGACGCTGATACCGCACGTGAACGACAAGTCCGTCCCCACCTCGGCGGAGCTCCGCCGACAGGTCGCCCGCGCGACCGACCGGCTGAGGGACACCGCCGTGCACGTCGGGCGGCTCGTCGAGGACAAGACCCCCGACCCCGTTCTGGCCGGGGCGTTGCGGACGGCGACGCGCGTCCGGGACACGGCCGCCCGTGCCGGGCGGCTCGCCGGGCACCGCGACCTCGACTCCGTGCGGGCGAACGCCGGCCGGGCCGCGACCGCGGCGCGGACCCACCGCACCGCGCTGGCCACGGCCGCCGGCGTACTCGCCGCCGCCGCGCTCGCCCGGCGCGCCCGGCGGGCACGGCGCGCGAAGTAGGGCGTCCGAAGCCGGCCCGGCCCGGAGCCGACGCGACCCGGTCCCGGTCGGGCCGGGCCGTGCGCGGCGGCTCCGGGCCGGGCCGCCGACGTTCACCCCCGAGGTCCGGCCGCCGGCCTGCGCGCCCGCTCGGCGTTGAACTGCGCACCCGTCAGCAGGGCCAGGTTCGCGAACCAGAGCCAGATCACGAAGACCACGATCCCGGCCAGCGACCCGTACAGGCGGCCGTACGTGTCCAGTTGCGTGTACAGCGTGAAGAGCCCCGACGCGGCCAGCCACAGCAGCGCCGCCAACACGCCGCCGGGCAGGCCCCGCCGGGTGCCCCGGCTCTGGACCGGGCCGGTCCGGAAGAGGACCAGCACCAGGAGGGTCACGACCACCAGGAGCACGGGCCAGCGCAGCAGCGCGACAGCCTGCGGGCCGCTCCCGCCGACCGCCCGTGCGGCCCACCGGGCCGGCGGCCCGGACAGGACCAGCCCCACCGCGCCGACCACGAGCAGCACCAGCAGCAGCCCCGCGTGGACGAGCAGTGTGTGCGCGGCGCGCAGCGGACGCCGTGTGTCCGGCACCCGGTGCATGGTGTGCAGGGCGCGGCGGAACACCGCCAGGTAGCTGCACGCCGACCACAGCGCGCTCGCCACCCCGCCCAACAGCAGGGCCCACATCGACGACTGCCCCTCCGGGAGGCCGCCCAGCGCCTCGCGGAGCACCTGCGCCGACTGCGGGGGTGCGTACGCGGTCAGGTCCGCGACGAGGCGGTCGCGCCGCGCCCCGCCCAGCAACCCCACGACGGATACGGCGATGACGAGCGCGGGCAGCAGCGCGAGCAGGGCGTAATAGGTGAGGGCAGCCGCGTGGTCGGCCAGGTTGTCCGTCCAGACGCGGACGGCCGTACGCCGCAACTCGGCGCGCGTGCGCGCCGCGAGGGCGGTGGGGGTGGTGGGGGCGACGGCGCAGGAGGGCGGGCCGCCGGGCTGCGATGCGGTGCGGGGGATGTCGGTCACCCCGTGCGCGTGCCCTCTCGGGGACGCGCGCATGCGCCCGCGGGGCAGCCGCGTAGGGGCCCGTCCGCCGGGTACACGCGCCCTCATGACATGGAGCCGCGCGCGACGGCGCGACGCACAACCGCGGGAAGCGGTGCAACCGGCCACGGCAACGGCGGCCAAGACCCGCCCGGCACACCCGGCGGTGCGGGCGCTGGCCATGCTGGCCGCCTTCGCCGGGACCGTCCTGTTCAGCGTGGTCCTGGC
Source organism: Streptomyces amritsarensis (assembly GCF_001953875.1). Taxonomy (GTDB): domain Bacteria; phylum Actinomycetota; class Actinomycetes; order Streptomycetales; family Streptomycetaceae; genus Streptomyces; species Streptomyces amritsarensis. Next base: position 1,760 of record NZ_MQUR01000014.1, read on the forward strand.
CCGGCTGACGCTGGAGCCGTCCGCGGCTTCGGCGGCCCTCGTGCACAGCAACCTCCGGCCGGGCCGCTCGATCGACGCCTACCTGGAGCACGCGCCGGCGCTCGAAGCGGCCCGTCAACTCGGCGGCAACCTGCTGCTCGGCGTGCCGTTCGGCGTGCTCCTGCCCGTCCTGCTGCCCCCCGCACGCGGACTGCTGCGGGTCGCCGCGGTGACCGTGTGCCTGATGACGCTGGTGGAGTTGGTCCAGGGCGCCCTCGTCACCGGACGCGTCTTCGACATCGACGACGTCATCCTCAACACGGCCGGAGCGCTCCTCGGGTACCTCTTCATCGGCCTGCGCCTCGGCCGCGCCGTACACCCGCGCCGCAGGCACTGGTGGCACCGCCGTCCTTCGTGAGGCGTGAGTACGGCCACGGCCGGGTCTGCCACCGGCCGAGGGAGCAGGTGGGAACAAGGGGTACGCCGCCTTCTGCGACGCCGGCCGCTGGTCCTACGACGCGCCGTACTGGCGGGGCCGGCGAGAGCTACCCGCCCACGTTCTTCCGATGCCCGAGCGGCTCGAACTGCCTGCCTGTCCTGCCGGCCACCGGCTGCGCCGCGACCGGGCCGCTGGCGCGGCTCGCGGGCCTCGAACGCGTACCGGCCGTACGCGGCACCTTCACCGTCGGCGACGGCCGGCGCGGGGCCCGCCCGAGGACCTGGCAAGCCCGACGCCCACCCGTTGTCGGCCGGTACGGGCGTCGTCCCTCGGTGAACGAACCGACAGCATCACGCGGCTGTCCCCGGACGGGAGATGGACGCCACTGCGGGGATTCGGCTCCGCCGCGGCGGGTCTCCCCCTTGAGCACCGGAGCCGTCCCGCCCCACCCGCCCCGTAGGACCGGAGGCAAGGGTTCACACCCCGCGCCCCGAATCCCCGCGCCCTCACACCTCGCGCCACCGGGCCATCGCCCAGGAGAACGCCCCGAAGAGGACGAGCCCCACGGCGACCGCGACCAGCAGCCACGGACCCGCCGGTGTCCCGGCGAACGTCCTCAGGGTGTCGTCGAGCCCCTTGGCCTGCCCGGGGTCGTAGCGCAGCGCCGCGTACACGACGAAGCCGCCGGCCGCCGCGAACACGGCCCCGCGGGCCAGCCCGCCGGTCACCCCGAGGAAGTCGACCGCCTTCCGCCAGCCTCGCGAGGCACCTCCCATCGCGAGGTGCTCGCGGAAGCGGCACCGTGCCGCCTGTACCGCGATGACCACGCCCGCGATGGCGATCCCGACGCCGACGGCACCCACCAGCCACTGGCCGGCGGGCAGACCGAGCGACTTCGCGGTCATGTCACGCGACTGCTCGTCCCCGGAGCTCCCGCCGCCGCCCGAGGCGAACACGAGGACGGAGAAGGCCGCCACCGCATAGAACACGCACCGGCCCGCCGAGGCCAGGCGTTTGGCGGGCTTGTCGCCGTCCGGACCGGCCGCGCCGAACACCGCCTCCGACAGCCGCCACAGCACCATGCACACGAGGCCGATGCCGACGGCCCAGATGAGGACCGAGCCGAAGGGCTGGTCCGCCAGCTCCTGGAGGGCACCCTGCCGGTCGGCCTCCCGGTCGCCGCCGCCGAAGGCGACGCGGACGGCCAGCACCCCGATCAGCGCGTACAGCACCCCGCGCGCCACCAGCCCGGACCGGGCGGTGACCTCCCGCAGCGTGCCGCCGCGCGACGCGGCCCGGGCGCCCTTGCGCGCGGTCTCCCCGCTCACCCCGCTCACCCCGCCGCCCACCCCGCTCACCCCGTTCATCCGGCCCATCGCGATCAGACCTCGCCGCGCCAGGCGCCCGTCTCGACCCCGCGGGACTCGATGAACAGCTTGAACCGCTTCAGGTCACCGCCCACCTGGCGCTTGACGAAGCCGAGCTTGTCGGCTGCGGCCTCGGCGATGCCGTCGGGCACCCAGTTCATCTGCAGGACGACCTTGGTGGTGGTCGCGTCGATCGGCTGGAAGGTGACGAGGCCGGCCTGGCGGGCCTCACCGTCGACCGTCATCCACGCGACGCGCCGGTCCGGGAGCTGCTCGGTGATCTGCGCGTCGAACTCGCGCCGGACCCCGTTCACGTTCGTCACCCAGTGGGTGAGCGTGTCACTGCGCTGCTCGATGCGCTCGACCCCCTCCATGAAGGCGGGGAAGTCCTCGAACTGCGTCCACTGGTTGTAGGCCGTGCGTACCGGGACGTTGACCTCGACATACTCCTCGACGTGCGACATGCGCACTCCTTCCGCGTCATCGGCGATCCCGCACCCCCGAGGTGCGGGGCGTCCGTCTGGACGTCTCGAGGCGCGGCTACCCGGACCTCCGCACGGCATGCGACCCGTACGGCGCGTGTACGGCCGACGACGCAGGGCACACGCGGGTGCATGACCGTAGTGAAGACAAGCGTCATCGTCCTGGACTGCGCGGACCCCGAGCCTCTGGCCCGCTTCTACGCTGACCTGCTCGGCGCGACGGCGGGCCCCGCCGCCGACGACGGCGACCTGTTCCTCGTCACGGGCCGCGCCGGCGTGCTGCTCGGCATCCGCCGCGACCCGCAGCACACACCGCCGACCTGGCCGCTGCCGGAGGGGAGCCAGCAGGTCCACCTGCGGATCCTGGTGGCGCAGGACTCCCTCGACGAGGCCGAGCGCGAGGCCGTCGCCCTCGGGGCGCGGCCGGTGGCGGCGGAGGAGGACGGCACCCGCCCGGACAAACGCACGACCCTGCGCCGCTACGCGGACCCGGCGGGCCACGCGTTCGTCCTCGCGTCCGTCCGGTCGGCCGGCGGCTGACCGCTCAAGGACGCGCTCCGCCGAAGGCGGCGCCGCAGGTCGGGGCGGCCGAGCCGGCCCGGACCTGACCCGGCTGCCGCCGCGGGGGGAAACCGGGCGCGCCCGCCTGGGCGGAGGCCCCGAACCGATGGCCGCGGCAGCAAGGGCTCGCGGTCGGCGAGCTGTTCGGGGCGGACGCCTCGGGCCGTCCGCTGCCGCAGCTCGGGCGCCGCGCGCCGCCCCGCCGATCCGCATTCCTATGCCCCCGCGGACCGCGGGGGCGCCTCCACCACCCGCGGGCGCGGGCGGTCTAGTGCTGTGGCCGGAAAGGTGTGCCGGGGCGCGGCGTCCGGTGCGGTGCATCGCAAGGCGGAGGGCCGCGGCTCGTACTGGACGTACGTGCGCGGTCCGACAACGCGGCGAGGTGCCGTGCCGGGCGTCGCGACCCGGTGAACCCTGCCGGTCACAGCACTAGGGAGGCGGCCGGTCCGGGAACAGCGCCGGGGGTCAGCCCTCGTCGCCCGCCAGGTGGCCGAAGTCGCGGTGGAAGTCGGAGGGAAGGGTCGTGTCCAGGCCGTAGTGGTGGTAGAGCTGGAGTTCCTGCTCGGGAGAGAGGTGGCGGCCGACGCCGAAATCCGGTGCGTCCTTGATGAGGGAGCGTTCGAAGGGCACCCGCAGGGTCTCGCCGACCATCTCGCTCGGCTCCAGCGGGACGAAGGCGTCCCGGCTGAACAGGCCGGTGCGGACGGCGGCCCACTCCGGGACGCCCGTGGCATCGTCGAGGTAGACCTCGTCGATGGTGCCGATCTTGGCACCGTTGCGGTCGAATGCCTTGCGGCCGATCAGGCTGCGCGGATCGATGTCGGTCTGCACGGTCCCTCCAAATGGTCGCAACTGTCGCAACTGCTCCGTAGTGACAACAGAAGAGCATTTCCGCAGAGGAGGCCACTCGGGGAGCCTCTTGAACCCCGCTGGTAGTCTGGGTGACGGCTGTCGACCCTGTGCGGGAGAGTCCTCCGAGTGAGCAAGACGGAGGCGCCGAAGGAGCAAATCCTCCCCGGAATCTCTCAGGCATACGTACCGCACGGACGAGGCCACTCTGGAAAGCAGGGCGGGTACCGGGCGCGCAGTGCCGGTCCCCCTCCTCACCGACGGTGAAAGCCGGATCTCTCGGGAGACCCCCGTGACTCCGGTGAAACTCTCAGGTGCAGATGACAGAGGGGGAGGCCGTCCGGGTGCCCGCGCCGTGGTGCCCCTCGCAGGTCATATGACCAGGAGGCCTCCGTACATGACCGCCAACCGCATTCCGCTCTCCCAGCTGGAGCGAGGCATCCCCTTCGAACAGCGCCACATCGGCCCGGATGCCGAGGCGCAGGCGAAGATGCTCGCCCAGGTGGGCTACGGCTCCCTGGACGAACTGACCGCCGCCGCGGTCCCGGATGTGATCAAGACCGCCGACGCGCTCGCCCTGCCCGAGGCGCGGACCGAGGCCGAGGTGCTCGCCGAGCTGCGCTCGCTCGCCGACCGCAACCAGGTCCTCACCTCCATGATCGGCCTCGGCTACTACGGGACCTTCACCCCGCCGGTGATCCTCCGCAACGTCATGGAGAACCCGGCCTGGTACACGGCGTACACGCCCTACCAGCCGGAGATCTCGCAGGGCCGCCTCGAGGCCCTCCTGAACTTCCAGACCGTGGTCGCCGACCTCACCGGCCTGCCGACCTCGGGCGCCTCGCTGCTCGACGAGGGCACCGCGGCCGCCGAGGCCATGACCCTGGCCCGCCGCGTGGGCAAGGTCAAGGGCAACGTCTTCCTCGTCGACGCCGACGCCCTGCCGCAGACCGTCGCCGTCATCGAGACCCGCGCCGAGCCGATCGGCATCGAGGTCGTCGTCGCCGACCTCTCCGACGGCATCCCCGCCGAGATCGCCGAGCGCGGCGTCTACGGCGTACTGATCCAGTACCCGGGTGCCTCGGGCGCCGTCCGGGACATCAAGCCGGTCATCGACCAGGCGCACGAGCTCGGCGCCATCGTCACCGTCTCGGCCGACCTGCTCGCCCTGACCCTGCTGACGTCCCCGGGCGCCCTCGGTGCGGACATCGCGGTCGGCACCACCCAGCGCTTCGGCGTCCCGATGGGCTTCGGCGGACCGCACGCCGGCTACATGGCCGTCCAGGACAAGCACGCCCGCTCGCTGCCCGGCCGCCTCGTCGGCGTCTCGGTAGACGCGGACGGCAACAAGGCGTACCGCCTGGCGCTGCAGACCCGCGAGCAGCACATCCGCCGTGAGAAGGCCACCAGCAACATTTGCACCGCGCAGGTGCTGCTCGCCGTCATGGCCGGCATGTACGCCGTCTACCACGGCCCGGACGGCCTGCGCACGATCGCGCGCCGCACCCACCGCTACGCGACGCTGCTCGCCGCCGGTCTGCGGGCCGGCGGGGTCGAGACCGTGCACGGCTCCTACTTCGACACGATCACGGTCCGCGTCCCCGGCCGTGCGGCCGAGGTCGTCGCCGCCGCCCGCGAGGGCGGGGTCAACCTGCACCGCGTCGACGCCGACCTCGTCTCCATCAGCTGCGACGAGACCACCCTGCGCGCCGACATCGAGGCCGTGTGGGCCGCCTTCGGCGTCACCGCGGACATCGAGGCGCTCGACGAGGCCACGGCCGACACGCTGCCCGAGGCCCTGCTGCGCTCGGACGCCTACCTGACCCACCCGGTCTTCCACCAGCACCGCTCCGAGACCGCGATGCTGCGCTACCTGCGCAAGCTCTCGGACAAGGACTACGCGCTGGACCGCGGCATGATCCCGCTGGGCTCCTGCACCATGAAGCTCAACGCGACCACCGAGATGGAGCCGGTGACCTGGCCCGAGTTCGGCCAGCTGCACCCCTTCGCCCCGGTGGAGCAGGCCGAGGGCTACCTCACGCTCATCAACGAGCTGGAGGAACGTCTCTGCGAGGTCACCGGCTACGACAAGGTCTCCATCCAGCCGAACGCCGGCTCCCAGGGTGAGCTCGCCGGCCTGCTGGCCGTGCGCGCCTACCACCGCGCGAACGGCGACGAGCAGCGCACCATCTGCCTCATCCCGTCCTCCGCGCACGGCACCAACGCCGCCAGCGCCGTGATGGCCGGCATGAAGGTCGTCGTCGTCAAGACCGCCGACGACGGCGAGGTGGACGCGGACGACCTGCGCGCCAAGATCGAGCAGTACCGCGACGAGCTCGCCGTGCTGATGATCACCTACCCCTCCACGCACGGTGTGTTCGAGGAGCACGTCGCCGACATCTGCGCCCAGGTGCACGAGGCCGGCGGCCAGGTCTACGTCGACGGTGCCAACCTGAACGCCCTGGTGGGCCTGGCCAAGCCGGGTCACTTCGGCGGCGACGTCTCGCACCTGAACCTGCACAAGACCTTCTGCATCCCGCACGGCGGCGGCGGTCCGGGCGTCGGCCCGGTCGGTGTCCGGGCGCACCTGGCCCCGTACCTGCCGAACCACCCGCTGCAGCCGACGGCCGGCCCCGAGACGGGCGTCGGCCCGATCTCGGCCGCGCCGTGGGGCTCGGCCGGCATCCTGCCGATCTCCTGGTCCTACGTGCGCCTCATGGGCGGCGAGGGCCTCAAGCGCGCCACCCAGGTGGCGGTGCTCGGCGCCAACTACATCGCCAAGCGCCTGGAGCCCCACTACCCGGTGCTCTACACCGGCCCGGGCAACCTGGTCGCGCACGAGTGCATCATCGACCTGCGCCCGCTGTCGAAGGCGACGGGCGTCAGCGTGGACGACATCGCCAAGCGCCTGATCGACTACGGCTTCCACGCGCCGACGATGTCCTTCCCGGTGGCCGGCACGCTCATGATCGAGCCGACGGAGTCCGAGGACCTCGCCGAGATCGACCGCTTCTGCGACGCGATGATCGCCATCCGCGGCGAGATCGAGCGGGTCGCGGGCGGCGAGTGGCCGGCGGACGACAACCCGCTGGCCAACGCCCCGCACACGGCGGCTTCGCTGGGCGGCGAGTGGAACCACCCGTACACCCGCGACGAGGCCGTCTTCCCCGGCGGCGTCACGGCCGCCGAGAAGTACTGGCCGCCGGTGCGCCGCATCGACGGTGCGTTCGGCGACCGGAACCTGGTGTGCTCCTGCCCGCCGCTGGACGAGTACGACAACTGAGGCGCCCGCCTGTGACGGCCGCCGCGTGACGTGACGAAGGGGCCGACCGGGAGACTCTCCCGGTCGGCCCCTTCGCCGTACGACGTCGGCTACGCCGCCGCGAGCGGGCGGTGCGGAGCGATGATCTGCCCGTCCGGCAGCAGCTCACCGGTGTCCTCGAAGAGCAGGACGCCGTTGCACAGCAGGCTCCAGCCCTGTTCCGGGTGGTTGGCCACCGGGCGAGCGGCCTCCCGGTCGGCGGATTCGGCAGACGGGCAGGCTGGCTGGTGCTGGCACATGGATGCGTTCTTTCGCTGCGGTGTGGTCTGTGTGCTACGGCTCGTTACCTGATTCATGGCCGTCCCCCTGGGTCATCCCCGCAGCCGCGGGGCGCTTGCCATCAGTGTTCCCCCACGACAGCCGCTTCGCAGGGATTTCCCGGCAGCTGTCCTCATGGATTGATGACGCATCACTCGTGCGGGCGGTTCAGGCCAACTACCCTGTCATTTCGGATGGTTCGCGGGTGGCCCGGCCGGACTAGGCCGAATGGGCGAATCAGGTCAGGCGGCGGGCGCGGCCAGCGACGGCGGGACCGGCGCCGTCGCGGGCGTGAGCCGGTGGGTCAGCACGGGCAGGAGCTCGGAGACCGGATGCGGCCGGTACGCGGCGATGCCGGGCGGGGCCGGGGCCAGCGGCACCAGCAGGTCCTCGCCGGCGGGCAGTCCGGCGGCGGCGTCCGCGCCCACCGCCCCGTGCAGCCACAGCGTCAGCATGTAGAGCTCCGGTACGGACAGCAGCCGCGGCTGGTAGCCGGTGGCGAGCAGTTCGGCCTGGCGCAGGGCGCGCTCGGTGGCGGCGACGTAGGGGCCCTCGAAGAAGTGGGAGAAGGCCCAGCCGTCGGGCGTCAGCCGGGTGTCGGCCGCCGCGACGTGGCGGTCCCCGCTGCGGATCAGGAACCGCCAGCCGACCAGGCGCGTCCGGGGCGGCCGGCCGGCGGACGCGAGGTCCGAGAGGTTCAGCCGGTCCAGGACGTGGACCGGCAGGGGGAGTTCGGCGGTCAGCGGCCCCTGGATGGAGCGCAGGGCCGGAGTGTGCGCCTCGTGGACGGCGGTGGGGGAACCGAGTGCCGCGAGGACGCTGCGCAGGGCGGGAGCGGGAGCCGGGGGGACATGCAGCGGCATGGTGGGTCGCCTCTCACTTGGGAGACCTGTGGAACGGGGGCAGGTGCGGGACGGCGCTGTCGCATTCTGGGGCCAGAGGGGGGCCGAGGGGCAATGGCCGCGCGCCAACTCTCTGCCTCGTTTGCGGAGTTTATACGACATGTGTTCACGCAGTGTTTCGGCTAGCTGTCCCGCCTATTGCCGACAAGGCGCTTACCGGTCCCGCTGACATGGCATTCATGCCGGATGTGCGCGAACGTGCCGCGCTGACCTCGGAGGTTACCGGAAGGGGGCTCGGCTGGAAAGCACCTGTTTTCGGGAGCGGGCAAATGTCAAGATGAATTTGCATGAGGCGACTTGCCAGGTGAATGTGCCGAAGCGCCCTTCGGCCAACCCGGCGCGCGCTCCTCGCCACGCACGCCCCCTCCGCGTTATGGATCACGATGCCGGGGCATCATCGACCGTAACGCGCGCCTGGGTGCCCCGGGCCAGGCCCACTCGAGGAGGGACGCTTCGATGGGGGAGAAGGTCGTGGCGGGCGGATTCGACCTGTCCGATCGGCAGCGGTATCGAAGGAAACTCCACGAGTGTCTGGAGGGACTGGAGCGACTTCTGGCGGAGAAGAGGTTCGATCGTCCGAAGAACATGATGGGGCTGGAGATCGAGTTGAATCTCGCGGGAACCGACGGGTTGCCGCGCATGGTGAATGCCCAGGTGCTGGAGCGGATTGCCAGCCCTGATTTCCAGACCGAGCTGGGAATGTTCAATCTGGAGGTGAACGTTCTGCCGCACCGGCTCGACGGCCGGGTATTCGACCGGCTCGCCGAGGAACTCAGCGCGGGGCTGGGATACGCGCACCGGCAGGCCGCGGAGATCGACGCCGGAGTGGTGATGATCGGCATCCTGCCGACGATCTCCCGGGCGGACCTGGTCACCGCGAACCTCTCGGCGGTGGACCGCTACTCGCTGCTGAACGAGCAGATCCTCATGATGCGCGGGGAGGACTTCACCCTCGACATCGACGGCGTCGAGCGGCTGACCTGGACCTCCGGGTCGATCGTGCCCGAGGCCGCCTGCACCTCCGTACAACTGCACCTCCAGGTGACGCCGGCCCGGTTCTCGGCCGTGTGGAACGCGGCGCAGGCGGTGACCGCCGCGCAGATAGCCGTGGGCGCCAACTCGCCCTTCCTGTTCGGGCGGGAGCTGTGGCGGGAGTCGCGGCCGCCGCTGTTCACGCAGGCCACCGACACCCGGCCGCCGGAGCTCCAGGCCCAGGGCGTGCGGCCGCGCACCTGGTTCGGCGAGCGGTGGGTGGACTCCGCGTACGAGCTCTTCGCCGAGAACGTCCGCTACTTCCCCGCCCTGCTGCCGATATGCGACGAGGAGGAGCCCCTGCGGGTCCTGGCCGAGGGCGGCGTGCCGAGCCTGCAGGAGCTGGTCCTGCACAACGGCACCGTCTACCGCTGGAACCGGCCCGTGTACGGGGTGGCGGGCGGGGTGCCGCACCTGCGGGTGGAGAACCGGGTGCTGCCGGCGGGGCCGACGGTCACCGACGTCGTCGCCAACGCCGCCTTCTACTACGGGCTCGTACGCACGCTCGCGGACGAAGCGCGCCCGGTGTGGACCCGGCTGCCCTTCGCCGAGGCGGAGGCCAACTTCGACGCGGCCTGCCGGTACGGGATCGACGCCCGGCTGCGGTGGCCGCGCCGGGGCCGGGCCGGCGGCCTGGTCAGCGTGCCGGCGGTACGGCTGGTCCTGGACGAGCTGCTGCCGATGGCGGCGGCCGGCCTGGACGCCTGGGGCATCGAGCCCGCGGACCGGGACCACTACCTCGGCATCATCGAGGAGCGCTGCCGGCGGCGCGTGAACGGTGCCACATGGCAGGTCGACACCTACCACCGGGCCCTCGCGGCGGGGCTGGAGCGGGAGGCGGCGCTGGCCGCGACCACCCGGCGCTACAGCGAACTCATGCACAAGGGCGACCCCGTGCACACCTGGCCCGTGGGGCTGACGGAGGAGGCGGGCGCGGCGGTGCCCGTCGCGCGCTGAGCCGCCGCGCAGCCGCCGGCCGCCTCCCGCGCCGCCTCCCGCGCCCCCCTCCCTCGGTGATCGTCCGCCCTGCCGACGAGGCAGTATGGGGTGGTCGCAACGGGATGGCAGGACGGGAGTCGGGCGTGCGGGCTGAGCCGGAGCCGGTGTTCGTGGAACTGGGCGAGGACGGGCGGCGGGACCTCCTGCGCACCGAGACCCTGCTCGTCCTGGCGTTGTCGCTGGGCGCGAGCGGGGTCTCGGCGCTGATCAGCTTCATCGGATCGCTGACCAGGCCGGGCGGTCTGAAGGACCAGGCCGCCACGCTCAACGGCTCCTACGCACCCGGCCGGCCGTGGCTGGACCTCGCGTGGCAGCTGTTCGGCATCGCGAGCGCGCTGGTCCCCGTGCTGCTGGTGGCGCACCTGCTCACCCGCGAGGGTGCCCCCGGGCTGCGGGTGCTGGGCTTCGACCGGACCCGGCCGCTGTGGGACCTGGGCCGGGGCGCCCTCGTCGCGGCGGGGATCGGGAGCGCGGGACTGGCCTTCTACCTGGGAGCGCGGGCCGCCGGCTTCAACCTCACGGTGGTGCCGGAGGCCCTGCCCGACGTGTGGTGGAAGTTCCCCGTGCTGATCCTGTCCGCCATCCAGAACGCGGTGGTGGAAGAGGTGATCGTGCTGGCCTACCTGCTGCGCCGGCTCGGCCAGCTCGGCTGGTCGCCGATGGCGGCGCTGGCCGCCAGCTCGCTGCTGCGCGGCTCCTACCACCTCTACCAGGGCATCGGCGGCTTCATCGGCAACGTGGTGATGGGCGCCGTGTTCGTGCTGGCCTACCGCCGCTGGGGGCGCGTAGGGCCGCTCGTCGCCGCGCACGCGCTGCTCGACATCGTGGCGTTCGGCGGGTACGCCCTGCTCGCGGGCAAGGTGGGCTGGCTGCCCACGCCGTAGACGCGGCGGCCCACCCGATCGGCCGCGCAGGGCGGGGCCGCTGTCCGCCGTGGTGCGACGCTGGGGGGAGTGAGGAGGCACGCGCGGTGGCTGTCATGGACTCCCTGGCGTCGTTCGCCCCGTTCTTCGTGCCCGTCATCAGCGGGCTGGTGGGCGGAGCCAGCCTCCTCATCCGGGACCGCCGCGAGGCGCGCAGCGCCGACCACAAATACCGCAGACGGCTGGAGAAGGCCCACCTGGAGATCCAGTTCATCACCGGATGGATCCAGGCCAAGGAACTGGCCCCGACCGACGGCCCCGCCCCCGACCCGGAACCGGGGCGCTGGCTGGACGAGTGCTACGCCTCCGTGCGCCGGGCCCACAACGACGTCGGCGGCCGGCAGCGGACGGGGCCCGTCTCGCTGCGGCGCCTGCTGCTGCTGGGCGAGGTGGCGGGCCCGGCCAGGAACATGCGCGTGGCGTACTGGATCTCCCTCGCCCTGTTCAACCTGGCGCTCGCATGGTGGGTGAACGCGCTCGTCTCCGGCGTACCCGGCTTCATGCACGAGGCGGGCGTCCCCGAGTCCGAGGAAGTCGGCTCCTACCTTCTGACGGCGGTCGTCCTCTTCGCGGTGTCGGCCGTCCTGTGGCTGTGGACCGTGCGTCTGGGCGCGGCCGAGCCGGGACAGGTCCATCGCAAGCGCATCGACTCCGAGGCCTGGGAGCGCACCGAGCAAGAGCGGCGGGCCGCGGCGCGGGCGAAGGCGCAGGCGAAGACCCGGGCGCAGGCGGCCCGCGGGGAGCGGGACGGGCCGACGGGCTGACCCCGCACCTCGTGTCCGCCCCTCGTGTCCGCCCCGCGCCGCGCGCATCCCGTGGCGTCCGACCCGCGCCCCTTGCGTGCAGCCTTTTTGCGGGCGCCCCCTTGCGTCCGCCCTCGCCTCCGGGCCCCTGCCGTGCGACCGCGCCCGCGCCCGCCCGTGCTCGCTTCTCAGCCCCGTCCGCTCACGGGGCCGTCAGGAGCTCCCCGTCGACGACGGTGACGGCGTGTCCGGTGAGCAGGGTGCGGTCACCCGCCAGGGTCACCCGTACGAGCCCCTGCCGGGCGCCGCCCTGGAGGCCGGTCAGTTCGGTGCGGCCAAGCCGCTGCGCCCAGAACGGGGCGAGCGCGGTGTGGGCGCTGCCCGTGACCGGGTCCTCGTCGATCCCGAAGGCCGGGAAGAAGCCCCGGGAGACGAAGTCGTAGCCGCTGGCGGGGTCCTCGGCGGCGGCGGTGACGATCACTCCCCGCTTGGCGAAGGCGCGCAGGGCGGCGTGGTCCGGCTCCAGCTCGCGGACGGTCTTCTCGTCGGCGAGTTCGATGACCAGGTCGCCGATGTGCGCGGCGGTGTCGTGGACGGAGAGGATCGGCGCGCCGCCGAGCGCGTGGTCCACGGCGGGCGGCGCGGGGACCGGGGTCAGTGAGGACGTCGGGAAGTCCATCGTGATCGTGCCGTCCGCGGCGGTCTCGGCGGTCAGGACGCCGCAGCGGGCGGAGAAGCGGATCAGCCCCTCGGCCAGCCCGTCGGCGGCCAGCACGTGCGCCGTGGCGAGGGTGGCGTGGCCGCACATGTCGACCTCGGCGGCCGGGGTGAACCAGCGCAGCGCCCAGTCGGCGTCCCCGCCGGGCGGCAGGGGATGGGCGAAGGCGGTCTCGGAGAGGTTCACCTCGGACGCCACCTGCTGGAGCCAGGCGTCCGGCGGGAACCCGCCCTCGAGGAGCAGGACTCCGGCGGGGTTGCCGCGGAAGGGGCGGTCGGTGAAGGCGTCGACGATTCGGATGCGCATGGAGCGACGTTAGGACGGTTCCTTGATCGTCGACAAAGGCCAATCCGGGGTGACTGGCCTTCTTGGGACCGCTCGGTGAAATAGTTTCCGATATATCGTTGACGGATCGCGATCGTTCATTGAGAGTGGATACATCGGAGAACCGGTGAAACGGACACCACGTGACGAGAGGAGCGCAGCCATGCGTTCACACGGACAGCACGGACAGCACGGCCACGGGCACGAGCACGGACGGGGCCACGGCCACTGCGGACCGGACCGTCGGGAGGGGTTCCAGGGATTCCGCGCGGCCTTCGGCCCGTTCGGACCCCCCTTCGGCGCGGGGCCCTTCGGCGGCCGCGGCGGCCGCGGAGGGCCGCGGGGCCGGGCGCGGCGCGGTGACGTGCGCGCCTCGATCCTGGCGCTGCTCGCCGACCGGCCGATGCACGGCTACGAGATGATCCAGGAGATCGGCGAGCGCAGCGGCGGGGCGTGGAAGCCCAGCCCGGGCTCGGTCTACCCCACCCTGAACCTGCTGGAGGACGAGGGGCTCATCAGCAGCGAGAGCGAGGGCGGCAAGAAGCTGTTCACGCTCACCGAGGCCGGCCGCGCCGAGGCCGAGTCCGGGCCGGACGCCCCCTGGGAGGACGCCGGGCGGGGCTTCGACTTCGAGGCGGCGCACGAGGCCCGGCAGGCCGCCGCCGGCCTGATGGAGGCCTTCGGGCAGGTCTTCCGGACCGGCTCGCCCGAGCAGCGGGAGAAGGCGCTCGCGGTGCTGGGCGACGCCCGCAAGAAGCTCTACCTGATCCTGGCCGACGAGCACTGAGCCCGGCGGCCGTACGTACGGCTGCGCGCCCCGCGGCCTCTCGTCGCGGGGCGCGCCGCCCTTCGGGCGCCGGTGGCAGCGGGCCGGGTCAGGTGACCAGGCCGGCGAGCTTGCGCAGCGATTCGTTCAGGGCGGCGGTGGCCGAGTCCTTCAGCTTGCCCGCCATGAGGGAGACGGCGGCCCCGGTGAACTCGCCGTCGATGCGGACGGTCGTGGCGCCGCCGTCCGGCGTCAGGGTGTAGCGGGTGAGGACGGCGACGCCCATCGGGCCCTTGCCGGTGATGGCGAAGAGGCGTTCGTCCTCCAGCTCCGAGACGGTCCAGACGACCTCTGCCGGAAAGCCCATCATCTTCATGTTCTCGGCGAAGGTCGCGCCGACCGCCAGGGCCTGCGGCCCGCCCTGCGGGAAGTTCGTGTGGGTCATGCTCCACTGCCCGTACGCGTCCCAGTCCGTCAGCTGGGACCAGAGCTGCGCGGCGGACGCCTCGATGCGTGATTGCGCGGTGACTTCAGCCATGCGACCACCCCTTCTCGTCGGGTTCGTGCGGCGGAAGGTAGCCCCGGCGACCGGAACATTCAATACTGACGACCTGTCAGATCCGGTGGGGGCGGGAGGGGCGTGATCTCAGGTCTGTCTCAACAGGTGTCACCGCAGTGACGCTCCTGACCGACCCTGTCATGATGGCCGGATGCAAGCGTCAGGGAAAAACGCCGGACTGGGCCTCGCCCTCGTCTCGGCGTTCGCGTTCGGTGGTTCCGGAGTGGCTGCGAAGCCGCTGATCGAGGCGGGTCTGGATCCCCTCCACATGGTCTGGCTCAGGGTGGCCGGCGCAGCGCTCGTGCTGTCCCCGCTGGCCTGGCGCCACCGCGACCTCCTCCTGCGCAGGCCGGCGCTGCTCGCCGGCTTCGGCCTGGTCGCCGTCGCCGGCGTGCAGGCCTTCTACTTCGCCTCCCTGTCGCGGATCCCGGTGGGCGTGGCCCTGCTGCTGGAATACCTGGGCCCCGCGCTGCTGCTCGGCTACATCCGCTTCGTGCAGCGCAAGCCCGTGACCCGCGGTGCCGCCGCCGGTGCGGCCGTGGCCGTCGTCGGCCTGGCCTGCGTGGTCGAGATCTGGGCCGGACTGAGCCTGGACCCGCTCGGTGTGCTCTTCGGCCTCGCCGCGGCCTGCTGCCAGGCCTTCTACTTCGTCTTCGCCGACCAGGGCGCCGACGGAGAGGACGCCCCCGACCCGCTCGGCGTGATCGCCTACGGGATGCTCATCGGCGCGCTGGTGATGACCGTGCTCGCCCGGCCGTGGGAGATCGACTGGCAGGTGCTCGGCGGGGAGGCCTCCGTCGGCGGGACGATGGTGCCCGCGCCGGTGCTGCTCGGCTGGGTCGTGCTCGTCGCGACCGTCTTCGCGTACGTGACCGGAGTGGTGTCGGTGCGCAGGCTCTCGCCGCAGGTCGCAGGTGTGGTGGCCTTCCTGGAGGCCGTCGTGGCCACCGTGCTGGCCTGGATCCTGCTCGGCGAGTACCTCTCGACCTGGCAGATCGTCGGCGGCGCCCTGGTGCTGGGCGGTGCCTTCATCGCGCAGTCCTCCCGGCCCGCCCCGCAGCCCGCGGGCGAACCGGTCCCGGTGGACCGCGAACCCACCAAAGCCCCGCTGTAGGGTGGCGGGCATGCATGCGACCGTGCTTCCGCCTCCCGCGTCCTAGCGGGCGGCGCCTCCACATCCGACGACCCGGCCCGGGGAGCACCCAGGGCGGGTCGGTGCTGCCCGCGAAGCGATGACCCGATCCCCTCATCCTTCACGCACGCGCGGAGAACACACGTGTCGAACCACTCGCCCGCTGCCGGGCGCAGCCTGCTGTACCTCGTCGTCGCCGGAGCCGCCTGGGGCACCGCCGGGGCGGCCGCCTCCCTCCTCTTCCTGGCCAGTGACCTCGGCCCGCTCGCGCTGTCGTTCTGGCGGTGCGCGGGCGGGCTCGTGGTGCTCCTCGGGGTGCTCGCCGCACGGCGGGCCCACGCCGGGCGCGGCCGCGCCCGGCCCGCGGCGGCCTCGACTGCGGCGGGGACGCCGTCGGCGGGTTCGCTGATCGCCACCGGGCTGTTGTTCACCCTCTTCCAGGCCGCCTACTTCGCCGCCGTGCGCGAGACCGGGCTGGCCGTCGGCACCGTGGTCACGCTCGGCGCCGGGCCCGTGCTCATCGCGCTCGGCGCGCGCTCCTGGATGGGCGAACGCCTCGGCCGCGGCGGCGCCGTCGCCGTCGTGGGAGCGCTCGCCGGCCTCGCCGTCCTGGTGCTGGGCAGCGGCGGCGCCGAGGTGCGCCCGCTCGGCGTCGGCTGGGCGCTGCTGTCGGCCGGAGGCTACGCCGCGATGACCCTGCGGGCCCGCCGGCTCGGGCAGCGCGGGGAGGCAGGGGACCCCCTGGTGACCACTGCCTGGTCCGTCGCGGTGGGCGCGGTGTGCCTGCTGCCGCTCGCCGCCGCGGAGGGCCTGCTGCCGCACACCGCGGACCTGGCGCGGGTGCTGTGGCTGCTGGTGTACGTCGCCACCGTGCCGACGGCGCTGGCGTACGCGCTCTACTTCACGGGCGCCGCGGCCGTGCGCGCCGCGACCGTTTCGGTGATCATGCTGATCGAGCCGGTGAGCGCGGCGGCGATCGCCGTCCTCGTCCTCGGGGAGCGGCTGACCGGCGCCGTGGTGCTGGGCACCGTACTGCTGCTCACCGCGGTCGGTGCGCTGATCGTCGCGGAGTCCCGCCGTCCGGCGGACCGGCCCGCACGGGCCGCCGCAACCGGGGGACCCGGGGGGCCCGGGGGACCTGACGGACCCGCCGCCGTGCGGCCGGCTTCTCAGAGCGCGGCGAGGTAGTCCGGGAGGGCGATGGCGGGGTCCAGGTCGGCGGCGGGCACGGGGGTCCCGTACGCCGTGCCGACCGGGACCACGCCCGCCCAGTGCGGCAGGCCCAGGTCCTCGGCGTCGTCGTTCGACGGTCCCGTGCGGAGCTTCGCGGACACCTCGTCCAGGTCCACCCGGATCACCGCCGTCGCGGCGAGCTCCTTGGCGTTGGCCGGCCGCACGTCGCGCGAGCGGCCCGGGGCGACGGCGTCGATCATGGCATCCAGGGCCGTGCGGCACTCCTCCTCGTCGGTCACCTGGTAGGCGGTGCCGTGGACGACCACGGAGCGGTAGTTGAGCGAGTGGTGGAAGGCCGAACGGGCCAGCACCAGGCCGTCGACGTGGGTGACGGTGACGCAGACGGGCAGGCCGGGGTCGGTGCGGCCGGCCGCGAGCAGCGGGCGGGACCCGGTGGAGCCGTGCATGTAGAGCGCTTCCCCGACCCGGGCGAACAGCGTCGGCAGGACCACCGGCGCGCCGTCGCGGACGTAGCCGAGGTGGCAGATGAAAGCCCCGTCGAGTATCGAGTGCACCGTCTCGCGGTCGTAGCGCGCCCGGTCGCGGGAGCGGGTGGGGACCGTGCGGGCGGTCGGCTCGTACGCACCGGTCGTCCCGGTGCTGTCCGTCGTCTCCGTGGCAGGCGTGGCGGTCATGGCGCGGACTCCATTGCACTAGTGCATAATATTGTTTGTGCTAGGAGAGTATCGGATCACAGGGCGTCGCACATCTGAAATCGCGGCCAGCGTCGAGGCGGGCGTGGCGTCGGGCGGGCTGCCGCCCGGATCGCTGCTGCCGCCGATGCGGGAGCTGGCGGGTGTGCTGGGCGTCAATCCCAATACCGTGGCGGCCGCCTACAGGACCCTACGCGAGCGCGGGGTCATCGAAACCGACGGGCGGCGCGGGAGCCGTGTGCGCTCCCGCCCGGCGAGCACTCCGCGGGACGCGCTGCGGATGGTGGTGCCGGCGGGCGTGCGGGACGTCGCGGAGGGCAATCCGGACGTGTCGCTGCTTCCCGCGCTGGAAGGGGCGCTGGCCGCGGCCGCCCGACGCCACCGGCAGGCGCCGACCCTGTACGGCGCGGACCCGGTCGCGCCCGACCTGGCGCGGATCGCCCGCGCCGACTTCGACGCCGACGGCGTGCCGCCGGGACCGGTCGCGGTGACCTCGGGTGCGCTGGACGCCATCGAGCGGGTCCTGGCCGCCCACCTGAGGCCCGGTGACGCGGTCGCGGTCGAGGACCCGGGGTGGGGCGGCTCGCTCGACCTGGTTCCGGCCCTCGGGCTGCGGGTGCTGCCGGTGGCGGTGGACGACGACGGGCCGCGGACCGACGACGTCGCCCGGGCCCTCGACGCGGGCGCGCGAGCGCTGGTGGTGACCTCCCGGGCGCAGAACCCGACCGGCGCGGCGGTCGGCGCGCAGCGGGCGGGGGAGCTGCGGGAACTCCTGGGGCGGCGCCCTGACGTGCTGCTGATCGAGGACGACCACGGGCACGGCATCGTCGACCTGCCGGTGTACCCGCTGGGCGGCGTGACCCGGCACTGGGTGATGATCCGCTCCACCGCCAAGGCGTACGGGCCCGACCTGCGGCTCGCCGTCCTGACGGGCGACGAGGTGACCCTGGACCGGGTGCGGGGACGCCAGCGGCTGGGCCCGGGGTGGGTGAGCCGGCTGCTCCAGTACGCGGTGGTGGAGCTGTGGGCCTCGCGGGCCGTGGACCGGGCCGCGGTCGCGCGGTCCTACGGGGAGCGGCGGGACGCGCTGGTCGAGGCCCTCCGGGAGCGCGGAGTGCGGGCGCACGGGCGGACCGGGCTGAACGTGTGGGTGCCGGTGGCCGACGAGACGGTGGTGGTGACGAGGCTGCTCGCCGCGGGGTGGGCGGTGGCGCCAGGGGCCATCTTCCGCGTGGAGGCGGGACCGGGGGTGCGGGTGACGGTGTCCCGGCTGGGGGTGGCGGAGATGCCGGTGCTGGCCGACGCCGTGGCCGCGGCGGTCCGGGCCGGCGTGCCGGGCGGGCGCAACGACTGACCGGGAGTTCCCGCGCAACGACCGACGGGGGAGTTCCGGCGCAACGACCGACGGGGAGTTCCTGCGCAACGACCGACCGGGAGGCCCGCGCAGGGACCGAACCGGAGTGCCGGCGGCGGGCGGGGGCGCCGGTCGGGGCCGTGCCCGCCGCCCCGGTGGTCCTGCCGACAGGACCACCGGGCGCGCGGGCTCAGAGTGACCCGAGCAGGCCGCCCAGGGTGAAGACGAGCCCGCCCAGCGAGAGCACCGAGGCAGGAACCGGTAGAAAGTGGTGGATGCCACCCGCGCCCCCGGGCCGAGATCACCCCGGGCGTGCCTCGCGAGCTCGGTGTTGGCGGCCGACCGGCGCGCCAGCGCGTCGGCGGCGCCCCGGATGTTCAGCGCCACCCAGGTCCCCGCGACGACAGAACGCACGGAGGCTGACAGGCGCCGCCTCAGGCCGGCTTGCGGGGGCCGGGGCGGGTCTGGGTGAGGGCGGCGCCCGCCAGGACGATCGCGGCCCCGACCGGGGTGTTCCAGTGCAGTTGCTCGCCGAGGACCAGCACGCCGGCCGTCGTGGCGATGACGGGGATGAAGTAGGTGACCATCTGGGCGGTGGTCGGGCCGACCTCCGTCACCAGGCCGTACTGCATCTGCAGGGCCATGCCGGTGCCGAGCGCCCCCAGCGCGATCACCGACAGGGTCGGCCAGAGCGGGAACGAGGCCGGGGCCGAGGTGAACAGGGCGCTGACCAGCGTGAGCTGGAGGGTGGAGACCATGAGCTGCCCGCCGGTGAGGGCCACCGGGGACCCGGGGGTGCCGGCCAGCGTGCGCCGGACGTAGATCCAGCCGATGGGGTAGCACAGCGAGGCCAGCAGGGCGAACGCGGTGCCCTTGGCGTCGACCCCGGAGAAGCCGTGCCAGGCGCCGAGCACGGTCAGCACGCCGAGGAAGCCGAGGCCCAGGCCGGCGAAGCGGCGGCGCGTCGGGCGGTCCTCGGAGAGGGCGATCAGCGAGAGCGCCATGCCCCACAGCGGGGACGTGGCGTTGCAGATGCCGGCCAGGCTGGAGGGGATGGTCAGCTCCGCGTACGCGAAGAGCGAGAACGGTGCCGTGTTGAGCAGGAGCGCCGCCACGGTGAGGTGGCCCCAGGTGCGCAGGCCCCGGGGCAGCCGCTCACGCCGGACCAGCAGTACGGCCAGGAGGGCGAGCGCACCGAACAGGACCCGGCCCAGGGCCACCTGGAAGGGCGCGTACGCCTCGGTGCCGACCTTGATCAACAGGAAGCTGAAGCCCCAGACCACCGAGAGGATCGCGAACCGCACGCGCCAGTCGAGGAGACCGCGCCGACGGGTCGCGGTGGCCGTGGCCGCGGACGTCGCCGTGGCATTCGTCGTGGCCGTGGCCGTGGCGGGGGCGCCGGACGGCGGTTCGGTGGTCGGCCGGGGGGCTGCGGGTGCGCTCATGGCCTTTACTGTGCTCGTATCAACTTCGTAGGACAAGCGAGAGTTTCTCCTGGCGACGGCGTAGCATCGCTTACATGTTGAATCTGGAGCGCCTGCGCACCCTCGACGCCCTCGCCCGCCACGGCTCGGTCAGCGGCGCGGCCGACGGGCTCCACGTCACCACCTCCGCCGTGTCCCAGCAGATGGCCAAGCTGGAACGCGAGGTCGGCCAGCCGCTGCTGGCGAAGAACGGCCGCGGGGTCCGCCTCACCGACGCGGGGCGACTCCTCGCCGACCACGCGGCCCGGATCATCTCCCAGGTGGAGCAGGCCCAGGCCGACGTCGAGGCCCAGCGCGGGTGCGCCGTCGGTGAACTGCGCATCGGGGCCTTCCCGACCGCCATGCGCGGGCTGCTGCCCCAGGCCCTGACCGCACTGCGCACCGGCCACCCGGACCTGCGGGTCCGGGTGCGCGAGCAGGAACCCGAGGAGAGCATGGCGGCCGTCGTGCGCGGCGACCTCGACATGGCGCTCGCGATCGATTGGCACAACAAGCGGATGCCGGTGCCCGCCGAGCTCACCCGGACGCACCTGCTGGACGACTCCGTCGACATCGCGGTCCCGGCCGGCCACCGGCTGGCGGACCGCGCCGCGATCTCCCTCGCCGAGTTCGCGGACGACGAATGGATCTCCTGGAACGAGGGCCAGTTCTGCCACGAGTGGCTGGTCTTCACCCTGCGCGGGACGGGGATCGAGCCGCGCATCGCGCACATCGCCGAGGAGCACCACACCCAGCTGGCCTTCGTGGAATCCGGGCTCGGGGTGTGCGTCGCGCCGAGGCTGGGCCGGGGCCCGGTGCCGCCCGGGGTGCGGCTGCTGCCCGTCTCCGACTCCGTACGCCGCCACGTGTACGCGGTCTGGCGCGCGGACGCCGACCGCCGGCCCTCCATCCGGGCCGCGGTCGACGCCCTGCGGGCGACGGCCGCCGAACTCCAGCAGGCGTAGCGCCGCCGGATCCGGCAGGGAGCGACGGCGCCGCGGCCGTCAGATCTTGCGGAAGTCCCAGGAGACGACCGTGTCCGGAGTGAGGCGGATCCACGCGTGCCGGCCGTCGTGCGGCATCTCCTCGATCCCGAAGTTCTTGACCGGGAAGATCCGCTCCGCCTCCGCCAGTTCGGGACACGGCTCGCCCGTGCGCGGGGCCTCGCCCACGAAGACCGCGCTGCCGGACAGCTCCACACCGCGCAACTCGTCGTAGGACTCGCCCGCGTCCACCACCACCGAGATCCGCGGATCCTTGCGCAGGTCCGCCCAGCGCCGGCTGCGGGTGATCGAGTACAGCCACAGCGAGCTGCCGTCCCACGCGAACCACAGGGCGCCCACGTGCGGGCGTCCGTCGGGCGAGACCGTCGCCACCCGGCAGGTCCGCTGCTCCCGCAGGAACGCGTCCACTTCGGCCTCGCTCATCATGATGCGGCGGCCCCGCCGCTGAGTCTCGTCCATCGGTCCCGCGCCCCTTCACATCTGACTGTGTGTCAGGAATCATGGGGGCTCTCGCGACGCCACGCCAGGGGGAAGCATGCCGGATCTCGATCCCGCCACGACCGCGCTGCTCACCGTCGAGTGCCAGAACGGCGTCGTGGGCGAGGAGAGCGCGCTGCCGGAACTCGCCAAGGAGGCGCGGGAGTCCGGGATGCTGGGGCGGGTGGCCGCGCTGGTCGACGCCGCCCGCGGGGCGGGCGTACAGGTGCTGCACGCGGTCGCCGAGCGGCGGCCGGACGGGCTCGGCGCCAACACCAACGCGCGGCTGTTCCGGGCCGCAGGGAAACTGCCCGTGCGGCAGCTGGCCGGGAGCCGTGCGGTGGAGGTGGCGGCGCCCATCACGGTGGCCGAGCGGGACCTCGTCGTACGCCGGCTGCACGGGCTCTCGCCCATGGCGGGCACCGACCTCGACGCGCTCCTGCGCAACCTCGGGATCCGCACGCTCGTCGTCACCGGGGTCTCCTCGAACATCGCCATCCCGAACACCGTCTTCGACGCCGTCAACCTCGGCTACCGGGTCGTGGTCCCGGCCGACGCGATCGCCGGAGTGCCCGCCTCCTGCACGGCGGAGGTGATCCGCAACTCGCTCGCGCTGGTGGCGGCCATCACCACCGCCGAGGCGCTGATCGGCGAGTGGGCCGCCGCGAGCTGACCGCGCTCGGCGCAGGACGACGGAGCGCGCACATCCGGACAGGCCGCCTCGTCTCCGCCGCCGCGCTCCTCCGCCTGGCCGGTGCCACGCATCGCCCGGGCCCGGCCCGAGAGCCTGTACGCACCCCCGGCCATGATCTTCCGCATCGCGCAGGGGGACGAGATGACCGCGCCCACCGTCCTGCGCGCCACCGCGGTCAGCCGCGCGCCCGGCGCCAAGGCCGCCGGCGGCTTTTTCGACCGGCTGCTGTCCACGCGGAACCAGGACCGGGCGTGCCCATGCACTACGCGCCAGTCACCGCGTCCGCGGCCGGCGTGTGGCAGGGCCGCCGTCCGGACGGGAAAGGGCGCGTCGGGCCCAGCCGGCCGCGGCTCTCACGCCGCCGGGAGCTCCTGCGCGGGCAGGCGGCCCGCCCGCACCGCGTCGACGAGGGCGTGGTGATCGCGTTCGTTCTGGTCGGCGTACGCCTCGGCGAACTCGGCGAGTGCCCGGTCGAAGACGTCGCCCCGGCCGAGGTAGGCGGCGATCGCCACCCGGTCGCCGGACCGCGCGTGCGCGCGGGCCAGGGTCATCCCGCAGGCGTTGCCGAACGTCTCCAGCTGCGCCGGCGACATCGTCTCCGGCATCGCGATGCCCTTCCAGTCGCGCAGTTGGCGGATGTAGAAGTCCCGCTTCCTGCCGTCGATGCCGTCCACCCGCTCCCAGCCGAGGAAGATGTCGCTCGCCGCCTGCATCAACCGCTGTCCCGAGACCACGCGTTCGCCCTGGTTGTCGTACAGGCTGGCGCCCACGTGGTCGGCGAGCACCGAGGTGTCGGCCTCCTTGGCCTGGAGGAAGAGCGGGTCGCGGCCGTCCCTGCCGAGCAGGAGCAGGATCCAGCAGCGGGTGCCGACACTGCCGACGCCGACCACCTTGCGGGCGACGTCCACCAGGCGGTAGTCCTCCAGCAGCGCCCGCCGGTTGCTCTCCAGCGTGCGGCCGTAGTGGCCGACCAGCGCAGCCAGCCGGTCCACGAGCTCGTCGCGCTCGGAATCCGGCAGCAGGTCGGCGAGCGGGACCAGCAGCGGGGGGTCCGCCGCGATCCTGGGCCGGCCGTCGACCACCTCGGTCAGCTTGTCGAACACCTGCAGGCTGTCCCGGGAGCGGGCCTTCGCCATCGCCGTGGCCAGCTTCTTGCGGCCGCGCTTGTCGAGCCGTTCGGTGACGAGGGCCTCCAGGCCCTCCGCGTCGATCTTCGCGTACCAGACGTCGAGATTGCCCATCCCGGCGAAGCCCGTCATCGCCTCGCGGTACGAGCGCACCGCGGAGTTCACGATGCGGGCGCGCTGGGCCTCGTCGAAGCCGTTCGCCCGGGCGGCGATGACGAGACTCGCGGACAGCCGCTTGACGTCCCACTCCCAGGGGCCGGGCAGCGTCTCGTCGAAGTCGTTGATGTCGAACATGAGCCGCCGCTCCGGCGAGGCCAGCAGGCGGAAGTTCAGCAGGTGCGCGTCACCGCAGAGCTGTACCGCGATGCCCGAGTCCGGGCTGCCCGCCAGGTCGGAGGCCATGATCGCGGCGGCGCCCCGGTAGAAGCGGAACGGGGACTCCGTCATCCGTGCGTAGCGGATCGGGACCAGCTCGGACACCCGCGTCGCGGACTGCGCCTCCAGGATGGCCAAGGGGTCCGGCCGGTCGGTAGACGGCTGGTACACGGCGTGCCCCGACCGGGGGCAACGGCGCCGGGCCTCCCTGCCCATCTCCACGCGCTCCTCGGGCGTGGCACCGGGCACCGCGCGCATCGCGGTGATCGCACTCCGGGACATGGAGCCCTCCTGACTCACTGCCTGCCAAAGTGACCGCCCCGCCCCACGCACGGCGGTCCCGACGCACGGCCCGGCCGATCGGGCCGACCCGACCCCGAGCGGTCGGACGGCCGACCCGACCCGACCCGACCCGGCCCGAGCCGGTCGGGCCGGCCGGCCCGACCGGTCCGGCTGTCGTTCCGCGTCAGCCCATGGCGTCCATCTCCGCCTGGGCCTCCGCCTCGGCGACGGCGATCGCCACGCCGAGCGCCCGGGTGATGTTGCCCGCCGCCGTCATGACACGGGCGGTGCCGACGATGGGCGCGATGGCGACCAGTACGTCCTGCAACTGCTCCGCCGTCAGGCCGGCCTTGAGCGCGGGGTCGATGTGGGCGAGGTAGGAGATCGGGGGAGCGTCCGAGGCGGCGAGCGCCGCGATCCGGGTCATGAGCAGCATGGACGGGTCCATGCCGCACCGCTCGAGCGAATCGACGGTCATGGCGGCGAGGGTGTCCAGAACCGGGGTTTCAGATGCAGTGGACATGTCGCATGCCCTCCTGGGGTTGTCGCGCCCTGGCGCGGGGACTGGGCCAAGGGAGCGGCCGCCCCGAGTCCCGGCACGCCACCTCGCCCTCAACTCTAGGTCTGCCGCCCGCCGGGCGCGCGAGGGCGGCCGGCCGTCACCGTGCGGGACGGACGCCGTACGCAGTGCCGCCGGGGAGCGCGCGTACGGGCTGCGGATGCGGGGACGCTCGGCGGTGCGCAGCATGGAAGCACCCTCGCCGGAACCTCACCGGGAGCCTGCCGTGAAGAGACCGCGCCCCGCCCCGCCGGCCCGCGCCGCCCCGGTCCTCCTCGCGGCCGCTCTCACCGCCCTCGTCGCCCTGCCGGGCGGCCCGGCCCACGCGTTCACCGGCGACCACCACGAGGCCATCACCCGGGGCGCCCTGCCCTGGCAGCCCGCCACGCTCGCGGAGATGGCCGACGCCCGCGACGGGGCGATCAACGCCAACGACAAGCGCCCGTACTTCGACGTCGGCCCCCTGCACTGCGACAACGCCGACTACCTCGCGCCCCGCCACGACCCCCGCTACCCCCGCACCCGGGACGAGGCCACCACCGAGCTCATCGCATGCGTCGGTACCTCCGTCGCACGCTTCCGCAACGCCGTACGGGCGGCCGACGGCCTCGTCGACGCCGACGGCAGGGTGCGCGCGGACCAGACCGACCTGTCCGCGCCCTGCACCTGGGACGAGCGGCCGGGACCGGCCAAATGCGACGTCCTCGAACAGCTCGGGCGCGGATGGCACCAGCTCGAGGACTTCTACTCGCACTCCAACTGGGCCGACGAGGCCGCCCCCGGTGCGATCGGTGTCGCCAACCCGCCGGGGCTGGCCCGCACCGGCGTCGCCCCGTTCTTCGACATCCGCCGCTACAGCGGGATGGAGGACGCCGACTGGAACCGGGAGGTCCGGGCCCTCGTCCCCGAGGACCTCGCGACCGGCTGCTACCCGGACTTCGACTCCACCGGAGTCAAGCCCGCCGACTGCGAAGGCCGCGTCGCCCACAACCGCGCCCTGAACAAGGACACCCCCGCGTCCGCCCGCGCACAGACGGGCGACAACTTCCGCCGCGCCACCGCGGGGGCCACCGCCGAGATCGCCCGGCAGTGGAAGGCCTTCGAGGCGGAGCTGCTCGCCGCCTACCCCGAGGACCGGCGCGGCGCCCAGATGGTCTGCGCCCTCGTCCACGACGATCCCGTGGCCGACTGCCCGGCCCATTGACCGCCGGACCGGTTGGCCACCCGGCCGGTTGACCACCCGGCCGGTTGACGGTCCGGCCGTCGACCGCCGGGCCGGCTGATTGTCCGTCCGGCTGACTCCCGGGCGGGTCGTCCGGGCGCTCCCGGGGACGGCTGGAAGCATGCAGCCATGGCATCCAGGGCAGGGACGGCGACCGGGAACCCGTCGAAGGCGCGACTCGTCCTGACGACACTGGCGGCGGGCCAGTTCCTGATGGCGCTCGACAGCTCCGTCATGAACGTCTCCATCGCCACCGTCGCCGGCGACCTCGGCACGACCGTGACCGGCATCCAGGGCGCCATCACGGCCTACACCCTCGTGATGGCCATGCTCATGATCCCCGGCGGCAAGGTCGGGGTGCTGATCGGACGCAAACGCGCCTTCCTGATCGGCTGCGTCATCTACGGCTGCGGCTCCCTCGTCACCTCCATCGCACCCAACCTCACCGTGCTGCTGCTCGGCTGGTCATTCCTCGAAGGGGTCGGGGCGGCGCTCATCCTGCCCGCGATCGTGGCCCTCGTCGCCGGGAACTTCCCCGCCGAACGCCGTCCCGCCGCCTACGGCCTCGTCGCGGCGGCCGGAGCCATCGCCATCGCGCTCGGACCCCTCATCGGCGGGATCGCCACGACCTACTTCTCCTGGCGGTGGGTCTTCGCCGGCGAGGTGCTGATGGTGGCCGGGATCCTCGTGCTCGCCCGCCCCATCGCGGACGCCGTGGGCGAGGAACGCCCGCGCATCGACCTCACTGGCGTCGCCCTGTCGGCGCTGGGGCTCGGGACGTTCGTCTACGGAGTGCTCCGTTCGGACGAGTGGGGCTGGTTCAGGCCGAAGGAGGGCGGGCCCGCGTGGTTCGGGGTGTCGCCGACCGTGTGGCTGATGCTGCTGGGGCTGTTCCTGGTCTGGCTCTTCCTCCGCTGGGAGGGCCGGCTGGTGGCGCGCCGGCAGGAGCCGCTCGTCGACCCGGCCATGCTGCAGAACAAGCAGCTCTCCGGCGGGCTGACCATGTTCTTCTTCCAGTACCTCGTGATGATGGGCGTCTTCTTCGTCGTCCCGCTCTACCTGTCGGTCGCGCTGGGCCTGTCGGCGCTGGCGACCGGTGCCAGGCTCCTGCCGCTGTCGATCACGCTGCTGGCGGCCGCGACCCTGATCCCGCGCTTCCTCCCGGACGTCTCACCGCGCCGCGTGGTGCGGCTCGGGACCTTCGCCCTGCTCGCCGGAGCGGTGGTCCTCCTGGGCGCGCTCGACGTGGACGCGGGAGCGGAGGTGGTCGCCGTCCCGCTGCTGCTGATCGGGTTCGGCATGGGTGCGCTCGCCTCCCAGCTGGGCGCGGTCACCGTGTCCGCGGTGCCGCAGGCGCAGTCCGCGGAGGTCGGAGGCGTCCAGAACGCCGTCACCAACCTCGGCTCGTCCATCGGCACCGCCCTCGCCGGATCCATCATGATCGCGACGCTCACGTCCTCCTTCCTGACCAGCGTCACCGAGAACCCGGCCGTCCCGAGCTCCGTCAAGAGCCAGGCGACCGTCCAGCTCGCGAGCGGCGCGCCCTTCCTGTCGGACGCCCAGCTTCAGACCGCGCTCGACGAAGCGGGCGTCAGCCCCGAGGTGGCCGACGCCGCGCTCGCGGCGAACGAGGAGGCCAGGGTCGACGGCCTGCGCGCGGCGCTCTCCGTGCTGGCCTTCGCCGCGCTCATCGCACTGTTCTTCACCCAGCGCATCCCGAAGGTCCAGCCCTCCGGGACGGCCCCGGGCGCCCCACCCGCGTGAGCGCCGGACCCGGCCCGAGCCGCCGGATGCCGCCCACGGCGGGAAATCCTTTGATCGCGCACCCTGCCCGCCCGATAGCCTGGGAAAATGCTCACAGAAGTGATCGCGACCCGCTATGTGACCCCCCTGCGTGAGGGCGGCTCGCTCCCCGGGATCGTCGAGGCCGACGATCTCGGCACGTACGTCATGAAGTTCACCGGAGCCGGCCAGGGCCGCAAGACCCTGGTCGCCGAGGTCATCTGCGGGCGCCTGGCCCAGCGGCTGGGCCTGCGGGTCCCCACGCTGGTGCAGATGCAGCTCGACCCCGTGATCGGGCTCGCCGAGCCCGACCAGGAGGTCCAGGAGCTGCTCAAGGCCAGCGGCGGACTCAACCTCGGCATGGACTACCTGCCGGGCTCCATCGGCTTCGACCCGCTCGCCTACCGGGTGGATCCGGCCGAGGCGGGGCGCGTGATCTGGTTCGACGCCCTGATCAACAACGTCGACCGGTCGTGGCGCAACCCGAACATGCTGGTCTGGCACGGGGACCTGTGGCTCATCGACCACGGCGCCACCATGATCTGGCACCACAACTGGCCCACGGCCCCGGCCGCCGCCGCGAAGCCCTACAACGCCTCCGACCACGTACTGGCCCCCGTGGGCCCGGACATCGCGGCCGCGGCCGCCGCGCTCGCGCCGCTGGTCACCGAGGAACTCCTCACCGAGGTCACCGCCGAGGTGCCGGACGAGTGGCTGGTCGACGAGCCCGGATTCGACTCCACGGACGCGCTGCGCCGTGCCTACGTGGAGGCGTTGCTGCCGCGCGCGGCCACGATCCACGAGAGGATCTCGCTGGAGGCCGAGGTGAGGGCGCCGGCCGGGCCCCCCGGCTGGCTCACCGACCACCTGCCGGAATGGCCCCACAAGACCCACAAGAAGAAGAGCGGCGACGAGTGACCAAGCGGGACGTGTTCGAGTACGCGCTGGTGCGCGTGGTGCCCCGGATGGAACGCGGAGAGTGTTTCAACGCCGGCGTGATCGTCTACTGCCGGGCGCATTCCTACGTCGCCGCGCGCACCCACCTCGACGAGGCGAAGCTCCTCGCACTGGACCCGGCGGCCGACGTGGCCGGCGTACGGGCCGCGCTGCGCGGGGTCGAGGGCGTGTGCGGCGGCGGCGAGGCGGCGGGCCAGGCGGCGGGTGACGACGCGGGACGCCGGTTCCGCTGGCTGATCGCCCCGCGCAGCACGGTGGTGCAGCCGGGGCCGGTGCACACCGGCCTGACGGCCGACCCCGCGGCGGAGGTGGAGCGGCTGTTGGACCTCCTCGTCCGCTAGCGGGAGTCCGCGGCCGGTGTCGGACCGGCGGCCGTTGACACGGGGTGCCATGACTCCTAGCGTCTCCTCAGCTGAAGCTACTAAGCGGTTGCTCACCTCTGGGCGGCCGTCTCTCAAGGGCGAGGAGAACCAGCATGTCCACCACCGAGCAGCGCGTCGCGATCGTGACCGGGGCGGCCCGGGGCATCGGCGCGGCCACCGCCGTGCGCCTGGCCGCCGAGGGCCGGGCCGTCGCCGTACTCGACCTCGACGAAGCGGCCTGCAAGGACACCGTGGAGGCCATCACGGCCGCCGGCGGCCGGGCCCTGGCGGTCGGCTGCGACGTCGCGGACGGCGCCCAGGTGGAGGCGGCCGTCGAGCGCGTCGCCGCCGAACTCGGCGCCCCCACCATCCTGGTCAACAACGCGGGTGTGCTGCGCGACAACCTGCTCTTCAAGATGAGCGAGACCGACTGGGACACGGTCATGAACGTGCACCTGCGCGGTGCGTTCCTGATGTCGAAGGCGTGTCAGAAGTACATGGTGGAGGCCAAGTTCGGCCGCATCGTGAACCTCTCCAGCAGCTCGGCGCTCGGCAACCGAGGCCAGGTCAACTACTCGGCGGCCAAGGCCGGTCTGCAGGGCTTCACCAAGACCCTGGCCATCGAGCTCGGCAAGTTCGGCGTCACCGCCAACGCCGTCGCCCCCGGCTTCATCGTCACCGAGATGACCGCCCAGACGGCCGCCCGCGTCGGCATGGGCTTCGAGGACTTCCAGGCGGCCGCGGCCACCCAGATCCCCGTCCAGCGCGTCGGCCGCCCGGACGACATCGCCAACGCCATCGCCTTCTTCACCGGCGACGCCGCCGGCTTCGTCTCCGGCCAGGTCATGTACGTGGCCGGCGGCCCCCTCAACTGACGCGACCGACGAGAGGCAGGGCGTACGCCATGACAGACAGCGGAACCGACAGCGGCAAGGTCGCGCTGATCACCGGCGCGAGCCGGGGTATCGGCTACGGCATCGCCGAGGCGCTGGTCGCCCGGGGCGACCGGCTGTGCATCACCGGGCGCAACGAGGAGGCCCTCAAGGAGGCCGTGGAGCGCCTCGGGGCGGACCGGGTGATCGGGGTGGCCGGGAAGGCCCACGACGAGGCCCACCAGGCCCATGCCGTCGAGCGCACGATGGAGGCCTTCGGCCGGGTCGACTTCCTGGTGAACAACGCGGGCACCAACCCGGTCTTCGGTCCGATCGCGGACCTCGACCTCGGGGTCGCGCGGAAGGTCTTCGAGACCAACGTGATCTCGGCGCTCGGCTTCGCCCAGCGGACCTGGCACGCCTGGCAGAAGGACAACGGCGGCGCGATCGTGAACATCGCCTCGATCGCCGGCGTCTCCGCCTCGCCCTTCATCGGCGCCTACGGGATGAGCAAGGCCGCCATGGTCAACCTCACCCTCCAGCTGGCCCACGAGATGGCGCCGGGGGTCCGGGTGAACGCGATCGCCCCCGCGGTGGTCAAGACGAAGTTCGCCCAGGCGCTCTACGAGGGCCGCGAGCAGGAGGCGGCGGCGGCCTACCCGCTCGGCCGGCTCGGGCTCCCGGAGGACATCGGCGGGGCCGCGGCGTTTCTTACATCTGCACAAGCGGAATGGATCACGGGGCAAACTCTGGTGGTCGACGGTGGGATGTTCCTCAATGCCGGGGTGCACTGACCGATAATCGGACGTATTTGCCTCCGAAAGGGAGGTAAATGTGTATCGAATAGGCACGGAACCGGTCAAGTGCCTCACGAAACCAACCCATTGGATTCGTGGGGCACTGCGGTAGGGTCTGCCGCACCCCTGGCTGATCGAGGAGCGTGCACGTGTTCAACCGGACCAGATGCCTGCAGATCACTGCAGCCCTTGCGTCCATATCCCTGCTCGCCGGTTGCGGCCTGCTGTCGGATGACGACGGCGACGAAGCGAAGCGGATCGTCGTCGGGACCACGAGCGCGCCGAGCACCCTCGACCCCGCCGCGGCGTGGGACGGCTCCTGGGAGCTGTACCGGAACGTCTACCAGACCCTGCTGGCGTTCCCCACGGGCTCCACCAAGCCCCAGCCGGACGCCGCCCAGAACTGCGAGTTCACGGACGGCGCGAGCCAGGCCTACCGGTGCACCCTGCGCAAGGGCCTGAAGTTCTCCAACGGCGAGGCCCTCGACGCCAAGGCCGTCAAGCACTCCCTCGACCGGATCCGGACGATCGGATCCAAGGTCGGCCCGAAGGACCTCTTCGGCAGCCTCGACAAGATCGAGACGCCCGACGCGCTGACCGTCGTCTTCCACCTGAAGACCTCGGACGCCACCTTCCCCTACGTCCTCGGCTCGCCCGCGGCCTCGCTGGTCGCCCCCAAGGACTACCCGGCCGACAAGGTGCGGGAGGACGGCAGGATCACCGGCTCGGGCCCCTACGTGCTGGACTCGTACAAGGAGGGCGGCGAGGCCGTCCTCACCGAGAACAAGAGCTACGCCGGCTTCGCGAAGCGCCAGAACAAGGCCGTGACCATCCGCTACTACGCGGACTCCCAGAAGATGGTCGCGGACCTGAAGGCCAAGGAGCTGGACGCCACCTACCGAGGCCTGTCGGCCCCGCAGATCACCGACCTCCAGAGCCCCGCCGCGCACACGCTGGGCGTCCAGGTCGTCGAGAACGTCGGCGCCGAGATCCGCTACCTGGTCTTCAACCCGAAGGACCCGGCGGTCAACAAGCTCGCCGTCCGCCAGGCCATCGCCCAGATCATCGACCGCGGCACCCTCGTCTCCAAGGTCTACCAGGGCACCGCCGAGCCGCTGTACTCGATGGTCCCCAAGGGCGTCGTCGGCCACAAGACGCCGTTCTACGACAAGTACGGCGCCGCGGACGTCGGCAAGGCCAAGAAGATCCTCAAGGAGGCCGGGATCAACCAGCCGGTCGACCTGACCTTCTGGTACACCACCGACCGGTACGGCTCCTCCACCGCCGAGGAGTTCACCGAGATCAAGCGGCAGCTCGACGAGAGCGACCTCTTCCGCATCACCCTGCGCAGCCAGCCCTGGAAGGCCTTCCAGGAGGGCTACAAGGGCCAGGAGTACCCGGTCTTCGGCCGAGGCTGGTTCCCCGACTTCCCGGACCCGGACAACTTCATCGCGCCGTTCGTCGGCAAGGAGAACGCGGTCGGCACCCCCTACGAGCAGAACGAGATCCTGACCGACCTGCTGCCCAAGTCCCGCCGCGACAGCGACCGCTCCTCCGGGGTCCAGCAGTTCGAGAAGGCCCAGCAGATCTTCGCCGAGGACGTCCGGCTGCTGCCCCTGTGGCAGGGCAAGCTGTACGTCGCCGCACGCGAGGACATCGCCGGCGCCGAGCGGGCCCTCGACCCGCAGACCGCCATGCAGATGTGGGAGCTGTACCGCAAGACGAGCTGGTAGCCGCGGTCCCGCCCGGGAGATTCCCCGGGCGGCCGCCGCGTTGTCAGTGGCCCCCGGTAGGTTCTGGAGCAGTTGCACGAACATGTACCGGAGGTTGTCGCCGTGACCCAGATGCTGCCCGAGTCCTGGCTCCCCGTCCTCGGCGGGGAGCTGGACCAGCCCTACTTCAAAGAGCTCACCGAGTTCGTCGAGAAGGAGCGGGCGAACGGGCCGGTCTACCCGCCCCGCGAGCAGGTGTTCGCGGCCCTGGACGCGACGCCCTTCGAGCAGGTCAAGGTGCTCGTCCTCGGACAGGACCCCTACCACGGCGCCGGCCAGGGCCACGGCCTGTGCTTCTCCGTGCGGCCCGGCGTGAAGACCCCGCCTTCGCTGCGCAACATCTACAAGGAGATGAAGGAGGAGCTCGGCCTCCCCGTCCCGGACAACGGGTACCTGATGCCGTGGGCCCAGCAGGGCGTCCTGCTGCTCAACGCGGTGCTCACCGTCCGGGAGGCCGAGCCGAACTCGCACAAGGGCAAGGGCTGGGAGAAGTTCACCGACGCCGTGATCCGCGCGGTGTCCGAGCGGCCCGACCCGGCCGTCTTCGTCCTGTGGGGCGCCTACGCCCAGAAGAAGATCCCGCTCATCGACGAGGAGCGGCACGTGATCGTCAAGGGTGCGCATCCCTCCCCGCTGTCCGCCAAGAAGTTCTTCGGCTCCCGGCCCTTCACGCAGATCAACGAGGCCGTCGCCGCCCAGGGCCATGAGCCGATCGACTGGCGGATCCCGGACCTCGGCTGACGTCCCACCGCGCCTCGGCGCCATAGCCGGTGCCTCCGGCTAGCTTCTTGACGACCGGACCGGAGCAGGTCCGGCAGAGCAAGCCGGAGGCCGCCGTGACCGAGCAGCAGGAGGCGTCGGAGGACGCCGTCATGACGAGGATCGGCCAGGCGGTCATCCTGCTGCACGCAGGGGACCGGGAGGAGGCCCGCAACCGGCTCGGCGAGATCTGGCAGGAGATCGGCGAGGAGGGGGACTCCCTGCACCGGTGCACCCTCGCCCACTACATGGCCGACGCCCAGGACGATCCCGCAGACGAGCTGGCCTGGGACCTGCGGGCCCTGACCGCCGCCGACGCCCTGCGCGAGCGGCCCGGCAGCGGCCGCGGGGACGGGCGCCCGGCACAGCGGGAACCACGTCCCGCGATGCGCGTGTTCTACCCGTCCCTGCACCTGAGCCTGGCCGCCGACTACCTGAAGCTCCAGCGGCCGGAGGCCGCCCGGGTCCACCTGGCGCGAGCCCGCGCGGCCGCCGGGGCCCTGTCCGACGACGGCTACGGCAACGGCGTACGGGCGGCCATCGCCCGCCTGGAGCGCCGCCTCGCCGCAGAACCGGGCGCCGACCGCCCCCGGCCCTTCCCCGAACAGTCCTGAGGGCCGCTCCGCCGGTCCGGCGGGCCCGCGGGGCCCGGTGCCTGATCGGCCCGGGGGCCGCGGCACCCCCGCCCGGTCCTCAGCCGCCGTGGACGCCCGCGCAGATCCGGGCCTCCGGGCTGTCGGGGTGCCAGCGGCCGTGGCGCCTGCCCAGCGCGCAGACGTCGGCCGGCCGCACCGGCAGCTTCCGCACCAGCTCCCGCTCCGCGTCGGCCTCCGTCCCGGCCCGGTGCCGGGGGCCGTCAGGGCGCCCCCGGGCGGGCTCGGCCGCCCGGCGGGGCTCCGGGATGTCGGGGACCGGCGGAGCGTCCGCCACGGGCCCGCCGGGGGCGCCCTGGGCGGGCCGCTGAGCGGTCCGCACGGCCGAGGCGCCCGCCGCCGGCTGCGCGGGCCGCTCCGGGGCCGCCTCGACCGCCTCCAGGGCCTCCAGGGCGGGCGCCCGAACGGCCACCGGCGCGGCCCCCGGCCCGCCGCGCGGCTCGTGCCGGGGCGGGACCCCGGCGGCGGGGGCCGCCGCGGGCTGAGCGGGTCCGGGGCTCACATGGACGCAACCGGAGACCGCCGAAACGGCACAGGCGACTCCGAGCAGCAGCTTCGTCGTGGTTCGCGTGGGATGCACCCGCGCAACTCTGCTGTGCGAGGACCCCGTTGTGAAAACCCGGAGCCCATATTCACCCCGCACGGGTGACGGGCGGCGCGGTGACCGGCGGATCGCTGGCCACTCCGCGCCGCCCGTCGGCTCATTCGCCGGTGGCGCCGTCTATCTGCTCGCGCAGCAGGTCCGCGTGGCCGTTGTGGCGCGCGTACTCCTCGATCATGTGCGTGTAGACCCAGCGCAGGCTGAACACCTCGCCGCGACGGTGGCTCTCGGCCTTCGACACCAGGTCCAGCGACCGTCCCGCCGAGGCCTGCCGCGCCAGTTCGACCTCCGCCCGCCACACCTGCTCGGTCTCGGCCCAGGTGGCCGCCTCGGTGAAGTGGAAGTCGCCGTCCCGGTCCTCGGCGGTGACGTACAGCTCGGGCAGGTCCTCGCCCAGCATGATCTCCCGGAACCAGTAGCGCTCCACTTCCGCCATGTGCCGCACGAGCCCCAGGAGGCTCAACTCGGAAGGTGCGAGCGGGGTCCTGCGCAGCTCTTCGTCCCGCAGGCCCTCGCACTTCCACAGGAGGGTGGCGCGGTGGTAGTCGAGCCAGCCGTCGAGCATCTCGCGTTCGTCGGCGGTGGTGGAGGGTTCGGGGCGGTGTGATCCTGAACTGGTGGTCATGGGGCCCATCCTGAGCGAAGCGGGCCGCCGGTCACCAGGGATTAAGCTGCCAAGATCCCACAGGACCGAACTTGGAGGCCCCGGTGAAGGTCGGCTGCATCGGACTCGGCGACATCGCGCAGAAGGCGTATCTGCCCGTCCTCACCACCCGCGCGGACATCGACCTGCACCTGCAGACCCGAACCCCCGAGACGCTGGAACGCGTCGGCGCGATCCACCGGGTCCCCGCCGCGCACCGGCACACCGATCTCGACGCCCTCCTCGCCGAGGGGCTCGACGCGGCCTTCGTGCACGCGCCGACCGGTGCCCACCCGGAGATCGTCTCCCGCCTGCTGGAGGCCGGTGTCGCGACGTACGTGGACAAGCCGCTCGCCTACGAGTTGGCGGCGTCGCGACGCCTGGTGGAACTGGCCGAGGAGCGCGGGGTCGCCCTCGCCGTCGGCTTCAACCGCCGCTTCGCGCCCGGTTACGCGCAGTGCGCCGACCACCCGCGCGACCTGATCGTCATGCAGAAGAACCGGATCGGCCTCCCCGAGGACCCGCGCACCCTGGTGCTCGACGACTTCATCCACGTCGTCGACACCCTGCGCTTCCTGCTGCCCGGCGAGGTCGAGCACACCGACGTCCGGGCGGTGATGCGCGACGGCCTGATGCGCCAGGTGGTGCTGCACCTCTCGGGTGCCGGTTTCAGCGCGCTCGGCATCATGAACCGCCTGTCCGGATCCAACGAGGAGGTCCTGGAGGTCTCCGGGGCCGACACCAAGCGGCAGGTCGTCAACCTGGCCGAGGTCATCGACCACAAGGGCCAGCCCACCGTGCGCCGGCGCGGGGACTGGGTGCCCGTCGCCCGCCAGCGCGGCATCGAGCAGGTGGTGGACCACTTCCTGCAGGCGGTCGCGGCGGGCCGGACGCTCAGCGCGCGCGACGCCCTGCTCACCCACGAGCTGTGCGAGCTGGTGGTGAACTCGGCTCTGGAACAGGCGGGGAAGGCCTCCTGAGCGAACGGGCGCCGACCGCACCGCAGGCGAAGGCCAGGGCGGCGAGGGCCGCGGTCACCGGCCAGTCCCCGAAGCGGACGTAGAGGGTCGAGCCGCGGGCGAGCGGCACCTCGTACACCTCGGCGGTCCGCGCCGACGTGGGCAGGGGGGACCCGATGGGCTCGCCCGACGGGCCGTTCACGACGCTGACCCCGGTCAGGGTCGCGTGTACCATCGGGCGGCCGTTCTCCGCCGCGCGCAGGGCCGCCAGGGAGGCGTGCTGGGCGGGTGCCCAGCTCTCCTGGAAGGTGGAGGTCGCCGACTGGGCGATCAGCAGGGAGGCCCCGTCGCGGGTGAGGCGCCGGCTCATGTCGGGGAACGCGGACTCGAAGCAGACCAGCGGGCCGAGACGGACGGCCGTGCCCCCGTCGCGTCGTCCCGGCAGGTCCATGACCACCGGGGCGTCCCCCTGCATCCGGTCCTCGCCGGCCGCCCTGCCGACCGAGGTCGCCCAGCCCAGCAGCGCGCGGGCCGGCACGTACTCCCCGAAGGGGACCAGCCGCATCTTGTCGTAGCGGTCACCCGTCGGGCCGCCCGGCCCGACCAGTACCGCGCTCTTGTAGATCCCGGGGCGGTCCGCCCGCCGCGCGTCGACGTTCACCAACAGCGGGGCCCCGACCTCCGCGGACAGCGCCGCCAGCCGGCGCGCCAGGTCCGGGCGGGCCGCCAGGTCCTCGCCCACACTGCTCTCGCCCCACACCACCAGGTCGACCCGCTGCCCGGACAGGGGCCGGGTCAGCCGCTCACCGGCAGCGAACCTCCGCTCCGCGCTGTCGGGCCCGTCGGGCACCGGACCGGGCTGTACGACGGCCACGCGCAGCACGCCCGCCTCCGCGGGCCGGGCCGCCCACACCCACACCGCGCCCGTCAGCAGCGCACACCCGGTGAGCCCGGCCACCGCCGGCACCCGTGCCCCGGGTACGGCGACCAGCAGCACCAGGGCGCAGTTCACCGCCACCAGCAGCAGGCTGATCAGCCACACCCCGCCCACCGACGCCAGCCGCAGCGCCGGCGGGACCTGCCACTGACTGGCCCCCAGCAGCCCCCACGGCCCGCCCAGCCCCTGCCAGGAGCGGACCAGCTCCGACAGCAGCCACCCCGCCGGTACGAGGACCATCGCGCAGGCCGCCCGGCCCGCGGACGGGCGGCCGCCGAGCAGCCGCCGCACCAGCAGCGCCCAGGGGATCCACAGCACCCCCAGCAGAGCGGCCACCGGGACCAGGAACACGTGCAGGCTCGGCAGCAGCCAGTGGTGCACCGCCAGGATGAACCCGACGCCGCCGAGCCAGCCCTCCAGCGCCGCCCGACGCCCGCCGGGAGCCGACCTCAGCAGCAGCATCCAGGGCACGAGGGCCGCGTAGGCGAACCACCACAGCGCCGGCGCGGGGAACGCGAGGGCCGGCAGCGCCCCGGCGGCGACCGCGGCGGGCGCGCGCCAGCGGCGGGACCACCCGTCGTGCTTCGGGATCATGGCGCGCCTCCGCTTCCAGTGTGGCAGTGCCGGCACCGACCGCCCTGCGGGCCGCGCGGGCGGGGCCCGCAGGGCACGCTCACACGGCCATGTGCCGCCACTTCTCGTGCACGGTGACGCGCGTGAGCCGCCAGCCGTCCCGGGTGCGGGCCAGGGCGAACGTGTAGCGGCCGGCGGCCACGAAGTTCGGGGAGGTGACCGTGCCGTCCGCCTCCGGCGCCGCCAACCGCATCGGGTTGAGGAAGTCGGCCCGGACCTCCGCGCTGTCACCGGGCGAGCCGGCGACGTCCTCCAGCCGGATCGACCGGTTGACGATCAGGTGCTGGCGCACGGGGAAGAGCTCCATGGTCTGCGCGAGCCACTGCGCCACCTGCCCCGCCGGACCCTCGATCCCGCCCGCCGAGCTGTAGTCGGCCCGCCCGCCGGCGGTGAACAGGGCCCGGTACGCGGCCCAGTCGCCGTCGTCGACGGCCACCGCGTAGCCCGTGACCACGTCGTCGATCGCCAGCCGGTCCATCACCGTCGCCAGATCCACACGCTGAGTCATCGGGTCAGTGTGGGGCTGCACGGGCGCCAGGCCAAGGGGCGTGCGCCGACCGGATCTCCGCGCGGCCCGTCAGTGGCCGGAACGGGCCTCCCGCTGACGGACCACGACGAGGAACGCGTCGCTGGCGAGATCCATGACCACCTCGGCCGGCACGCCCTCGCGCATCCGCTGCGCCGCATACTCCTCGGCGGGCCAGCTTCCCCGCGGACTTCCGGCCGGAAAACGCTCCAGTACCACGCGCCCCATGGGACACCCCCTGCTGCTTGCCTTCCGCTCTCTTCGTGAACAACGACGCGGAGGCCGCCCGGGAACGTTCCCGGGCGGCCTCCGATTCACGCGAAGAGGTGGAATCCGGCCCCGCTAGGAGCCCGACTCGCCGGCGTGCGGGCTCAGCACGCCCATGCCGATCAGCACGAACAGCAGGATGCCGAGCAGGATCCGGTAGATCACGAAGGGCATGAAGCTCTTGGTGGTGATGAACTTCATGAACCACGCGATCACGGCGTAGCCCACGACGAAGGCGATGACCGTCGCGAAGACCGTCGGGCCCCAGGAGATGTGGCCGGGCTCCTCGATCACGTCCTTGATCTCGAAGGCGCCCGAGGCCAGCACGGCCGGGATGGCGAGGAGGAAGGAGTACCGGGCGGCCGCCTCGCGGGTGAAGCCCAGCAGCAGGCCGCCGGAGATCGTCGCGCCGGACCGGGAGACACCCGGGATCAGCGCCATCGCCTGGCAGAAACCGAAGATCAGACCGTCCTTGACGCCGAGCTGCTGGAGCGTCTTGCGCTCACGGATCGCCCGGTGCCGGCCGCCCTCCTCGTCGCGCGCGGCCAGCCGGTCGGCGACGCCCAGCACGATGCCCATCACGATCAGGGTCGTGGCCGTCAGCCGCAGGTCGCGGGCCGGGCCGACGATCGCGTCCTTGAAGACGAGGCCGAGGATGCCGATCGGGAGCGAGCCGACGATCACCAGCCAGCCCATCTTGGCGTCCTGTTCGGAGCGCAGGGCCTTCGTGTACAGGGAC
Organism: Streptomyces amritsarensis; assembly: GCF_001953875.1. Taxonomy (GTDB): domain Bacteria; phylum Actinomycetota; class Actinomycetes; order Streptomycetales; family Streptomycetaceae; genus Streptomyces; species Streptomyces amritsarensis. Next base: position 40,817 of record NZ_MQUR01000014.1, read on the forward strand.
CGGAACCAGGTGGAGACGATCCGCGCGATGTCCTTGCGGAAGTAGATCAGAACGGCGGCCTCGGTGCCGATCTGGGTGATGGCGGTGAAGGCCGCTCCTGGGTCGTGCCAGCCGGCGAATGCCGCGGTCAGCCGCAGGTGGGCGCTGGAGGAGATCGGGAGGAACTCCGTAAGCCCCTGGACGAGACCGAGGATTAGGGATTCGAACCAGCTCATGTCGGGGTGCGCTCGTCCTTGTGATCGTCGGGCAGTTCGGGTCCGATGCTAGGGCCCGTGCGAAGCGCCGCTGACCACTGGGGGGTGCTGGGAGGTCAGTTCATACGCCGGACCGCCGGTCCGAGGGGGTGCGAGGCGGTGCCTTTTGCGCCAGCCGACGACTCCCGCGGCCACCACGGAGACCACGATGAAGCCGAACGAGATGAGGAACGCGGGGGATCCCGGGGAGGACGCGCTGGCCCCCGCGATCACGTACGCCGTGGTGTTCGGGACCACGCCGAGCGCCGTCGCGAGCAGGAACGGAGCCCAGCCGCAGCGGGACACCGCAGCACAGTAGTTGGCCACCACGAAGGGCACTCCGGGGAAGAGCCGCACCGCCAGCATCGAGCGGAACCCGTGCCGGCTGAGCTGCCCGTCGGCCGCTTCCAGCCACCGCCCGCGCAGGAACGGACGCAAAGCCTCCTGGCCCATGACCCGGCCGAGCCCGAAGGCGATGCCGGCGCCCAGCACGGTGCCCCCGACCGCCGCGACGAGGCCGAACTGCGTGCCGAAGACGGCTCCCGCGGCCAGGTTGAGCAGGGGGCGCGGCACGAACGCCGCCGAGCACACGCCGTACGCGGCTGCGAAGAGCAGGACAGCCGCGCCCACCGGGAGACCCGGGGGCCAGCCCTCCGAGAGGATCCGCTGGGGCTCGTAGACCAGCACGCTCACGCCGGCCGCCGCGAGCAGCACGACGAGCAGCGCGAGCCGGGTCCACGGCGCGAGGAGGAGGGACATCCCGGGAGACTAGCCCAGCCTTGCGGCATTGCGCCGTAATCTGGGCCTCATGCTGTCGAACGACGGGCGACCCCCGAGGGTTCCCCGCAGCGCCCTCGCGGACACCCTGCTGGAGCGGCTGACACAGGCGTACGCGCCCGCGGCCGATCCCGCGCGGGCCGCGGCCATGACCGCGTACATGCGACACGTCGCCCCCTTCCTCGGCATCCCCGCACCGCTGCGCCGGGAACTGTCGAAGACAGTGACGAAGAACACGCCCCGCCCCACGCAGGCGGACGTCGCGGCGCTCGCGCTGCGCTGCTGGCGGCTCCCCGAGCGGGAGTACCACTACTTCGCGGTGGACTACCTGCGCCGCCACGTCGGCACCTGCTCCGCCGGGTTCCTCCCGGTCGTCCGCCAGCTGATCACCACCGTCCCCTGGTGGGACACCGTCGACCTGCTCGCCGCGCACACGGTCGGCCCGCTGGTGGCCGCCGACCGCGGCCTCGCGCCCGTGATGGACGAGTGGATCGGGAGCGAGGACCTGTGGCTCGCCCGCACCGCCCTCCTGCACCAGCTCCGCTACAAGGACGCCACCGACACCGGCCGGCTCTTCGCCTACTGCCGCCGCCGGGCCGGCCACCCGGACTTCTTCCTCCGCAAGGCCATCGGCTGGGCCCTGCGCGAGTACGCGAAGACGGACCCCGAGGCGGTGCGCGCCTTCGTCGACGCCGAACGCGCCGCCCTGTCCCCGCTGTCCGTCCGGGAAGCGCTCAAGAACTGCTGAGCCCGGGCGGGTTCACCCGGTAAACCATTCGACGGGCGCGGGGCGGTCCGGCAGGATCGGGGACATGTCCCGGTATGCCTTCCCCGCAGCGCCGTCCGCAGTCGCGGACGCGCCGAAGGCTGCCGCATTCGCGGACGCACCCGTCCCCACCGCATTCGGCGGCGCACGAAGCTGACCCTTCCCGGATCGTCCGGCGGACCCCGCAGGGGGAGGGTCGGCTCGGTTCAGGGGTCCCGTCCACGCTTCGAGCAACGGGAAGAAATCATGGCCAAGACGGCCTTCGTGCGGACCAAGCCGCACCTCAACATCGGCACCATGGGTCACGTCGACCACGGCAAGACCACCCTCACCGCCGCCATCACCAAGGTCCTCGCCCGGCGCGGGGGCGCGTCCTTCGTGCCCTTCGACCGCATCGACCGGGCCCCCGAGGAGGCCCGCCGGGGCATCACCATCAACCTCACGCACGTCGAGTACGAGACCGACACCCGCCACTACGCCCACGTCGACATGCCCGGTCACGCCGACTACATCAAAAACATGGTCACGGGAGCGGCCCAGCTCGACGGCGCGATCCTCGTCGTCTCCGCGCTCGACGGGGTCATGCCGCAGACCGCCGAGCACGTCCTCCTCGCCCGCCAGGTCGGCGTCGACCACATCGTCGTCGCGCTCAACAAGGCCGACGCCGGGGACCCCGAGCTGACCGACCTGGTCGAGCTGGAGGTCCGCGAACTGCTCACCGCGCACGGGTACGGCGGTGACGGCGCACCCGTCGTGCGGGTCTCCGGACTCGGGGCGCTGGAGGGCGACCCCCGGTGGACGGGGGCGATCGAGGCGCTGCTGGACGCCGTGGACACGTACGTGCCGACACCCGTGCGGTACACGGACGCGCCGTTCCTGCTGCCCGTGGAGAACGTGCTGACCATCACCGGGCGCGGGACGGTCGTGACCGGTGCCGTCGAGCGGGGCGGCGTACGCCTCGGCGACCGCGTCGCCCTCCTCGGCGGCGACGGGGAGCCGATCGAGACGGTCGTCACCGGCCTGGAGACCTTCGGCAAGCCGATGGAGTCCGCCGAGGCCGGAGACAACGTCGCGCTGCTGCTGCGCGGGGTGCCGCGCGACGGCGTGCGCCGCGGGCACGTGGTGGCGGCCCCCGGCAGCGTGACGCCGAAGCGGCGCTTCCGCGCACAGGTGTACGTGCTCTCCGGGCGCGAGGGCGGCCGAACGACACCGGTCGCCAGTGGCTACCGGCCGCAGTTCTACATCCGCACCGCCGACGTGGTGGGGGACGTGGACCTCGGCCTCGCGGGTGTCGCCCGGCCCGGTGAGACGGTCACAATGACCGTCGAGCTCGGACGGGACGTCCCGCTGGAGGCGGGGCTCGGCTTCGCGATCCGCGAGGGCGGCCGGACCGTCGGCGCCGGGACGGTGACGGCCGTCCTGGGCTGACCCGCCCGACCGGTACCCCGCCGTGGTGGCGGCAGGAAGGCTGCGCCAGACTGCCGTCACCACAGGCATGCGCACGACGGAGGGGGCGGGCGGGATGGGCGGCGGAACGGCACTGGTGCTCGGCGGCGGCGGACTGACCGGCATCGGCTGGGAATGCGGAATCCTCTACGGGCTCGCCCGCGCGGGCGTGGACCTCACCACCGCGGACCTTGTCGTCGGCACCTCGGCCGGCTCCGTGGTCGGCGCCCAGCTCACCTCCGGGCGGCTCGGCGTGCAGGAGCTGTACGAGCGCCAGCTCGGCGACGCCGCGGGGGAGGCCGTCGCGAAACTGGGAGCGGGCGTCCTCGCCCGGTACGCGCTGGCGATGGTGCGTTCACGCAACGACGCGGCCGCCTACCGCCGGCGGGTGGGGGCGATGGCCCTGGCCGCGGACACCGGCCCCGAGGCCGAGCGCCGCAAGGTGCTGGCGGCCCGGCTGGTCTCGCACGAATGGCCCGAGCGGCGGCTCGTCGTCACCGCCGTGGACGCGCTCACCGGTGAGCTGGAGGCCTTCGACCGGGACAGCGGCAGCGGGCTGGTCGACGCGGTGGCGGCGAGCTGCGCGGTGCCCGGGGTGTGGCCCCCGGTGACGGTGGGCGAACGCCGCTTCATCGACGGAGGCATCCGCTCCGCCACCAACGCCGACCTGGCCGCGGACCACGCCCGCGTGGTGATCATCGCACCGATCTCGCTCGGCTCCGGGCTCGTCCCCGCACCGGCGGTGCAGGCCGCCCGGTTGCGCGAGGCGGGGGCGAGGGTCCTGCTCATCACTCCGTCGGCCACGGCCCGCAAGGCCTTCGGGCGCAACGTCCTGGACCCGGCCCGGCGGGACCCGGCCGCCCGCGCGGGGCTCGCGCAGGCGGCGGAGCACGCCGCCGAGGCGGCTGCCGTCTGGTCGGGCGGGACGGACTGAGGCCGAGCGGCCGGGCGAACGGGGCCGAGCGGCCGGGCGGGCCGAGGCCCCCGCTCCGGTACCCCGGCGCCTGCCGGACAATGGAGCGGTGAGCGACGAACGGATCCCGGTGATACGGGACGTGGGCCAGGGCACCGCCAAGCTGATGCCGGACGTCGACGGGGAACGGGCCTGGCTGCTGACCGTCGACGGAGCCCCGCAGTCCTATGTGGACCTGGACGATCCGCAGCACCTGGAATTCGAGTACGTACGCCGCCTCGCGCACGTCCTGGACTGCGCCGCGGAGCCCGGGCTGCCGCTGGACCTCCTGCACCTGGGCGGCGGCGCGCTCACCCTGCCCCGCTACGCCGCGGCCACCCGGGCCGGATCCCGGCAGTCGGTGGTGGAGTTCGACGCGGGCCTGGTCGAGCTGGTCGCCGAGCACCTGCCGCTGCCGGAGGGGGCCGGGATCACCGTGCACACCGCCGACGCCCGGGCGTGGCTGGAGGCGGCGCCCGCGGGCAGCGCGGACGTGGTGGTGGCCGACGTGTTCGGCGGCTCGCGGGTGCCGGCGCAGCTGACCTCGCTGGAGTACGCGCGGGAGGCCGCCCGGGTGCTGCGGCCCGGCGGGCTGTACGCGGCGAACCTGGCGGACGGGGCGCCGTTCGACTTCCTGCGGACGCAACTGGCGAACTTCGCCGCCGCCTTCGCGCAGCTCGCCCTCGTCGCCGAGCCGTCCGTGCTGAGGGGCCGGCGCTTCGGGAACGCCGTGCTGCTGGCCTGCGACGCCCCGCTGGACGTGGGCGCGCTCGCCCGGCGGTGCGCGTCGGATGCCTTTCCCGCCAGGGTGGAGTACGGCGACGGCCTGGCCCGCTTCGTCAGGGGAGCGGCACCCGTCTGCGACGCGGACGCGGCCCCCTCGCCGGCGCCGCCGGAGGGCGCCTTCAGCCTGGGGTGAGGCCGGCGGAGGACGCCGGTGCCTTCGAGGCGGCGGCGGGGTCGGAGCCGACGGGACCACCGCTGTGGTGGACGGAGGCCTTCCGCGTCATGCGGCGCACGTCCGGGACCAGCAGGACCAGAGCCGTCACCAGGACGACCAGGGCCGCGCAGCCCCACAGGGCCTCGGTGCGCCCGAAGGCCGATTCGACCGGCCCGGCCAGGGCCGTGGCCAGCGGGAGCATCGACACCGAGCCGAACCAGTCGTACGCGGAGACCCGGGAGAACTTCTCCTCCGGGATCTCCTGGTGCATCGTCGTCATCCAGTTCACGCCGAAGACCTCGATGGCGGCTCCGCTGACGAACATCACCGCGCACAGCCCCCACACGGGCAGCGGCACGGCCAGCCCGGCCGACGGCAGCGCCAGCGGGAACACGCACAGCGTCCCGACCAGCAGCAGCCGTCGCGGCTTCCACGCGACCATCAGGACGGCTCCGGCGATGGTGCCGACGCCGAACAGTGCCAGGGCCAGGCCCCAGGGCGCCGGCCCGCCCAGCCGGTCCCGGGCCACCAGCGGGCCGTAGACCGCCTCGGCGGCGCCGACGACGGCGACGACGACGGAGAACTGGAGCACGATGCTCCACAGCCAGGGCCGGGTGCGGAACTCCACCCAGCCCTCCCGCAGATCGGCCAGCAGACCGCCGCCGGGGGCCCGGTCGGGCGTGTCGCCGACATCGAGGAAGGCGCGCAGCGCCCCGGCGATCGCGAACGCGGCGGCGTCGACGGCCAGCACCCAGCCCGGTCCCATCGCGGCGATCATCGCCCCGCCGAGGGCCGCTCCGCCGATGCCGGCGCCGTTCATGGCCATGCGGAAGAGGGCGAAGGCGCGGTTGGCGTGTTCGCCGGAGACCGTGGAGAGCAGCATGCCCTCGGCCGCCGGGTTGAAGAAGGCCGTACCGGTGCCGCACAGGGCCGTCAGCAGCATCATCTGCCACAGCTGCGGGTCGCCGGTGAGGACGAGCAGTGCGAAGAGGCCTTGCGAGAGGCAGTTCAGGGCGTTGGCGGCGACCATCACGCGGTGGCGCGGCAGCCGGTCGGCCACGGCGCCGCCGACGAGCAGGAAGAGGACGAGCGGCAGCGTGCGGGCGGCCGCGACCAGGCCCACGTCGCCGCCCGAGCCGCCGGCTTCCAGGACGGCGAACGCGGAGGCGATGAGCGCCCCGTGACTGCCGAGGTTCGTGACCACCGCCGCACCCGTGAGCAGGGTGTAGTTGCGGCCGGCCCACTCCGGCCGGCTGCGGCGGGAGCGGGGCGCGGGTGTGCGGTGCGGTGCGTCGGGGGGAGAGCTCACCCCGGGACTATCCCCGCCCCGGGCCGAGAAATCCAATTGGATGACCGGTCCGGGGCGGGTCGGTTCAGCCGGAGATCATCCGGTGGTGAGCCGGATGGAGCTGAGGATCTTGTCGGAGATGTCCGTGGGGACCTCTTCCTTCACACCGGCCGCGGTGACCAGGGCGAAGCTGGCGAAGTCACCGGCGGCGTTCTTGAAGGCGAAGCCGACCGCCTTGCCGTCGGTGGAGCACTTGTGCTCCTTCTTCACGTTCGGCGCGGTCGCGACGACCATGTGGCCCTTGATCCCGGAGGACGTCGTGAACTCCTTGGGGTCGGTCACCTTGACCGTCCCCTTGGGCTCCTTCTGGGCGAAGCCGGCCCACACCCACGTGCCGGTGTTGTCGGTCGCGGCCTGGGCGGTGTCCTTGGCGCCCTGGGCCCCCTTGACGCCGGAGTCCGCGATCGAGAATTTCTCGAGGTTGCCGTCGGCGTCCTTGTCGACCGTGCACCACTCCCGCTTGAGGGTGGCGGTGCCGGACATGGTGATGACCGGCTTGCCGTCGTTCTTGACCTCGTCGTCGTAGAAGAGGGAGACGCCGGGGTCGTTGACGTTCCACTCCGGGGGCACGTCGTAGGCGACGTTGTACTTCGTGTTGGTGACGACCTTCCAGCCCGGGATGACGGGCTGCATGGCGCCGCCGGCCCGCGGGTTGGCGCTGCTGCCGGCCGGGGCGGGCGCCTCGACGGGTGCGGAGGAGCTCGTGGCCGGCTTGCCGTCGGCCTCGGTGTTCTTGTCGTCCCGGGTCAGGACGTACGCGCCGGTCGCGGCGGCCGCCACGACCACCGCGGCGGCCGCGACGATGGCCACCGTCTTCGTCGAGTACGGGCTTCCGCCGGAGGGCTGGGGCTGCTGGGGAGCCTGGGACTGGCCCCAGGGCTGGCCCGGTACGGTCGGGGGCTGCTGGTAGCCCGGTTGCTGCGGGTAGCCGGGCTGCTGCGGGTATCCGTAACCCGGCTGCTGGTACGGGTTCGGCTGCGCCGGCTGTCCCGGCGGCTGCGCGTACGGGTTCTGATGCGCGTCCTGGGGGTTCTGTTCGCCCCCGGGCGGCTGCTGCTGTCCTGGCCACATGGCCGGTAACGATAGTGGGAGCGGTCTCCGGCAGCCACGGCCGCCCCCCGAAGAGCTCTGGCCAATCCTGTCTACTCGCGGGTAACATCGCGTTTCATGAGCGCAGATCAGATGAACGTGGGCGAACTGCTCGCCGCGACCGTGCCGATGGCCCGGACCCTGAACCTCGAGTTCCTGGAGACCACCCCCGAGCGTGCGGTCGTCCGCCTCCCGGACCAGCCCGACTACCACAACCACGTCGGCGGCCCGCACGCCGGCGCCATGTTCACCCTCGCCGAGTCCGCGAGCGGCGCCATCGTCCTCGCCGCCTTCGGCGACCAGCTCTCCCGGGCCGTGCCCCTCGCCGTGAAGGCCGAGATCGGCTACAAGAAGCTCGCCAAGGGCGTCGTCACCGCCACCGCCACCCTCGGCCGCCCGGCCGCGGAGGTCGTGGCCGAACTCGACGCGGGCGGCCGCCCCGAGTTCCCGGTCACCATCGCCATCCAGCGCGAGGACGAGGCCGTGACCGGCGAGATGACGGTCGTCTGGACGCTGCGCCCGAACGCGTAACGTCCCGCCCGGTACGTGCCCGCCGCCCCCCGGGGCGCCGGGCACGTTCTGCCGACGGCGCCACCGAGGCCGACATCGGCCTCGACGCCGAGCTCACGGTGCAGGCGACGGTGCTCGCCGCGGCCGGCTCCCCGCGGGACGCGGTGGAGGCCGGCGTACGGGACTGCATCACGCGCGGGCAGCGCAGGCGAGGCGCGCATCCAGCGCCAGGACGAGCCCGGGCGCACCACCGACGGCCTGCCGCCCCTGCCGGAGGGCTGAACCTGGGCGCCCCCGGTGGCGCGTCCGGCCCGGTCCCGCCGGCCCGCCGCGCACAGTGGCACGGGGAGCGGTCCGGCGCGGGCCGCTCCCGCCGACCCACGCCGCAGGGAGCACCCATGAGCGAGGACGTGTCCAGACGTTCGGCGATGCGGCTCATCGCGGCGGCGGGCGCGGTCGGCGCCGGCCTCGGAGCCGGCGGCTGCGCTCCCGCCGTACCGCCGCCCGGAGCCGTCCCCCGGGGGGCCGCGAGCGGCGCGCCGGGCGCACCCGCCGCCGGCAGCGGGACCGGCACCGGCACCGGTGGCGCCGCCCGGATCGACGCCCTGCTGGAGCGGCTCACCTTCGAGGAGAAGACCGCCCTGCTGCACGGGGCCCCCGACCCCGCCTCCCGGGGCCAGGCCGGGTACGTGCCCGGCGTACCACGGCTGGGCATCCCGGCCCTGCGGCTGGCCGACGGCCCCGCCGGGGTACGGGTCGACCGGCCCGCCACCGCACTGCCCGCGCCGGTGCTGCTCGCCTCCGCCTTCGATCCGGCACTGGCCCGCGAGTACGGACGCGTCATCGGCCGCGAGGGCCGGGCCCTCGGCCAGGACGTCGTACTGGCCCCCATGGCCAACCTCATCCGCACCCCTTACGCCGGCCGCAACTTCGAAACCCTCTCCGAGGACCCGCACCTGACCGCCGACCTGGTCGGCGAGCTGGTCCGCGGGATCCAGGACGAGGGGCTCGTCGCCGCCGTCAAACACTTCGCCCTCAACAACCAGGAACAGGGCCGCGACACCGTCGACGTGACCGTCGGCGAGCAGACCCTGCGCGAGACCGAGCTGCGCGGCTTCGAGGCCGCCGTGGCCGCCGGCGCGGGCGCCGTCATGGGCGCCTGCAACAAGGTCAACGGCGTCCACGCCTGCGAGAGCAGGACCCTGCTCGACGAACTCCTCAGGGAAGGCTGGGGATTCGACGGCTGGGTGCTCTCCGACTGGGGAGCCGCCCACAGCACCGTCGCCGCCATCCGCGCCGGCCTCGACATGGAGATGCCCGGCGGCACGCACTTCGGCGAGCCGCTGCGCGAGGCGGTGCGCGGCGGCTCCGTGCCGGAGGCCGCCGTGGACCAGGCCGTCCACCGGATCCTGACCACGATGGACCGCTTCGGGCTGCTCGCCGCCCGGCAGCCCGCCCGGCCCCCGCGCGACGCCGCGGCCGGGGCCCGGGTCGCCCGCAAGGTGGCCACGGCCGGGGCGGTGCTGCTGCGCAACGAACACGGCACCCTGCCGCTGACCGGGGCCGCGGCCCGCTCGATCGCGGTGATCGGCCCCACCGCCCAGGTGCCCTTCACCGGCGGCGGAGGCAGCTCGCACGTGGTCCCCGACGGCGCGACCGCCCCCCTCACCGCCATCCGGAAGCGGGCCGGGAACGGCGGGGCCGTGCACCACGCCCTCGGCGAGGACCTGTACGGCCGGCCGCTCCCGGCGAAGCTGCTGACCCCGGCCGCGGACCTGGAGGCCCGCGAGGTCGGCCCGGGGCGCGTCTGGACGTACGAGGGCGAGTTCCGCCTGGCGGCGGACGACGAGTGGACGCTGCTGGTCCACTACACCGGGAAGCGGCCCGGTGTACGCCTCGACGGGGAGGAGCTGTTCCCCCTCCAACAGGGCGTGGCCGAGCACTACGCGGGCGGACTGCTCGGCTCCGCACCCGACGGGATGGCCGTGCGCCGCCGCACCCGCACGCTCAAGGCGGGCACCCACCGGCTCGCCGTGACCGCCGCCGGCGGGGACAAGGGCCAGCGGCTGCGCCTGCGGCACATCACCGGGGCGATCCGCGCCGCGGACCTCGCCGAGGCCGTGCGGACCGCGAAGGCGGCCCGCAGCGTGGTCCTGTTCGCCCACGAGGACTCCACCGAGGGCAGGGACCGCCCCTCCCTGGCGCTCCCCGGCGGGCAGGAGCGGCTGATCGAGGCGGTGGCCGCCGCGAACCCCCGTACGACCGTCGTGCTCAACACCTCGTCCGCCACCACCATGCCGTGGCTGCCCCGTACCGGAGCGGTCCTCCAGATGTACTACCCGGGGCAGGAGGGCGCCGGAGCCACCGCCGACATCCTCTTCGGCGACGTGGACCCCGGGGGGCGCCTCACCCAGACCTTCCCGGCGGACGAGCGGAAGACCCCGGTCGGCTCGGACCCGTCGCGCTACCCGGGGGTGGGCGGCCGGCAACAGTACGCGGAGGGCGTCCACGTGGGCCACCGCTGGTACGACACCGAGCGGGAGACCCCCCTCTTCCCCTTCGGTCACGGCCTGTCCTACACCACCTGGCAGTACGAGAAGCTCACGGTCCGGCCGCAGCACAGCGGGCTGCGCGTGGAGTTCACGGTCCGCAACACCGGCCGGCGCAAGGGCACGGACGTGGCCCAGGTGTACGTGGGCCCGTCCGATGAGCTGCGGCTCGACCAGCCGGTGCGCGCGCTCGCCGGCTACCGGCGGATCACCCTCGCGCCGGGCGCGGCGCAGCGCGTCACCATCGACATCGACGCCCGGACGCTGTCGTCGTGGGACCCGGACAAGCACGCCTGGGTGCTCGGCCCCGGCCGCCGCGAGGTGTTCGCGGGACGTTCCTCACGGGAACTGCCGCTGAGGTCAAAGGTCGTCCTGAGGAGCCGCTAGGCTGCCGGTTCGGCGTGCCACAGGAGGTGCGCCGGGGACGATTCGGGAGGACGCACCGGTGCACATCCAGGAATGGCTGGAGACGATTCCGGCGGTCAGCATCTATCTCCTGGTGGGCCTGGTCATCGGCCTGGAGAGCCTCGGCATCCCGCTGCCCGGCGAGATCATCCTGGTCAGCTCGGCGCTCCTGGCCTCGCAGCACGGGGAGATCGACCCCGTGGTACTGGGGCTCTGCGCGATCACCGGCGCCATCGTGGGCGACTCCATCGGCTACGCCATCGGACGCAGGGGCGGCAAGCCGCTGCTGGAGCGGCTGGGCCGGCGCTTCCCGAAGCACTTCGGACCCCGGCAAGTGGCCCTGGCGGAACGCTCCTTCGACAAGTGGGGCATGTGGGCAGTCTTCTTCGGCCGGTTCGTGGCGCTGCTGCGGATCTTCGCCGGGCCGCTCGCGGGCGTGCTGCACATGCCGTACTGGCGGTTCCTCGTCGCCAACGTCCTCGGCGGGATCCTGTGGGCTGGCGGGACCACCGCCGTCATCTACTCGGTCGGCATCGTCGCGGAGCCCTGGCTGAAGCGGTTCTCCTGGCTGGCCCTGGGTCTCGCCGTGGCCTTCGGGCTCGTGGTGACCCTGGTGATGCGCAACCGGATGAAGAAGGCGGCCGAGGCCGCCGGGCCGGCCGGCGCGGAGCTCCCCGCGCAGCCGGCGGCCCGCGCCGCCGTGGGCGAGTGACGGCGGCGGAGCCTGCGGCCCCGGCCGCCCGACCGCCGGAACCCCTGGTTCTCAGGGGGTGACCGAGGCGCGGTGCTGCTTGGCCAGCTCCACGTACATCAGGGCGTTGACGCGGATGTGCTCGCGCTCCTCCTCCGTCAGCTCGCGCCGCACCTTCGCGGGGACGCCCGCGACCAGCGAGCCGGGCGGGACGACCATGCCCTGCGGGACCAGCGCCTGCGCGGCGACCAGGGAACCGGCGCCGATCACCGCGCCGTTCAGGACGGTGGCGCCCATTCCGATCAGGCAGTCGTCCTCGACGGTGCAGCCGTGCACGACGGCGTTGTGGCCGATGGAGACGCGCTCGCCGATGGACACCGGGAAGCCCGGGTCCACGTGGAGCGTGCAGTTGTCCTGCACGTTGCTGTCGGCGCCGAGCGTGATCGGGCCGCAGTCGGCGCGCAGCACCGCCGAGTACCAGATGCTGGAGCCGGCGGCGAGGGTCACGTCGCCGACCGCGACCGAGGTGGGCGCGGTGAAGGCCGTGGGGTGGATGTCCGGGGTCTTTCCGCCGACACCCGCCACGAGTGCCTGGGCCGCCTGGTGCGTCATGTTCTCTTCCTCTGGTCTGTCGTCCTGGTGCCGCGCCAACAGCACGGTAGGGCACACGGCCCGCCGTGCCCGCGATGGGGTGAAGATCACAGGATCGCCGTCCGGACGACCGGGGCGCGGCGCATTACCGTGGCCGGGTGCCGAAGAAACAGAACACGTTCTCATCCGTGGCGGCCCTGCGCCGCCGGCTGGCGAGCCGCGTGGTCCACACCGGCTGGCGCTGGATGCAGCAGGCCGGGGCCGTGACCGCGCAGACTCCGGGCCGGCTGCGGTTCGGCGCGATCGGGGACGGCACCCGGCTCGCCTTCCCGCAGGGCACGGTCTTCGGCGAGCGGTGGATCCGGCTCGGCGCGCACTGCATCATCGGCGAGCAGGTCACCCTCACCGCCGGCATGATGCCGGACCTCGACCTGGGCGCGGAGCCGATGCTGGTGCTCGGCGACGGCGTGGTCATCGGCCGGGACAGCCACGTCATCGCGGACGCCCGCATCACGATCGAGTCGAACACCTTCTGCGGGCCCGGCGTCTACATCACGTCCACGAACCACAGCTACGACGATCCGCACGAGCCCGTCGGACGGCAGTGGCCGCGCAGCGCGCCGGTGGAGATCGGCCCCGGCTGCTGGCTCGGCACCGGCTCGGTGATCCTGCCGGGTGCACGGCTGGGCCGCAACGTCGTGGTGGCCGCGGGGGCCGTCGTACGGGGCGAGGTGCCCGATCACGCCGTGGTGGCGGGGGCGCCGGCGCGGATCGTGCGGCGCTGGACGCCGGAGACGGGCTGGCAGCCGCCGCTGCGGACTCCGGCGCCCGTGCCGATCCCCGACGGGACGACCCCGGAGCAACTGCGGGTCCTGGCCGAGCTGACCGAGGCGGAACTGGCCGAGGTGGAGCGAGCCGCGGGCGAGCGTGCGCAGGCCGGGCGGGCGCAGGCCGAGCGCGCCGCGGGCGAGTCGGCCGAGGTAGAGCGTGCCGGGACCGGGCGGGCGGAGGCCGAGTGCGCCGGGGGCGAGCTGGCCGAGGCCGAGAGGTAGGGCCCCGCGGGGGACCGCTCAGCCGGCGGCGAGCAGTACCGTTCCCGCGAGGGCCAGGCCGGCACCCGCCGCCTGGACGGTGCGCAGCCGCTCCTTGAGGACGGCGAAGGCGGCGAGCGCGGTGATCACCGGGTAGAGCGAGGACAGTACGGCGGCCATGGTGACCGGGCCGTTCTGGGCGGCGACGGAGTACGTGCCGTTCGCCGCGACGTCGGCCAGGCCGACGAAGGCCAGCGCGGGCAGCAGCCCCCACAGGATGCGCGGGCCGGTGCCCTCCGGGAGGGCGGGGACACCGCGCCGGGACTGCGCCCAGAGGGCGGCGCCGCCGACGGCGACGTTGGTGACCCGCTGGACGAACAGGGCGAGGAAGAGCCCGGTGATGGTGGTGGAGGCCTGCGCGATCAGGGCCATCACCGCACCGAAGCCGAAGGCCGCGACCAGGGTGAGGACCACGGCCTGCCGCTGGACGGGGGCGCCGCGCAGCTCGGGGCCGCCGGCGAGGACGATGCCGACGACGGCCACGGCGATGCCGGCGAACTGGCCCGGGCCGGGCCGCTCGCCCAGCATCAGCCCGGCGGCGACGGGCACGACCACGCCGAGGGAGCCGAGCGGCGAGACCACCCCCATCGGGCCGAGGGCCAGCGCCTTGTAGAAGCTGAGCATGGCCACCGGTCCGACGACGCCGGCGGCGACCGCGAACCACAGTCGGGGGTCGGCCTCGTGCCAGGCGCCGGTGGCGAGGACCAGGGCGCCGAGCACGACGACGGCGACGACCTGCGAGACGACCACCACTGTGAGCGCCGGTATCTTGCGGGTCAGCAGCCCGCCGCCGAAGTCGGCGAGACCCCACAGCACGGCTGTGGCCAGGGCGAAGAGGGCGGTCATCGGGGGGCCTCGCAGTACAGTGCAGTGAACGCCGGAGTGCAGCATCGAATACGGAACACGTTAGTACACCCTGTTGGACTGCGTCATCCAGGATATTGGACGGAATGGTGTCGGATCTCGAACAGCTCACCCAGGCGCTCGCCCGGAACCTCAGGAGGTGGCGCGCGGAGCGCGGTTTCACACTGGACTCGCTGGCGGCCCGGGCCGGCGTGAGCCGCGGGATGATCATCCAGATCGAGCAGGCCCGTACGAACCCCAGTGTGGGCACCACGGTCAGGCTGGCCGACGCGCTGGGCGTCAGCATCTCCGCGCTCCTCGACTACGACCGCGGCCCGCAGGTCAGGGTCGTGGCGCCGGAGCAGGTGGTGCGGATCTGGTCGAGCGAGGCGGGCAGCTCGACGACCATGCTGATCGGCACCGACGAGCGCGGGCCCATGGAGCTGTGGACCTGGCACCTGGTCCCGGGCGAGGGCACGGACTCCGTCCCCCACCCCTCCGGCACCATCGAGATGCTGCACGTCACGGCCGGGGAGCTGACCCTGGTGGTCGGCGAGGAGGAGTTCCGCGTCCCCGCCGGGGCCGCGGCCGCCTTCGAGGCCAACCTCCCGCACTCCTACCGCAACGAAGGCTCCGTGCCGATGGAGATGACCCTCGCGGTGTCGGTCCCGCCCGTCTCCGCACCGGTACCCGCGACCGCCACCGCGCACGCGCACGGCGGTGCGGCCGCGGGCCGGGACGGCTAGAGCTGTGGCCGGCAACGGCGTGCCGGGCGGCGCGACCCGGTGAACCTTGCCGGTCACAGCACTAGAGAGCCGGGATCTCGATCGCCGGGCAGCGGTCCATGACCATCGTCAGCCCGGCCTCGCGGGTCCGGTCGAAGGCGGCCTCGTCGATCACGCCGAGCTGGAACCAGACGGCCTCGGCGCCGACGGCGGCCGCCTGGTCGGCCACCGCCCCGGCCAGCTCGCTGTTCACGAAGACGTCCACCACGTCCACCTTGAACGGGATCGCCTCCAGCGAGGCGTAGCCCGGCTCGCCGTGCACGGTCTCGGCCTTGGGGTGCACGGGAACCACGCGCTTGCCGTACTGCTGGAGCACGCGGGCCACCCCGTAGGCCGCCCGGTCCCTGTTGTTCGAGAGGCCCACCACGGCCCAGGTGTCGCCGAGCTCGGTGAGGATCTTGCGGATGGTTGCCGGATCGCCGTACACGCGTGCCGCCTCCTGCTGCTGTCTGCCGTCGTCTGCCGGTCAGGCGCAACAACCGAAAACCCGCACGTCCGATTCCCGCCGACGCTCTTGGGGACGCCTGCGCTTCGGGTCCCGTCCCTGCACCAGCGGCGGCCGGGGCCGCCACGGCCACGGACTAGGGTGGAGCGGTGAAGGCAGACCAGTACGTGACGGTGGCCCGTGAGGGTGCGCACGAGTCGGAGATCAACCGCTCGCGCTTCCTGTGTTCGCTCGCGCCCGCCGCGACCGAGCAGGAGGCGCAGGAGTTCGTCGCGCGCATCCGCAAGGAGCACCCCACCGCCACGCACAACTGCTACGCCTACGTCATCGGGGCCGACGCCGCCGTCCAGAAGGCCAGCGACGACGGGGAGCCCGGCGGCACCGCCGGGGTGCCCATGCTGCAGATGCTCATGCGCCGCGACGTCCGCTACGCCGTCGCCGTCGTCACCCGCTACTACGGCGGCGTGAAGCTCGGCGCCGGCGGGCTGATACGCGCCTACGGCGGTGTCGTCGGCGAGGCCCTCGACGAGCTCGGCACCGTCACCCGGCGCCGCTACCGGCTGGCCACCGTCACCGTCGACCACCAGCGGGCCGGCAAGACGCAGAACGACCTGCGCTCCACCGGCCGGACCGTGGTGGACCTGCGCTACGGGGCCGCCGTGGAGATCGAGGTCGCCCTGCCCGAGGCCGACCTGCCCGCCTTCGAGGCCTGGCTCGCCGACACCACGGCCGGCAGCGCCGCCCTGACCCTCGGCGGGGAGACGTACGCGCCCTGAGCGCCCCCGGGGACGGGTTAGCGTAGTGGGGTTCAGCGAGCGGGAGACGACCAGGGGGAGACGGCATGTGCGGCGGTGCCGGCGAGTGAAGTTCCTGCACACCTCCGACTGGCACCTCGGCCGGGCCTTCCACCGGGTGAACCTGCTCGGCGCCCAGGCCGCCTTCGTGGACCACCTCGTCGAGACGGTCCGCACGCACGGGGTCGACGCCGTCCTCGTCGCCGGCGACGTCTACGACCGTGCCGTGCCCCCGCTGCCCGCCGTCGAGCTGTACGACCGGGCCCTGCACCGGCTCGCCGACCTCGGGGTGCCCACCGTCATGATCTCCGGCAACCACGACTCCGCCCGCCGCCTCGGCGTCGGCGCCGGGCTGATCGGCCGCGCCGGGATCCACCTGCGGACCGACCCGGCCGGCTGCGCCGACCCCGTCGTACTGGCCGACGTACACGGTGATGTGGCCTTCTACGGGCTGCCGTACCTGGAGCCGGCCCTGGTCAAGGACGAGTTCGCCGCACGGAAGGTCAGCCACGAGGCGGTCCTCGGCGCGGCCATGGACCGGATCCGGGCCGACCTCGCCACCCGCCCGCCCGGCACCCGCTCCGTCGTCCTGGCGCACGCCTTCGTCACCGGCGGGCAGGCCAGCGACAGCGAGCGCGACATCAGCGTCGGCGGCGTCGAGGCCGTGCCCGCCTCCGTCTTCGACGGGGTGGACTACGCCGCCCTCGGCCACCTCCACGGCTGCCAGACGATCAACGAACGGGTCCGCTACTCCGGTTCCCCGCTCGCCTACTCCTTCTCCGAGGCGGACCACCGCAAGACCATGTGGCTCGTCGAACTGGGCGCGCAGGGAGAGATCGCCGCCGCCGAGCGCATCGACACCCCCGTACCGCGCGCCCTCGCGAGGCTGCGCGGACGCATCGACGACCTGCTCGACGACCCGGCGTACACCGTGCACGAGGACGCGTGGGTGGAGGCCACCCTCACCGACCCGGTCCGCCCCGAGGACCCCATGGCCCGCCTCGCCGCCCGCTTCCCGCACACCCTCACCCTGGCCTTCGACCCAGAAGGCCGTCGTGAGGACACCGGGGCCTCCTACGCGCAGCGGCTCCACGGCCGCACCGACCAGCAGATCGCCGAGGACTTCGTCGCCCACGTGCGCGGCGGCGGCCACCCCGACGAGGCCGAACGGGCCGTCCTCCAAGGCGCCTTCGACGACGTCCGCGCCGACGACAGCCGCCGGGAGACCCACCGATGAGGCTGCACCGGCTGGCCGTCACCGCCTTCGGGCCGTTCGCCGACCCCCAGGAGATCGACTTCGACGCCCTGTCCGGCGCCGGGATCTTCCTGCTGCACGGTCCCACGGGCGCGGGGAAGACCTCCGTGCTCGACGCCGTCTGCTACGCCCTCTACGGTTCCGTGCCCGGCGCCCGCCAGGCCCCCGGCACCAGCCTGCGCAGCGACCACGCCGCCCCCGGCACCCCGACCGAGGTCACCCTCGAACTCACCGCGGGCGGCCGCCGCCTGGAGATCACCCGCCGCCCCGAGCAGGAGCGCCCCAAGAAGCGCGGCACCGGCACCACCAAGGACAAGGCCCAGAGCCGGCTGCGCGAGCACACCGGCGACGGCTGGACAGCACTCAGCCGCTCCCACCAGGAGATCGGCGAGGAGATCGAGCACCTGCTCGGCATGAGCCGCGAGCAGTTCTGCCAGGTCGTGCTGTTGCCGCAGGGGGAGTTCGCCCGGTTCCTGCGCGCCGACGAGGCGGCCCGCGGCCGGCTCCTCGGCCGACTCTTCGACACCCGCCGCTTCGCGGCCGTCGAAACCCTGCTCGGGGAGCGGCGCCGGGCCGCCGAGGCCAGGGTCCGGGCCGGCGACGAAAAGGTGCTCCACACCGCCCAGCGACTCGCCCAGGCCGCCGGGGACAGCGCCGACCTGCGGGCCTGGCCGCTGCCCGGACACCAGCCGGGAGACCCCGGGCTGGCCGGAGCGGTCCGCGCCTGGGCGGCCGTCGCCCGCTGCTCGGCCCGGGAAAGGCTGGACGTCGCCGAATACGCCCTGGCCGCCGTCGAAGGCCGGCACGCCGCCGCCCGGCGGGCCGCCGAGGACGCGCGCGAGCTCGACCGGCTCCAGCGCCGACACGCGGAGACCGCCCGCCGGGCCGCCCTGCTCGCCGAGGCGGAGCCCGAGCGCGAGCGCGTGCGCGCCCTGCTGGACAGGGCCCGGCGCGCAGCCATGGTGGCGCCCGCCCTGGAGCTGCGCGGCGCGGCTTCCTCGGCACACCTCGCCGCCGCGCACGCCGAGACGGCGGCGCGCGCGGAACTGCCGCCCCCGCTGCGCGAGGCGGGCGCCGATCAGCTGGCCGCCGTCGAGCAGCGGCTGCGCGAGGAGCTCGGCGCGCTCGGCGCCGCCCACCGCGCCGAGCAGCGCAGCGCCGAGATCGGCCGCGAACGGGCCGACCTGGAACGGGAGTCCCGGGCAGCCGAGGAGCAGCACCAGGAGTCCGCCGAGTGGCTGGCGCGCTGGGACGAGACCCGCACCGCCCTCCAGGAACGGGCGGACGCCGCCCAGCAGGCCGCCACCCTGGCCGAGCAGCTCGCGGGCCGGCTGGAACCGGCCCGGATGAACCTCAGCGCCGCTCGCAGGCGGGACGAGTTCGCGGCCGAAGCGGAACGCGCCGAGGCCGAACTGCTCGACCTGCGCGAGGAGTCGGCAGCCGCCCGGGAGAGCTGGCTTCAGCTGAAGGAGGCCCGGCTGCGCGGAATCGCCGCCGAGCTCGCCGAGGCACTGGTGGCCGGGGAGGCCTGTACGGTGTGCGGCTCCGCGGAGCACCCCGCTCCGGCCCGCCCCGCCCCCGGCCACGTGGACCGCGCCGCCGAGGACGCCGCCCACGCCGCCTTCGAACAGGCCGAGCAGGCCCGCTCCGCCGTCGAACGCCGGCTTGCCGCCGCCCGGGAGGCCCGCGCCGAGGCCGCTTCCGCGGCCGGGGAGGCCACCACCGCCGAACTCCTCTCCCTCACCGCGGACCTGAGCGCCCGGCACGCCGCCGCCCACGCCGCGGCCGCCGGCCTGCACGCCGCCCGCGAGCAGCTCGCCCGCGCCGAACGGGAGCACGCCGCGCGCAGCGCCGACCGGCTCGACGCCGAGACCCGGGCCGCCGCCCGGGCCTCCCGCCGCGAGGCCCTGGACCGGGAACAGGCCTCGCTGGAGGCCGAACTCGCCCTGGTGCGGCGTGACGCTCCCACCGTCGCGGCCCGTGCCCGGACCCTGGAGGACCGGGTCCGGATGGTCGCCTCGGCCGCGGCCTGCCTGCGCCGGGCCGAGACGGCGGCCGCCCGGCTGAAAGAGGCCGACGACCAGCTGGCCGACGCCGCCTTCAAGGCCGGCTTCGACACCGTCGAGGCCGCCGCCGACGCCGTCCTGCCCGAGTACGAACGCACCGCGCTCCAACACAGGTTGGACACCTGGCAGGCGGAAGAGGCCCTCCTGGCGGACCGCCTCGGCGAGAGCGGCACCGCCGAGGCGGCGGCGCAGCCTCCGGCCGCACCGGACGCGGCCGAGGCGTACGCGGCCGCGGCCGCGGCGAAGCTGCGTACCGCAGGCTCCGCCTGCGACGCGGCCCGGGTCCGCTGCACCGAGCTGGACCGGCTCTCCCGGCAGATGGAGCAGGAACTGCGCGCGCTCGGCCCGCTGCGCGAGGACTACGACCGGGTGGCCCGGCTGGCCGGACTGACCGCGGGCACCTCCGCCGACAACGAGCGCAGGATGCGCCTGGAGGCCTACGTGCTGGCCGCCCGCCTGGAGCAGGTGGCCGCCGCCGCGACGGTACGGCTGCTGCGGATGTCCGGCGGCCGCTACACCCTGGTCCACTCCGACGCGCGAGCGGGCGGACGCGGGCGTTCCGGCCTCGGGCTGCACGTGGTCGACGCGTGGACCGGCAGCGAGCGGGACACCGCCACCCTGTCCGGCGGCGAGACCTTCTTCGCCTCGCTGTCCCTCGCGCTGGGCCTCGCCGACGTGGTCACCGACGAGGCGGGCGGCACCCGCCTCGACACCCTGTTCATCGACGAGGGCTTCGGCAGCCTCGACGACCAGGCCCTGGACGAGGTGCTCGACGTGCTGGACTCCCTGCGCGAACGGGACCGCAGTGTCGGCATCGTCAGCCACGTCGCCGACCTGCGCACCCGCGTCCAGGCGCAGCTGGAGATCGTCAAGCAGCGCGGCGGATCGGTGGTGCGCCACCGCACGGCGGCACTCACGGACTGAGCAGCTCCGGCCGGCGAACGGGCCGATCGGGCGGCGGGCCGGCTCACGGGCCGCGCGGGCCCGGGCCAGCTCACGGGCTGAGCGGGCGGCGGGGCAGCGGCGAGGAGTAGACGATGCTCGTCGTCACCGAGCCGAGTCCCGAGATCCGGCCGGTGACCTCCTCGAGGTGTCCCATCGAGCGGGTCGCGACCTTGAGGACGAAGCAGTCGTCGCCCGTGACGTGATGGGCCTCCAGGATCTCCGGGGTGGCCTCCAGGAAGTCGTGGAACGGCTTGTAGTTGCCGTGCGGATAGCGCAGCCGCACCAGCGCGAGGATGGACTTGCCGAGCTTCTCCGGGTCCACGACGGCCGTGTAGCCGGTGATCACACCGGCTTCCTCCAGCCGGCGGACCCGCTCGGTGACGGCGCTCGCGGACATGGACACGGTGCGGGCGAGCTCGGTGAAGCTGGCGCGGCCGTCCCGCTGGAGCGCTTCGAGGATCCGCCAGTCGGTGGCGTCAGGGGAATAGTCGGTCATGGGGCAGGTGTAGCAGGGGATTCCCCGGCGAGACAAGGAAAAGGCCGGGGAAACCCACTTCCTGGGGTGATCAACAGATCGTAGATTTCTGGCCATGACGACGACGCAGAACGCCTCCTCCGCCTCCGCCGCCACCAACCCCGTGCTCCGCGTGCCCCCGGCCTCCCCGGCCGCGGCCGCCGCGTACTTCGCTGCGAGCCTGGCCTTCCACGCGGACGTCTCCGATGTCGCGAGCGCCTTCAAGGCCCACCGCGAGTCGGGCGCCGAGCTGGGCTTCCAGCTGGTCGACTCCCGCTCCACGCCCTCGTGGGACCAGGCGCACGTGCCCGGTGCGATCCACCTGCCCACCGCCCTCGTCCCCGAGCAGGCCGAGCGGCTCCTGGACAAGAACCTGCCCGTGGTGACCTACTGCTGGGGCCCCGGCTGCAACGGCGCCACCCGATCCGCCCTCGCCCTGGCCGAACTCGGCTTCCAGGTCAAGGAGATGCTCGGCGGCATCGAGTACTGGATCCGCGAGGGCTTCGAGGTCGAGACCTGGCAGGGCGTGCAGCGGCGCGGCGAGGCCGACCCGCTGACCGCGCCGACCGACTCGGACGCCTGCGGCTGCTGACGCAGCCGCCCCGCGCGCACGGGCCGCCCCCTCCCGCGGGAGGGGGCGGCCCGTGCGCCGTGCGCCGTGCGTGGTCAGGCGTCCGCCGTCCGCCGGCCGGTGCCGCCCGGCGCCGTCAGAGCTTCGACAGCTCGTCCAGCAGGTCGTCCAGCCCCAGCGAACCCTGCGACAGCGCCGCCATGTGCCAGGCCTTCAGGTCGAAGGAATCGCCGTGCGCGGCCCGTGCGTTGTCCCGGCCCAGCAGCCAGGTGCGCTCGCCCAGTTTGTAGCCGATCGCCTGGCCCGGCATCGACAGGTAGCGGGTCAGCTCGCTCTCCACGAACTCCGCCGGCCGGCCGCTGTGCAGGCCGAAGAACTCCTGCGCGAGGTCCACGGTCCACGTCTCGCCCGGGTGGAACGGCGAGTCGGCCGGGATCTCCAGGCCCAGGTGCATGCCGATGTCGACGATGACCCGCGCCGCGCGCATCATCTGGCAGTCCAGGTAGCCCAGGCGCTGCTCGGCGTCCTTGAGGTAGCCCAGTTCGTCCATCAGCCGCTCCGCGTACAGGGCCCAGCCCTCGCAGTTGGCGCTGACCCAGCCGACGGTGGCCTGGTAGCGGGAGAGCTGGTCCGCCACATGCGTCCACTGCGCGAGCTGCAGGTGGTGGCCGGGCACGCCCTCGTGGTACCAGGTGGACACCAGATCGTAGACCGGGAAGCGGGTCTGCCCCATGGTGGGCAGCCAGGTGCGGCCGGGCCGGGAGAAGTCCTCCGACGGGGAGGTGTAGTACGGGGCCGCGGGGCCGCCCGGAGGGGCGATCCGGGACTCCACCTTGCGGACCCGCTCGGCCAGTTCGAAGTGGGTGCCGTCGAGGTTCTCGATGGCCTCGTCCATCAGGCTCTGCAGCCAGGCCTGGACCTCGTCCACCCCCTCGATGTGGGTGCCGTGCTCGTCCAGGTGCCGCAGCGCCTCCCAGGGGCCCGCGCCCGGGAGGATCTTGGCCGCCTCGGTCTTCATCTCGGCGAGCAGCCGGTGGTACTCCGACCAGCCGTAGGCGTAGGCCTCGTCCAGGTCCAGGTCGGTGCCGTTGAAGTAGCGGGACCAGCGGGCGTAGCGCTCGCGGCCCACCGTGTCGGGCCGGCCCTCGACGGCCGGGGCGTACACCGAGGTCATCCAGTCGCGCAGTTCGACGACGGCGGCGGTGGCGCCGGCAGCCGCCGCGTCCAGCTCGCCGCGCAGGGACTCCGGCCCGCCGGAGGCGAAGTCCTCGAAGAAGGCGGCGGAGGTGCCGTCCTGGCCGGCCCAGGTGGTCAGCTGGCCGATCATCGTCCCGGTGGCGCGCGGGCCGCCGTACAGGCCGCGGTCCAGGCCGAGCTGCAGGGTCTCGCGGTAGCCGGCGAAGGCGGCCGGGACGGCGCGCAGGCGCTCGGCGATGGCCGCCCAGTCCTCGTCGGTGTCGGCGGGGGTCAGGGAGAAGACCTCGCGGACCGAGTGCACGGGGCTGTGGATGTTGCTGACCGCCCGCAGGTCCTCGTCGGCCTCGTGGACCGCGAGCTCGGCGGTGAGGCGTTCGCGGAGCAGCCGGCCGCAGCGCCGCTCGGCGTCGCTGTCGGCGCCCGGGAGCGCCTCGGCGGCGTCGAGGCGGGCGAGGGTCTCACGGGAGAGCTCGGCGACGGCCGCGCGGCCCGCCGGGGAGAAGTCGGGGAGCTTGGCGGAGCTCTCGGCTACACCCAGGTAGGTGCCGGTGATCGGGTCGAGGGCGATGAGGCCGTCGACGTAATCGTCGGCCACCTGGCGGGGCAGCCGGGGGGCGCTGCCGGTGTGGAGGGTCTCTGACATGCGGCCATCTTCGTATGTGATGCGTGCTCCCGTCATCACCGATTGTCGTCCGCCTCCTGACACGGGCTGGAGCACGGCTGTCGGACGTGGTTCGCGGTGATCAACCAGCCCTGCGCACAAGCCACTTCGGGGGTCGGGGCCGGAGATGCCGGTGACGGCGCGGGCCGGAGTTTGGCCGGATCCGGACGCAGGCGCCCGCTCCGGCCGGAGCGGGCGCCTGCGCGGGGGGCCGGGGCTCAGTGCGGGCGGCGCGGAGCCTGGTGCTCCTGCGGCAGGCCGAGGGGGAGCCCGCGGGGCAGGCGCGAGCCGACACCGGTCGCGTCCAGCCGGGCCGTGATCACCAGAGTGCCCTCCTCGATCTGGTAGTCGAGGGGGAGGCCGAGGCCGCGCATGGCGGCGACCATGCCGGTGTTGGCGGCCTGGGTGACGGCGTACACGCTGTCGCACCCGGCCTCGGCGGCCATGGCGATGAGCCGGCGCAGCAGCTCGGAGCCGATGCCGCGGCGCTGCCAGTCGTCCTCGATGAGCAGGGCGATCTCGGTCTCGTCGCCGTCCCACAGCAGGTGGCCGAGGGCGACGAGCTTGCCGGATGCGGTGGTGGCGGCGAGGGTGCGGCCGAAGCGGGGGCTGAGCAGGTGGCCGAGGTAGCGGTCGGCGTCGGCGACGGGGCCGTGGTAGCGCAGCCCGAGGGTGCGCTCGGAGCAGCGGTCGTGCATGGCGCGGGCCGCGGGCAGGTCGGAGCCGTCGGCGCGGCGCACGGTGATCTCGTTGCCCTCGGGGAGGGTCAGTACGTCCTGGCTGCGCGGGACGCGCGGGCCGAGCCGGGCGTCGAGCTCGACGAGGGCGCGGGCCCGGGCGAACTCGGTCGGGGTGAAGGGCAGATAGGGCCGCTCCACGGTGATCGCACCTCCCGACGGGTCGCGCAGCCGCATGACCGTGGCCTCCAGGACGCCCTCGACCGGGGCGTCCGCGCCGGCGTTCGGGCGGCCGGAGAGGGTGGTCGCCGGGATCGAGTGGATCGTGCAGCGGCCGAGCAGCTGGCGCAGGGCGAGGGGGAGCTCGGCGGCGTCCAGCGCGGTGCGGGTGGCCAGGCCCAGCAGCCGGGTCGGGGTGTCGACGAGGTCGTGGGCGTCGGCGCGCTCGATCCAGGTGCTGTGGCCGCCGGCCCGGGAGACGGCGCGGGTGAGTTCGCCGGAGGGGAGCTGCTGCGGGGCGCGCAGCAGGAACTCGTCCACGGTGCCGCCCTCGGGCAGCGGGTGCGTCTGGAGGGTCAGGATGTCCACGCCGTGGCGGGCGAGGGCGGTGCACAGGACGGCCAGGGAGCCCGGCTGGTCGCGTACGGTCGTGCGCATCCGCCACAGGGTGGTGGACCCGGCGGCTGCGGGGGCGGCGGGCGCCGGCGCTGCCGGCTCGCCCGGGGGCGCTGTGCTGGGCGGCGGCGCATGGCTGTGGCGCCGTGCCCACCACGTGTGGAAGGCCGCGGTCACCAGCAGCGCGATGGCCGAGGCGACCAGCAGGATGGGTCCCCTGGGGCCGTGCACGACGAGATTGGCGATGGCGTCGGCGACCGCGACGGCGCAGAACAGTGCGGCGAGTTCGACGACGTCGCGGCGCCAGTGGTGGCGGTGGGGACGCTGGGCTGGGGCGTGGGCACGGTCAGTCATGCACACCACTGTTGCCCAAGGGTGTTGCGTGATCACGAACGATCTGTGACCGACTGGTTAAGTGTCCATCTGGCCGATTTCACCCAGTTTTCGGGGCGTTTTCCAGGTCGCCCTACTGGCCCACCCGCCCGGGCCGGAGCGTCCGGGTGAAGAGGACGACCCCTCCCTGGCGGCGCAGTCGGACGGTCAGGTCCCCGCTGCCGCCGTCGATGTCGACCTCCCCGTAGTACGGGGGGTTCTCGGACGGCGACATGTTGGCGAAGGGGGCCGA
The DNA here is from genome assembly GCF_001953875.1 of Streptomyces amritsarensis. GTDB lineage: Bacteria > Actinomycetota > Actinomycetes > Streptomycetales > Streptomycetaceae > Streptomyces > Streptomyces amritsarensis. The sequence continues at coordinate 66,198 of NZ_MQUR01000014.1, forward strand.
CCGGACGAAGGCCGTCTCCGGGCCGAAGGTGGCGTCGAGCCGCCCGGCCGGGAAACCGCCGGCCCCGATGGGTCCGGAGACGAACTCCCAGAACGGCGCGAAGTCGGTGAACGCGGCCCGCTCGGGCGCGTAGTGGTGGGCGGCGGTGTAGTGCACGTCGGCGGTGAGCCAGAGGGTCCCGGTGATCCGCTGGTGCTTGATGTGCCGCAGCAGTTCGGCGATCTGCAGCTCCCGGCCCAGCGGGGCGCCGGGGTCGCCCTGGGCGACGGCCTCGAAGTCCGCGGCCCCGTCGGGGACGACGATGCCCAGGGGCATGTCGGCGGCGATGACCTTCCAGGTGGCCCGGGAGCGGGAGAGCTCGCGCTTGATCCACGCCAGCTGCTCGGGGCCGAGGATGCCGATGGGGTCCTCGGTCCGGTCGCCGGGGGAGTTGGCGTTGCGGTAGGTGCGCATGTCGAGGACGAAGACGTCGAGGAGCGGGCCGTAGCGCATCACGCGGTACATCCGGCCCTCGGTGCGGCCGCCGCGCAGGTCGGTGACCGGGAAGTACTCGCCGAAGGCGCGGCGGGCGCGGGCGGCCAGGACGTCGGCCTCCTTGACGGTGTAGCGGGCGTCGTCGATCAGCTGGCCCGGGTACCAGTTGTTGCGCACCTCGTGGTCGTCCCACTGGGCGAGGACGGGGACCTCGGCGTTGAAGCCGAGGAGGTTGCGGTCGAGGAGGTTGTAGCGGAAGTTCCCGCGGAACTCGTCGAGGGTCTCGGCGACCTTCGACTTCTCCGCGGTGGTGATGTTGCGCCAGACGGTGCCGTCGCGCAGCGGCACGGCCGACTTGATCGGCCCGTCGGCGTAGATCGTGTCCCCGCTGAAGAGGAAGAAGTCGGGGTCGCGACGGCGCATCTCGTCGAAGACGCGGTAGCCCCCGACGTCGGGGTTGATGCCCCAGCCCTGCCCCGCCAGGTCCCCGGACCACAGGAAGCGCACGTCGCGGCGGCGCGAGACCGGGGTGGTGCGGAAGGTGCCGTGGACGGGCTCGCAGGTGCGGCGGGGGTCGTCGGGGTCGGCCAGGACGACCCGGTAGTGGATCTGCTGCCCGGGCGGGAGGTCGCGCAGGACGGTGGTTCCGGTGAAGTCGCCCGACGGGCCGAGCAGCGGGCCGCGGTGGCGGCGTACGGCGTAGCGGAACGCCTCGCTCGGGGAGGTTTCGACGTACATCCGCGCGAGACGGTCGGAACGGGTCCACACGGTGGCCGAGTGCGCGGTGATCTCGCCGGACTGGACGCCCCAGAGCGCGCTCGGCCGGCCGGAGCGGGCGAAGGCGGGTGCGGCGAGCGCGGGTGCGGCGAGCAGCGCGGAGGACAGGGCGAGGGAACCGCCGATGAGGGACCGTCGGGTGTGTGGGGTCGATGCCATCGGTGCGTCTCCAGGGGGCGGCGAGGACGGGTCGGACCAGCGTGCCGTCGCGCACCGGCCCGGCCGCGTCGCCCACGCGAACCGCGGATGAACAGCGGTCAGCCGCTCATCCGTTCAGACCTCCGACCCCTTGACTCGGACCGGTCCCGCACACTCACCCGACCGGTACGGCGGCGCTGCGTGCCGTGTCCAGCACCACGCGGGCGACGAGCGCCGGATCGTCGCTCATCGGGACGTGGCCGCAGCCCGGGAGGCGGACCAGCCGTGCGCCGGGGAGGGTGTGCTTGGCGCGGACCCCCTGGCGGCGCAGCAGCAGCCGGTCGCGGGTGCCCCACGCGATGGTGACCGGCAGCCCCGGCACGTCGTCGGTGAAGCGAACGGAACCACCCGCGGCCAGGGTGTCCTCGAATCCGGTGGCGTGGCGCAGGGCGAGGGTCTCCGCGACCACGGCCTCGGGCGAACGGCGGGACGGGCGGGCGTAGATGGTGCCGGTGAGCGCGGCGCGGCCGGCGGCGCTGCGGGCGAGCCGGTGGACGGCGGGGAGGGGCAGCGTCCTGGCGCCCGCGCGCATGGCGAGGAGCGCGGCGAAGGCGTAGCGGCGCTCGCCCTCGGTCCAGAAGCCGGCGGGGGAGAGGGCGGTGATCGAGCGGACGAGATTGCTCCGGCCCATTTCGAGGGCGAGCAGGCCGCCGAGGGAGTTGCCCGCCACGTGCGGGCGCTCGACGCCGAGGGCCGTGCACAGGGCTCCGAGTGCCGGCGCCACGGTGTCCAGGGAGTACGGAACACCCTCGGGCAGCGGCTCCGAGGCGCCGAAGCCGGGCAGGTCGACGGCGATCACGTCGTACTCGGCGGCCAGGAGGTCGATCACCGGGTGCCAGGCCTGGAGGTGGTGGCCGATGCCGTGCAGCAGCAGGAGCGGTTCGCCCGCGCCCTTGCGCTCGTAGGCGGCTGTGGTGGTGCGGGGGCCGAGCGGCGAATCGATCGTGAAGGAGACCGTGGCGGTCATGCTGCTCCTCGTCGGTTGGACTGCTGCGAGACAGGCTGTCAGGAGGACCCACCGCCATCATTACCGTCGGGTAGCCCTTGACTACAAGCCCTTGTGGCGTACGAGAACATCCCGTGAACGGCTTGATACATATGCCCGATCTGCCCGGCAAAGGTATGAGCATTGGTCTTGACCAAGGGGGTGCACCGTCCTATCGTCACAGGGATAGTGCAGGAACCTTTAATAAACAAAGGCGCGGAACTGCCGCTGGAACACACGGCGAGTGCAGCGATGGCAGGAGGAGTCAGGGTGGGGACCACGCAGCTCGAAACGGTGCCGGAACCGAAGTACTGGCACCTCAAGACCGTCCTCAGCGAGGCGCTCGACCAGGACTTCGCCGTCGGCGAGGTGCTGCCCAACGAGCGTGAACTCGCAGCCCGCTTCGGAGTCGCCCGCGCGACCCTGCGTCAGGCGCTGGAACAGCTGGAGCTCGAAGGCCGGCTGCAGCGCCGCCGCGGCGTCGGCACCACCGTCGCCCCGCCGCGCGTCGGCGTCGCCGTCGGCAGCGCGCAGCACAGCTGGCCCGGGGAGGCCGCCGACGGCTGGGAGCCGCAGGACGCCTCGGAGTCCCTGCCGCCCGCCGCGGTCGTGAAACTCCTCGGCACCGGTGGGGCGTTCGCCGCCGACCAGCCGGTCCACACCGTGCGCCGCACCAGGATGACGAACGGTCAGGCCGTCGCCGCCGAGCTGCTGTACGTGCCGGCCGCCTCGGTCCCCGGACTCCCCGCCATCGAGGCCCCCTCGGGTCCCGCCCGGGCGCGCGCCGTCCTGCGCGAGCTGCAGCGGCTGGTCCTCGACGGCCAGGACCGCTCGGTGGAGCTGGGCTCCGCCCGCGCCGACGACGCCAAGGAACTGGACCGCCTGCCCGGCGCGCCGGTGCTCCTGGTCACCACGCGGTACTTCACCGCCGCGGGCACGGCCGCGGTCTCGGTGGCCACCTACCGCGCCGACACCTGCCGCCTCACCTTCGGGGGCTCCGGCGGCGTCGAGATCACGCACGAGCCCGTCGCCTCCTGACATCCGGACCGAGCACGAACGGCCGTGGCCCCGGCCCCCGTCCGCGGGGCCGGGCCACGGCCGTACCGGTTCTACGGTGCGCGCGCGGGCCGCGAGCGGCGTGTCGGGCGGGGCGTCAGCGGCCGCGGGCCGTGACGGTCTTCTCCACGGCGAAGAGCTCCTCCTCGACGTGGTCGAGTGCGAGCCGGAGGGCGCCGGTCGCCACCGCCGCCTCGCCGAGCAGGGACAGGGCCACCCGCGGCGGGCGCAGGCAGTAGCGCTCCAGCTCCCGGCGCAGGGGTTCCAGGACCCCGTCGAGGCCGGCCGCCCAGCCGCCGACGACCACCAGTTCCGGATCCATCGCCAGGACCAGCGCCGCCACGTCGTGCACCAGGCGCTGCAGGAACCTCTCCACGGCGGCGACCGCCCGCTCGTCGCCCCGCTTGGCCTTCGCGAAGACCTCCGCGACGGCCGGCTCGTCCAGCGGGTGCAGCGGCTCGCCCGTCGTCGACAGGAGCCGCTCGGGCGTCGCCTCGCGGCCCAGCAGGTGCAAGGCGCCGATCTCCCCGGCCGCCCCGCCGAAGCCCCGGTGGAGCCGACCGCCGATGAGCGAGCCCGCGCCCGGGCTGAGCCCCGCCATCACGAAGACCATGTCCCCGGTGTCCCGGGCGGCGCCCTTCCAGTGCTCGGCGACGGCCGCCGCGTTGGCGTCGTTCTCCACCTGCACCGGGCAGCGGAACGAGCGCCGCAGCCGGTCGCCGAGCGGCAGCCCGGTCCAGCCGGGCAGGGCCGTGCCGAGGCGCACGGTGCCGTCCGCCTCCACGATCCCGGGGCTGCCGACGCCGACCGCCCGCAGGGAGTCGCGGGGCACACCGGCCCGGCGCAGGAGATCGGCGACGGCCGCACGCACCCGCTCCAGCCGTTCGTCGGCCGAGGCCGTCTCGGCGACCTCCTTGGTGCCCGCGCCGATGATGCGGCCGTCCAGCCCGGACAGCAGGACCGCGACCCGGTGCGAGCCGATCTCTATGCCGAGCAGGTGCCCCGCCTCGGCCCGGAACCGGAACCGCCTGGCCGGCCGCCCCTGCCGCCGCGCGCCCTCCTCCGCGTCGGCCTCGACGACGAGCCCGGTCCCGATCAGCCCCTCCACGACCCCCTCGACGGTCGGCCGGGAGAGCCCGGTCAGCCGTGTCAGGTCGGTGAGGGTCGGCGACCCGGCCGTGCGCAGTGCCCTGAGCACCACCGCGGAATTGATCCGCCGAAGCAGAGAGGGATCCCCGCCGGTCAGCTGCCCCAACGTGTGTCCTCCCAGCCGGCGAGCCTGTCAGCCGGATCGTACTGCCCGTAGGGTGCCGGGGCGAGAAGCAGCCCCCCGTCGGCGGGAGCAGGCAGAGCAGGCCCTTCCCCTCAGGCGGGTGAGACGAAGCCCGACTCGTACGCCGTGATCACCGCCTGGGTGCGGTCGCGAGCCCCCAGCTTCGCCAGGATGGCGCTGACGTGGGACTTGACCGTCTCCGTGCCGACGATCAGCTCGGACGCGATCTCCACGTTGGTGAGCCCCCGCGCCATGAGCCGCAGGACCCCCTCCTCCCGCTCGGTCAGCGCGGCCCGCTCCAACACCGCCCGTGCCTGCCGGTTGCCGTACTCCGCGGCCAGGGCACGCACGGCCGCCGGGAAGAGCAGGGTCTCGCCCTCCGCCACCAGCCGTACCGCGTGCACGATCTCGGAAGGCCTGGCCCGCTTCAGCAGGAACCCGTCCGCTCCGGCCCGCAGCGCCTGGTACACGTACTCGTCGTTCTCGAAGGTGGTCACCACGAGGATCTTCGGCGGGGAGTCGACCGTACGCAGCACCGCGCGGGTCGCCTCGATCCCGTCGAGCAGCGGCATCCGCACGTCCATGGCCACCACGTCCGGCCGCAGCTGCCGTACGAGCGGGATCACGGAGGCACCGTCGGCCGCCTCACCCACCACCTCGATATCGGGCTGGGCGTCCAGGACGGCGCGCAGACCCGCGCGGACCAGGGGTTCGTCGTCGACGAGCAGTACGGTAACCGGCATCCGGTCAGCGTATTCGCTCCAGCGGAAGCCGTGCCCGCACCCTCCAGCCGCCCTCGTACGGTCCTGACTCGGCCTGCCCGCCGAGCAGCGCCGCCCGTTCCCGTATTCCGCGCAGTCCGCTGCCGCCGCCGGGCGTCACGGCGGGGCGCGTGGGCAGCGCGTTCGTCACCTCCATCTCCAGCCGGTCCACCTCCATCTCCACGCGCACCCGGACCGGTACGGGCCCGCAGTGGCGCAGCACGTTCGTGAGGGACTCCTGCAGGATGCGGTACCCCTCCCGGGTGACCGGCCCCGGCAGCTTCTCCAGCGGGCCGGTCAGTCGCGCGTCCACCTCGGAACCGGAGGCCCGGGCCGACTCCAGCAGCCGGTCGGCCTCGGCGAGCGTCGGCCGCTGCGACGGCTGCTGTCCGGACTCCCGCAGCACGCCGAGCACCCGCTCCAGGTCCTCCAGCGCGGCCCGGCCCGTCTCCTCGATGGCGGACAACGCCCGATCGGTGAAGACGGGATCACCCGCGGCGCGCGCCGCACCCGCCTGCACGACGGCGACGGTCAACGCGTGCCCGATGGAGTCGTGCAGCTCCCGCGCGATCCGGGTCCGTTCCAGCAGCTGCTCCGTACGCGCCTCCAGCGCGCTCAACCGCTCGGCCGCGGAGGGGCCCAGCAGCCGCGTGGCGATGGCGGTGACCAACTCGCCGAGCAGGACCACGACGACCATCAGCACGATGAGGGGAACGGGCGCCAGCAGGGCGGCGACCCAGCGATGCTCGGGTACGAGCGCCGCCAGCGGTCCCGGCTCCGGGGAGTACCCGAGCGCGCTCGCGACGAGGTCGACGGTCAGCACGGGCATCCATACGGTGGCGGCCATCGCGCCCGTCGCGATCACCATCCGCGTCTCCAGCCACACCACCGTCCGCCAGCGGTCGCCCCAATGCGCCGATGGAGCCAGGCTTATGACGCCGTCGGCGGAGCCCCGGTCGTACGGCGTGAGCAGGAACTGCGCCTGGAGGCCCTCCGCGAGCCGCACCCAGGGCACCAGCCCGAACGGCAGGATGAGCAGCATGGGCCCCCACGGCCACTCCGGCATCACGAACATCCATATGGCCAGCAGCAGCAGAGGCACGCAGAGGTGCAACCAGCGTGAATAGGTCACTGGTTGGAACGGAGCCCGCAGCAGTCGGTACATGGCTCCATGGTGGCAGTGCCCCGCTCGCCGCCGTCTCCCCCCATGTGGGGGAGACGGCACCCTCGCACGGGGGAGGGAAGGGGGTGGGGCCGGCGGCGAGCCTTGAGCCATGAACAGCATCGAGATCCGAGAACTGACCAAGGCCTACGGCGCCCACCGTGCGGTGGACGGCCTCACCTTCGATGTCCTGCCCGGGCGGGTCACCGGTTTCCTGGGCCCCAACGGCGCGGGGAAGTCGACCACCATGCGCCTGCTGCTGGGCCTGGACCGGCCCACCTCGGGCACGGCCACCATCGGCGGCCGGCGCTACGTGGACCTGCCCGACCCGCTGCACCGGGTCGGCGCCCTGCTGGACGCGCAGTCGGCCCACGGCGGCCGCACCGCCCGTGACCACCTGCGCATCCTCTCCGCCGCCGGCCGGATTCCACCGGGCAGGGTGGACGAGGTCCTGGAGCAGGCCGGAATAGCGTCCGCGGCGGGGCGCCGGATCAAGTCCTTCTCGCTCGGCATGCGCCAGCGCCTCGGCATAGCTGCCGCGCTGCTGGGCGATCCCGGGGTGCTCCTGCTGGACGAGCCGACCAACGGCCTCGACCCCGAGGGCATCATCTGGATCCGTGAGCTGATGCGCGGCCTCGCCGCCGAAGGGCGCACCGTGCTGGTCTCCAGCCACCTCATGTCCGAGACCGCCGCGCTCGCCGACCACCTGATCGTGCTCGGCAACGGCAAGCTGCTGGCCGACACGTCGATGGAGGAGTTCATCGACGCCCGCAGCACCCCGGGGGTGCGCCTGCGCACCTCGGATCCCCGCCGGCTGCGGGCCGCGCTCGCCCGGGACGGCTTCGATCTGACCGACGCGGGCGAGGGGCGATGGACCGTCGAGGGCATACAGGCCGAGCAGCTCGGCACCCTGGCCGCCCGCGAGGGCATCCCCGTGCTGGAGCTCGCCGACGAGCGCGCCTCACTGGAGCAGGCCTACCTCGATCTCACCGCCGATCACACGCAGTTCACCGCCACCCGCTGACGTCCCGACCCCCAGGAGGCCCCGCCATGCGTGCCGCTCTGCCCACCGCCCCCACCCTGCACTCGGAATGGATCAAGATACGGTCCCTGCGGGGCACCCTCGGGGGGCTCATAGCCGTCTTCCTCGTCACCGCGGGCATCCAGGCTCTGACGGCAGCTGCCATCGGCCGGTCCGAGGAAGGCAGCATGGGTGACGATCCGCTGTTCGCGGCCTATTACGGCCTCTCCTTCGGGCAGATCGCCGCCATGGTCTTCGGCGCCGGCGCCGTGTCCTGCGAGTTCCACAACGGGGCGCTGCGCACCTCGCTGGCGGCGGTGCCGAACCGCACCCGCTTCTACCTGTCGAAGATCGCTACCGTGGGCGTCCTGGCCCTGCTGGTGGGCCAGGTCACCGGGTTGGCCACCTTCGTCGCCGGTCAGGAGTTCATGGGCCGGTACGCCCTCGAACTCGGCGACCCGGGCACCTACCGCGCCGTCGTGGGCAGCGGGCTCTACCTCACGCTGATGGCGCTGTTCGCGGCCGGGCTGACCGCGTGGCTGCGCAGCGGGACGGTCGTCCTCAGCCTGCTCATACCCTTCGTCGTGATGGTGTCCTTCGTCGTCGGCGAGGCCGCGGGGGGCGCGGCGCAGTTCCTGCCGGACCGCGCCGGGCAGTTGGTGCTGCACGCCCGGATGCCGGGCGACCTCGGCCCCTGGACCGGGCTCGGCGTGATGGCCCTGTGGGCGGGGGCCGCGGTACTCGGCGGCTGGCTGGCGGTGCGCCGCAGGGACGCCTGACAGCAGGCCAGTTGTCAGTGCTGCTCGGGATACTGACGGCATGACCACGGCAGAGCACCTCGACACGATCGACCGGCTCCTGGCGAAGGAGTTCCCCCGGGAGCCGGTCCGCACCGTCGACAGCAGCAGCGGTCCGGGATTCCATCTGGTGCGGCTGTCGCGGACCCGGCACTTCTGGGACGACGACGGCTCCGGCCGGATCGAGGCCGCCGACCAGATCGGCGCCGAATACGGGGCGCTCACACAGGCCGTGACCGACCGGTGGGGAGACCCGCAGATCTTCAGCCTGGGGACGCTGAGGGACCGGGTATGGGAGGGGGAGGAGATACCGGAGCCGTGGAGGGAGCTGAGCGCCGACACCGACCACGTCCACCTGTGGCGGACCGGAGACCACTGGGTGGTGGCCTGTGTGACGCAGCGGGACGGAGACGACCCCTACCTGCTGACGGCAGGGGCCACCGTCATCGATCCGCCCTAGGGTTGCCCACGTGAGTGACGTGTACGAGCTGACGATCGCCGTCGACCTGCGGGACGAGATCTCCGATGCTGAACTGGCCGAGCTGAGCTGGCATCTGGGGATCGGCCCCCGACCGGACCGCCTGACCATCGTCACCGCATTCCCGGTCGTCGTGCTGGACGACTCGGACATGCCGGTGATCGAGGACGATCCTCGTCCGCTGCTGGCCGGGCGGGGCGCCGCGTGGCGGGTGGGCGGCGTTCTCTGCTCGGCCCTGGCGAGCCGTGCCGACCTGCCGCGGAAGGGCTGGTCGCTGATGTCCCGGCAGGAGATGCACCCGGACGACTTCGGCGAAGTCGGTGAGCTGCTGCGCTGGCTGGCCGCGAGGGCGCACGCGACGCATGTGCGCGAGGACGGCGCGGTCGGGGTCGGTTTCCTCAGGTTCCACGAGGCGGAGATCCCCGAAGCGCTCCGGGTCGAGAGCGGACAGGTCCGCTGGCCCGCCTGAGCCCCGCCTAGCCGGCGGGGGGTTCAGCGGCCGCGCGGAGGCGGGCGTACTCCTGGGCCATGGACTCGGCGGTCCAGTGGGCGTTGAGGCCGCTGGGGTTGGGGAGGGCCCAGATGCGGGTGGAGCCGATGGTGCGCTCCTGGGGACCGATCTGCGCCTTCCTCTCTCCGAAGGCCGTGCGGTAGGCGGTCACTCCCACCACCGCCAGCCATTGGGGGCGCAGCAGTTCCACCTTGGCCGTCAGGATGCGGCCGCCCTCGCGGAACTCCTCGGCGCTCAGCTCGTCGGCGCGGGCCGTGGCGCGGGCCACGACGTTGGTGATGCCGAGACGGTAGGTGAGCAGTTCCGCCTGTTCCGCGGGAGCCAGGCGGCGCGGGGTGAAGCCCGAGAGGTGCAGGACCGGCCAGAAGCGGTTGCCGGGGCGGGCGAAGTGGTGGCCTGTCGCGGCGGAGAGGAGACCGGGGTTGATGCCGCAGAACAGCACACGCAGGCCGCCCGCGACCACGTCCGGGAGGACGCGGTCGCGGGCGGCGGCCAGCTCTTCGGGGGTCAGAGGATCGACCCCGGGGTGTATCCGGCGGCCTCCGGGTGCTGCTTGGCGATCGCCTCGATACGGGAGACGACCGACCCGACCTGGTCGCCCGCGGCACCGGTGAAGGACAGCTTGTCCGCCATGAGCGCGTCGAGCTGGGTGCGGTCCAGCGGCATCCGCTCGTCGGCGGCGAGCTTGTCCAGCAGCTCGTTGCGCTCGGCGCCCTGCTCGCGCATGGCGAGCGCGGAGGCCACCGCGTGCTCCTTGATGACCTCGTGGGCGGCCTCACGGCCGACGCCCGCACGGACCGCGCCCATCAGGACCTTGGTGGTCGCGAGGAAGGGCAGGTAGCGGTCCAGCTCGCGGGCGACGACCGCGGGGAAGGCGCCGAACTCGTCGAGGACCGTCAGGAAGGTCTCCAGGAGGCCGTCGAACGCGAAGAAGGCGTCCGGCAGGGCCACGCGGCGGACCACGGAGCAGGAGACGTCGCCCTCGTTCCACTGGTCGCCGGCCAGCTCACCGGTCATCGAGGCGTAGCCCCGCAGGATGACCATCAGGCCGTTCACACGCTCGCAGGAGCGGGTGTTCATCTTGTGGGGCATCGCGGAGGAGCCGACCTGGCCGGGCTTGAAGCCCTCGGTGACCAGCTCGTGTCCGGCCATCAGGCGGATCGTCTTGGCGATCGAGGACGGCGCGGCGGCCAGCTGGACCAGGGCGGTGACCACGTCGTAGTCCAGGGAGCGCGGGTAGACCTGGCCGACCGAGGTGAAGGCGTGCGCGAAGCCGAGGTGGGCGGCGATGCGCTGCTCCAGGTCGGCGAGCTTGGCGGCGTCGCCGCCGAGGAGGTCGAGCATGTCCTGGGCGGTGCCGACGGGGCCCTTGATGCCGCGCAGCGGGTAGCGCTCGAGGAGGTTCTCCAGGCGGTCGTAGGCCACCAGCAGCTCGTCGGCCGCCGTCGCGAACCGCTTGCCGAGGGTGGTCGCCTGCGCCGCCACGTTGTGCGAGCGGCCGGCCATGACCAGCTCGGCGTGCTCGCCGGCCAGCTTGCCGAGACGGGCGAGCACGGCGACCGTGCGGTCGCGGGCCAGCTCCAGCGAGAGCCGGATCTGGAGCTGCTCGACGTTCTCGGTCAGGTCGCGGGAGGTCATGCCCTTGTGGACGTGCTCGTGGCCGGCGAGGGCGTTGAATTCCTCGATCCGGGCCTTCACGTCGTGCCGGGTGACCTTCTCGCGTTCGGCGATGGAGGCGAGGTCCACGTCCTCCAGGACGCGCTCGTAGTCGGCGAGGGCCGCGTCCGGGACCTCGATACCGAGGTCCTTCTGGGCGCGCAGCACGGCGAGCCACAGCCGCCGCTCCAGCGTCACCTTGTACTCGGGGGACCACAGGACGGCGAGCTCCGCGGAGGCGTAGCGGCCGGCCAGGACATTGGGAATGCGGGGCTTGGCAGTCACGTGTAGGGATTCTACTTGGGCCGCAGCTGTGTGTTTACGCAGGTCGGGCCACCGCGCGTGATTGTGCCTTGCTACGAGAGCGGTGCGTCCCCGTAGGGCTGCAGCTCCGGCCGCTTGGCCGGGCGGCCGTCCCCCGAGGAGCGGCCCGTCAGGCGGCGGCCGATCCAGGGGAGCAGGTGCTGCCGGGCGAAGCTCAGGTCCTGGGTCCGGCGCACCGCCCAGCCGGGCGGCTCGGCGACGGGCAGTTCGGTGCGCCAGTCCAGCTCGGCGGGCAGGCCCAGTGTCTGCCAGACGGCCTCCGCCACCCGGCGGTGGCCCTCGGCCGTCAGGTGCAGCCGGTCGACGTCCCACATCCGGGGGTCCGCGAGGACCGGGGCGCCGTAGAGGTCCACCACCAGGGCGCCGTGCCGGGCCGCGAGCTCGTCGATGGTGGCGAACAGCTGCTCCATGCGGGGGCGGAAGCGCTCCATCACCGGCCCGTTGCGCCCCGGGGAGCGCATCAGGACGAGCTGCTTGCAGGAGGGTGCGAGCAGCTCGACGGCCGCCTCCAGGTGGGCCCGGACCAGGCCCATGTCCACCTTGGGGCGCAAGGTGTCGTTCAGCCCGCCCACCAGGGTGACCACGTCGGCGCCCATCGCGGCCGCCACGGGGGCCTGGTCCTGCGCGATCTGGCCGATGAGCTTCCCGCGGACCGCGAGGTTCGCGTAGCGGAAGCCCGGCTCGCGCGCCGCGAGGCGGGCGGCCAGCAGGTCGGCCCAGCCCCGGTAGGAGCCGTCCGGCAGGCGGTCGGACATGCCCTCGGTGAAGGAGTCACCGACCGCGACGAAACTGGTGTAAGAGGCATTCATCTCCATGGCGGAGTGATGTTACCGCGCGGTACCCCGGCCCCGCAGGGCCGGGGACCCGCGCTTCCCCCGTGCACTACGCGGAGGCCGGCCTTCCGAACAGCTCCCGCAGCACGTCCTCCATCGTCACCAGGCCCGTCATGGCGCCCTCCGCCCCGAGCACCGCCGCCAGGTGGGTGCGGCTGCGCCGCATGGCGGTCAGCACATCGTCCAGCGGGGTCTCCGCCCGCACCTGCGCGATCGGGCGCAGCGCCGACGCCGGGAACGGCTCCTCGCGCGACTCCTCGTCCGCGTCCAGGGCGTCCTTCACGTGCAGGTAGCCGAGGATCCTCTGCTGCGCGTCGACCACCGGGAAACGGGAGTACCCGCTCTCGGCCGACAGCCGTTCCAGCCCGGCCGGAGTGATGCCCTCGCGCGCCGAGATGACCCGCTCGGCGGGCAGCACCACGTCGGTCACCGGTCGCCGGCCCAGTTCCAGGGCGTCGTGCAGGCGCTCGCTCGCCCGGTCGTCGAGGAGCCCCGCATCACTGGAGTCCTTCACCATCCGGGCCAGCTCGTCGTCCGAGAACGTCGCCGAGACCTCGTCCTTGACCTCCACCCGCAGCAGCCGCAGCAGGGCGTTGGCGAAGGCGTTGATCGCGAAGATCACCGGCCGCAGCGCCCGGGTGAGGGTCACCAGCGGCGGACCCAGCAGCAGCGCCGTGCGCACCGGCTCGGACAGCGCCACGTTCTTCGGCAGCATCTCGCCGAAGAGCATGTGCAGGTAGGTCGCCAGGGCCAGCGCCACCACGAAGGAGATCGCGTGGGTCAGCCCGGACGGCACCCCGACCAGGTCGAACAGCGGGGTCAGCAGATGGGCGATGGCCGGCTCGGCCACCACACCCAGCACCAGCGTGCACAGGGTGATGCCGAGCTGCGCGGCGGCCATCAGGGCAGACACGTGCTCGAGGCCCCACAGGACGGCGCGGGCCCGCCGGTCGCCCTGCTCGGCGTACGGCTCGATCTGGCTGCGCCGGACCGAGATCAGCGCGAACTCCGCGCCGACGAAGAAGGCGTTCACGACCAGCGTCGCCAGGCCGATCAACAGCTGGATCGCGGTCATCGCGCGTCCTCCGTCCCGTCCGCGGAACCGGCGGGCGCGTGCAGCAGCACGCGCGCCGCCCGGCGCCCGATGTCGTCCACCACGTCCAGCTGCCAGCCGTCCAGCTCCAGGCTGTCGCCGACGGACGGGATCCGGCCCAGCTCGGTCGCTATCAGGCCGGCCAGCGTCTCGTACGGGCCGTCGGGCACCCGCAGCCCGATCCGCCGGAGCTGGTCGGTGCGCGCGGCGCCGTCGGCGGAGTACAGCCGCCGCCCGGAGGGATCCGTACCGGCCGGGGCCAGGTCGGGGGTCTCGTGCGGGTCGTGCTCGTCGCGCACCTCGCCGACGACCTCCTCGACGATGTCCTCCAGCGTGGCCACGCCCGCCGTTCCGCCGTACTCGTCGATGACCACGGCCATGGTCTGCTTGCCGGACAGCCGGTCCAGCAGCCGGTCCACGGTCAGCGACTCCGGTACGAGGAGGGGCTCGCGCAGGAGCTGCGACACCGGGCGGCGGCGCCGTTCCTCGGCGGGCAGCGCCAGCACGTCCTTGATGTGGACGGTGCCGACGACGGTGTCGAGGCTTCCGCGGTAGACGGGGAAGCGGGACAGGCCGGTGGCCATCGTCGCGTTCGCCACGTCCTCGGCGGTGGTCTGCACGTCGAGGGCGGTGACCTGGACGCGCGGGGTCATCACGTTCTCCGCGGTCAGGTCGGCCAGGTTCAGGGTGCGGACGAACAGCTCGGCCGTGTCCTTCTCCAGGGCGCCCTGCTTGGCGGAGTGCCGGGCCAGGGCGACCAGCTCCTGCGGGGTGCGCGCCGACGCCAGCTCCTCGGTCGGCTCCATGCCGAAGCGGCGCACCAGGTGGTTGGCCGTGGTGTTGAGGTGGCTGATGAGTGGCCGGAAGGCCAGGCTGAAGACCCGCTGGAAGGTCGCCACCCGCTTGGCGATCGCCAGCGGGGAGGAGATGGCCCAGTTCTTCGGCACCAGTTCTCCGACGACCATCAGGACGACGGTGGACAGGGCCGTCCCGAGGACCAGGGCCGTGGAGGAGGCGGCGCTCGCCGGCAGCCCCATGGCTTCGAACGGTCCCTGGAGCAGGGCGGCGATCGAGGGCTTGGAGATCATGCCGATGACCAGGCCGGTCACGGTGATGCCGAGCTGGGCGCCGGAGAGCTGGAAGGTGAGGGTGCGGACGGCCGCGAGGGCGCTGTCGGCACCGCGCTCACCGCGCTCGGCGGCCCGTTCCAGTTCGCTGCGCTCGACGGTCGTGAGAGAGAACTCGGCCGCGACGAAGATTCCGCACGCAAGGCAGAGCAGCAGTGCCACGACGAGCAGGAGCACCTCGGTCATCGGTCGATCACCTCCGTCCCATGATCGGCCAGGAGGAGGGAGATCGCGCGGTGTCGCGGCGAAGTGGAATGTCGTGGACTGGGGGGCTCGCCCATGGGCGGACGCTCACACACCTTTCACTCGAGAGGGACCGGGACATGCCCCCACATGGTAAAGGAAGGGCAAAGCGATCGGATCATCCTTTTGGCGGAACGCGGCCGGATGATGGGATCCGGGGCATGAGCGATCTTCACGTGGGCCCGGCCTCGACCGGGGACCTCGGTGCCGTACTGGACTTCTGGAAGACAGCCGCCGAGGGGACGAGCATCAGCGACGACCTCGCGGGCGTCGAGCGGCTCCACGAGCGGGACCCGCAGGCGCTGCTGCTGGCGCGCCGCGACGGAGAGCTGGTCGGGACCGTGATCGCGGGGTTCGACGGCTGGCGCTGTCACCTCTACCGGCTCGCCGTTCACCCGGGGCACCGGAGGCAGGGGATAGGCAGTGCGCTGTTGGCCGCCGCGGAGGAGCGTTTCGCCGCGCTGGGCGGGCGGCGCGCCGACGCGATGGTGCTCGACCGCAACGAGCGGGCGCACCCGGCGTGGGAGGCGGCCGGGTACGGGCCGCAGGAGGCGTGGACGCGGTGGGTGAAGCCGCTCGGCTAGCCGCCGGGGCCGCAGCGCCCCCGGGGCCGAGCCCCCGGCCCCGAGGGTCCACCCAGCGGCGCCGGCGGAACCCGAGGCTCGGGGCTCCGCCCCGGCCCCGCACTGTGAGCGCCGGCGGGGCCGGGTGGTGTCGGCGGTGCCGGGGGGTCCGGGGGTCCGGCCGGGGTCCTGCGCGTCGAGTGCCGACCGCCTCCCGGCTCCGCGCTGTGAGCGTCGGCGGGGTCGGGTGGTGTCGGCGGTGCCGGGGGGTCCGGGGGTCCGCCCGGGTCCTGCGCGTCGAGTGCCGGCGGCGCCCCGGCCCCGTGCTGTGAGCGTCGGCGGGGTCTGGCGGTGTCGGAGGGGCGGCGGTCCGCCCGGGTCCTGGGCGTCGAGTGCCGGCGGCCCCCCGGCCCCCCTGAGCGTCGGCGGGGCCGGAAGGGCGGGGGCCGGCCGGGTCCTGGGCGTCCAGTGCCGGCGGCCCCCCGGCCGTGCGCGGCGAGGGGTGGAGTGGGGCTCCGGCCTCGGGCCGGGGCTTCAGACGCCAGTCGTGGCGAATGCCGGCGGGGACCAGGTGGTGAGGAAGGACTGAGCCGACCAGGTCCCCGACAGGGCCGGGGCCAGCCAGGACGCGGCCGAGGCGCGGAAGCGCTCCGGCGGCAGGGTGCCCGAGCCCTCCGGGACCGCCCCAAGGAGCGGCAGCTCCGACGACTTCGGGAGGTCCGCCAGGTTGCAGCGGGCCGCCAGGTCCGGGGAGTGCGGCCAGCTGCCGACGACCACGCCGAGCGGGGTCAGGCCGCGGGCCCGCAGCGCTTCCGCCGTGAGCGTCGTGGAGTTGAGGGTTCCCAGACCCGCCTGGGCGACGATCAGCGTCGGGGCGTCCAGCAGGCGCGCCGCGTCGGCCAGCGTGTGGCCCGCCTCGTCGAACTGCACGAGCAGCCCTCCCGCGCCCTCCACCAGGACCAGGTCGTGGTCCTCGGACAGCCGCCGCGCGGCCTCCGCGATCTGCGCCGGGGCCAGCGTCGGCAGCCCCGCACGACGGGCGGCGGTGTCCGGGGCCAGGGGCTCGGGATAGCGGGCCAGTTCCCTCGCGGTGACGGAGGGACCCGCCAGCCGCACCACCTCCGCCGCGTCCCCCGGCTCCTGCGGGCCCACACCGGTCTGCGCCGGCTTGAGCACCGCCACCGAGCGGCCGGCCGCCACGGCCGCCGCCGCCACAGCCGCCGTGACCACGGTCTTGCCGATCTCCGTGCCCGTCCCGGACACGATCAGTACGGACATCTCAGTCTTCTCAGCCTTCCTGGGCCGCCGCGCACACCGCGCGGCAGATACGGGTCACGTCCGCGTCGCCCGTGACGAACGGCGGCATCACATAGATCAAATCCCGGAACGGTCTCAGCCACACGCCCTCGCGCACCGCCGCCCGGGTGGCGGCGGCCACGTCGACCTCGTGGTCCAGCTGGACCACGCCGATGGCGCCGAGCACGCGGACGTCCCGCACACCGGGGATGCGGGCCGCGGCGGCCAGGCCCTCGCGCAGCCCCGCCTCGATCCGCTTGACCTCGAGCGCCCAGTCCTGGCCGAGCAGCAGCTCCACGGAGGCCAGCGCCACGGCCGTGGCCAGCGGGTTCCCCATGAAGGTCGGGCCGTGCGCGAGCACCGGCACCTCGCCCTGGGAGATCCCCTCGGCCACCCGCTCCGTGCACAGGGTCGCCGCCAGCGTGAGGTAGCCGCCGGTCAGGGACTTGCCCAGGCACATCACGTCCGGGGTGATCCCCGCGTGGTCGGCCGCGAAGAGCGCGCCGGTACGGCCGAAGCCCGTGGCGATCTCGTCCAGGATCAGCAGGACCCCGTACTCGTCGCACAGCTCCCGCAGCACCCGCAGGTGGCCGGGGTGGTGGAAGCGCATGCCTCCCGCGCCCTGCACCACCGGCTCCACGATCACGGCGGCCAGCTCGTCCGCGTGGGCTGCGATCATGCCGCGCAGGTGGTCGGCGTACGCGGGATCCACCGGCGTGTCGAAACCGCCCGGCGGGGCGTCCGCGAAGACCTGGCGCGGCAGGTGACCCTGCCACAGCTCGTGCATGCCGCCCTCGGGGTCGCAGACGGCCATGGGCTGCCAGGTGTCCCCGTGGTAGCCGCCGCGCCAGGTCAGCAGCCTGGTCTTGCCGGTGCGGCCCAGCGAACGCCAGTACTGCAGGCACATCTTGACGGCGACCTCGACGGAGACCGAACCGGAGTCGGCGAGGAAGACGTGCTCCAGTCCCGGCGGGGTGATCTCCACGAGCTTCGCGGCGAGCCGGACGGCGGGCTCATGGGTGAGCCCGCCGAACATCACGTGGGACATCCGCGCGAGCTGCGCGGTCACGGCCTCGTTGAGCACCGGGTGGTTGTAGCCGTGGATGGCCGACCACCAGGAGGACATGCCGTCGACGAGCTCGTCGCGGCCCTCTGCCTGGGACGGGTCGGCCAGCCTGAGCCGCACCCCCGAGGCGGAGGCGATGACCAGCGGCTCCTGCCGTCCGGGCATCGGGCCGTACGGGTGCCAGACGTGCTGCCGGTCCAGCGCGAGCAGGTCCGCGCCGGCCGACTGCGGGCGGGACCGGTCAGGCATTGGGCGCGATGTCCGTCCCCGCGCCGCGGCGGCGTACCGCCACCAGGTCCGACCGGAGTGCGCCGGGCTCGGCCTGGGCCGGCTGCGCCGGCACCGGCTCCGCCTCCGCGTGCGCGTGTCCGGAGCAGCCGCCGCACGCCGATCCGCAGCCCGCGGCTTCCCCGCCGGAGGCCGAGGCCGCGCCCGCGCCCGAACCGCACAGCGAGGCGCCGCCGGACCCGCAGCCGCCGCCGGAGGGGGCCGCGTCCGCCGCGTCCGAGCGGTGCGCGGGGAGGGTCGTCGTACCGGCGCCCTCCACCTCGAAACCGGCGTCCGCGATCATGTCGAGGTCGGCCTGCCCGGCCTGGCCCTCACTGGTCAGGTAGTCACCCAGGAAGATCGAGTTGACGATGTTCAGCGCCAGCGGCTGCATCGAGCGCAGGTGCACCTCGCGGCCGCCCGCGAGCCGGACCTCGACGTCGGGGCAGACGAAGCGCGCCATCGCCAGGATCCGGAGGCAGCGCTGCGGGGTGAGGTTCCACTCCTTGGCCAGCGGAGTGCCCTCGAAGGGGATCAGGAAGTTGACCGGCACGGAGTCGGCGTCCAGCTCGCGCAGCGAGAAGACCACGTCGACGAGGTCCTCGTCGGTCTCGCCCATGCCCGCGATCAGGCCGGAGCAGGCCGACAGGCCCGCCGCGTGCGCCTTCTCCACGGTGTCCACGCGGTCGGCGTAGGTGTGGGTCTTGGTGATCTGGCCGTAGGTGGCCTCGGAGGTGTTCAGGTTGTGGTTGTAGGCGTCGGCGCCCGCCTCGCGCAGCTTTTCCGCCTGGCCGTCCGAGAGCAGGCCGAGGCAGGCGCACACCTCGATGCCCTCGTTCTGCTCCTTGATCGCCTCGATCGTCCTGCCGACGCGCTCCACGTCACGGTCCGTCGGACCGCGGCCGCTCGCCACCAGGCAGACCCGCTTCGCCCCGCCCGCGACGCCCGCGGCGGCCGCCTGGGAGGCCTCCTCCGGCTTGAGCCACGTGTACTTGAGGATCTCGGCCTTCGAGCCCAGGCGCTGGGAACAGTAGGAGCAGTCCTCCGGGCACAGGCCCGACTTCAGGTTGACCAGGTAGTTCAGCTTGACCCGACGCCCGAACCACTGGCGGCGCACCTTGCCGGCCGCGGCCACCACGTCGAGCAGTTCGTCGTCAGAAGTCGCCAGTACGGCGAGTGCTTCTTCGCGGGTCGGCAGCTCGCGCCGCAGCCCCTTGTCCACCAGGGTGTTCAGCAGGTCCATGGACCAGATCCTGTCCCACGCGACCCATCCCGGCCAAGGAGAGATCGCACAACATGGCCGGATGGGTGTGTGTGTATCACCACACCTGGCGGACAAGTCGCGGCGGCTAGGGTCGGGCAGGTCTGTGGACTGCCGACAAAACACGAGGACACGCCGATGCCCCAGCACACCCCCGACCCAGCGGACGTCTTCGCCTGGATCGACGCCGCGGAACGCGCGCGGGAGCAGGCCGGACTGGTCCGCACCCTGCGCCCCCGGCCGCCGGTGTCGCCGCTGCTGGACCTCGCGAGCAACGACTACCTCGGCCTGTCCCAGCACCCCGAGACGATCCGCGGGGCCCGGGAGGCGGCGCAGTGCTGGGGCGCCGGGGCCACCGGCTCCCGTCTCGTCACCGGCACCACCGAGCTGCACGCGGAACTGGAGCGGGAGCTCGCCGCCTTCTGCGGGTTCGAGGCCGCGCTCGTCCTGTCCTCCGGATACGCGGCCAACCTCGCCGCCGTCACGGCGCTCAGCGACTGGGGCACGCTGGTCGTCTCCGACGCCGGCAACCACGCCTCCATCGTCGACGGCTGCCGGCTCTCACGCGCGCAGACCGCGGTGGTCCCGCACTCCGACCCGGAGGCCGCGCGCAAGGCGCTCGCCGCGCACGAGGGCCGGGCCCTGCTGGTCAGCGACTCGGTGTTCTCCGTCGACGGCGACGCAGCCCCGCTCGCCGGGTACGCGGCGGCGTGCCGCGACGAGGGTGCGGCCCTCCTCGTGGACGACGCCCACGGCCTGGGGGTGCTGGGCGCGGGCGGCCGCGGCGCGCTGCACGCCGCCGGGCTGGCCGGCGCGCCCTACGTGGTCGCCACCCTGACCCTCTCGAAGTCGCTGGGCAGCCAGGGCGGTGCCGTCCTCGGCCCGGCCAAGGTGATCAGGCACCTGGTCAACACGGCGCGCACCTTCATCTTCGACACCGGGCTTGCCCCGGCCGCCGCGGGCGCGGCACTGGCGAGCCTGCGCCTGCTCCGGCGGGAACCGGAACGCGCCGACCGTGCCCGCGAGGTGGCCGACCGCCTGTACGGGCGGCTTACCGCGTCCGGCCTGACCGCGGCCCGGCCGGACGCGGCCGTGGTGTCGGTACGGGCCCCGTCGGCGTCGGCGGCACTGCGCTGGGCCGCCGACTGCCGCGAGGCCGGTCTGTCCGTGGGGTGCTTCCGCCCGCCGTCGGTGCCGGACGGCATCTCCCGGCTGCGGCTGACCGCCCGGGCCGACCTCACGGGGGACGAGATCGATCGGGCGGTCACGACGATCCTGGCGACCGCGCCCGCCGGAGCCGTGAACTGCTAGACGGACGCGTGCGCGTCCGCCCGTACGGAGGCCAGGAAGCCGTCCCAGGCCGGCCCGGTGAAGAGCACGGCCGGGCCGTCCGTCCGCTTGGAGTCGCGGACGGCCAGCAGGCCGTCGCCGAGGACGGCCGCTTCCACGCAGTTGTTCATTCCGGTGCTGCGGCTGCTCCGCCGCCACCGGGCGGCTCTGATCAGAAGTCCGCTGGTGCTTAAGGGGGTTGCGGACACGGGGGTGCCTCCTCTACGCGTCGTCAGCGAGTGAGCCGATGAGTTCCGAAGAGTCCTGGGGCGGGAGGGCGTGCGCCTGGATGGTGCGGAACGCGGCGCCGTACGCCTCTAGGTCTTCCTTCCGCTCCAGATAGAGGCTACTCGTCAAATGGTCGAGTACCACCACATCCAGATCGGCGATGTTCGTAAATGAGAAAATGACGAACGGTCCCGTGAGGCCGAGATGACCACCCACGCTGAACGGCAGCACCTGGAGGTTCACTTGCGGGAGCCGTGACACCCGGACCAGGTGGCGCAGCTGCTCCGCCATCACCCCCGGGCCGCCGATCTGCCGGCGCAGCACCGCCTCGTCCAGCACCGCGCTCAGCTCCAGCGGCGGATCGGCCCGGAGCACCGCCTGCCGGGCGAGGCGTACGTCGACCAGCGCGTCCACCTTCGGCTCGGGCAGCCCGCCGAGCGCGGCCCGGGTCACGGCCCGTGCGTACTCGGGGGTCTGCAACAGCCCCGGAACCACGGACAGTTCCACCGTGCGGGCCGACCGGGCCCCCGCCTCCAGGCTGATGAAGTCCCGGTACTCCTGCGGCAGCAGCCCCCGGTAGTCGTGCCACCACTGGCGTCCCCGGCCGGTGTCGCCGCCCGGCCCGG
Source organism: Streptomyces amritsarensis (assembly GCF_001953875.1). Lineage (GTDB taxonomy): Bacteria > Actinomycetota > Actinomycetes > Streptomycetales > Streptomycetaceae > Streptomyces > Streptomyces amritsarensis. The sequence continues at coordinate 87,603 of NZ_MQUR01000014.1, forward strand.
GGCCGGCGGCCGAGGCGGAGAGGGCCTCCAGCAGTGCCCGCTGCTCCGGGCTCACGACCTCCCCGTAGGCGTCGAGGAGCAGCCGGATGTCCCCCGGTTTCACGCCGCTGCGACCCGTTTCGATGCGGCTGATTTTCGACTGGTGCCATCCCACGATCCGGGCGGCCTCACCACTGGTGAGTCCGGACCGGTCACGCAGGGCACGCAGTTCCTCGCCGAGCTTGCGCCGGCGCACCGCGGGGCCGTGCTGCACACCCGCCTCCTTCCACCGGCACAGGTCGCACCAGTTTGCCGTCCAAATACGTTCTTCCGTAGCAGAGTTCACCGCATCGAGCGACAGATATATGCAGATCTTTGGGGAAACGCCGATGCGGAGGCACGATGGGTGGCACTCTGGCGTCCAGCACAGATCCGGGGCTTTTCCGCCTCGGTGGGAAAGGGACGTCGCCATGGCAGACCACCAGGAAGCATCCGTCACTCTGCCGAGCGATCCCGCCTCGGTGGCCGCTGCCCGACGCTACGTCGCGGAGGTGCTGTGCGAATGGGGACTGCCCGATGACGCCGAGACCGCGGACAGTGTCCGGCTGATCGTCTCGGAGCTCGCCACCAACGCCGTACAGCACACCTTCGGCCAGTCGCCCACCTTCACCGTCGACATCCGCCTGGAGCGCGAGGAGTGGCTGCGGGTCGGGGTGACCGACAGCTATCCGCGCTGGCCCAAGCGGCTGCCGGCCGCCGTCCAGCAGGACAACGGCCGCGGGATGGTCATCATCCGCTGGCTCGCCGTGGAGGCGGGCGGGCGGCTCTCGGTCACCCCCACGGAGGACGGCGGCAAGACGGTCTGGATCGCGCTGCCCTGGACCGCGGGCACACCGATCGCGGCCGCCGGGGGCTGCTGACCGCCCGACCCGCACCCGTACGAAGAGCGACCGCCGGGCGGCCCCAGGGCCCCCGGCGGTTTCCGTATACGGAAGTCGCGGCCGAAGGGTCGAGGACCCGAACCGGGTGCCTGCCCGAAACGTGGGTTAACTCTGCGGAAAAGAGCGGCCCCTAGCGTGGCGTCACGTGCGACCACCAATGATCACCGCTGAGCCGGTAGAGCTGCGGTGGACGGAACGGAAAGCCTTCCCCTGCGTTGGGCAAGAGACGCCTGGGTCGGAAAAGCGCAGGTCAACAGAGTGTTGAACGCCGCTGAGGTCCCTCGGCACGAAGTCGATCTCGTCCCGGAAGTTTGGTGATACGAGTGCAACTGACACCGCACGAACAGGAGCGACTGCTCATCCACGTGGCCGCGGACGTGGCCGGGAAGCGGAGGGCGCGAGGGGTACGCCTCAACCACCCCGAGGCGGTGGCGCTGATCGCCTCGCACATCCTCGAAGGGGCCCGTGACGGCCGTACGGTGGCCGAGCTCATGGCCTCCGGCCGCACCGTCCTGAGCCGCGCGGACGTCATGGAGGGGATCCCCGAGATGATCCACGACGTGCAGGTCGAGGCGACCTTCCCGGACGGCACCAAACTCGTCACGGTCCACGACCCCATCGTCTGACAAGGAGTACCCCCGCATGATCCCCGGCGAAATCGCCTTCGGGGAAGGCCCGGTACTGCTCAACGAGGGCCGCCCCGTCACCCGTCTCACCGTCCTCAACTCCGCCGACCGGCCCGTCCAGGTCGGCTCCCACTACCACTTCGCCGAGGCCAATCCCGGCCTCGACTTCGACCGCGCCGCGGCCCGCGGGCTCCGGCTCAACATCGCCGCCGGCACGGCCGTCCGCTTCGAGCCGGGCATCCCGGCGGCGGTGGAACTCGTCCCGCTGGCGGGCACGCGGACCGTACCCGGACTGCGCGGCGAGACCGGAGGGCCGCTCGATGGCTGAGATCTCCCGCCAGGTGTACGCCGACCTCTTCGGGCCGACGACCGGCGACCGGATCCGGCTCGCCGACACCGACCTCTTCGTCGAGATCGAGCAGGACCTCGGCGGCGGCCCCGGCCGCTCCGGCGACGAAGCCGTCTTCGGCGGCGGCAAGGTCATCCGCGAATCCATGGGCCAGGCCCGCACCACCCGGGCCGAAGGCGCACCCGACACCGTGATCACCGGAGTCGTGGTCCTCGACCACTGGGGCATCGTCAAGGCCGACCTCGGCATCCGCGACGGCAGGATCTGCGGCATCGGCAAGGCCGGCAACCCCGACACCATGGACGGCGTCGATCCGGCGCTGGTCATCGGCCCCGAGACCGAGATCATCGCGGGCAACGGGAAGATCGTCACCGCCGGCGCCATCGACGCGCACGTGCACTTCATCTCCCCGACCGTCGTCGACGAGGCCCTCGCCTCCGGGATCACCACCCTGGTCGGCGGCGGCACCGGACCGGCCGAAGGCACCAAGGCCACCACCGTCACCCCCGGACCCTGGCACCTGGCCCGGATGTTCGCGGCGCTGGAGGCCTACCCGGTCAACATCGGCCTCCTCGGCAAGGGCAACACCACCTCCCGTGAGGCCATGCACTCCCAGCTGCGCGGCGGAGCCCTCGGATTCAAGATCCACGAGGACTGGGGTGCCACCCCCGCCGCCATCGACGCCTGCCTGAGCGTCTGCGACGAGACCGGCGCCCAGGTCGCCATCCACACCGACACGCTCAACGAGGCCGGCTTCGTCGCCGACACCCTCGCGGCCGTCGCCGGGCGGACCATCCACGCGTACCACACCGAGGGCGCGGGCGGCGGACACGCCCCCGACATCATCACCGTCGTCTCCGAGCCGAACGTCCTGCCCAGCTCCACCAACCCCACCCGGCCGCACACCGTCAACACCGTCGAGGAACACCTCGACATGCTGATGGTCTGCCACCACCTCAACCCGGCCGTCCCCGAGGACCTCGCCTTCGCCGAATCCCGGATCCGGCCCTCGACCATCGCCGCCGAGGACGTCCTGCACGACCTCGGGGCCATCTCCATCATCTCCTCCGACTCCCAGGCCATGGGGCGGGTCGGCGAGGTCGTCCTGCGCACCTGGCAGACCGCCCACGTGATGAAGAAGAGGCGGGGCTTCCTCCCCGGCGACGGCCCCGCCGACAACCACCGCGCCCGCCGCTACGTCGCCAAGTACACGATCAACCCCGCCGTGGCCCAGGGTTTCGCCCGCGACGTCGGCTCGATCGAGACCGGGAAACTCGCCGACCTGGTGCTGTGGAACCCCGCCTTCTTCGGGGTCAAGCCCGAGCTCGTCCTCAAGGGCGGCCAGATCGCCTACGCCCAGATGGGCGACGCCAACGCCTCCATCCCCACCCCGCAGCCCGTCCTGCCCCGGCCGATGTTCGGCAGCCACGGCCGCGCGCCCGGCCTGAACTCGCTGAACTTCACCGCCCAGGCCGCGCTCGACGACGGCCTGCCCGAACGGCTCGGACTCGGCAAGCGGTTCACCGCCATAGAGACCACGCGGAAGGTGACCAAGGCGGACATGCGCAACAACGACGCCATGCCGCGGGTCGAGGTCGACGCCGATACCTTCACCGTCACCATCGACGGCGAAGCGGTCGAACCGGCGCCCGCCGCGGAACTGCCCATGGCCCAGCGCTACTTCCTCTTCTGATGGGTCCCGCCACATGAGCCTCGCCGCGCTGCTCGTCCTCGCGGACGGCCGGTTCCCCGCGGGCGGCCACGCCCACTCCGGCGGGGCCGAGGCCGCCTGCAAGGCCGGCCGCATCCACGACGCCGCCACCCTGGAGGGCTTCTGCCGGGGCCGGCTGCACACCGCCGGGCTCACCGCGGCGGCCCTCGCGGCGGCGGCCGCCGCCGGGCTCGACCCGGCCGTCCTCGACGCCGAGGCCGATGCCCGCACCCCGTCGCCCGCGCTGCGCACCGCGGCGCGGCGGCTGGGCCGGCAGCTGCTGCGGGCCGCGCGGGCCACCTGGCCCGACCCCGCACTGGAGCAGCTCGCCGCCGCGTTCCCGCGTGGCGCCCACCAGCCCGTGGTGCTCGGCGTCACCGCCCGGGCGGCCGGGCTCGGGCCGCGGGACGCCGCGCACGTGGCGGCTTACGAGAGCGTCGGCGGACCGGCGACCGCCACCGTGCGGCTGCTGGGGCTGGACCCCTTCGAGGCGAGCGGGGTGCTGGCCCGGCTCGCCCCCGAGCTCGACGCCGTCGCCGCCCGGGCCGCCGAGGCCGCGCACCAGGCCCTGCTCGACGGGCCCGAGGCCCTGCCCGCGGCCTCCTCGCCGCTGCTGGAGATCGCCGCCGAGGTCCATGCCGACTGGCCGGTCCGCCTGTTCGCCTCCTGACCGCACCGCCCCACTCCTTCGACCCCGGGAGCACCCCCATGCACCTCGACCACGCCGTCGCCCCCACCCACCGCCACACCCACAGCGCCGAACCGCTGCGCGCCGACGGCACCCGGCGCGCCCTGCGCATCGGACTCGGCGGCCCCGTCGGCTCCGGCAAGACCGCCACCGTCGCCGCCCTGTGCCGCGCCCTGCGCACCGACCTGTCCATGGCGGTGGTCACCAACGACATCTACACCCGCGAGGACGCCGAGTTCCTGCTCCGCGAGGCGGTCCTGCCGCCGGAGCGGATCGCCGCCGTCGAGACCGGGGCCTGCCCGCACACCGCCATCCGCGACGACATCTCCGCCAACCTGGAGGCCGTTGAGGAACTGGAGGATGCCTTCCGCGAGCACGCCCCGCTCGACCTGATCCTCGTCGAGTCCGGCGGCGACAACCTCACCGCCACCTTCTCCCGGGGCCTGGTCGACGCCCAGATCTTCGTCATCGACGTGGCCGGCGGGGACGACATCCCGCGCAAGGGCGGGCCCGGCGTCACCACCGCCGACCTCCTCATCGTCAACAAGACCGACCTCGCCCCCCACGTCGGCTCCGACCTCGGCCGGATGGCCCGCGACGCCGCCGAGCAGCGCGGCGACCTGCCCGTCGCCTTCCAGTCGCTGCGCGGCCCCGAGGGCGTGGCCCCGGTCGCCGCCTGGGTCCGCGAGCGGATCGCCGCCTGGACCGTACGGTGACCACCGCGCCCCCCGTCCCCCCGCCCGCCGCGGGAGTGCGGGCCACCGCCCGCATCCACGCCGTGGCCGACGGCCGGGGCGGGACCGCGCTGCCCCTGCTCGCCGGGGAAGGCCCGCTCGCCCTGCGCCGCACCCGAGGCCGGGAGGCCGAGGCCGGGGTCGTGCTCGTCGGCGCGATGAGCGCCCCCCTCGGCGGCGACCACCTCACCGTCCGCGCCACCGCCGGACCCGGGGCCAGGCTGGCCCTGGCATCCGCCGCGGCCACCCTGGCCCTGCCCGGCCGGGCCGGCGAGCCCGCGCGCTACGACGTGGAGCTGGACCTGGAGGACGGCGCCGCGGTGCGATGGCTGCCGGAGCCGCTCGTCTCGGTCCGCGGCAGCGACCTGCGGGTCCGCACCCGGGTCCGGCTGGCCCCCACGGCACGCCTGCTGCTGCGCGAGGAACAGGTCCTGGGCCGTCACGGGGAGCAGCCCGGTCTGCTGCGCAGCCGCCTCACCGTCACCCGCGGCGGCCGGCCGCTGCTGGACCAGGAGCTCGCCTGCGGCCCCGGCGCCCCCGGCGGTTGGGACGGCCCGGCCGGCCTGGCCGGGCACCGGGCCGTCGGCCAGCTCCTCGTCGTGGACCCGGCCTTCGCGCAGGACCCGCCGCCGGCCGCGGTGCTGGGGGAGTGCGCCGCCGCGACGCCGCTGGCCGGTCCGGCCGTCCTCGTGACGGCCCTGGCCGGGGACGCCCTGCGGCTGCGCGAGGTCCTCGACGCGGCCTGCCGCGCCTACCACCGCTGAACGCCGGACGCGTCGGGCCCCGCTCAGCGGTACTGGGCTGTCCGGTTATCGGCTTGGCAAAGAATGTGGACAGCACCCTGTCGCCGGGCCCGGACCGGACGACAGGATCCCCCTGCACGCCGACGACCACAGCGGCCAACCCGGCTGCCCACGGCGGCATTTGACGCAGGGGGAACAATCACGTGATGCGCAACGCGGCGCTGGGGAGCGCCGCCACACTGATCACCGGCGCACTGGCCGCGAGCCTGCTGCTCGCCCCGCCGGCCGCCGCGGCCCCGGCCGACCAGGCCTCCCGGATCCCGGAGTCGCTGGGCGTGCAGATCGCCGCCGCCCGCGCCGCCCGTACCGGGATCGACTGGAAGGACTGTCCGGCGGACTGGGGCCTGGAGAAGCCCATCCAGTGCGGCTGGGTGAAGGTTCCGCTGGACTACGCCAAGCCGTACGGCAAGACCGTCGACATCGCCGTCGACCGGATCGGCAGCACCGGGACCAAGGAGGAGCGCCAAGGCGCCCTCGTCTACAACCCCGGCGGCCCCGGCGGCTCCGGCATGCGCTTCCCGCGCCGGGTCACCACCAAGAGCCCGCTGTGGGTCAACGCCTCCAAGGCCTACGACTTCGTGGGCTTCGACCCGCGCGGTGTCGGCCATTCGGCGCCCATCTCCTGCATCGACCCGCAGGAGTTCGTGAAGGCACCCAAGGCCGACCCGGTCCCGGACACCGAGGCCGACAAGCGCGCCCAGCGGGGGCTCGCCGCCGCGTACGCGGACGGCTGCAAGGAGCGCAGCGGCGAGATGCTGCCGCACATGACCACGCCGAACACCGCGCGCGACCTCGACGTCGTCCGGGCCGCCCTCGGCGAGCGGAAGCTGAACTACCTCGGCGTCTCCTACGGAACCTACCTGGGCGGGGTCTACGCGACCCTCTTCCCGACCCACGTGCGCCGCATGATCGTCGACAGCGTGGTGGACCCGTCGCAGGACAACATCTGGTACCAGGCCAACCTCGGCCAGGACGTCGCCTTCCAGACGCGCTGGAACGACTGGCAGGACTGGGTCGCCGGGAACGACGCCGTCTTCCACCTCGGCGACACCCGCGCGAAGGTCGAGGCCAAGTGGCAGGAGCTGCGCGGCAAGGCCAAGGCCGAGGCGCTCGGCGGGATCGTCGGCCCGGCCGAGCTCATCGGCTTCTTCCAGAGCGCCCCGTACTACGACTCCGCCTGGGTGCCCGTCGCCCGGACCTTCGCGGCCTGGGCGGCCGGCGACGAGCAGGCGCTGATCGACGCCATCGCCCCGGACATGTCGGACACCAAGGGCAACGCGGCCTCGGAGAACAGCAACGCCGTCTACACCGCCGTCGAGTGCGCCGACGCGAAGTGGCCCACCAGCTGGACCAGGTGGGACCGGGACAACACCCGGCTGCACGAGAAGTACCCGTTCCTCACCTGGTCGAACGCCTGGATGAACCTGCCGTGCGCGACCTGGAGGTCGAAGCAGAGCACCCCGCTGGAGGTCCGCGCCGGCCGCGGTCTGCCGCCGGTCCTGATCGTCCAGTCCGAGCGGGACGCGGCCACCCCGTACCAGGGCGCCGTCGAGCTGCACCGCCGGCTCGCCGGCTCGCGCCTGATCACCGAGCAGAACGCCGGCTCGCACGGCGTCACCAGCCTGGTGAACAGCTGCGTCAACACGCGGGTGGACGCCTACCTGCTCACCGGCAAGGTCGACGCCGAGGACGTGACGTGCGCCCCGCACGCCACTCCGGTCGCCCCGGCCGCGGCGGCCGCCCGCTCGTTGGACGCCGCTCCGGCCGACCTCCCGGCGCGCGAGGAGCTGCCCGCCGTACGCCGGGCCGTGTCCGCACGGTAGCGCGGGACGGGGGCGCGGCCGGCCCCGTGTGACCGGTGGAGCGGGAGGAGGCTCAGCGCGTCGTGCGCCGGGCCTTCTTCCGCGCCTGCTCCTCCTCGGCCTTCACCTCGGCCGCGTACCGGTCGACGTACTCCTGCCCGGACAGGCCGAGGATCGCGTACATGATCTCGTCGGTCACCGCCCGCAGGACGGCGCGCTCGCGCTCCATCCCGGCGTACCGGGAGAAGTCGAGCGGCTCGCCGAAGCGGATGGTCACCCGCCTGATCTTCGGGATCTTCTGGCCGGGCGGCTGGATCTCGAAGGTGCCCACCATCGCGCAGGGGATGACCGGCACCCCGGCGCCCAGCGCCATCGCGGCCACGCCCACCTTGCCCTTGTAGAGCCGGCCGTCGTGCGAGCGGGTGCCCTCCGGGTAGATGCCCAGCAGCTCGCCCTTGGCCAGCACCCCCAGCCCCTCGCGCAGGGCCGCCTGCCCGGCGTCCTTGCCGGAGCGGTCCACGGGGATCTGGCCGGCGCTGCGAAAGAACGCGGCGGTGAGCCTCCCCTTGAGCCCGGGGCCGGTGAAGTATTCGGCCTTCGCCAGGAAGGTGATCCGCCGCGCAAGGATCGCGGGCATCAGGAAATGGTCGGAGAACGAAAGGTGGTTGCCCGCGACGATCGCGGCGCCCTCCGCCGGGATGTTGTCCAGGCCCTCGATCCGCGGCCGGAACAGCAGCCGCAGGAGCGGGCCGAGGAGCACGTGCTTGAGCAAGTGGTAGAACACCAGGCCGCTCCTGTCGGTATCCCGTCGTCACGGTCATTTTACTGACGGTGAGCCCCGGGACGGCAGGGGTGGGGGCGGCGGCCTTCGTCAGGCACTGCGCGAAGCGGCCATCCCCGCGGTCAGCAGCCCCAGCACCACCCAGCCGAACCACAGCCAGCCGTTGCTGCCGAGGACCACCGAGTACGTGGCCACGGCCACCAGTGCGGCGAAGGTCATCACTGCCATCGCCTTAACGGATCCGGTCATGCCCCATGGTGGCTCGCCGGGGTGGGATCGCGCTACTGGCCACGCGCTCGGAGCGAGGCGAGATACGCGTTGTACGCCTCCAGCTCCTGGTCGCCGTTGCGGTCCGCGGCCCGGTCGGAGCGCTTCGCGGCCCGCTGCTCGGAGTGGTACCACTGGTAGATCAGGGCGATCAGGACCAGCACCGAGGGGATCTCGCTGAACGCCCAGGCGATGCCGCCGCCCCACTGCTGGTCGAGCAGCGGATCGATGCCGAGGGAGGCCGGCGGGTTCGCGTACGTCTTGATCATCGGCTGGCTCGCCATCATCAGGGCGATACCGAAGAAGGCGTGGAAGGGCATGCCCGCGAACAGCTCCAGCATCCGCATGACGTAGCCCGGACGGTGCGGCCCGGGGTCGACGCCCATGATCGGCCAGAAGAAGATCATGCCGACGGCGAAGAAGTGGACCATCATCGAGATGTGCCCGGCGCGGCTCTCCATCAGGAAGTCGAAGAGCGGGGTGAAGTACAGCGCGTAGAGGCTCGCGATGAACATCGGGATCGTGAAGGCCGGGTGCGTGATCACCCTCATGTACCGGCTGTGCAGCAGCGCCAGCAGCAGCTCGCGCGGCCCCCTGCGCCCGCGGGCGGCGGGCGGCAGCGCGCGCAGCGCCAGCGTCACCGGGGCGCCCAGCAGCACCAGGATCGGGGTGATCATGCTGATCACCATGTGCTGGACCATGTGCACGCTGAACATGACCATGCCGTAGTCGTTCAGCTTGGTGCACATCACCAGGACCACGGTCAGCACGCCGATGGTGAACGCGATGGTCCGGCCCAGCGGCCAGGAGTCCCCGCGCCGGCGCAGCCGCAGCACGCCCCACCCGTAGAGGGCGAGGCCGAGCAGGGAGCCGAACAGGAAGAACGCGTCGAAGGAGAACTCCAGCCCGCGCCCGAGAGTGAACGGCGGCATGTCCATGTGCATGTCCATGCCGTGCCCGTTGTGGTCCATCTGTTCACTCCCTCGACTGTGCTGCCCCACCACAGTAGTGCCGCCCCCGTACGCTCTTGCGCGCGGGGGCGGCCTGTCACAAAAGGGACGTCAGGGGACGGTCGCAGAACGGTCAGAGAACGGTCTGGGCCTCGTCGTAGCGCTCGGCCGGGACGGTCTTCAGGGTCGAGGTGGCCTCGGCGAGCGGCACCATCTCGATCTCGGTGCCGCGCAGTGCGGTCAGCATGCCGAACTCGCCCCGGTGCGCCGCCTCCACCGCGTGCCAGCCGAAGCGGGTCGCGAGGACGCGGTCGTACGCGGTGGGCGTGCCGCCGCGCTGGACGTGGCCCAGGATCACCGGCCGGGCCTCCTTGCCCAGGCGGTTCTCCAGCTCGACGGCCAGCAGGTTGCCGATGCCGGCGAACCGCTCGTGGCCGTAGATGTCCTTGCCGCGCTCCTCGAAGGCCATCGAGCCGGGCTTCGGCTTGGCGCCCTCGGCGACCACGACGATCGCGAACCGCTTGCCCGCGGAGAAGCGCTCGCCGACGATCGCGGTCAGCTCGTCGATGTCGAAGGGGCGTTCCGGCACGACGATGGCGTGGGCGCCGGCCGCCATGCCCGAGTGCAGCGCGATCCAACCGGTGTGGCGGCCCATGACCTCGACGACCATCACGCGCTGGTGGGACTCGGCGGTGGTCTTCAGCCGGTCCAGCGCCTCCGTGGCGACGCCGACGGCGGTGTCGAAGCCGAAGGTGACGTCGGTCGAGGCGATGTCGTTGTCGATGGTCTTCGGGACGCCGACGATCGGCAGGCCGGCCTGCGAGAGCAGGTTCGCGGCCTTCAGGGTGCCCTCGCCGCCGATCGGGATGATCGCGTCGAGCCCGAGGTCGGCGACGTGCCCGCGGGCACGCTCGACGCCGTCGCGCAGGTGCGCGGGCTGGACCCGGGAGGAGCCGAGGATTGTGCCGCCGCGGGCGAGGATGCCGGCGACCGCATCGAGGTCGAGCTTGCGGTAGTCCGCCTCCAGCAGGCCCTTCCAGCCGTCATGGAAGCCGATCACCTCATCGCCGTGGTCGACGACGGCGCGGTGTACGACGGAGCGGATGACGGCGTTGAGGCCGGGGCAGTCGCCACCGGAAGTGAGCACACCTATGCGCATGGCAGAAGAGACCTTTGCAACGTGGGCCGGCGACCGGACCACGTCGTCCGGTGGGAACTACGGCCACCCTACAAGCGGTTTGGCAGTGCCCTGAACCATCCTCCACATGCTGGTCGTGATCGTCGTGCGAAACGACGTCGGCCCGGTTCCCCCTAGGGAAAACCGGGCCGAACACATGATGCGGGGGCCGCCCTGATGAGCGGTTCGCGCGGGTGCTAGGCGGGCTGTGTCGCCGCCGCGATCCGCTCGGCGCGCAGCGCCTCGTACCACCGGTCGTCTATGGCCGGCAGCGCGTTGACGTCGAGGGCCAGCTTCAGCAGCAGGTCCGCGATCTGCGGGTTGCGCGCCATCACGGGCCCGTGCATGTAGGTCCCGAACACCGTGTCGTTGTAGGCGCCTTCGGTGCCGTCGCCGGTGCCGTTGCCGCGGCCCATGGTCACCCGGGCGAACGGCTTCGCCGTCGGGCCCAGGTGGGTGACGCCCTGGTGGTTCTCGAAGCCCGTCAGCTGCGGCAGGCCCAGGCGCGGGTCGATGTCGGCGAGGACGTCGCCGACGCACCGCTCGCCCTCACCGCGCAGCGTCACGACGTCCAGCAGGCCGAGGCCCTCCTGGCGCTGGCCCTGGTCGTTGACGAACTCCTTGCCGAGGATCTGGTAGCCGGCGCAGACGGAGAAGACGATCGCCCCGTTCGAGACGGCGCGCTCCAGACCGCCGTCGCGCAGCAGGCGCTCCGCCGCCAGGCGCTGCGGGCGGTCCTCACCGCCGCCGATCAGGTAGATGTCACCCGAGGTGGGGATGGGCTGGTCGCTGCGCACGTCCACGCGCTGCACGTCCAGGCCGCGCTGGCGGGCCCGGCGCTCCACGACGAGGGCGTTGCCCTGGTCTCCGTACGTGCTGAGCAGGTCGGGGTAGACCCACACCAGACGCAGGCTGTTGTCGCTCATGCTCGTGTGTCCTCTGGGGGTATGAGTTCTAGTTGCCGACGCGGCGGCGCACGTCCTGGAAGGCGGTGTAGTTGGCGATCAGCTCGATCTGTCCGGGCGGCGCGAGCTGCACGGCCTCGTCGAGCGTCTCGCACACCCGGAAGTCCAGGCCCGCGACCTCGAGGCGGACCGCGAGGTCCAGCTTGCGGTCGCCGATGACGAAGATCGGGTGGCCGGCCAGGCGCGGGTAGTCGACGTCCCACAGCCAGGACGTGTCGGTTCCGTCGGCGCCGCGCGCGTTCACGGAGAGGATCACCGGGGTCGGCGGCGGGTCGATCAGCGAAAACGTTTCGAGCCAGCCCGCAGGGTTCTTCGCGAGCAGCAGGCGCAGTTCGCGGCCCTGGAAGGTGACGACGTCGTAGCGGCCGGCGACGGCCTGCACCTGGTACATCCGCTCCAGTGCGACCTGCGGCGGGACGCCGAAGACGGCGGCCACGGCGGCCGAGGTGGCGGCGTTGGCCTTGTTGGCGCGGCCGGGCAGCTGGAGGTGGATCGGCCAGGCCGAGCCGTGCGGGTCCAGTACGTGGTCGCCGGAGAGCGCCCAGGTCGGGGCCGGGCGGCGGAAGCCGCACTCGCCGCAGAACCAGTCGTCGCCCGGGCGCTGCATGACACCGCCGCAGGAGGGGCACGACCAGGCGTCGTCCTTCCACTCCTGGCCGGCGGCGACCCACACCACGTTCTGGGAGGAGGAGGCGGACCATACGATCAGCGGGTCGTCGCAGTTGGCGACGATGACGGCCTTGGAGCCCTGGAGCCCCTCACGCCACTTCTCCGCGAGCATGCGGGTCTCGGCGGCGCGGTCCAGCTGGTCGCGGGAGAGGTTGAGCAGGGCGATCACCTTGGGGGTGACGTCCCGGGCCACTCCGGCCAGGTACTTCTCGTCGACCTCGATGACGCCGTATTTGGCGTCCGAGCCGCCGGCGAGAGCCGAGGTGATGCCCGCCGGCATGTTGGCGCCGAGGGCGTTGGACACGACCGGTCCGCTGGCCCGGAGGGCCTCGGCGATCAGCCGGGTCGTCGTGGTCTTGCCGTTCGTCGCGGAGACGAGGACGACGTCGAGGTGTTGCGCCAGCGCGCCGAGAAGATCGGGGTCGAGCCTGAGTGCGACCTTGCCACCGATCACCGATCCGCTTCCGCGTCCCGCGGCCCGCGACACCGCCGCCGCGGCCTTGCCCGCCGTCACGGCCAGCTTGGCCCGCGGCGAAAGCGGCTCCGTGTTGCCTGCCATCGTCCCTTGTCCTCCTAGCGTCGGTCGGCCCCAGCCTATCCAGTACCTGCCGCAGCCTTGACCGCGGCGCCCCCGCCCCGTCGCGGATCTGCTCATATAGTCGCCCGTCGTAGGCTTGGCGCCATGCGACAGCGCCTGATCCCCGGTACCACCGGACTCGTCCGCACCATGAGCCTGCTGGGTGATCCGGTGCTCCACTCGCCCTGCCCGGAGGTCACCGAATTCGGCCCGGCCCTCGCCCGGCTGATCGAGGACATGTTCGCGACGATGTACGCCGCCGAGGGGGTCGGCCTCGCCGCGAACCAGATCGGTGTCGCCCAGCGGGTGTTCGTCTACGACTGTCCCGATGACGAAGACGTACGGCACGTCGGGCACGTCGTCAACCCGCGTCTGGTGACGGCCGACGGGGACGAGTTCCTCGGGCCCGAGGGCTGCCTGTCCCTGCCGGGGCTGGAGGCGGGCACGGCCCGCTTCGACCACGCGGTCGTGGAGGGGGTCACCTCGGACGGGACTCCCGTGCGGATCTCCGGCACGGGGTTCTTCGCGCGCTGCCTCCAGCACGAGTGCGACCACCTCGACGGGACCGTGTACGCGGACCGCGTGACGGGGATGCGGGCCCGTCGCCTGCGGCGGGCGATCGCGAAGACGCCCTGGGGAGCCGAGTCGCTGCGCGGCTAGGCACTTTGAGCCTCGCCGGCGTTTGAGGCGCGGGGTCCGGGGCGGCGCCCCGGGGAACCCGGCTCCGCCGGGCA
>NZ_MQUR01000087.1 GCF_001953875.1 Streptomyces amritsarensis
GGCTGCCGCGGCTGCCGCGGCAGCCGCGGCTGCCGCAGCCGCCCCGAAGAAGCCGGCGAAGCCGGTGAAGAAGGTGGAGAAGGCGGGTGCCGGGGCGGGCGCCGGGGCCGGCGCCAGGGTGGGCGCGGGGGCCGGGGCCGGGGCCGCGGGTCTGCCCGAGCTGAGTGCCGAGCAGCAGGAGGTCATGCGCAAGGTGGGCGGCGTACTGCCCCTGCTGTCCTTCGGGACGCTGATCACCGCCGCCGTCGTGCCGCTGGCCGCCGGGCTCTACCTGCTCACCACCACCGCCTGGGCGGTGGCGGAGCGGGCCTGGCTCGACCACCGCAAGGCGCGCACCACGGCGCGCCCCGCGGCACCCGCCGCGGCCCCCGCGGCGACACCCGCCGCACCGCCGTCCGCAGACGGAGCAGCGCGTTCCAGTCTGTGAACAGGGTCTTGCGGATTGGGTGGGCATCTTGGAGGATCGACCAATCCTCCGATGGCCGCAACCCATCGGCCGGCCCGGGGCATGCCCATGGGCCGACCACCCACGACCACGGGAGAATGCCCATGAAGCTGCTGCGTGTCGGACCGGCCGGGTCGGAGCGCCCCGCGCTGCTCGACCAGGACGGGACCCTGCGGGACCTGTCCGGCCTGATCACGGATGTGAACGGCGCGCTGCTCGCCGACGACTCCGTCCTGTCCCGGGTACGGGACGCGGCCGCCTCCGGTGGGCTTCCGGTCCTGGACGCCGAAGGGCTGCGGATCGGTGCGCCGGTCGGCCGCATCGGCAAGATCGTGGGCATCGGCCTGAACTACTTCGGGCACGCGGCGGAGATCGGCGCGGAGCCGCCGGCGGAGCCGATCCTCTTCCTGAAAGCCGCGGACACCGTGGTCGGCCCCGACGACACCGTCCTGATCCCGCGCGGCAGCGTGAAGACCGACTGGGAGGCCGAACTCGGCGTCGTCATCGGCAGTACCGCCCGCTACCTGGACTCCGCGGAGCAGGGCCTGGCGCACGTCGGCGGCTACCTGCTGGTCAACGACATCTCGGAACGCGAGTTCCAGATCGAGCGCGGCGGCACCTGGGACAAGGGCAAGAACTGCGAGACCTTCACCCCGCTCGGTCCGTGGCTGGTCACCGCCGACGAGATCCCGGACCCGCAGGCCCTGGACGTGAAGCTGTGGGTCAACGCCGAGCTCAGGCAGGACGGCAACACCTCCGACCAGATCTTCCCGGTCGGCGAGGTCGTCCGGTACCTGAGCCGGTTCATGACCCTGTACCCGGGCGATGTCATCGTCACCGGCACGCCGGCCGGTGTGGCGATGGGCCAGCCGGAGCCGAAGCCGTATCTGCGGGCCGGCGACGTCGTGGAGCTGGAGATCGAGGGGCTCGGCCGCCAGCGCCAGGAGTTCAAGAACGCCTAGCCGCAGCCCCCGCGCCTGCACCCGCCGTAGCCCCACCCGCCGTCGCGCCCGCAGCCGCAGCCGTCGCGCAGGAGGGGCAGGAGGGGCAGGGGGCGGGCGGGGCCGCCGTCGTGGCGGTCCCGCCCGTTCCGCATGCGTGCGCCCGGTGTGTCACACGCCGCCGGGCTCCGTGGCGACGGCAAGCTCCACCGCCACGCCCTCGTGGGACGACATGCGCGCCGCCTCCAGTACGTCGAGGCAGCGCGCGGCCTCGAGCGCGGTGACCGGGGCCGGCCCGCCCGTGCGCAGGGCGGCCGCCACCGCCGCGTAGTACGCCGGGTAGTCGCCCTGTTCCGTCGGCACCGGCGCCCCGCCGCCGGTCAGCGGGGACTCGCCCGAGCCCACCCGCCCCCACAGGTGCGGGGGCTCCTCGCCCCAGGGCAGCCGCCCGTCCGGCCGCAACCCCTCCCGCAGGGCGCCCTCCTGCGGGTCCAGGCCGTACTTCACGTAGCCGGCCCGCGAGCCGAGCACCCGGAACCGCGGTCCGAGCTGGGCGGTGGTCGCGCTGACGTACAGGTGGGAGCGGACCCCGTTCGCGTGGGTGAGGGCGATGAAGGTGTCGTCGTCCGTCTCGGCGCCCGGGCGGCGCGTGTCGGTCTCCGCGTAGACCCGTACGGCGGGCCCGAACAGCACGAGGGCCTGGTCGACGACGTGGCTGCCGAGGTCGTACAGCAGGCCGCCGATCTCCTCCGGGGCGCCCGACTCGCGCCAGCCGCCCTTCAACTGCGGGCGCCAGCGCTCGAAACGGGACTCGAAGCGCTGGATCTCGCCGAGTTCGTCGTCGGCGAGGAGGCGGCGCAGGGTGAGGAAGTCGTTGTCCCAGCGGCGGTTCTGGAAGACGGAGAGGAAGGTTCCGCGCCGGTCCGCCAGGGCGGCGAGCGCCCGGGCCTCGTTGGCGGTGGCGGCCAGGGGCTTGTCCACGACCACCGGGATGCCGGCTTCGAGGGCGGTGGTGGCGAGCGGGACGTGCGTCTTGTTGGGCGAGGCGACCACGACGAGGTCGAGGTCGCGCTCCCACAGTTCGTCGGCGGTGGCGACGGTATGGACGTCGGGGAACTCCGCGCGGGCCTGGGCCTGCCGGTCCGGGGCGGAGGTGACGACCGTGTCGAGGACGAGTCCGTCCGTGGCGGCCACGAGGGGGGCGTGGAAGACGGAACCGGCGAGTCCATAGCCGATGACGCCGACGCGAAGTGGTGCAGTGGAGGCGGGGGTGCTCATGGAGACCACTTTGGCAACAGCGTTGCCGAAGTGCAAGGAAGGTGGACAATGGGCCTGTGAACAGGGGTAGCGGGAGCGGCAACCGCGGCAGCGGGAACAGCGGCCACGGCCACAGCGCGGCGTACGGTCGGCGTGGCGGGGCGAACCTGCCGGCCCTGCGCGGCCACAACGACGCGCTGGTGCTGGACCTGCTGCGCGCCGCCGGACCGGCGGGCCTGGGCCGTGCGGAACTCGCCGCCCGGACGGGGCTCACCCCGCAGGCCGTCAGCAAGATCACGGCTCGGCTCGGGGCGGACGGGCTCGTCGCGGAGGCGGGCCGCGCCGCGTCCACCGGCGGCAAGCCGCGCACCCTGCTGAGGCTGGTGCCGGAAGCGCGGCACGCCGTCGGAGTGCACCTGGACCGTGACGAGTTCCGGGCGGTACGGGTGGACCTGGCGGGCCGGGTCGTCGCCGAGAGCAGCGGGCCGCTCGACTTCGGGGACGGACCGGAGGCGGCGGTCGAGGCCGTCGTACGGGCGGTCGCGCGGGTCGGCATCCCGTCCGGGCCGCCGCTCCTGGGTGTCGGGGTCGCCGCGCCGGGGCCGCTCGACCACCGGGGCGGGGTGATGGGGCGGGTGACGGGGTTCCCGAGCTGGAAGGACTTTCCGCTGAGGGGGGTGCTGGAGGGGCGGCTGGGCCTGCCGGTGCTGCTGGACAAGGACACGAACGCCGGGGCGGCCGCGGCCGCCGGGGCGTGGCTCCGGGCCGCTTGGCCGGAT
Source organism: Streptomyces amritsarensis (assembly GCF_001953875.1). Lineage (GTDB taxonomy): Bacteria > Actinomycetota > Actinomycetes > Streptomycetales > Streptomycetaceae > Streptomyces > Streptomyces amritsarensis. The sequence goes on from NZ_MQUR01000087.1 coordinate 3,423, forward strand.
GCGGGCGCGGGTGCCGGTGCGGGTGCGGGTGCCGGTGCCGGTGCCGGTGCGGGCGCGGATGCCGGTGCGCGGGCGCGTGCGGGTCTGCAGGCGCGTGCCGGGGCGGGTGCGGGTGTGCAGGCGCCTCCGGGTGTGGGTGCGGGTACGGGTGCGGGTGCGCAGGTGGCCGCAGGCGCCGGGTCGGGCGCGGATGTCGGGCCGGATGCGGACGTCTATGCCGGCGGCGGAGCCCGCACCTGTGTGTACCTGCACATCGGGACCGGGCTCGGTGCGGGACTGTGGCTGGGCGGCGGGGTCTACCGGGGTGCGCGCTCGGCGGCGGGGGAGTTCGGACACCAGGTCCTCCTGCTGGACGGACCGCGGTGCCGGTGCGGGGCGCGCGGCTGCGTGGAGGTCCTGTGCCTGGAGGCGGTGGCCCGGGGCGACCTGCCCGAGGCGGCACGGATCGTGGGCGAGGCCGCGGCCAACCTGGTCGCCCTGCTCGATGTGGACCGCGTACTGCTCGGCGGGCGCGTGGTGGCGGCGGCGCCGGACCTCTTCGTGGCCGGAGTCGGATCCGTCCTCGCGGCCCGCGCGCTGGATCCGGCCCGGCCGGTGGTCGCCCTGGCGGGGGCGGGCGTGGCGGAGGGGGCGGCGGAGATGGTGCTGACGCCGTTGTTCGGGCGCGAGTAGCCCCCGACCCGCCGCGGGGGCGGGCCGCTGCCTGCGGCGGCTTTGCCGGGTGCGGCGCCGTTGCGGGGGCTCTGCCCCCGTGCCCCCGCGCCTCAAACGCCGGCGGGGCTGAAAAGGGCGGGGTTGACGCCTGCACCGTTCGGGCGTAAACCGGAACAACTCAGGCGTGGTGTGCGGTGACGGTTCGCGCGTGCGTGGGAGGGTGCGGGCAGGTCGGGGTGATTGTCACCTCGTCCGACCATCGTCCTGTCCGGCGAGCAGCGAAGGTCTTCCATGCGACTGCGCACAGCCCTTGCCTTCACCGCCTTCCTCTCCGCCGTCATGGCCGCCACCACCGCATCCACCGCCGGCGCGGACATCGGTACCGGCGGCGGCGCCCGCCCCGCGCCCGCGATGCCGTCCCGGGTCCAGGCCACCTGCGGGGACGGCAAGAGTTCCGCCTTCCCCATCGGGGCGCGCATCCGCGGCGGCCCGGCCGTGTACCGCACCGGCGGCGAGCCGCAGACCTGGTACCTGGACCTGACCAACACCACCGACTCCCCGTGCACGGCCATCCACCCCGTCGTGGTCCTCACCGACAAGGCCCGCACCCTGCGCCCCGTCCACCTGCGGATGGAGTTCGACGCCCCGGGCGGCACCCTGCCCGCCGGCCTCGAACGCAGCGACCGCGACGAGATCATCGCCGTCTTCGACGGCGGCGACGCCTTCCCCGGGTTCAGCGTCGGCCCCGGCGGCACCCGCACCGTCAAGGTCTCCCTCGCCTTCGCCCCCGACGCCCCCACCGGTGAGGTCGTCGCCGATGCCGCCCTCGTCCAGCGCAAGGGCGACGACGGGGACTGGATCGGCGAGGCGGGCGGCTACCGCTTCTCCGTCGAGCACCCCGAGGACTCCGTAGAGGGCGGATCCCTCGCCCACACCGGTCCCCGCGCACGGGTGTACGGCGCGGGCGCCGTGGCCGCCCTCACCGTGGGCGGCGGTCTCCTGCTGGGGGCCCGCCGACTGCGCGTCCGGGCCCGCGCGCACTGAGCGGCCCGCGCCCACCGTCCCGTACGGGGGTCGCGGCCGCCCCGCATAGAGTCCCGTTGTGGAAAAAAACCTCCAGGGCCACCGCGCCGGCTCGCCCGTGCGGTCCGGCATCCCCGAGCACGGCCGCATCCCCAAGTACTACGCCGTCAAGGCCCGGATCGCCGAGCTCCTCGACGAGCTCGGCGAGGGCGGGACGCTGCCCACCGAGCGGGACCTGGCCGAGCGGTACGAGGTCTCCCGCGAGACCGTCCGGCAGGCCCTGCGCGAGCTGCTGCTGGAGGGCCGGCTGCGCCGCTCCGGCCGCGGGACCGTCGTCGCCGGCCCCAAGCTGGAACAGCCGCTCTCCCTCGCCAGCTACACCGAGGGCGTACGCCGCCAGGGCCGCCGACCGGGCCGGCAGCTGATCGGACTGGAGCGGTTCCCCTGCCCGTCCGACCTCGCGCCCGGCATCGGGGCCGAGCCGGGCGAGCCCGTCTGGCACCTGGAGCGGGTCCTGCTCGCCGACGACGAGCGCGTCGGCCTGGAGAGCACCTACGTCCGGGTCGCCCGCGCCCCGCGGCTGGACACCGATTTCCAGCCGGACTCCTCCTTCTACGGATACCTCCGCGACAGCCTCGGCATCTCCTTCGGCGAGGCCGACGAGAAGCTGGAGACCGTCCTCGCGACCCCCCGCGAGGCGCTGCTGATCGGCACCCCGCCGGCCCTGCCCATGCTGCTCATCCACCGCTGCTCGCGGGACCAGGAGGGCCGGCCCCTGGAACGGGTGCGTTCGCTCTACCGTGGCGACCGGTTCAGTTTCACGACCCGCCTGCGGGCCGAATAGCCCAGCATCAAGCGGCCCGTACCCATCCAAAAAGGGCGCAGCGAAGTCACAAAAAGATAACGGGTCTAGTCCAAGCGTTGGGGGCTGTTCACCGGTGCGTCGCCGGACGGCCCCTCCCGGGTCACGGCCCGCGCCCACCGTTGGCGGCGTGAGAGTCATAGTCGTCGGAGGCGGCGTGGTCGGCACCATGCACGCCTGGCAAGCAGTCGAACGCGGCCACGAGGTCGTCCAGATCGAGCGCGAGGCCGAGGCGCGCGGCGCCTCACTGCGCAATTTCGGCCAGATCTGGGTCAGCGGACGGGCCGGGGGAGAGGAGCTCGACACCGCCCTGCGGGCCCGCGAGCTGTGGGAGCGCATCGGCGCGGAGGTGCCCGGCCTGGGCTTCCGCGCCAACGGCTCCCTCACCCCCGTCCGCAATGCCCGCGAGTACGCCGTCGCCGAGGCGGCCCTGGCCCGCCCGGACGCCGCCGCCCGCGGCTACGAACTTCTCGGCGCCGACGAGGCGCGCAAGATCAACCCGGCCCTGCGCGGCGCGTTCGAAGCCGCCCTGTGGTGCGAGCGGGACGCGGCCGTCGAACCGCGCACCGCCCAACTGCGCCTGCGCGAAGCCCTGCACGCGAAGGCGGGCGGCGGCCGCTACACCTTCCTCGCCGGCCGCGAGGTCCGCGAGGTCACCGGCCCCGGCGCCGTCCGCGACGACCACGGCGACGTCCACCGCGGCGACGCCGTGATCCTCGCCACCGGCGCCTGGCTGTCCGGGCTGGTCCGCGAACTGGCCCCCGACCTGCCCGTACGCCGGGTCCGGCTCCAGATGATGCAGACCGCACCGCTCGGCGAGCAGCTCACCACCTCCGTCGCGGACGCCGACAGCTTCCGCTACTACCCGGCCTACCGGTCCGCGGCCCTCGACGCGCTGAACGCCGGCCAGGCCCAGACCCCGATCGCCGCCGCGCACAAGATGCAGCTGCTCATGGTCCAGCGCCGGGACGGCGGACTGACCATCGGCGACACCCACGCATACGAGCACCCCTTCGCCTTCGACACCGTCGAGGAGCCGTACGAGCACCTCACCGAGGTCGTCGAGTCCTTCCTGGGCCGCCCCCTGCCGAAGATCAGACACCGCTGGGCGGGCGTGTACGCGCAGTGCACGGACACCTCCCGCGTCGTCCACCGCCAGCAGGTCGCCGACGGCGTCTGGCTGGTGACCGGACCGGGCGGGCGCGGCATGACCTGCTCACCCGCCATGGCCGAGACCACCGCGAACGAACTGGGCTGGTAACACCGATGACCGACACCACCCCCACCCCCACCACCGACGGGGCTGCCGACACCCGCAGGCTGGTCGTCCTCGACATGGCCGGCACCACCGTCGCCGACGGCGGCCTCGTCGAGCGCGCCTTCGAGCGGGCCGCCGAGCGCCTCGGCGTCGAGCCCGGCACCCCCGACCACGCCGAGAAGCTCCGGTACGTACTCGCCACCATGGGCGAGTCCAAGATCTCCGTCTTCCGTCACCTCTTCGGCACGGAAGAACTCGCCCGACGCGCCAACTCCGCCTTCGAGGAGGCGTACGCGGAGCTCGTCGACGGCGGCCTCGTCACCCCCGTCCCCGGCGCCCGCGCCGCGATCGAGGAGCTCCGCGCCGACGGCCGCACCGTCGCCCTGACCACCGGCTTCGCCCGCGTCACCCAGGACGCCATCCTCGACGCCCTCGGCTGGCAGGACCTCGCCGACCTGACCCTCTGCCCCGCCGACGCGGGCGGCCGCGGCCGGCCCCACCCCGACATGGTGCTGACCGCGTTCCTGCGCACCGGCGCCGTGGCCGACGTGAGCGACGTCGTGGTCGTCGGCGACACCGCCTACGACATGCTCAGCGGGCGGCGCGCCGGCGCCGGCACGGTGGCGGGCGTCCTCACCGGCGCCCACGACCGCGCGACGCTCACGCGCAGCGGCGCGACCCACATCCTCGACTCCGTCGCCGAACTCCCGGGCCTCCTCGCGGAGTCGGCGTGAGCGGCATCCGCTTCGACGGGGTCAGCGTCGCCTACGACGGCAGCACCGTCCTGGACCGCCTCGACCTGACCGTGGAGGCGGGCGAGGTGATGGCGCTGCTCGGCCCCTCCGGCTCCGGCAAGACCACCGCCCTGCGCGCGGTCGCCGGCTTCGTACGGCCCGTCGCGGGCCGGGTCCTCATCGGCGGCCGGGACGTCACCGCGCTCCCGCCGCACCAGCGCGGCATCGGCATGGTCGTCCAGCAGTACGCGCTCTTCCCGCACATGCGGGTCGAGGACAACGTCGCCTTCGGCCTGAAGGCCCAGAAGGCGCCGAAGGGCGCGATACCGGGCCGGGTCGCCGAGGCCCTGGAGATGACGGGCATGGCCGCCTACGCCCGGCGTTACCCGCGCGAGCTGTCGGGCGGCCAGCAGCAGCGGGTCGCCATCGCCCGCGCCCTCGCCATCCGCCCGGGCGTGCTCCTGCTGGACGAACCCCTCTCCGCCCTCGACGCGCAACTGCGCTCCGGGATGCTGGCCGAACTGGCCCGGCTGCACCGCGAACTGCCCGACGTGTCCATCCTGTACGTCACCCACGACCAGGTGGAGGCGCTCACCCTGGCCGACCGGATCGCCGTCATGGACCGGGCCCGACTCCAGGACTGCGGGACACCGCAGGAGCTGTACCGGGCCCCGCGCACCGAGTTCACCGCGTCCTTCGTCGGGAACGCGAACCTGCTCCCGGTCACGGTGGCCGAGGGCGGCGCGGTCTTCGAGGGCCGCGCGCTGACCCTCGACCGCGGGCGGGCCGCTCCGGGCGCCGCGGCCACCCTGTGCGTACGCCCGCACCTGCTCGGCCTCGGCGCCGGACCCAACGCGCTGGCCGGCACCATCGCCGAGGTGCAGTGGCGGGGCTCGACGCACCGGCTGTACGTGGACGTCGACGGCCACCGGGTGAAGGCGGACCTCCCCGAACTGCGGGAGACACCCGCGCTGGGGGACCGGGTCACGCTGCACTTCGAGCCGCGCGATGCCGTGCTGCTGGCGGCGGGGGTGACCCATGCCTGACGCCTCGCGGCGAGCCCTGCCGTCTGTGCCTGATGCCGCGGGGCGGGGTCTGCCGTCTGTGCCTGACGCCGCGGGGCGGGGTCTGCCGTCTGTGCCTGACGCCGCGGGGCGAGGTTTGCCGTCTGTGCCTGACGCCGCGGGGCGAGGTTTGCCGTCTGTGCCTGAGGGCTCGGGGCGGGGTCTGCCGTCCGGGCCTGGTGCTTCGGGGCGGGGTCTGCCGTCCGGGCCTGCCGGGCCTGCCGAGATCGGCCCCCCGGGCGGGGACCCCGAGCCGGCGCTGTCCGGCGGTTCGGCCCTCGCGGGCCCCGGTGCGCCCGAACCCTGTACCGGCCCGGCCCTTCCCGGCGAGCCCGGCGGAGCCGCGCGGCGGAACGCGGTGCCGGTCGTACCCGCCCTCGGCCGTCCGTCCGGCCAAGCCGGACGCGTAGCCGGCCCGGTCGCTGCCCCGGAGCCCATGCCTGCTGCCGTACCGGGTTCGCGTCAGGAGGGTCCGGCGCCGTGCGCCGGGGAGAGCGCCGCGGCCTCCGGGCCGCCGGAGCACTGCACCGGGCCGATCGTGGATTCGGCCCGTCCCGTGCCCGGCCCGGCCCTCGGCCGTCCGTCCGGCGGGGACGGGGCCGCCCCCTCGCCGCGCGGCGCGGCGGCGGCCCCGCGGGCGCTCCCGCGGAGCGTGTGGGCTCTGCCGCCCGTGGCCGTGCTCGCGCTGCTGTTCCTCTATCCCCTCGCGCTGGTCGTCCAACAGTCCCTCACCCCCGACGGCGGTGGCGGCGCCTTCGACGCCTACGCCCGCGTCTTCGGGTCGCGGGCCTTCCACGACGCCCTCGGGACCACCGTCTGGCTGGCCGTCGGAGCCACCCTCGGCTGCCTGGTCCTCGGGTTCACGCTCGCGCTGGTCATCGCGTTCGTGCCCTTCCCCGGAGCCCGCGCCGTCGCGAAGTTCATCGACGTCTTCCTCTCCTTCCCCTCCTTCCTCATCACCCTCGCCCTCCTCTTCCTCTACGGCACCGTGGGCATGGCCAACGGGCTCGTCACCGAGTTCACCGGCGCCGCCGAGGGGCCCTTCCACTTCCTCACCACCCCCTGGGGAGTCCTCCTCGCGGAGATCACGTACTTCACGCCTTTCGTGATCCGCCCGCTCCTCGCCGCGTTCTCCCAACTGGACACCGCCCAGCTGGAGGTCGCGGCGGGTCTCGGCGCCCGCCCCGCCCGCATCGTCCGGCAGGTGATCCTGCCCGAGGCCCTGCCGGCTCTCGGCGCCGGCGGCAGCCTCGTCCTCGTCATGTGCCTCAACGAGTTCGGGATCGTCCTGTTCACCGGGGCCAAGGACGTCACGACCCTGCCGATGCTCGTCTACGGCAAGGCCATCCTCGAATCCGACTACCCGGCCGCCTGCGTGGTCGCCGTCGTCAACATCGCGATCTCCGTCGGCCTGTTCGGCCTCTACCGGGTGGTGAGCAAGCGTGCTGGTGCATAGCAAGGCCGGCCGCTGGGCCGTGTGGGGCCTCTTCGGCCTCCTCTTCCTGCCGCTCTTCGCGCTGCCCCTGCTCGTCGTGGTCGCCGCGTCCTTCGCCACCCACTGGTCCGGGGCCCTCCCCTCCGGACCGACCGCCGGGAACTACGCCGCCGCCGTCCGCGGCGAGTCCCTCCAGGCCCTCACCACCAGCCTGGTCACCGCCATCACCGCCAGCCTCCTCGCGCTGACCGTCGGCACCTGGGCCGCACTGGCCGGGGCCGCGTTGAAGCGGCGCGGCAGGCGGCTCCTGGACGCGCTGTTCATGCTGCCCGTCGCCGTGCCGTCCGTGGTCGTCGGCCTCGCCGTGCTCGTGGCCTTCAGCCGCCCGCCCGTGCTGCTCAACGGCACTGCCCCGATCGTCGTCCTGGCCCACACCGTCCTCGTCACGGCGTTCGCCCACCAGTCCGTCTCCGCCGCGATCGTCCGGCTCGACCCCGTCTACGAGCAGGCGGCGGCCTCCCTGGGCGCCCGCCCCGCGTACGTGCTGTGGCGGGTCCGGCTCCCCCTCCTGCTGCCGTCCCTCACGGCCGCGGGCGGCCTCTGCTTCGCCCTGTCCATGGGCGAGCTCAGCGCCACGATGATGCTGTACCCGCCGGACTGGATGCCCCTCCCGGTCCGCATCTTCACCGCCACCGACCGCGGTTCGCTCTTCAGCGGCTCCGCCGTCGCGGTGGTCCTGATGGCCGCCACCCTGCTGGTCCTGCTGGCCGTCTCCCGCATCCGCACCAAGGCCTCGTACCGCTGACCCCTGGCTGCCCTCCGGCCGGCCCCCGCTGACCCCCGGCCGGCCCCCGCTGACCCCCGGCCGATCCCCGCTGTCCCCGGCCGGCCCCCGCCGACTCCCTCTCCCCGTAAGGACGTTCCATGCCCAGAACCCTCGCGCCCCGTGGCGCCGCCGCCGTCACCGGCGGCCTCGCCCTCATCGCCAGCCTCACCGCCTGCGGCGGCTCCTCCTCGGCCGGTCCGGCCGACTCCAGGGGCGCCGAGAAGGTCGTCACCGTCTACAGCGCCGACGGCCTCAAGAGCGAGAAGGGCGACGGCTGGTACGACCGGGTCTTCGCCGACTTCACCAAGAAGACCGGCATCGAGGTCAAGTACGTCGAGGGCGGCTCCGGCGAGATGGTGCAGCGCGCCGTCCGCGAGAAGACCAACACACAGGCGGACGTGCTGATCACCCTGCCGCCGTTCATCCAGCAGGCCGACGGCAAGGGACTGCTCCAGCCCTACGTCCCCCAGGGCGCCGACAAGGTCAACGGCGCGGACAAGTCCACCGACGGCAAGTGGACCTCCGTCGTCAACAACTACTTCGGCTTCGTCTACAACAAGAAGGAGCTCCCCGAAGCCCCCAAGACCTGGGAAGAGCTCCTGGACGCCCGCTACAAGGGCAAGCTGCAGTACTCCACGCCCGGCGTCGCGGGCGACGGCACCGCCGTCCTCATCAAGTCGATGCACGACTTCGGCGGCAAGGAGCCGGCGATGGACTACCTGAAGAAGCTCCAGGCCAACAACGTCGGCCCGTCGTCCTCCACCAGCAAGCTCGCGCCCAAGACCGACAAGGGCGAGCTGCTCGTGGCCAACGGCGACGTCCAGATGAACTTCGCCCAGTCCAAGTCCATGCCGAACCTGGGCATCTGGTTCCCCGCGAAGGAGGGCGGCAGGCCCACCACCTTCGCCCTGCCGTACGCGGCGGGCCTGGTCGCCAAGGCCCCGCACCCGGAGAACGGCAAAAAGCTCCTCGACCACCTGCTCGGCGAGGAGGCGCAGCGGCTGGTCAGCGAGGTGGGCGGCGGCTTCCCGGCGCGCAGCGACATCAAGCCGACCGACGCCAACGCCGTCGAACTCACCAAGCTCATGAGCGGTGTCGAGGTCTTCGAACCGGACTGGGCAGACATCGACAAGAACCTCACCGGTTACGTGGACGCGTGGAAGTCGGCCACCGGAAGCTGACTGGTCGCCTCCTCGTCATCCACGCACTGCACCATGACCTCTGCCTGAGGCTCCCCCCTCGGACGAAGTCCGGGGGATGGGCCCGGACCGAAGACCGCACCTTCGGTCCAGGCCCGGCGTACGTCCCCAGCGCCTTCCCGCGATCACTCCCGGAGGAGTTCGTGTCCCCTGCCGTCCCCGCCGGCCGCACCCTCGCCGCGGCTGCCACCGCCACCGCCCTGCTCGCCGCCGCCCTCGGCGCCCACACCGTCCCCGCCGCCGCGGCCGCCACCACCGGCAAGGTCCTCGTCATCGGTGTCGACGGCGCGGTCCTCGACCGCGTCAAGGCCGCCAACGCCCCTCACCTGCAAGGCCTGATGGCCCAGGGGCTGACCGCCCGCAGCACCCTCTACGCGGGCCCGATGGCCGCCACCTCCTCGGGCCCCGGCTGGTCCACCGTCGCCACCGGTGTCTGGCCCGACAAGCACGGCGTGAGGGACAACTCCTTCACCGGCAAGAACTACGCCGCCCACCCGGACTTCCTCACCCGCATCGAGAACGCCAGGCCGGCGCTCAACACCTACGCGGCCGCCGACTGGGAGCCCATCACCTCCACCGACCAGAACGGCCCGATCTTCTCCGCGAAGGTCGACAAGCGCCTCTCCCTCAAGGGCGACCGCGACGGCTACCGCACCGAGGACCCGAAGGTGGCCGCCGCGGCCGCCACGGAACTGCGCACCCAGAACCCGGACGCCGCCTTCGTCTACCTGGGCGAGATCGACGCGGCCGGCCACTCCTACGGCGCCGCCAGCCAGCAGTACCTCGACGCCGTCGCCCGCGTCGACACCCTCGTCGGGCAGCTCCTCACCGCCGTCCACAACCGCCCGACGTACGGCCAGGAGAACTGGAAGATCCTGGTCACCACCGACCACGGCCACATCCCCTCCGGCGGCCACGGCGGCTCGACCCTCGCCGAGCGCGGCACCTTCGTCATCGCCAAGGGCGCCGGGATCCCCGCCGGTTCGGTCCGCGACGACGTCAAACTGGCCGACGTGGCCGCGACCGCCCTCGCCCAGGTCGGCGTCGCCGCCCCCGGCATCGACGGCGTGCCGCTGGGCTCCCCGGACACCGACCCCTTCGACACCGTGCGCCCGGCCCTGCGCACCCGGGTGGACGAGACGGGCATCCCGGCCGGGGTGAAGGGCTTCACGCACACCCCGCCCGCCGGCTGGTCCGTCGACAACTCGAAGATGGGCACGGGCGGCGTCACCGAGTGGGCCGGCTGGGCCTTCGCGACCGACGAGTTCTGGACCCAGTCGCAGCGCGACCAGTGGCGCGAGCTGAACGTCCGCTCCCGTGACGTCTTCGCCGTCGCCGACTCCGACGAATGGGACGACAAGACCCACACCGGCACCTTCGACTCCACCCTCGTCACCCCCAAGTGGCCGGTCGTGGGCGGCAGTACGCGCACCCTCACCTTCCAGACGCACTACCGCCACGAGACGGGCCAGACCGCCCAGGTCCTCGTCTCCTACAACGGCGCGGCCCCGGCGGTGGTGAAGACGTACACCGCCGACGCCGTCGCCAAGGCCGACTCCATCGCCCTCCAGGTCCCGGCCGGCGCCACCGACGTCCAGGTCCGCTTCCGCTACAGCGGAAACAACAACTGGTTCTGGACCGTCGACGACGTCCGCCTGGGCTGATCCTGCGGCCCCGGCGTCCGGGCTGTGGACGGCGAGGACGGCCACAGCCCGGCCCGGATAGGGTGGTACAGACCAGAGGCAGCAGGTCAGCGAGAGCGGAGAACAGTCCAGTGGCAGAGCGCAAGCCGATCGAATCCTGGCTCACCGACATGGACGGCGTCCTCATCCACGAGGGCACGCCGATCCCGGGCGCCGATGCCTTCATCAAGCGGCTGCGCGAGTCCGGCAAGCCCTTCCTGGTGCTGACCAACAACTCCATCTACACCCCGCGCGACCTCCAGGCCCGCCTGGCCCGCATGGGTCTGGACGTGCCCGTCCAGAACATCTGGACCTCCGCCCTGGCCACCGCGAAGTTCCTCGACGACCAGCGCCCGGGCGGCACGGCGTACGTCATCGGCGAGGCCGGTCTGACGACCGCCCTGCACGACATCGGCTACGTCCTCACCGACCACGAGCCCGACTACGTGGTCCTGGGCGAGACCCGCACCTACAGCTTCGAGGCCATGACCAAGGCGGTCCGCCTGATCAACGCCGGGGCGCGCTTCATCTGCACCAACCCCGACGAGACGGGCCCCTCCACCGAGGGCCCGCTCCCGGCCACCGGCGCCGTCGCCGCGCTGATCACCAAGGCGACGGGCAAGCAGCCGTACTTCGCGGGGAAGCCGAACCCGCTGATGATGCGTACGGGCCTGAACGCCATCGGCGCGCATTCGGAGACCAGCGCGATGATCGGCGACCGGATGGACACCGACGTGCTGGCCGGCCTGGAGGCGGGCATGCAGACCTTCCTCGTCCTGACCGGCCTGACCACCGAGCAGGACACCGAGAAGTTCCCGTACCGGCCGACCAAGACGGTCGCCTCGATCGCGGACCTGGTCGACCTGGTCTGACGGACGACCGCCCGGACGACCGCCCCGGCGACCGCCCGGACGACCGCCCGGACGCGGACCGTGCGGCCGTCCGGGCGTACCGCGTTTGGGGCGTACGGCCGACACGTACGGCGCCGCTCGGGATGCGCAGCGGCGTACCGCGCGTGAATCTCCTTGTCGAGGAGGTTCACCATGCGCAGTGTTCCGATTGCTGTCCGCACCGCCGCCGTGGCCGCCGCCCTGGCGGCGTTCTCCGCGGTGACCGTCGTGTCCGCGCCCACCGCCCTCGCGGGTGAGGAGGACCGCGGCGACCGCGGCAGCATCACGGTCGACCCGAACCCGGCCCACCCGGGAGCGCAGGTCAAGCTGCGGGTCCACGGCTGCGAGGGCAGGCGGGGGGCGGCCAAGTCCTCCGTCTTCGTGTCGGACGCCGACCTCTACGGCCGCGACGGCGGGCGCCGCAGCCCGCTCTACGGCGACGCGATGATCAGCTCGCACGCCTCGCCGGGCCGGCACGCCGTCCGGGTGTACTGCGACGGCGACGAGAAGTTCACCGGTTTCGTCCACGTCTCCGCCTACCGCCACCCCTCCCACCATGCCTCGCCGATCTGGCCGGTCCACGCGGGCGGCGGCGGTATGGCGGACCGCCCGGCCGAGGCCCCCGGCCTGCTCACCGCGGCGAAGAAGGAGCCCACGGGCGGCGACGGCCCGGGGATGCCGCACACGGTGATCGGCGCCGTTCTGGCGGCGGCGGCCACGCTGGCCGTCGCGGGCCGGGCGCTGGCCCTGCGCCGCCGCCGCAGCGGCGAGTGAGGCGGGCGCCGGGTGAGCGAGCAGTGGCGGCCGGACGAGGCCAAGGCCTCCGCCGGGGGCCGGATGCTGACCTTCGCGGCCTGGTCGGTGCTGGTGCTGGGCCTGTGGCTGTGGGGCCGTGAGCTGACCGTGGCGCCGGCCCCGCTCTCCGGGCAGGCCGGCGGGGCGCTGGGCGCGGGGCTGCCGGCCGCGCACGCGCCCGTCGCGGGATCGCTGCCGCAGCGTGTCGACGTACCGTCCATAGGCATCCAGGCCCCGGTGGTCTCCCGAGGCCTGGACAAGGACGGCGCGATCGATCCGCCGCCGTACGACAGCCCGGGCACGGTGGGCTGGTGGGGGCAGGGCGTCCAGCCGGGGGCGGCGGGGACGGCGCTGATGGTCGGGCACGTGGACACGCGATCCAAGCCGGCCGTCTTCTACGGTCTGAGCTCGGCGCAGCCGGGCGACAAGGTGCGCGTGGTGCGGGCGGACGGTACCGTCGCCGAGTTCACGATCGAGGACGTACGGGTCTACGAGCGCGCGGCCTTCGACGCGCACAGGGCGTACGGCCCGCGGGTGCGGGGCCGCGCGGAGCTGCGGCTGGTGACCTGCGGGGGAACGTACGACAAGGCGGCCAAGGAGTACACGGCGAACGTGGTGGTCTCCGCCTACCTGACGGGCGTGGGAGTCCGCCCCGGCACGTCGGCGTAGAGGCTTCCGGGCACGAAGAAGCCCCTCACAGTTTTCACTGTGAGGGGCTTCCTCCGTCTGTGCGCCGCCAGGGACTCGAACCCCGGACCCGCTGATTAAGAGTCAGCTGCTCTAACCAACTGAGCTAGCGGCGCTTGCTGACAGGGAAAACTCTACCCCACCTCTGCGGGTGCTCGTGACCAGCCACGCCCATCCTGTCCGATTAACCCATGTTTGGGCAGTTTATCGTGCACGATATGTCTGCGCCGACCGCATCTGATCCCTTATCAGGTGCGGCTCCGGTCGACCACTGGAACAGCAGGGGAGTGGACGGAACCGCATGACGATGCAGCCCCCGACGCGTGTGCAGATGCCGATGCCCGCTTTCGAGGAGTACGAGCCCGCAGGCGACTGCGTGTGCCGGGGATGCGCCCAGCGCCGTCGCGCCCTCGCCCGCGCCCGCGCCATACCGCTCCGGGACGGCGGCCACCCCGCCGCGCGCGGCGCGCGCCGCGCGCTGGTCCTGGCCACTGCCGCCGGAGTGGTCCTCGGCGGTGGCGGCGGGACGGCGCTGGCCCAGAGCGCACCGGCAGCCGGCCCGGTGGCCCTCGACGACCCCGGCAGCCCGCAGGGCGGACGCACCCCCCTGCACGGCCCGAAGGGCAAGCCGGGCAAGCCGGGCAGCCCCGGCGCCCCGGGCCGGCCCGGGGCCGTGAAGCGGATCGACCGCACGACGATCATCACCAGGGCGAAGCTGTGGCTGGACGCGCAGGTCCCGTACAGCATGTCCGCGTACTGGTCGGACGGCTACCGGCAGGACTGCTCCGGCTACGTCTCCATGGCCTGGAACCTCGGCTCGAACGAGTGGACCGGCAGCCTCGACAAGTTCGCCACCAAGATCACGAAGGATGAGCTGCTGCCGGGGGACATGCTGCTCTTCCACAACCCTGCGGATCCCACCAACGGCTCGCACGTGGTCCTCTTCGGCGGCTGGGTCGACCAGACGCGCACCCACTACACCGCCTACGAGCAGACGCGCCCCACGACGCGGAAGCTGGCCACGCCCTACGGGTACTGGGCCAACGCGGCGAAGTACGTCCCGTACCGGTTCAACGGGGTGACGGGCGGCATCGTCCCGGAGACCCCGGGCGCCGTACCCGCCCCCGAACCCCCGGCGGCCGGCCCGACGCCGGGCGACGCCGCCAAGGCCTTCCCCGGCGCGGACAAGTTCGCCCCGGGCGCCGTCAACGACCACGTCGCCCAGCTGGGCCGGATGCTGATCGAGCGCGGCGCGTACCGCTTCTACCCCAAGGGGGTGGCCGACCGGACGTGGAGCGACCACGACCGGCTCGCCACCCAGGCCTTCCAGCGCGCGCAGGGCTGGACGGGCGCCGACGCCGACGGCGTCCCCGGCGCGCACACCTGGCGCCTGCTCGTCGACAGGCAGGGCAGGAACATCCCGCCGCTGGTGGGCGGGGCGCCCGGCCCGGGCGGCGTACGGGCCTACCCGGGAGCCGCGGTGTTCCGCCCCGGGCAGTCGCACCCGGCCGTCGAGGCCCTCGGCCGGCAGCTGGTGAAGAAGGGCTTCGGCAAGTACTACACCTCCGGCCCGGGCGCCCGCTGGGGCGAGGCCGACCGCCGCAACGTCGAGGCCTTCCAGCGCGCGCAGGGCTGGCGCGGGGCCGCGGCCAACGGCTACCCGGGCCCGGAAACCTGGCGCCGGCTGTTCGCATGACGGAGGTAACGATGTTTCCCACGCGCACCACCTCGACGACGGGCACCCTCCGCGTACCGGCCGCGCCCCGGCCCGCCCCGACCTCCTTCGGCTGGGCCACCACGACCCCCACCCTGTCCCTCCGCACCCCGACCCCGCCGGTGCCTGTCCCGGCGCGGGCCGGGGAGGCTCCACTGGGGCCCGGCTACGGCCCGCCGCCCGAGGCCACGCCGGAGCCGCTCCCGTCCCCGGCGGGGGAGCCTTCGCCCCGGGCGGGCGCGGTGCCCGCCTCGGGCTGGTCGCCGGGGGTCGCGCCGGAGCCTGTCCCGTCCCTGGCGGGGGAGTTTTCGCCTCCGGCGGGTGCCGTGTGCGCCTCGGGCTCGGCGCGGGCCGGGGAGGCTTCACTCGGGGCGGGTGCAGTACCGGGTTACGGCCTGCCGCCCGAGGTCGCGCCGGAGCCCGTCCTGTCCCCGGCGGGGGAGCCTTCGCCCCGGGCGGGCGCGGTGTCCGGCTCGGGCTCGGCGCGGGCCGGGGAGTCTTCGCCCCGGGCGGGTGCCGTGCCCGGCTCGGGCTGGTCGTCGGCGCGCGCACCGGAGCCTGCCCCGTCCCCGGTGCGGGAGTCTTCGCCCCGGGCGGGTGTCGTGCCCGCCTTTGGCTCGGCGCGGGCCGGGGAGGCTTCACTCGGGGCGGGTGCAGTATCGGGTTACGGCCTGCCGCCCGGGGGCGTGCCGGAGCCTGTCCCGTCCCTGGCGGGGGAGGCACCGGCCTGGGCGGCTGGGGCTGCTACGCCCTGGGCGGCGGATCCGGGCGGCATCCCGAATGGTGCGTCGGCGGAGCCGCCGGAGGCCCCGGTCGGCGACGGCCCGCCGGCCGGTGCGGCTTCGGCCGGGACGGGGTATCCGGGCGCCGCGCCCGTCTCTGTCCCGTCGCCCGCGGCGTCCGAGCCGCTGGGGGCTCCGGCCGGGTACGGTCCGCCGACCGCGCCGGTCCGGCCCCCCGCGTCGGACGGCCCGGAGGCCGTCGCGGTCCCGGCCGCGGCCGCGGAGGCTTCGCTCTGGACGGCGGAGCCGCCGGAGGTCCCGCCCGGCAGCCCGGAGGACGTCCCGGCGGCACCGCACACCGCGCCGGTGGAACAGGGTGTGCCCGCGCGGCAGGCCCCGCGGGCCGTCCCGCTCGGCACGTACACCCCGCCCCGCGCGGCGCCGCCGGTCGGGCCCGCTCCGGAGGCCGCGCCCGCCCGGGCCGTACCGGCACCTGCCGGTGAGGCTGCGCCTGTGGCGGCGGAGCCGCCGACCGCAGGCGCCCCGCACCGTACCCATCGCGCGGCGGACAGGGTCCCGGCGGCTGCGGTTCCGGTGCCTGCCGGAGAGACCCCGACCGCCCCGGCTTCACCCGCCGGGCACGCTGCGCCCAGGGTGGCGGAGCCGCTGGAGCCCCCGAGCCCCTACGGTTCGCCGGCCGCCACGTCGGGGGCGGAGGCCGCTCCCGACGTGGCGGCGGCGCCTGCCTCTCACACCACCGCTCGCGCGGCGGTGCCGCCGGCGGTGCCCGCGGCGCGGGGGGAGTCCGAGCCCGAGCCCGTGCACACCTCGCCCGACCCCACCTCCGGCAGCCTGGACATCCCGCGCCCGCACCCGCAGCACGAAGAGCACGAAGAGCGCGACGAGCACCACGACCACGAAGAACGGCAAGGGCACGACGAGCACCACGACACCGCGCCGAATTCCGGGGTGCCCGGACCCGGCGTCGCCGAGATCGTCGCCCAGGCGGTGGCGCGCGCCATGGAGGAGGACGACACGCAGGACCTCCCGAACGTCTCCGCCCCCCACCGCGGCACCGCCGTCACCGACGTACCGCTGCACCTGCCGTTCCGCGCCGCGACCACCGCCCCCCTGCCGGAGCGGGCGCCCGCGGTCGCGCCGCGCCCGGCGCGTCCCGCGCCCGGCCGCCGGGTCCCCCGCGGCGACGACCGGCTCCGCGAGCACCGCGGTCCGGTGCTGCCCGGCTGGGTAGGCGTCGCCGTCGGCGGTCTCGCCCTGGCCGGCTGCACGGCCGTGCTCTGGCGGGCCGGGGCCGTCCCCGACGCGTTCGCGGCCGCATTCGGCGCGGCCCCCCGCGCCTTCCACGGGCTGCGCGCCACCCACTGGCCGCCGCTCGCCTTCCTCGGCATCGTCGCCCTCGTGGCGCTCGGCGGCCTCGGCCGGTCCCGTACCGGTCACGCCTGGGTGCTCACCCTCTTCGGCCGCTACCGCGGCACGGTCCGCCGTACCGGCCTGACCTGGGTCAGCCCCCTCCTGCTGCGCCGCCGGGTCGACGTACGCCTGCGCCACTGGCGCAGCGACCCGATGCCCGCCGTCGACTCCGGCGGCCTCGCCCTCCAGGTCGTCGTCCAGGTCGTCTGGCAGGTCAAGGACACCGCCCGCGCCACGCTCGCCGTCGCGGACCACACCGAGTACCTCGCCCAGCAGGTCGAGTCGGCCATGGCCCGCGTACTGTCCCAGCTGCCGGCGGACGCCTTCCACGAGGACGCCCCGACCCTGCGCGACGCCGAGGCCGTCGGCGACGCGCTGACCCGGATGCTGGCGGCCGAGACCGAGGCGGTCGGGATCGAGGTGTTCTCGGCCCAGCCGACCCGGATCGAGTACGCGGCCGAGGTCGCCGAGGCCATGCGCCGCCGCCGGGTCGCCGCGATCGACGCCAAGCACCGGGACACCGTGCTGACCTCGGTGGTGGACGCCGTGGACGACACCGTCCACCGGCTGACCTCGCGCGGACTCGTCGAGCTCGACGACTACGAGCGCAAGGCGCTGGTGAAGGACCTCACGGTCGCCTTCTACACGGGGCGCGCCGAATAGCGGGACACACGTAGGGGACACGCGTCGGGAGACGTGCGTTCAGAGACGCACAGCACGACGGGGAACGGGTGGCCGGAAGTGACCGGACCACCCGTTTCCTCATTGGTATGGACATGGCCAACTCTCGTCAATAATCTGGGACTTGGTCTAGACCTGAATCCCCATACACGCGCGCGCTCGCCGAACTCCCCCCACGTTCAAGGAGCATCATGCGTCACATCCGCATGCCCGGACGGGCCGGTGTCGCCGCGCTCGGCCTCGGCCTCGTCGCCGGAATCACCCTCGTCGGCGCCCCCAGCGCCAGCAGCCACGGCTACACCGACACCCCCATCAGCCGCCAGAAGCTCTGCGCCAACAAGACCGTGTCCGACTGTGGCGCGATCCAGTGGGAGCCGCAGAGCGTCGAGGGCTTCAAGGGCTTCCCGGCCGCCGGCCCCGCCGACGGCAAGATCTGTTCCGGCGGCCTCCCGCAGTTCGCCGAGCTCGACAACCCCCGCGGCGGCGCCTGGCCCACCACCAAGGTGACCAGCGGCCAGAGCTACGGCTTCCGGTGGCAGTTCACCGCCAACCACTCCACGACCGACTTCAAGTACTACGTCACCAAGAACGGCTGGACCGGCACCAGGGCCCTCACCCGCGCCGACCTCGAACCCCAGCCCTTCCTCACCGTCGCCTACAACGGCGCCCGCCCCGCCATGACCACCGTCCACCAGGGCGCCATGCCGAGCGGTAAGACGGGCCGGCACCTGATCCTCGCGGTCTGGACCGTCAACGACACCCCGATGGCCTTCTACGCCTGCTCGGACGTTCAATTCTGACAATACGTCAGCTAGTCTCCGGCGGCATGCGGACGACGACTGCACCCGAAACCGTCGCGGAGCTCATAGCGCGCCAATGGGGCGACCACCGGCCCGGGCTGATGCACCAGGACACCGAGCGGCACGTCCTCACCCACCACCGGACCGCCCAGGAAGCCGCCGCACGCGCCGCGCTCCTCGTCGACCTCATGCCCGCGGAGGCCGAGCCGCACCTCGGGGTCCTGCTCGACAACACTCCCGAGTTCCCGTTCTGGCTCGGCGCGGCGGCCCTGGCCGGGGCCGCCGTCGCCGGGATCAACCCCACCCGGCGCGGCCCCGAGCTGGCCCGCGACATCCTGCACACCGACTGCCGGCTGCTGATCACCGAGCCCGCCCACCTTCCCCTGCTGCGCGGCCTCGACCTGCCCGGCGTACGCGTCCCGGTCACCGGCAGCGAGGAGTACGAGGCCCTCCTCGCGCCCTACGCCGCCGCCCAGCCCGGCGAAGCCGCACTGCGCGCCCCCGGCCCCGACTCCCGCCTCCTCCTCTACTTCACCTCCGGCTCCACCGGCGCCCCCAAAGCCGCCCTCTGCAGCCAGGGCCGGCTCGCGGCCGCCGGGGGCTCGCTGGCCCGCCGGTTCTCCGTCGGCCCGGACGACGTCCACTACGTCTGCATGCCGCTCTTCCACGGCAACGCCGTCATCGCCGACTGGCTCCCGGCGCTCGCCGGCGGAGCCGCGGTGGCGCTGCGCCGGCGCTTCTCCGCCTCGGCGTTCCTGGACGACGTACAGCGCTACGGGGCCACCTACTTCACCTACGTCGGCCGGGCGATCCAGTACCTCCTGGCCACCGAGCCGCGCCCCGACGACCGCGCCCACCGCCTGCGGCTCGGCTTCGGCACCGAGGCCGGAGCGGTGGACGCGGCCCGCTTCGCGACACGTTTCGGCGTCCCCCTGGTGGAGGGCTACGGCGCCACCGAGGGCGGCGCCTCCGTCCAGCACACCCCCGACACCCCGCCGGGCGCCCTCGGCCGGGCGGGCGCGGGCGACGACCTGGCGGTGATCGACCCGGAGACGGGCACCGAATGCCCCCCGGCCGTCCTCGACGAGGACGGCCGCCTCCTCAACGGCTCGGCCGCCATCGGCGAGCTGGTCAACCGGGGCCGCAGCCTGTTCGAGGGCTACTGGCGCAACCCGGACGCGGAGGCGGCCCGCACCCGCGACGGCTGGTACTGGACGGGCGACCTCTTCTTCCGGGACGCGGCCGGCTTCCTCTACTTCGCGGGCCGCACCGACGACCGGCTCCGCGTCGACAGCGAGAACCTCGCCGCGGCCGTGATCGAGAACATCCTGGCCCGCTGGCCGGACGCGGCCGCGGTCGCCGTGTACGGGGTTCCGGACGAGGTCGCGGGCGACCAGGTGATGGCGGCCCTGTCCCTCCGGGACGGCGCGGTGTTCTCCCCGGACGCCTTCGAGGCCTTCCTCGCCCGGCAGCCCGACCTGGGCACGAAGATGGCCCCGCGCTACGTCCGCGTCGTCCCGGAGATGCCGGTCACCGCGACGAACAAGGTCCACCGGGTGGCCCTCCGCCGCGCCGGCTTCCGCTGCGAGGACCCGGTCTGGCACCGGTCCCCTGCCGGGGGCTACGCCGTCCTGACCCCGTCGGCCCTGTCCGCCCTCCTCTCCCGGTACGAGGCCCAGGGCCGCGCCGAGCTCCTGGACCGCTAGTGCGGCGGCCGGCAAACCGTGCCGGTCGCAGCGCTGGGCCGGGCCGCCGCTGCGGGGCCCGGCCCCGGGATGCCGGTCCTCGCGTACCTGCGCGGGTAGTGGTTTGGAGCACTCCTGAGGACCGGGTAGTATTTTCTCTGTCAGCAGGCGCCGCTAGCTCAGTTGGTTAGAGCAGCTGACTCTTAATCAGCGGGTCCGGGGTTCGAGTCCCTGGCGGCGCACCTGTCCTTCGGGCGGTTTCCGGTTCACCGGGAACCGCCCGAAGTGTTTTCTGCCCCTGTATCGCCCGCACAGGCCGCCACGGCCACGCCACGCCAGGACCACCGCCAGGACCACCGCCGTGGCTGCCCCGCTAGAGCGTGAGCGACAGCAGCAGCGGTGCGGCCTTCCGGTTCAGGGTGTCGGCCGCGGCCCGCAGCCGGTGTGCGTGCTCGACCGGCATCGACAGCGCCAGGCAGCCGACCGAGGCGCCTGCGGTGATCGGGACCGCCGCGCAGACCGTGCCCACGGCGTACTCCTGCAGGTCCAGCATGGGGACGGTGGCCGGCTGGGAGTCCAGCTTGGAGAAGAGGATCCGCTCGTTCACGATCGTCTTCGACGTGAGTCGGGCGATCTTGTGCCGGGACAGGTGGTCGCGCCGCCCGTTCAGGTCGAGCTGCGTCAGCAGGCACTTGCCGACCGCGCTGGCGTGCGCGGCGGAGCGGAAGTCGACCCACTCGTGGACCTTCGGGGTGCGCGGGCTGTCCGCGAACTGCGTGATCTTGACCTCGCCGTCCACGTATCGGCTGATGTAGACGGCCGCGCCGACGGAGTCGCGCAGCCTGTCGAGGGTCTCCTGGAGCTTGTCGGTCAGGGCCTGCTGGCGGTCGGTGCCGGACCCGAGCAGCACGAGGGAATCCCCTATGGCGTACGCGCCGTCCGCCACCTGCAGGACGTATCCCTCCCGGCGCAGCATGAGCAGCATCGGGGCGAGATGGACTGCGGGCAGGCCGGTCTCACGCGCGATCTGCACGTCGGTCACGCCACCGGTGTGCCGTGCGATCGTTTCGAGTACGCGCAGTGCGTACTGCACCGAGTGGAACGGCGCGGTCGGCTCGGGCTTCAGCGCCACGGTTTCCCCCTAGCAGGTTGTTACCGCTTGCCCTACCACGATAGCCATCAAGAGGCCCATGTGGAGCGCCTGTTGGGGAGATTGATGGCTCAATCACGTCCGTCTGCCTGTATCTACGCCTCTGGCATATGCCACTGTCACGCGCACTGTCCGCCGAAAGGGGGAATGCCGGGCGGTCCCTCATGGTTCGAGTTCTTCGTACGGTTTCGCGCGGACGGCGCGCGGGCGTGGAGAACGGGACGGGAGCGACGATGAGTGACACCGGGGACGCGAGCGGTGCGGCGAACGGGCGGCCCGACGGTGGCGCAGGCGGCCCCGCCGGCGGTGCGCGGGAGGACCGCAGCGGCATCCGGGGCGCCGCCCTCGGCCGGGCACCCGTACCGCTGTCCGTCCTGGACCTCGTCACCGTCGGCGCCGGCAGCACCGCCCGCGACTCCCTGCGCACCAGCGTGGCGCTGGCCCGCCTCGCCGAATCCCGCGGCTACCACCGCCACTGGGTGGCCGAGCACCACTCCATGCCCGGCGTCGCCAGTTCCTCACCGGCCGTGATCCTGGCCCACCTCGCCGCGTACACCTCCCGCATCCGGCTCGGCTCGGGCGGGGTCATGCTGCCCAACCACGCCCCGCTCGCCGTCGCCGAGCAGTTCGGCACCCTGGAGGCGCTCGCCCCGGGCCGGATCGACCTCGGGCTCGGCCGGGCCCCCGGCACCGACGGCCGCACCGCCGCCGCGCTGCGCGGGCCGGGGCGCCTGGAGGAGGGCGCGGACGAGTTCCCCCGCCGGCTCGCGGAGCTCACCCGCTTCCTCGACGACGACTTCCCGGACGGACACCCGTACGCCCGCGTGCACGCCGTACCCGGCCCGGTGCAGGGTCCGGCCGGGCGGCCGCCGCTGTGGCTGCTCGGCTCCTCCGGCTTCAGCGCGCGCCTCGCCGGCGAGCTCGGCCTGCCCTTCGCCTACGCCCACCACTTCTCCGCGGCCGGCACCCTGCCCGCGCTCGACCTCTACCGCGAGAGCTTCCGCCCCTCGGCCGTCCTGGACGCCCCCTACGCCGCCATCGGGGTCTCGGCGCTCGCCGCCGACACCGACGCGGAGGCCCGCGCCCAGGTGGCCACGGGCGCGCTGTCGATGCTGCGGCTGCGCACCGGGCGCCCGGGGCTGGTGCCCACGCCCGAGGAGGCGGCGGCATACCCCTACACCCCGCTGGAGCGGGAGTTCGTGGACGGCTGGCTCGCCAACATCGTCCACGGCACCCCCGACGCGGTCGCGGACGGGCTCGACGGCCTCGCCAAGCGCACGGGTGCCGACGAGTTGATGCTGACCGCCAACGCGCACAGCGGGGCCGCGCGAGTGCGCTCCTACGGTCTGGTCGCAGATGCGTACGGCATGCCGACGGCGGCGCCCGCGGCCGACTGACCGCGGGAGAACGGGGTTTGGCTGGTTTGTTGCCGAAACCTTGCCGGAGCGTGTCTCAAGGGAGCCTTAAACCGCTCGTCACCCGGGGTGGCGAGCGGTTTCTGATGTGCGCTCAGGTCTCTGACTTGGGCAAATGGCACTGGAGTGGTCTAGTCCTTCTTTGGTCCGAACCATTGACGCGGGGCTGGAGTGATCGCTATCACTTCTCTCACCCGAACCTCCAGCACTCTCCTCCCAGCCCCCCGGAGGCAGTTCATGCACATCCGTAAACCCCTCGCCGCAGCCGCCGCCACGGCCGCGCTGGCAGCCGGAGCGCTTGCCTCCTTCGCGGGACTCGGCACCGCCCAGGCCGCGGACGCCGCGGCCGGAGCCGCCGCGGGCGGCGTCCGCATCGCCTACTACGACCAGTGGAGCGTGTACGGGAACGCCTTCTACCCCAAGCACCTCGACACCCGGGGCATAGCGAGCAAGCTGGACATCATCAACTACTCGTTCGGCAACATCCACCCCACCGAGCTCACCTGTTTCGAGGCGAACAAGGCGGCCGGCGACGACAACAACCCCAACGCCGGCGACGGCGCGGGCGACAGCTACGCCGACTACCAGAAGTCCTTCAGCGCGGCCGACAGCGTGGACGGCGTCGCCGACACCTGGAACCAGCCGATCGTGGGCGTCTTCAACCAGTTCAAGGAACTGAAGGCCAAGTACCCCCACCTGAAGATCAACATCTCGCTGGGCGGCTGGACGTACTCCAAGTACTTCCACGACGCGGCCAAGACCGACGCCTCCCGCCAGAAGTTCGTCGCCTCCTGCATCAAGCAGTACATCAAGGGCGACCTCCCGGTGGAGGGCGGCTTCGGCGGCGCCGGCACCGCCGCCGGCATCTTCGACGGCATCGACATCGACTGGGAGTACCCCGGCTCCGCCGGCGGCCACCTGGGCAACCACTACGGCCCCGAGGACAAGCAGAACTTCACCCTGCTGCTCCAGGAGTTCCGCAAGCAGCTCGACGCCGAGGGCGCGGCCAACGGCGGCAAGAAGTACATGCTGACCGCGGCCCTCCCGGCCGGCCAGGACAAGATCAAGTACATCGAGACCGACAAGATCGGCCAGTACTTGGACTACGCCAACATCATGACGTACGACATGCACGGCGCCTGGGACGGCGACGGGCCGACGTACCACCAGTCCCCGCTCTACCCGTCCGCAGCCGACCCGACCGACCCGATCGCGCCGGGCACCGAGAAGTACAGCATCGACAACGCCATCGACTCCTGGATCGACGGCAACCCGGCCTACGGCATCACCGGCGGCTTCCCCGCCAACAAGCTGACCCTGGGCTACGAGTTCTACTACCGCGGCTGGAAGGGCGTCCCGGCCGGCACCACCAACGGCCTCGCCCAGACCGCGACCGGCGGCTCCGCCGCGCGACCGCTCAGCCAGCAGGCGGGCATCGCGCACTACAAGGAGCTCGGCGGCATCGTCGACAACGCGGCGACCACCTTCTGGGACGACCAGTCGAAGTCCTCGTACTTCTACAAGGACGGCGAGTTCTTCACCGGCCTGAACCAGAAGTCCATCCAGGCCCGGGTCGACTACGGCAAGCAGCGCGGCCTGGCCGGCGCGATGATGTACTCCCTGCTCGGCCTGGACAACAACGCCACGCTGCTGGGCCAGATCTCCGACGCCCTGGGCGGCACCACGCAGCCGCCGACGACCACCCCGCCGACGACCACCCCGCCCACCACGACCCCGCCGACCACGCAGCCTCCGACCGGCTGCGGCTCGACCCCGGCGTACGTCGCGGGCACCATCTACACCGCCGGCAACGAGGTCTCCCACAACGGCCGCAAGTACAAGGCCCAGTGGTGGACGCAGAACGAGACGCCGGGCACCACCGGTGAATGGGGTGTCTGGAAGGACCTCGGCGCCTGCTGATCTCCCCCCACCCCGCGCCGAGCGACGCCCCCGCCCCGTCCCCTCTCCCAGGGGCGGGGCGGAGGTGTGTGACATGGTTGCCGGATTTCGGACACCGGGCCGTAGCGGCGCCGTTACCCTCGGCCACAAGCCCGTTTCCCGCTTGGGGGTGCCGTCCCATGGTCCTGGCCCGCGACATCGATCCCAGCGCCTCGCCGCTGGACTACTACAGCTACGAGCTGCGCCGCCTGAGAGAAGAGGCCGGCCTGAAGCAGTCCCAGCTGGGCGCCATCATCTTCTGCACGGGCTCCCTGATCGGCATGGTCGAAAACGGCCGCCGCGTCCCGACCCGCGACTTCTCGGAGCGGGTGGACGCGGCCCTGGGGACGGGCGGCCACTTCTCCCGCCTGGTGGGCCTGGTCCTGCGGAGTGTCCTGCCGACGTGGTTCCAGGCGTATGCGGAGATGGAGGCCCGGGCCACGTTCATCTCCGCCTACCAGCCCCAACTGGTTCACGGACTGCTCCAGACGGAGGCCTACGCGCGGGCCGTGCTGGCGAGCGGGCTGCCGGAGCGGCTCGACGAGCTCGTCGCGGCTCGAATGGAACGCCACCGCATCCTGCGCAGGGAGGAGCCGCCTATGGTCTGGTTGGTGTTCGACGAGGGGATGCTCCACCGGGAGATCGGAGGTCGGCGAGTGATGCGTGAGCAACTCGCCCACCTGCTGAGCTTCCGTGAGAACCGGTGGGTGCAGATTCAGGTGCTTCCCAATGCGGCCGGTGAACACGCCGGCCTGATCGGGTCGTTCACGGGCATGAGGTTCGCCAACGACCCGGATGTGGTCTACACCGAGGACCTCATCTCCGGCCACATGACGGCCAACCCCGACACGGTCCGGGAAGCTGCTCTTCGTTACGCTCACTTGCAGGCCGCCGCCCTCTCCGTCGAGGACTCGGTGGCGTTGATCACGCGGGTCATGGAGGAGCGTTATGCGGAGCAACCAGAACCCGGCGGGCGTTGTGTGGCGTAAGTCCAGTTACAGCGGGAACACCGGCGGCGAGTGCGTCGAGTGCGCACCTCTCGGCGCCGCCGCCTGGCGTAAGGCTTCGTACAGCGGAGGCACCGGCGGCGACTGCGTCGAGGTGGCCGCGCAGCCCTGCCGGGTCGCCGTGCGGGACTCCAAGAACCCCGCCGGGCCCGCCTTCACCGTCACCCCGGAGGCGTTCGAGGCCTTCGTCCGCAGCCTGTGAACACCCTGCCGGGAGCCACCCGCTCCTGGGTGGAGAAGGAACTGCCCGACGGCGAGCGCATCGAGGAGGTCGTGCGGCTGCGCGGCGGCTGGACCTCGGACATGCGCCGCCTGGAGCTCGGCGGACCGGCCGGACGGCGTTCACTCGTCCTGCGGTCCTTCACGAAGCCCTTCTACGTCCGGCACGCCGAGGGTCTGATGACCCGGGAGGCCGACATCCTGCGGCTGCTGGGCGACACCGACGTGCCCGCCGCCGCGCTCGTGGCAGTCGACGCGACGGCGCGGCACTGCGACCACCCGTCCCTGCTGATGTCCTTGCTGCCGGGGACCGTCCGCCTGGAGGACCGGGGTGCCGACGACCGCGCCGAGCTCCTGGCCCGGCAGCTGGTCCGGATCCACCGGCTGCCGGTGGCCGGGCGGCAGCGCCCCCGTACCTACCAGGCCTGGACCTCTCCCGAGCGGGTGACCCCGCCCGCGGACACCCGGCGGCCCGGGCTCTGGGAGCGGGCCGTCGACGTCATCCGCCGGGAACCCCCGGCCTACGAAGGCCGTTTCCTGCACCGGGACTTCCACCCCGGCAACGTCCTCTTCGCGGGCGCCGACGGTGACTGCCGGATCAGCGGAGTCGTCGACTGGGTGGAGACGTCCTGGGGGCCGGCCGACCTGGACGTGGCCCACTGTGCGACGGCCCTCGCCCTGCTCCACGGCGTCCCCGCCGGCCTGCGCTTCGCCGAACGCTATGTCGCCGCCGGAGGTGTCCTGGCCGCGGACGACGACGCGCACCTCTACTGGCGGCTGCTGGACGCGCTGGGGTTCGCACCCGACGCGGAGAAGGTCGCCGTCCCGTGGCGCGAGCTGGGCCGGGACGATCTGACGGCCGGTGTCCTGACCGAGAGACTGGAGGGGTACGTCGAAGCCCTCCTCGGCCGCTACGCCTGAACCACCGCCGGCCTCCACGGGCACAGGGGCTCGTGGAGGCCGGC
>NZ_MQUR01000131.1 GCF_001953875.1 Streptomyces amritsarensis
GGGTGGCGGCTGCCGTGCCGCGCTCGGGGCGTGCACGCGCGCCGCCGCCACCCGCATTCTTCGGAACAGGGGGAACGGCGGATGGCCGCCCGGCCGCATGAGCGTCGCGGACGGCCACCTGGCCTACCCTCGCGGGAAGCGATCAGCCGCGGCTCGGCCAGACGTGCGCCATGCACTTCCGGGCGCGCGACTGGTAGGGCTGCGGGGTCTTGTCCAGCGTGTATCCGAGCTTGCCCACGATCTGCCCGTTGATCCGGCAAAGCTCCTGGGTGGGCTCCCAGTTGCACGACTTTGTGGGGTAGTGGCATTCCCGTGCAGATGCCTGGCCGGCGCTCACGAAGCCAATGCCGGATGCCATGACGAGAGCGGCCGCAGCCGCGCTCACCGTGCGCTTCATGCGCGTCATATTGTCCCCCAGTGTTTTGGTAGCCGGTCACGCTACCGAGATTATTCGGTCGGGTAGACAGTAATCGGCCGCAGAGCCCGGGGCTATCTTCTTGAGGATCATCTGAGCTTGGTGATCGGCGATGCTGAAATTTACATGAGCGGTACCCAGTATTCCGGATACTGCCTGATCGGCAGGGTTGGCTGGGTGGCGTGAGGGCGTCCGGGAGACCTGTGCGCGGATCGGTGGAATGCTGCTCATACCGGCGGCTGGAGAGTTCAGGCGGCAATGATCCGCGACGACGTCATGTTTCCCGTTCTGTGTCCGGCGTGGATCTCCGAGGGATCTGGTGAGTGTGTGGCAACGATTGAATTCGGCGGCGCGCCGCGACTTCTTCGCGGCAGTGGGTGTCTTGGGCCAGGCCGAGTCGGGCCAGTCCGAAAAAGGGTCGGCCGATCATCTGGCGGACGAGTGCGCCATTCGACTACGGAAATCCGCCAGCCGGTGCCTGATAGGGCGACTCCTGTGGATTCCTCCTCAGCGGCGGCAACCGCCCCTCGGCCGTGGTGTGCATGACCACGCCCCAACGTCAGGGTGGTTGCAGGGGAGGGCGAGAAGGCTGTGTGGCTCCGACTCGTCGGCTGAGCCAGGGTGGTGGGGGCGGGGTCTGCGACTGCCGTGCAGGCGGACCGTCCGGGTGGCGGCTGCCGTGCCGCGCTCGGGGCGTGCACGCGCGCCGCCGCCACCCGCAGCACACTGCGGCCACCGCCGCCGCCCGCGGTACGCCGCAGCCACCCGCGGCACACCCACCGCCACCAGCAGCCACCGCCACCGTCCGCGGCGCGCTCCGCGGCCCGGCGGGCCGGGCGGCGGAGCGCGGCGGGCGGCGGGGCGGAGGTCAGCCGTCGGTGCAGATCACGTCATAGGGGCGACCCACCGAAATGGTCAGACGGATGGGGTCCGTGGTGCCGGAGGGGCACTCTTCCTTCGTCTTGACCAGGCCGAGGACCTTCTGTGCGCCCGAGCCGCCGCAGGGGACCTCCTTGGCCTGGGAGGTCACGCAGTCGCCCTTGACGAGCTGGCCGCCGCCGGCGCCCGCGTCGCCGGGGTGGTCGTTGGACAGGTTGCGGCCGCAGACGGTGTTGGTGGGGAGGCCGCTCGACTTGCCGCCGTTGTAGGAGATGCTCACCTCGATCATCACGTCGGTGCCGGCCGGGCACTGGATGGAGCCCGGCAGGATGCTGGCCTCCTTGATGTCGATGGCCTTGAAGGAGGCCCCGGAGTCGGAGCAGCCCGTCCGCTTGTACGCGTCGGCGCCCTTGGAGGGGTCGGGTCCGCCGCAGTCGCCGACCTTCCACACGCTGGAGGTGTCGGAGGAGGACTCCGGGGAGCCGGGGCCCTTGGCCGTGGGCTTGGCCGACGGCGACGCGGAGGCGGAGGTCGACCCGGACCCGGACGTCTTGCCCTTGTCCGCCCCCAGCACCTTGGAGGCGCCGTAGGCGCCGACGACGACCAGGGCGACGACCAGGAAGATGACGAACTTGTTGCTCCCGCGCCGCTGCGGGGTTCCCGGGGTGAAGGGCGGCGGCTGCTGCGGGGGTGGGGACGCCTGGTACGGGTTGGACATGCGCTTCTCCTGTGCTGAGGGTGGTGAGGAGCGGGGGGTGACGCGAGAACGGTGACGCGTCATGGACACAACATGGTTCCACTCGGTGCGGGCCCCGGGCGGCCGGGGTGCCGCCGCCCCCCGCCACCTGCGCGGACGCGTCTCAGAGGATGGCCACCGGGGCCACCGGGGTGCCCGTGGCGCCGACGAACGGCTCGGGCATGGCGGACAGGAGGAAGGCGTACCGCTCTTCTTCTGCACAGGCTGTGGACAGTTTTTCGAGGTCCCAGTTCTGCCCCTGGTGCATGCCCATCTCCACCAGGTCGAGGGCGTGGACGGGCAGCCACAGGTTCTCGATCTCCGGCGGGAAGATCTCGAAGGTCAGGGTGTCGTTCGCGACGGCCGCCACGTCCCGCGCGTGGAACCACTGCGGCGTACGGACCGACAGCCCGGGGGAGGGGAAGCCGTATCCGTGCTTGTCGCCCGCCAGGTAGAGCTGGATCTGGCCGGTGCGGACCAGGACGATGTCGCCGGGGCGGACCGTGACCCGGCCGAACTCCTCGGCCTGCGCCAGGTCCTCCGGGGTCACCGCGTGGTCGCCCGGCAGCCGGTCGAGGCCCTTGGCGCGGGCCACGTCGAGGAGCACCCCGCGCGAGACGATGGGGGCGGCCTTGTCGATGCCGCTGAACTCGGCCCGGCCGTGCGCCGTGATGGTGCCGGCGGGGCGGCCGTTGTAGATCCGGCCGGAGTGCGAGACGTGGGTGAGGGCGTCCCAGTGGGTGCCCGCCTGCAGTCCCATGCTGACGGCGTCGTCGCTGCACGCCACCGTGCCCGGACCGAAGAGCTCCTGGTTGATCTGCACCATCGTGTGCAGCGGGTTGATCCGGCCGGGGATCATGCCGACCTGGACCCCGTCCGCCTTCAGGGGCAGCGCCAGGGAGACGCGGCGGCCGCTGCGGATCTCCGCGGCCGCGCCCCGGACCACCTCGTCGGTGATCAGGTTCAGGGTGCCGATCTCGTCGTCGGCGCCCCAGCGCCCCCAGTTGTTGACGCGCTTGGCTATGTCGTGGAACTCGGCAGGCAGGGTCATGGGCGTCGACGGCTCCTTGCGTGAATACGGCAACGAGGGCTTGTGCGCGGACATCCGACTACCCATAGAATCTAACGGTCCGTCAGAAACCGCGGGAAGGGGCCGGGCGTGGGGAACTTCTTGGCAGGCAGGGTCGTCGCCGTCACCGGCGCCGGCCGGGGCATCGGACGGGCCGTGGCACTCGCCGCGGCCGCCGAGGGCGCCAAGGTCGTCGTCAACGACTACGGCGTCGGCATCGGGGGCGGGGAGCCCACCAGCGAGATAGCCGACGGCGTCGTGAAGGAGATCCAGGCCGCCGGGGGCGAGGCCGTCGCCGTCGCCGACGACATCTCCACCATGGCGGGCGGCCAGCGCATCGTCGACACCGCCCTCGCGCAGTACGGACGCCTCGACGGCGTCGTCTGCGTGGCCGGCATCCTGCGCGAACGGATGCTGTTCAACATGTCCGAGGAGGAATGGGACCCGGTGGTCGCCACCCACCTCAAGGGCACCTTCACCGTCTTCCGCGCCGCGTCCGCCGTCATGCGCCGCCAGGGCTCGGGCACCCTGATCGGCTTCACCAGCGGAAACCACCAGGGCTCGGTCGCCCAGGCCAACTACAGCGCCGCCAAGGGCGGGGTCATCTCCCTCGTCCGCTCCGCCGCGCTGGGCCTCGCCAAGTACGGCGTCACCGCCAACGCCGTCGCACCCGTCGCCCGCACCCGCATGTCCGCGAACGTGCCCATGGAGCTCAAGGAGATCGGCGAACCCGAGGACGTCGCGGCCCTGGTCACCTACCTGCTCTCCGACAAGGCCGTCGCCGTCGGCGGCGAACCCATCACCGGGCAGGTCTACACGATCGCCGGCCCGAAGATCGCCGTCTGGGCGCAGCCGCGCGAGCTGCGCGCCGGATACGCCGAGGGCTCCTGGACCCCGGAGAAGATCGCCGACTTCCTGCCCGGGACGGTCGGCACCGACCCCATGCCGATGCTGGCGCAGTTGGAGGCCATGGCCAAGGCGGCGGCCGCCAAGGACCGCCCCAACGCCTGACGGGGGGCGCGGCATGGATTTCGGCTTCGGGGCCGAGGACGAGGAACTGCGCGCGCAGGCCCGGGCCTGGCTGGCGGAGCACCTCGTGGGCCCGTACGCGCACGCCGTCGGCCTCGGCGGGCCGGGCAGCGAGCACGAGGGTGTGCAGGCCCGCCGCGACTGGGAGCGGGAGCTCGGCCGCGGCGGCTGGATCGGCCAGGGCTGGGACGCGCCGGACGGGGCGTACGGGCAGCGGCGGCTGTCGCTGACCGGGCAGGTGGTGTGGGCCGAGGAGTACGCGGCGCTGCGCGCCCCCGGCCGGGTCGGCCACATCGGCGAGAACCTCCTCGCGCCCACCCTGATCGCCTACGGCAGCCCGGAGCAGCAGCGCCGCTTCCTGCCGGCCGTCGCGCGCGGCGAGGAGCTGTGGTGCCAGGGCTACAGCGAGCCGGGCGCCGGCTCCGACCTCGCGGGCATCCGCACCGCGGCCGTGCGCGACCCGGCCGACGGGCTCTTCCGCGTCACCGGGCAGAAGATCTGGACCTCCCTGGCCCGGGAGGCCGACTGGTGCTTCGTCCTGGCCCGCACCGAGCCCGGATCCAAGCGCCACCGCGGGCTGTCCTTCCTCCTGGTCCGCATGGACCAGCCGGGCCGCGTGGAGGTCCGGCCGATCCGCCAGATGTCGGGCACCGCGGAGTTCAACGAGGTGTTCTTCGACGGGGCGGTGGCCGCGGAGGTCGTCGGCGCGCAGGGCGGCGGCTGGACCGTGGCCATGTGCCTGCTGGCGCTGGAACGGGGCGTGTCCACCCTGGTCCAGCAGATCGGCTTCGCCGCCGAGCTGGAACGCGTCCTCGGCCTGTACGCGGCCTCGGGGACGGCCGACCCGGTGGTCCGCGACCGCCTCGTACGGCAGTGGGCCGAGCTGCGCACCATGCGCTGGAACGCGCTGCGGACCCTGGGCGCGCAGGGCGATCCGGGCGCGCCGAGCGTGGCCAAGCTGCTGTGGGGCGGCTGGCACCGCAGGCTCGGGGAGCTGGCGGTGGAGGTCAGGGGTGCGGCGGCCGCCGCCGGGCCGGGCACGTGGTCGCCGGAGCTGCCGTACGAGCTCGGACTCGACGGGGAGCAGCGCCTGTTCCTGTTCACCCGTGCCGACACGATCTACGGCGGTTCGGACGAGATCCAGCGCGACATCATCGCCGAGCGTGTGCTCGGCCTGCCTAAGGAGTCCAGGTGAGAGGCGTCGTGTTCGACGGCAAGCAGGCCCGGGTGGTCGACGACCTGGAGATCCGGGACCCGGGGCCGGGGGAGGTGCTCGTCGCGATCGGCGCGGCCGGGCTGTGCCACAGCGACCTGTCGGTGATGGACGGGACGATCCCCTTCCCGCCGCCGGTGGTGCTGGGGCACGAGGGCGCGGGGGTGGTGGAGGCCGTCGGCGAGGGCGTCACGCACGTGGCGCCCGGCGATCACGTGTCGCTGTCCACGCTGGCCAACTGCGGGGCGTGCGCGGACTGCGACCGGGGCCGGCCCACGATGTGCCGCAAGGCGATCGGGATGCCCGGGCAGCCGTTCTCGCGGGGCGGCAGGCCCCTCTACCAGTTCGCCTCCAACTCCGCCTTCGCGGAGAAGACGATCGTCAAGGCCGTGCAGGCGGTGAGGATCCCGGCCGACATCCCGCTGACGTCGGCGGCGCTCATCGGCTGCGGGGTACTGACCGGGGTGGGGGCGGTCCTCAACCGGGCCCGCGTCGACCACGGCGAGACCGTCGTCGTCATCGGCACCGGAGGCATCGGGCTCAACGTGCTCCAGGGCGCCCGGATCGCCGGGGCCGCGACGGTCGTGGCGGTGGACGCGAACCCGGCGAAGGAGGCGGTGGCCCGGCAGTTCGGGGCCACGCACTTCATCGACGCGTCCGCGGTCGCCGACTCCTCGGCGGCGGTCCGCGAGATCCTGCCGACCGGCGCCGACCACGCCTTCGAGTGCGTGGGCGACGTCGGACTGATCCGGCAGGCCGTCGACCTCCTCGACCGGCACGGCCAGGCGGTGCTGCTCGGCGTGCCCGGCTTCAAGGAGGAGGCGTCGTTCCTCGTGTCGTCCATGTACCTCGACAAGACGATCATGGGCTGCCGGTACGGCTCCTCGCGCCCCCAGCGCGACATCGCCCTCTACGCGGAGCTCTACCGGCAGGGCCGCCTGCTGCTGGACGAGCTGGTGACGGAGGTCTACCCGGTCGAGGACTTCGCCAAGGCCGTCGACGACGCCCACCACGGGCGGGTGGCGCGCGGGGTGCTCACCTTCTGAACCGCCGCCGGTCGTGGTGCATGCCGGTCCGCCCCCGGGGCGGACCGGCATCCGGCGTCCTGCCGCCGGCGCCCGTCAGCCGGCGAGGCGGCCGAAGCGGCCCTTGTGGAAGAGGAGCGGATCGCCCTCCCCGGCCGCGCCCATGGCCACGACCCGGCCCACGACGATGAGGTGGTCCCCGCCCGTGTGGACGGCGTGGATCCGGCAGTCGATCCATGCGGGCACGGCTTCGAGCTGCGGGGACCCGGTGACGGGGGCCGGGCTGTGGGCCACCCCGGCGAACTTGTCCGCGCCGCTCACGGCGAAGGACCGGCACAGCTCGCCCTGCTCGGCCCCCAGGATGTTGACGCAGAACACCCCGGCGCGGGCGATCCGCGGCCAGGTGGTCGACGTACGGGCCACCATGAAGGTGACCAGGGGAGGGTCCAGGGACAGCGAGGCGAAGGACTGGCAGGCGAACCCGGCCGGCCCGCCCCCGTCCCCCTCCCCGTCCGCGCCGGGCGGCGCGGTGATGACCGTGACGCCGCTGGCGAAGTTCCCGAGCACGGCCCGGAATTCGGCGGGGCTGACCGGCGCGCGCTCGTCCTCGCCGACGGCCCGCAGATCGGGACGCGGCAGGGCGTCGACGGACTCGGGTTCCCGCTGCGCCGTGGCGGAGGTGGGGGAGCCGACTGACCTGAGGTATCGGACGACGGTGGCCGCCATCCCTGCATGTCCCATCACACCCCCGATTGAAGCTGACGGTTCGTCAGATGTGAAGGGGTGGGTGCAGGACCGCGCCCGGCGAGGACGCCGCACCGGCACGCGGGCGCAGCGGACGCGCACCCGCACGGGTGAAACCGGACCGGCGGGCGGCTCCGCGGGCGCGGGCGGGGGAGGAGGCTCGGCATCGTGGCTGCGACCCGTACAGCCGCCGTACCCCGGAGGGCACATGCTCGGCACCGACTTCCGCACCGGATCACCCAACTGGCTCGACCTCGGCAGCCCCGACACCGCCGCGGCCGCCGCGTTCTACGGGGCCCTCTTCGGCTGGGAGTTCGCATCCGCCGGACCCGAGGCCGGCGGGTACGGGTTCTTCCGGCAGGACGGCAAGACCGTCGCCGCCCTCGGACCGCTCACCGAGGAGGGCGCCCGCTCGGCCTGGATGCAGCACTTCATGACCCCCGACATCCAGGCCACCACCGGGGCCGTCCGGGCCGGCGGCGGGACGGTGCGCATGGAGCCCACGGACGTCATGGGGGAGGGATGGCTGGCGCAGTTCACCGACCCGCAGGGCGCCGAGTTCGCCTGCTGGCAGCCCGGGAACACCGCCGGGTTCGGCATCGCCTCCGCAGAGAACACGCTGGTGTGGACGGAACTCCACGTCCCCGACCCGGTCGCCGACATCGCCTTCTACGCCGCCCTGTTCGGGTGGCGGCACGCCGAGATGCAGGCGCCCGGGATGACGTACCGGGTCCTGAGCACCGCCGACGGCGACCAGGAGGACGCCTCCTTCGGCGGCGTCGCACCGCTCGGCGAGGGCGCGGGCGGCAGCGAGGACGGAGAGGGCGGGGAGGCGCGCTGGGTGCCCTACTTCCACGTCGGCGACGTCGACGCCACCGTCGCCAGGGCCGAGGCGAACGGCGGGACCGTCCTCATGCCGGCCGCCGACGTGCCGGACGTCGGGCGGATCGGCTGGCTGGCGGACCCCTTCGGCGCGGTGTTCGCGCTGCTGAAGCCCGACCCGCAGATGTAGGCCGCGGGCGAGCGGCCCCGGCGCGGCTCACCGCCCCAAATACGTGGGCGTGCGCCGCTCCACGAAGCTCGCCACGCCCTCGTTCGCGTCGGCGGTAGCCATGTTGATCTCCTGAGCGGTGGCCTCGGCGGCCAGCGCGGCCGCCCGGTCGCCGTCCAGGGAGGCGTTGACCAGCTGCTTCGTCATGGCCAAGGCCCGGGTCGGGCCCTGCGCCAGCCGCTCGGCCCACTCCCGGGCCGCCGTCCGGAGCTCCTCGGCCGGAACCACCCTGTTGACCAGGCCGAGCCGCTCGGCCTCGGCCGCCGGGACGGCGTCCCCGAAGAACATCAGCTCCTTCGCCTTCTGCGGGCCGACCAGACGGGGCAGCAGGTACGCGCCGCCCCCGTCCGGGACCAGGCCGCGGCGCACGAACACCTCGATGAAACGGGCCCCTTCGGCGGCGATCACCAGGTCGCAGGCGAGGGCCAGGTGCGCGCCGATACCGGCGGCCGTGCCGTTGACGGCCGCGACCACCGGCTTCTCGCAGTCGAGCACCGCGGTGATCAGGCGCTGCGCGCCGAGGCGGATCATGCGGGCCACGTCCCCGGCGACCCGGTCACCGCCGGCGGCCGGTGCGCCCCGCAGATCGGCGCCCGCGCAGAAGCCCTTGCCGGTGGCGGTCAGGACGACCGCCCGGACGGCGGGGTCGGCGGAGGCCTCGGCGAGCAGCGCGATGACACGCTCGCGCTGGGCCCAGGTGACGGCGTTCATCGCCTCGGGGCGGTTGAGGGTGATCCACGAGACGTTGTTCTCGGTGCGGTGGAGGACGTCGTCCTCGGGGGCGCGTGTCATGCGTGAAACTCCCGTTCAGGTGGGTGCGGCCGGAAGATCCGGCCCACCCGGCGTTCGAGGGCACGGACGCGCAGCGCACGTACGGCGAGGACAGCGTCAGCGGTCAGCGGCAGATGGCGAGGGCGTCCAGGGCCACCGCGCCCTGCCCGCGGGGGAGGACCATCAGGGGGTTGATGTCCAGCTCGGCGAGTTCGCCGCCGAACTCCAGGGCCATCCGCTGGACCCGCAGGATGACCTCCACCAGCGCGTCCACGTCGGCCGGGGGCGCGCCCCGTACGCCCTCCAGGAGGGCGTGGCCGCGCAGCTCCCTGAGCATCGCCCGCGCCTGGTCCTCGCCGAACGGCGGGACGCGGACCGCCGCGTCGTGCAGGACCTCGACGAGGACGCCGCCCAGCCCGACGGTGACGGTCGGGCCGAAGAGGTCGTCCTGCGTGACCCCGACGACCATCTCCACGCCCCGTTCCACCATCTGGCAGACCAGGATCCCGTCGAGCGGGACGTTCTCGTAGCGGGCGATGTCGGTCAGCTCCCGGTACGCGTCGCGGATCTGGCTCGCGGAGGTCAGGCCGATCTTCACCAGGCCCAGCTCGGTCTTGTGGCCGAGCTGCGGGCCGGAGGCCTTCATCACCACCGGGTAGCCGACCAGCCCGGCGGCACGTACGGCCGCCGCCGCGCTCGTCACCAGCTGCTCGCGGGGCACCCGTATCCCGTAGGCGCGCAGGAGCTGTTTCGCGGCATGCTCGCTGAGCTGCTGTCCCGGCCGCATGAGGGCCTGCGCCTTGCGGTACGAGGGCGACGGCGTGCGCGGCGCGTCCTCGAAGGGGGAGCGGTAGCGGGCGGTGAAGCGGTGGTGGCCGAGGTAGGCGCGTACGGCGGTGATGCAGTTGCCGAAGGTGCGGAAGGTGGCCACGCGGGAGGAGCCGAGGAGGGTGGTGCGGTAGGCGTCCTCGGTGCCGACCGGGGAGCCCCAGATCACGCAGACCAGCTTGTCGGTCTGCTCGGCGGCGTCCACCAGGTCCTGGGCGAGCCTGTCGCTCATCGGGGGGAAGGGGCCGGTGATCGGGCAGATCAGGACCCCCACCGACGGGTCGGCGAGGATCGCGTCGATGATCTTCCGGCCGCGCCAGTCGCCGACGGGGTGGCCGCCGTTGTCGACGGGGTTGGCGACGTTCAGGTACGGCGGGATCCACTGGTGGAGTTCGTCCTGCTTGGCCTGCGAGAGGGTGGGCAGGGTCAGGCCCGCCTCGGTGGCAAGGTCGGAGAAGTGGGCCCCGGTGCCGCCGGAGATGGAGTACACGACGACGCCGTCGGTGCGGGGCCGGCGGGCCCGGGCGAGGAGGGCGGCCGTGTCCTGGAGCTCGTCGAGGCCGTCGACGCGGATCACGCCGAACTGGCGCATGGCGGCGTCCACGACGGTGTCGGCGCCGGTCAGCTTCCCGGTGTGGGAGGCGGCCATGCGGGCGCCGGTCTCGGTGCGGCCGACCTTGACGGCGACGACGGGGACGCCGTTGCGGGCGGCCCGGTCGGCGGCCAGGAGGAAGGACCGGCCGTCCTTGAGGCCCTCCACGTAGCAGGCGATGGCGCCGACCTCGGGCTGCTCGGCGAAGTAGGAGATGAAGTCCGAGGTCTCCAGGTCGGCCTCGTTGCCCGTGGGTGCCCAGTGGGACAGCCGGACGCCCAGTTCCTGGAGGGTGTAGACGGGCCGGCCCTGGTGGCCGGACTGGGTGATCAGGGCGATCGCCGGGCCGTCGAGGTCGTCGCGGAACTCCTCGAAGGCGTTGAGGTTGGTGTTGGGGCCCAGCAGGCGCAGCCCGGAGCGCCGGACCGCGGCGGCGAGGCGCTCCTGTGCGGCGGCTCCGGCGCCGCCGGTCTCCGCGAAGCCGGAGGCGAACGCGACGGCGAACTTCACCTTGGTCTCGGCGAGTTCCTCGATGACGGGCAGCGGGTCGGAGACCAGCAGGACGGCGAGGTCCACCTGTTCGGGCAGGTCGGCGACCGAGGAGTGGCAGGCCAGCCCGAAAACGGTGGGGCGGCTGGGGTGCACCGGGTGTATCCGGGCGCCCACGCGGTCCGCCCAGGCGATGAGCTGGCGGGTGATGCCGGTGTTGGGTCGGCCCTCGGCGTCGGAGGCGCCGATGACCGCCACGGACTCGGGCCGGAAGAACCGGTCCAGGTCGGGCACGTCGGCGTGCAGCGGCCGCCCGCTGACGTCCACGGGGATCGCGTCGTCGGCGGAGGGCGCCGCAGACGAATGGACGGCCGTCCTGGGGGTCTCCCCGCAGGCCTCGACCCGTGCGCGGAAGTCGGTGGTGAGGGTGCCGTGAGTAGATCCAAGCATCGTTCCGCCCGCTCCTGCTCGATGAACCTCGATGGAACTCGATAACTGACGTGTAGTCAGATTACTGAACTGACGTGCCGTCAGGAACAGGGCTGCGCAGGAAAGCTGGTGGAGGTGGTGTGGTCAACGGTGACAGATGCCCGCGGAGCGGGTCCAGAGCGCACTTCCGGCCGAGATCGCCCGGCCCGCGGTCCGGGTCGGCGCTCTCGACGCCCGCCGGCTCTGGACGTTCTCTCGCGGCGGTGTGATCATCCACCTGTGACTGCTGTCCGAAAGGCCCATGCCGCGTAGGCGGCCCGGCGCGGTTCGCGCGCAACGAGCACTGCCACTCCACAGGTACACGGCTGCCGGCCGCTGCCGGTACGCCGAGCCGCCCAGGCCGTGGCCCACCCGGATCGACCGCCTCTCCTCGCGGACGGTCGCCGCGGTCCACCGCGAGGAGTGCCGGCGTCCGTACGACGAGGGACTCCGGCCCGGGGCGACCCGGACCGCTCTCAGGACCTGCCGCTCCTTCCTCGCCCTGCCGGGCCGCCGGCTGTACCTGCGGCGGGACTACTGCGCCTGCGAGTCGTGCGACCTCCGCAACGACATCGCCGTGGCCCGCGACCTCCTCGACCTGGTCGCGCGCAGGCTTGCGCCCTGGCCGCGCCGGGAACTGCGGGCCCTGCCGGCCGGACTGGACGAGGAACTGTGGCGCCGCACCGTGCCCGACCCGTTCGCCCACACGCGGCCGCACCGCGGGGGAGCCTGGTGGCACCAGCGGCTGTACGACCTGGACCATCTCCTGTGACGGGCGGACCGGCGTTTTTCCGGGTCGGGGGCGGGTCGGCGTGCCCGGTCAGGAGGTCGGCTGGCGTGCCCGGTCAGGGGCGGGCCCTCCGCCGGGCCACCGCCTTGGCGATCTTCTCCGCGTCCAGGGCCATCTCCCGGAACATCCCGCTGATGGGATTGGTGAAGCCGGTGAAGTACAGGCCGTCGGCCGTCGCGGCGGTGCGGGCGCCGTGCGTACGGGGGCGGCCGCGCTCGTCCAACACGCCGAGATGGCCGACCAGCCCCTCCAGCCGGCGGTGGTACCCGGTGGCCGCGACCACCACGTCCGGGGTGATGCGCGAGCCGTCGGCGAGGACGACCTCCGGCCCGTCGAAGGACTCCACGGCGGCGACCGGCTCCACCCTGCCCGAACGCACCGCATCGATCAGGCCCACGTCCTGGACCGGGATCGCCCCCTGCCTGACCCGGCTGTACAGGCCGGCGGCGGGGCGCGGGAGCCCGTACGCCGTCAGGTCCGGGACGGAAGCCCGGGCCACGAGCGCACCCAGCCGGTCCACGAGCCGCACCGGCAGCCGCCGGACGAGGATCCCGCTGCGCTGGGCCGGCCAGCCGGCCGTGGAACGGCGCACGATGTGCGGGGCGGTGCGCACGGCGAGCCGCACCCGGGCCGCGCCGCCCTCGGCGAGGTCGACGGCTATCTCGGCGCCGGTGTTGCCGACGCCGACGACGAGGACGTCCTGGCCCGCGAACGGCTGGGGGTTGCGGTAGTCGGCGGCGTGCAGCAGCCGGCCGCCGTAGGACTCCCGGCCCGGCCAGTCGGGCAGCCTGGGTGTGTGGTTGAAGCCGGTGGCGACGACGACGGCCGCGGCGGTCAGCACCCGCCCGCCGGTGGCGTGCAGGGTCCAGCCGCCCTCGTCCCCGGCGTCGGGCTCGATCCGGGTCACCTCGACGCCGGTGACGAGCTCCACCTCGTGGAACTCCGCGTACTTCTCCAGATAGCGCACGACATCGTCACGGGAGACCCAGCGTCCGAACCTGCGCGGCATCGCCAGGCCCGGCAGGGCGGACAGCCGGCGCGTGGTGTGCAGGTGCAGCCGGTCGTAGTGGCGCCGCCACGACGCGCCGACGGTGTCGGACTTCTCGACGACCACGGCGCGGATCCCGCGTGCGCGCAGGGCGGCGGCCGCGGCGAGGCCGCCGGGGCCGGCCCCGATGACGTACACGGGGCGGGGCTGGGTGGTCATGTCGACTGCTGGTG
This sequence comes from Streptomyces amritsarensis, assembly GCF_001953875.1. GTDB lineage: Bacteria > Actinomycetota > Actinomycetes > Streptomycetales > Streptomycetaceae > Streptomyces > Streptomyces amritsarensis. The sequence continues at coordinate 13,321 of NZ_MQUR01000131.1, forward strand.
CGGGTGCTGCGGGCATGAGGTGTGATCGTATCGCCACGCTGGGTTGATGGGTCTCGGACGAGGAGGGAATCGATTGCGGATCGGTCACGGGCGCGGGTTCTGACCGCGTACGCGGAAGCCGTGGCGGACCGGGGCCTTGCGGGATCGCTCCCCATCCGCTGAACTGACGTACCGTCAGATCGAGTGGGAGAGGGGTGGGGGCTGCCGATGCAGACCATCTGGCTCAGCGGGGCCGAATGGCTCGCCGTGCTCCGGATAGGCCTCGGCCTGTGGTGGCTGGAGAGCTGGCGGCACAAGGACAAGAAGGGCTGGTTCGAACGCGGCACCGGCATCGCCTGGGCCGCCGACGTCGCCGACAAGCACCGCTGGACCTTCGTCAAGGGCGGCTTCGACCTGGTCGTCGCACCCCGGCCGAAGGCGATGGCGTACATCGTCGTCTACGCGGAACTCGCCCTCGGGCTGGGCCTGGTCCTCGGCTTCCTGACCCCGGTCGCCCTGATCGGCGGACTCCTGCTGAACCTCCTCTACCTCGTCCTGATGATCCACGACTGGGCCGAGCAGGGGCAGAACGCGATGATGGCGCTCATCTCACTCGTCGCGCTGCTCGCCATGTCCTGGCAGACCTGGTCCCTCGACGCGACGATCGGACTGTTCCTGTGACCGCCGGGGGCGCCGGGGGCGCCGGGGGCGCGGCGGGCGTGGCCGGTGCCGGGGCGGGCGTGGCCGGTGTCGTGGGCGGTGGCGTGGGCGGTACCCGCGGCATGGTCGGCGCGGTCGGCGCGGTCGGCGCCGTGCGCCACGACCTTCCCGAGGTGGACGACTTCACCCGCCCCTACTGGGACGCGGCGGCGCAGGGCCGGCTCCTGCTACGACGGTGCGGTGACTGCGGCCGCGCACACCACTACCCGCGCGAGTTCTGCCCGCACTGCTGGGCCGGCGAGGACCGGGTGGCCTGGGAGCCCGCGAGCGGCCTGGCCACCCTCTACACGTGGTCGGTGATCCACCGCAACGACCTCCCGCCGTTCGGCACACGCGTCCCCTACACGGCCGCCGTCGTCGACCTGGCCGAAGGCCCGCGCATGATGACCGAGGTGGTCGACTGCGAGGCGGCCGACCTGCGCATCGGCATGGCCCTGACGGTCACCTTCCGCGAGGCGGCGGACGGCGTGTGGGTGGCGGGCTTCCGACCCGGTCAGGGCCAGAGCAGCTCGCGCACCCAGGAGCCGCCGGCGGCGCGCCGGTAGCGCAGACGGGTGTGCCGGCGGGCGGCGTCCCCCTGGAAGAACTCCACCTCGGCGGGGGCCAGTACGTACCGCGTCCAGGTCGGAGCCGGCGCGTCAGGCTCCGACCCGGCCCGCTCCCAGGCCGCAGCCGAAGCCCGCACCAGCTCCTCCACGGAGCCCAGTACCTCGCTCTGCCTGCCTGTGAGCGCGGCCGCCAGTGCACCGCGCGAACGGACCGCCAGGTCCGCCCGGCTCTCCTCCGGGCCGCACGCGGTGACCGCGCCCCGGACCCGGACCTGCCGGCCCACCGACGGCCAGTAGAACCCGAGCGCCGCCTCCGGCCGCGCCGCCAGCTGCACACCCTTGGCGCTCGTGGCGTGCGAGGCGAAGTGCCAGCCGCGCGCGTCGACGTCGTGCAGCATCAGAGTCCGCACGTCGGGCCGCCCCTCGCCGTCCACCGTGGCCAGGCTCATCGTGTGCGGCTCCGGCTGCCCGGTCCGGGCGGCGTGCACGAACCACTCCCGGAACAGCGCCACCGGCTCGCCGGGCGCCGCCTCCGGGTCGAACCCGGGCAGCGGCGAGTCCCACACGCGCAGGGCGTGCAGCACCGAACGGAACTCCTCACCGCCGACCCCGCCGCCGATCTCTCCGCCGGTCTCTCCGCCGGACCCGTCACTGACCTCGTCGCTGACTTCGCTGCTCATGGCGCCCAGGCTATGCGCGGCGGGGTGGCGGGACGCCGGGGCGCCGGGGTGGCGGGACGCGGGTCAGACGGTCCGGCCGCCGAAGTGGGCGGCGAGCCCGTCGAGAGCATCCGGGGGCAGGATCCTCGGTGTGGCGCAGGTCACAACGCGCCGAGCGCTCAGTTCTCGTTCCTCCGGCGGTCATACCTGCGACGACATCGCAACGAAGGAGATATGCCATGGCCGACGCCGTGAAGGGCCCCGCCAGCTACTTCCCGTCGATCGAGAAGAAGTACGGCCGGCCGATCGCCGAGTGGAAGGACCTCATCAGGTCCTCGCCGCTGACCAAGCACATGGAACTCGTCGCCTGGCTGAAGACGGAACACGGCCTGGGCCACGGCCACGCCAACGCCCTCGTGGCGCACACGCTGGCGGAGGCCAAGTAGCCGCGCGGCGGCCACGGCCGGCTGTGCAGGCGGCGGGGTGCCGGCGGGGCAGGCGGGGCGGGGTCGGAGCACGGCGGAAGCGGGCGAGGCGGGGCGGGGTGAAGGCCGGGCCGGGCGTTGGGAGGCCGGGCTCCGGCGAGGCGGGGGTGAGAGGTGCGGCGGACCGGCTCGGGGCGGAGTCTCGGCGCGGCGGGGGTGAGAGGTGCGGCGGGGGTGGGGCAGCGGGGTTTGGGCGGGGCGGGAATGAGAGGCGCGGCGGCAACGCGGGGACGGGGTTTGGGCGGGGGCGGGAGCGAAGGCACAGCGGGAGTGCGGGAGCGGGATTTGGGCGGGGCGGGAGTCAGTGATGTGCTGGGGGTTTCCCGTCAGTCCCATCGTCTCTCCGTGTCGTGCCGGTCCCTCAAGGGCGCTCGTTCCTCGCGTCGCTTCGCGATGTCGCTGCGC
>NZ_MQUR01000061.1 GCF_001953875.1 Streptomyces amritsarensis
GGGGTCCGCTGCTGCGGACCCCACCCCGGCGGTTCTCGTTGCGGAGCCCGTCGTCAGGACCGGCGGCCGGCTCGCCGCGTCAAGGCCCGCAGGGCGGCGGGCGCGACGGTGAACACCGCGACGGCCGCCATGGCCAGCAGCCAGTTGCGCAGGTAATCGAGCGGCAGCACCGTCGGGTTGGCCACGGGGCCGGGGCGCAGGAGCGGAGGGAGTGCGATCACCGTCAGGGAGCCCGCGACGATCAGCGCCGCACGCGGAACTCCCCGCAGGCGCAGGCCCGCGGCGGCGGCGAGGGCCGCGACGGCGAGCACGAGCGGCGCCACGAACCCGTCGTGCACCACGACCGCTCCGCCGAGCCACACGGCGATCCGCCACGGCTCGGGCTGACGGAGCAGCAGCGATCCGCCCCAGGCGGCGCACAGCAGCCCGAGTCCGCCCGTCACGTGTCGGAAGTTCATCACGCGACCTCCAGCCGGCCGACCCACTTGGTCTGGAGCACACCGGGCCGGTTGGGGGCGATGATCCGCGCCGGGTAGCCGTGATCCAGGGACAGCACCTCACCGTTCAGCCTCAGCGCCAGCAGGGTGAGCGGGTCCTGCGCGTACAGGCGTCCCATCTCCATCACCCGGTAGGCGCCCACCGCCTCCAGGGAGACCACCCGGGCTCGGGCGTCCGAGCCCCCGCCCGCCCGCTCCAGGAGGTCCCGTACCCGTACGCCGGTCCAGTGCGCGGACTTGCTCCAGCCCTCGACGCAGGCGAGGGGCAGGGTGACGTCATGCTGGCGCATGGCGCGCAGCTCCTCCAGCGTGAGGGTGTACGGACGCGGCCCGTCCACGGTCAGCCGCCAGTCGGCCAGCGAGGCCCGGGTGACCCCCGCGGCTGCGGCCGTCCGGTTCACGGGCAACCCCTGCACCCCGTGGGACGGGCTGCGCGGGCCGAACAGTTCGAGCGGGCCGAGCGCGGTGACGGACTGTCCGACGGTGGTCAGCGTCACTGCGCCGACCGCGGCCGTGACACCGAGGAGGAGTTGCCTGCGGTCGGGCCCGTCGGCCTCGGGCAGGGCCAGGGTCCCGGGAGAACGGCGTGTGAAGTGGTCCCGGATCCGCGGCCATTGCACGGCTACGTGCAGCAGCAGCGAGCCCAGGAGGAGCCAGGCGACCGCGTAGTGCACGGGAACGAAGTTGAAGGGCCACGGGTACCACTGGAAGGTGTTCAGCAGGCCGGTGAACAGCTCGAACAGTGCGGCCGCCACGAGGACGGCCACAGAGATCCGCTCCAGCGCGTGCCGCAGGGACCGCACCGGCGGCCACGCGAACAACCGCGGGTAGACCGCCCACAGCTTCGCCAGCAGCAACGGGACCGCCGCGATCCCGGACGCGACGTGGAGGCCCTGGGTGAGCCGGTAGCCCCAGTACGGGCGGCTCGGCAGCCGGTCGGCCAGCCACCCCGGCGGGTGCTGCAGGTAATGGCTCAGCACGCCGGTCACGAAGCAGACGACCATGGCCAGGCCGAGCAGGCGGCCGATCGCGGTCGCGGTACGGGCATCGTGCAGGCGCGCCGTGAAGGTGACGTGAGGCGCCGAAGGCAGGGAGAAACGCATGCCCCCATCACACCCCCGACGAGGGCCGCGCACGTGGCGCGAACACCTTACGAAACAGGGACGTCCGAGGTGGCGAGGTCCGCAGGAGGGCCGGTTCCTGCAACGCTTCCGCAGGTGAAACCGCTGACCGCCCTCCCCCCGCGCACCGCCCTCGCGACCCCCGCCCTCGCGACCACCGCCCTCCTTCTCGCCGCACTCACGACGGTGCTCGCCCTCACCGTGCTGTACGGGAGCTACTTCAGCGATCCCGTCGGGCTCTTCGGGTGGTACGCGGTCTGCTGGGCGCTGTTCGCCGTCGCGCTGCTCGCGCTGCGCCGGGTCCCGCCCCGCCGTGCCGCGTGGCTGATCGCCGCGGGGGCCGTCGCCGTCACGGTGACCGGCCTGCTGGGACCCCCTCGGACCAGCACCGACGCGTACCGCTACGCCTGGGACGGCCGCGTCCAGGCGGCGGGTGTCTCCCCGTACGACCATCCTCCGCTGGGCCCGGCCCTCGTCCGGCTGCGCGACCCCTGGCTCTTCCCCACCGGGGCCGCCTGCCAGGGCCCCGACCTCGCCCGGATCCCGGCCACGGACGGTGTGCGCCACTGCACCCGCATCAACAGGCCTGCCGTGCACACCATCTACCCGCCCGTCGCCCAGGCGTACTTCCTGGCGGTGGACCGGCTGTCACCCGCCGGCGCCCGGCACAAACCGCTCCAGTCCGGGGCCGTCCTGCTCTCCCTCGGCGTCACGGGCCTGCTCCTGGTGATCCTGCGGCGGCGCGGTGAGGACCTCCGCAAGGCCGCGTACTGGGCCTGGTGCCCGGCCGTTCCACTGGAGGTGGTCAACAACGCGCATGTGGACGTCCTGGGTGTGCTCCTCGCGGTCGCCGGACTCGGCCTCGTCGCGTCCCGGGCCCTGCCCCGGCGGGCAGCGGGCGGCGTGCTGATCGGCGCCGCCATCGCCACGAAGCTGATGCCGGCCGTCGTCCTCCCCGGCGCGCTGTCCGGGGTCCGGCGGGTTCGTGACGCGGCTGCGGTACTGCTGCCGGCGGCAGCCTTCACGTTGCTCTCCTACGTCCCGTACGTCCTGCTCTCGCGCGGCTCGGTCTTCGGCTACCTCGGCGGCTACGTCGACGAGGAGGGCTACGACGACCCGTCGTCCGGGTCCCGCTACTCGCTCCTGCGCCTGGTCCTGCCGGACACCTGGGCGTTCCCGGTACTGCTCGTCATCATCGCGGCGGTGTCGCTGTACGTGATGTGGCGCGGGGATCCGCGGCGCCCCTGGAGCGGCGCCCTCCTGGTCACCGGCTGGTCCTTCCTCCTCCTCACCCCCGGCTACTCCTGGTACGCCCTGCTCCTGATCGCCCTCGTCGCCCTGGACGGACGCTGGGAATGGCTCGGCATCCCCCTCGCGGGGGCCGCCGTCTACGTATTGGCCCCGGCGCTCCACTTCCATCCGGCGCTGAGCAACATCGCGTACGGGGCTGCAGCAGTTCTCGTCCTCGTGATGAGCCGGGTACGACGCGGAGCCGCCGCGAAGACGGTCTGACGACCCGGCTGCGGCCCTGTTCGCGTGGTCTAAGGTGCTTCCATGAAGGTCGACGTGCTGACCGAGACCGTGATCGCCGCCCCGTGCGAGCGCGTCGCCGCCTACGCCGCCGACCCCGTCCACGCACCCGAGTGGTACGCCAACATCGAGTCCGTGCAGTGGCTGACCCCGCCACCGGTGGGGGTCGGTTCCCGGGTCGCATTCGTCGCCCGCTTCCTCGGCAGGCGCCTGGCCTACACCTACGAGGTCACCGCCTACGAGAGCGGCAGCCGCCTGGTCATGCGCACGGCCGAGGGCCCCTTCCCCATGGAAACCACGTACACCTGGGAGCCGTACGGCGAAGGGGCGGCCCGAACCCGCATGACACTGCGCAATCGCGGCGAGCCACGGGGATTCGCGTCCGTGGGCGCCGCCGTGATGGCGGCGGCGATGCGCCGAGCGCAGAAGAAGGATCTGGCGGCGCTCAAGGCACTCATGGAGCGCTGAGCGGGGTCGTACGCCCCGTAGGATCGCCGCTACCGCGCCGTGACCCACGTCACATGCGACTTCTGTCAGGAATCGGTGCGCTGTTCCGCTCAAGTCACCGACACCAAGCGGACCGACCGACAGGAGCAGCACATGAAGCACCGCATCGTCGTCCTCGGCGCCGGCTACGCCGGGTCCTACGCAGCCGGGACCCTGGCCCGCCGCCTGTCCCCGGCGGACACCGAGATCACCGTGGTCAACGCCGAGCCGGACTTCGTCCAGCGGCTGCGGCTGCACCAGCTCGCGGCCGGCCAGGAGATCGAGGCCCCGCAGCTCGCCGACGTCTTCGCGGGCACGGGGATACGGCTCCGGGTGGCTCGTGTGACCGGCATCGACCCCGAGCGCCAGGTCGTCGCCGTGGCCGACCCCGGCTGCCGCGGTGAGCTCGGCTACGACACGCTCGTTTACGCGCTCGGCAGCCGCGGCGCCGACCACGGCGTCCCCGGCGTGGCCGAGCACGCCTTCGACATCGCCGCCCGGCCCTCCGCGATGCGCCTGCGCGAGCGCCTGGACAGCCTGGACAGCCCGGACGGGCGGGACGGGCGGCAGGCAGGCGGGAACGTCCTGGTCGTCGGCGACGGACTGACCGGCATCGAGACCGCCACCGAGATCGCCGAATCACGGCCCGGCCTGTCGGTGACGCTCATCGCCCGCGGCGAGCTGGGCGCTCCGCTCTCCGCCGGAGCCCGCAGCCACCTGCGCCGGGCCTGCGACCGGCTGGGCGTCACAGTCCGGGAACACACCCACGTCGAAGCTGTCGAAGCGGCACGGGTGCTGTGCGCCGACGGCACCGTTCTGGCGTCCGACGCGACCGTGTGGACGGCCGGCTTCGCGGTCGCACCGATCGCCGCCACGAGCGGGCTGGAGGTCACCGGGAACGGCCGGATCGCCGTCGACCGCACCATGCGGTCGGTCTCCCACCCCAACGTCTACGCCGCCGGGGACAGCGCCTACGCCATCGGCGACAACGGGCAGCCACTGCCGATGTCCTGCGCCTCGGCCGGCTACACCGGCCGCCAGGCCGTGGACGCGATCGTGGGACACCTGACCGGCCGCGAGATCCCGAACGGCACGCTGGAGTACGTGGGCAACCACATCAGCCTGGGACGGCGGGACGGCATCCTGCAGATGGTCGACGGCGAGGCGGAGGCGAAGCCGAAGTACCTGGGCGGCCGGAAGGCCGCACGGATCAAGGAGGGCATCCTCAAGATGTCGCTGTGGGCCACCTCGCACCCGACATTCGGCCTGCCCAAGCGCAGGCACCGCCTGGCCGCCGCGCCGAACGTGCCCGCCGAGAGGGCGGCCGCGTAGCCCGCCGCCGGGGGCGCTGGGGGACCCTGACTCCGATTCCATCCGGACAAACTGGGTAAAATGTTGCAAAAGCGACGGAAGCGGCGTTCTCCTTTACCCGTCGGGAGGCGTAGGGCGATGGATCCTTGGCTGATCTGGTTGATCACCGCGGCTCTCCTGGGTGTGGCGGAGATCTTCACTCTCACCGCCGCACTCGGGTTGCTCGGCGGCGCCGCGCTGGTGACCGCGGTCCTCGCGGCGATCGGACTGCCCCTCCCCTGGCAGCTCCTGGCCTTCACCCTCGTGGCGACGGTCGGCCTGGCGTTCCTGCGCCCGATCGCCATGCGCCGCCTGATGCCACGGGAAGTCGCGCGCTTCGGCGTGGAGGCCCTGGTCGGAGGGGCCGCGTACGTGACTGCCGAGGTGACGGGATTGAGCGGCAGGGTCCGCATCGGCGGCGAGGAGTGGACGGCCCGCGCCTACGACGAGACGCAGGTCATTCCCCCCGGAACAACCGTCGACGTCATCGAGATCAAGGGCACCACCGCGCTGGTCTACCCCCGGGAGTGAACCATGGAGATCTCGGCGTTCCTCATCGCCGGCCTGCTGGTCGCTGTCTTCGCCGTCTTCACCGTGATCCGCGCGGTCCGCATCGTCCCGCAGGCCCGCGCCCGCAACGTCGAGCGGCTCGGCCGCTACCACCGCACCTTGAAGCCCGGGCTCAATGTCGTCATCCCGTACATCGACCGCGTCTACCCGGTGATCGACCTGCGCGAGCAGGTTGTGTCGTTCAAACCGCAGCCGGTCATCACGGAGGACAACCTGGTGGTCGAGATCGACACCGTCCTCTACTTCCAGGTCACCGACCCGCGTGCTGCCGCCTACGAGATCGCCAACTTCCTGCAGGCGGTGGAACAACTGACCGTCACCACACTGCGCAACGTCGTGGGCTCCATGGACCTGGAGAAGACGCTGACCTCCCGGGACACCATCAACAACCAGCTGCGCGGCGTGCTCGATGACGCCACCGGCAAGTGGGGTCTGCGGGTCAACCGGGTGGAGATCAAGGCCATCGACCCGCCGCAGTCCATCAAGGACGCGATGGAGAAGCAGATGCGGGCCGAGCGGGACAAGCGGGCCGTCATCCTCGGGGCCGAGGGGCAGCGCCAGTCCCAGATCCTGACCGCGGAAGGCGAGAAGCAGGCCGCGGTACTCCGCGCGGAAGGCAACCGGACCGCAGAGATCCTCAAGGCGGAGGGCCAGGCACGCGCCATCGACGAGGTCTTCCAGGCAGTCCACCGCAACGACCCCGACCCCAAACTCCTCGCCTACCAGTACCTCCAGACGCTCCCCCAGCTCGCGCAGAGCCCGGGAAACACCTTCTGGGTGATCCCCGGCGAGGTCACCTCCGCTCTCCAGGACGTCTCCCGCGCCTTCAGCGAAGTCCTCCCCCAGTCCGCCGCCACCCGCCGGACGTCATCGGACGACCTGGCCATCCAGGCCGCGAACGACGCGGCGAAGGCGGCAGAAGCCGCTGCGGAAGCCCTCGCCGACGCGGCGGAAGCCGACGCCGCCACCACGACCGGCGCGCTGCCGCCCCCTCTCGAAGCCACCGAGCGTCACCCCCAGCCGGAGACGCCACCTGCCGGCCCCCCGGACTGAAGGCCCGGCAGAGGATCCCGTCTCTCGTACAGACCTCGCCCGGAGCCGTCCTGGCGGGTGCAGGGTCGGTCGGATACGCGGTCGCCTTGCAGAGGGCCGGACCGGGTACGCGGTGGCCGACGCCGAGCGGGCTGCATCGGTAGGTGAGGACCCGCTGAGAGGACATCTCGCGGGTACGCACGGGAGATCCTCAATCGATGGTGAAGCCCCAGAAGATGCCGACTTCCGTGGCGGAGACAGCAATCACACCACAATCCATCACGTGGCTGGTGAAGCCCTCATAGGCGCCCTCGCGACGGAACATGTCGGCATGGGGATTCTCTCGCGCCGTCGCCGCATTGGTAAAAAATAGCGCGTCCTCCCCGAATCTTTCCAGGATCGTTCTCGCGTGCGAGGTCAGCTCAGCCTCTCGCGCATCGAAATCCGGAATGTCCTCTGTTTGGAACCACTCACCCTGGAGAGTGACCAGGATTTGTTCGGTGCCCCTCCTGGACACAGGGAAGGCCGTGCTGAAGTCTCCTGGCGTGACAGCACTGAACGGGCTGTCCGGGCCGGTGCCGTAATCGCCCCCTCCCGGTGCCGCGGCAACCTTCGACCAGCCACGCGGATCGTCCGTCCGCAGCTGCATGACGTCGAGGGCGTCCAGGCGCCAGTCATCGCGCCGCCGCGCCCCCACGGCCGCGAACATGCCCTCCCCGAATAGGGCCCGCAGGGAACGGCTCCACGAGGTGGCGTCAATCCGAGTCATGGGCCTTACCTCAGTTCTCCACGTGCGCACTACGGGTGCTGGGTCTTGTCGGTGGGCATGGAAGTGAGAACGACGAACGGCGGGTGGCTCCCCGGGTTGGGTCTCAGAACGACCCATACATTGGTCACGTCACGCGCAGCGGTGTCGCCCCGGTCCCACGACCTGGAGCGTGACGAGTTGGGTCCAGGGTTACCCGCGAGCCAATTATCGATCTTCCTCTGATTGTTCGGTTCATCCAGGGCTGCCTGAGTATACCGCTGCGCGTCTGTAAGGCTCCCGAACGCCGAAACGGCCTCGGGTCGGATGCCGGAAGGCCTGACGATGTCACAGGTCTTGACCATCACGTCCATGACAGGGTGGCTGCTGGCCTGACCCGGCTGCGCCGAATCATGTTGGCGGTGGTCTGCGGCAGCCTGTACGTCATCTTCAAGAAGCGCGACTGGCTGTAGGCCAGGGCCCATGAGGCCTAACGGATTTCCGATTGCCGACGCATTCGAGAGGCCGCTCCAGCCCCGCGGGTGGCGCTTCCACGCCGGTCGCGTGTCCAGGCGGCAGCGATCCTGGCCGCCGCGGGGCCGGTGTCCGGCCTGGGCCGGCCGGCGCCGCCCCCGCCGCCAGGATCGCTGCCGCCTACCCGCTCAGCGCCAGGTCTGGTACGGGCTCTTCTGGGTGTGGGTCCCGCACGGGAAGGTACGGAGGTGGTGGGACGGGCTGTCGTCCAGGCACAGGCCGGTCTGCTGGTTCTTCAACTCGACGGCCCCGTCGGGGTAGCGGTGCACGATCCAGCTCTGGTCCTTGGCCTTGTCGCACGGATACGGCTCGACCTTGCCCCCGGGGCTGCCGGTCAGGCACCTGCCCGTGTTGATGTTCCGCAGTTCACGGGTGCCGTCGGCCCACCGGTGGACGTTCCACTTCTGGTGGTCGTTGCCCAGGCACGTGTACGTACGGATCCCGTGCTCGCTGTCGTCCAGGCAGGCCGACGTCGCATCGTTGCGGAAACTCTGGACGCTGTCGAGCGCGCTCGTCGGGGCCGCGTCGGCCTCGTGCGTGGCGGTGGCCGTAGCCAGGCCCGCGGCGAGCAGCACGCACGCGACGGTTGCCCGGAGCCTCTTCGTGGTCGTCGGAACGGTGTTCATGACTCTCTCCTCGGTGACTGGGAGGGGGTTCTGCGGAGGGTTGCGCGGGGCGGGGCACCGCCCCGCCCCGCGCGGACGGATAGACGGATGGACGGATGGACGGATGGACGGCTGGTCTGATGGACGGATCAGCCCACGATGTTGACGGGCCGGTAGGCGTGGTAGCCGTCGCGGCCGTTCACCCCGTAGGAGTGCTGCTTCCAGCGGGTACCGACCCCGCCCGCCTGCTCGTAGGACTTGTAGGCGGTGCGGGCCTTGTTGGCCCAGCCGTCGAAGATGACGACGTGGCGGTTGTCGGGGTTGTTGCTGTTGGCCTTGATGACCAGGTCGCCGGGGGCCAGGTCCTTCATCGCGATCCGGCGCGTGAACCCGTCGTTCTTCAGCGAGACGGTGTTGGGGCCGGGCTTCGACAGTCCCAGCGCCATGGAGACGTAACCGGAGCAGTCCTGCCGGTATCCGTCCTTCCACCGCTTGTTCTGGCTGTAGGGGACGGGGCGGCCGTTGTTCGCGGTCAGCCAGGTCTTCGCCCGTGCCAGCACCTGGGCGCGGGTGATACGGGGAGCCGCCTGGCTTGCGGGGGCCGATTCGGCGTGCTCGGCCCAGGGCGCGAGGGCACCGCCCGCCTCGGCGGTCGCCCACGCCGCGGACGCAGCGGATACGGAAGGAGCCGCAGGCGCGGACGGCGCCGTCAGGACGACGGACCCGGCGCACAGGACCGCTGTCAACGCTGCCATACCCCAACGGCGGGTGATCTTCTCGGACATGTGGATTCTCCTGTTTCTGTGTTCTCGCTCATGGCGGATGGAGGCGCCGGTCCACGCGGCCGGGCAAGGGCGTCAGGACTCCATGCCGATACGGGCCGGTTCAGGCCGTGCCGGTGAAGGCTGCGAAGCCCTGGAGTCCGGGTTGGGGAGGGACGGTTCGGTCGCCCTCGGTGACACCCGTGCCGGAGATGCGAGGCCGCCATGCGGCGCTTGCCCGGGTTGCCGGGCCGGACGAGAAGGAGTCTGCGGGCGGCGATGCGGCCCGGGCAAGGCTGTCCCGTTTGCTTCACCGATGTCGGGATCCCTAAGGTTCTGACCTGCTGGGACATGACCATCCCGGGACATGGAGCGGCCTGCGGGACATCAGTGTGCGGCCGTCGGAAGGAGGCGAACATGACAGGCCTCGGCGGACTGAACGGCAGTGCGGCGCAGCAGTTGGGGAGTGCGCTGAAGGCTTTGCAGCGGCGATCCGGTCGCACGCTGCGTTCACTGGAGTCCGAGGTGATGATCAGTGATTCGTCACTGTCTCGCTACTTGCGGGGCAGCACGGTCCCGCCGTGGTCGACCGTCCGCGACCTGTGCCGGGCCTTGGGCGCGGACCCGTCCGAATACCGCGCCCTGTGGGAGGCGGCGGACCGGTGCCAGCCGAAACCGCCCGCGGACGCGGGTCCGCCCGCCGCTGCGGAGGGTCGGTGGCGCCGTTGGCGGCGTACGGCTGGTCTCTGGGCATCGCACCGCTGGGTGTGGGCCGCGTGCGGTGCGTGCGTCGGCCTCTTGTGCGGCTGCGCTCTGGCGTTGTTCGGTCCGTGGCCGGAGGGTTCCTCACTGGGGCAAGGCGCACCGGGTCGGCAGGCGGCGTCCCCCAAAGCAGACGGAAAGGCCGGACCGCGGCTCGACGACTACAGCCGGATCTTCGTCAACCGGGTCACGGGCAACTGTCTGGACCACAGCCTCGACAAGGGCCTGCGTTCCTTCGAGCCCAACGGAATGAGTTACCAGAGGTGGACGGTCCACCCGTATCCCGACGGCACCAGCGAACTGCGCAACCACGCCACAGGCGCCTGCCTGGACAGCGGCGACTCCGCGCTGCAGGGCGCTTCCTGCACCAAGGCCCCCACGCAGAAGTGGGTGGTCACGGCCTTGGCTGACGCCTCGGTAGAGATCAAGAGCCGGACCACCGGAGCCTGTCTGGACGACAGCGACCAGGGGCTGCGGACCGTGCCCTGCGACGGCTCGAATCACCAGAAGTGGGGCTGAGGTGATGGAGGGTCCGCCCCACCACCACCCGCACCGGCTGAGGCAGGCTCAGGCCACTTCCACGCAGTCGAGTTCCGCGTAGTACTCGCCCTTGGTCAGGCGTACGGTGTTCCAGCCCCGGCGCAAGGAGACAGGCACGCTCACCTGCTGCCAGTTGTCCCATCCGGTGTGCGGATAGTCCACCCGCCCGTGGGCCGGGGCCTGCCCGTTGACGGTGAGGCCGTGGGAGGCCGGTACCCGCCCGCCGGCGCCGTCCCGGGAACCGTTGCCGTAACGGACCGTCAGCGTGTGCGGTCCCGCCGAGGCGGCGAAGACGGAGAACTCGACGAAGCTGTCGGGGTGGTCGATCCCGCCGACCGCCCGACCGTCCAGGGCCTTTGCCGCATCACGGACCACCGCCCGGTGCACCCGGGCGCTCTCCGCCTGATGGAGTACCTTGCTGCCGCGGACGACCGGACGGCCGTCCGCGAAGCCGAGGTCGGCGGCGTACAGGAAGCGTCGCTCGGAGCCGTCATGACTCCAGCCGTGGAAGAGGATCCGGTCCTGCCCGTCCGGCCCGGTCACGACATCCTGCCCTCCGGGGCCGCGGACCGCGCCGCCGAAGGACTCGGTGGACATCAGCGGCGCCGTCGCCTTGACGTAGGGGCCGGTCAGCCGAGTGGCCACCGCGTAGCTCGTCTTGTAGTGGTGGTCGCCGTAGAAGCCGGCCGAGTAGAACAGCACGTAGCGGCCGTCACGGCGCACGAGGGTCGGGGCCTCGACCAGTTTCCCCTCCCACTCGCGGTCCTGCCCGATCAAAGCGACGGGCTCACCCGTCGTGCGGGTGCCGTCCCAGGAGACGGGCTGCAGGTAGATCCGGGTGGCCAGCTCGCAGCAGTTCCCGTCGTTCTTCCAGAGCAGGTACCGCCGGCCGTCCTCCGTATAGCTTGCGGCGTCGATGGCGCCCCCCTGTTCGGCCGGGCAGACCAGCGGTCCCTCGCCGGTGGGCAGGAACGGGCCGTCGGGTGAGGACGAGAGGGCGACACCGATGCACTGCTTGCCGCTGGCCCGGTCACGAGCGGTGTAATGCATGGTGAATCCACGCCCGTTGGCGAACACCTCCGGCGCCCACACGAGTAGACGCGCCGGCTCCGCCCAGCTCCCGAGGCGGGGCAGGGGGTCCGTCTCGACCGGGGACCAGTGGACCAGGTCCGTGGACGTGGCGTGCTGGATGTTCGCCGTCTCACCGTTGGTCGCGTAGGCGTGGTAGGTGCGGCCCACCTTCACGACATCCGGATCGGGGAAGTTCCGGCCCAACACCGGCTCCGCCGTGTCGGCTCCGGCGGGCGGCGCAGCGAGGAGGCATGCGGCGAGCAGTCCGGTGGCCGTGACGGCGACCGACCTCCAGAACCGGGGTACGACTGTGGGGAACACCTGTCTTCTCCTTGGAGCCGAGGAGTTGCATGCGAGGAGGCTGCGCCGTCCGTTTCGATGGACTAACGCCCTGGACAGCTACCGGTTGCGGAAGCCGGCGAGCTGGCCGCTCCGGCGATTCCCCTTCCGGTCATCGGCGACCGTCGGGTGGGAGGGCTCCGGCGATCCGGCGGCAGGAATTCCGGCGAGGTCGTCGACGTGGAAGAGGCGGGCGATCGGTACGTCGGTGCTGCTGTGGGCGATGATCGAGAAGGCGATGCAGATCGCGATGAGGGTGTACGCCTCCTCGCCCTGCGGGATGCCTGCTTGCAGGACCAGCAGGCCGTAGACGACGGATGCGAAGCCCTTGGGGCCGAACCATGCGGCGACCAGCCTCTCCCGCCGCTCCAGCCGGGTACCCAGCAGCGACAGCAGCAGCGAGGCCGGGCGGATCAGGACGATCGCCAGGATCACGGCCGCGTACCCGCCGAGGGACAGGTCACCGAAGAGCTGGGGTGTGAGCAGGGCGCCGAAGACGAGGAGGGCGGCGAACTTCGCGAGCTCCGCCAGCGCTTCACCGAGCGGCTCGAACACCGTCTTGGCCTCGGGCGACACGCGGGCCAGGACGGCGCCGGCGGAGAACGCTGCCAGATAGGGGTTGGCGTGGGTGAGGTGGCACAGGCCGTAAAGGATGATGCCGGTCGCCAGGGGCAGCAGCGGCTGAAGCTTGGGTTCCGCGCCCAGCAGCCGCAGCCGCACCAGGCCGGCGACCGCGAGCGGGAGGACGATCCCGAAGAGGAGGCCGAGCCCGAGCTCCAGACCGATCATCGCGGTGGATGCCGGCAGCTGACCGGAGGTCGGTCCCGCGACGGCGATGAGGATCAGTACCACCGGAAGAGCGAGACCGTCGTTGATGCCGCTCTCCACGTTGAGCAGCTGGCGCAGCTTCGCCGGAACCTCCTTGCGTCCCACGATGGCCGAGGCGAACACCGGGTCCGTCGGTGCCAGCACCGCGCCGACCAGGAAGGACGTCGTCCAGTCCAGCCCGACGAGGTAGTGGGTGATCAGAGCCATGCCGACCATGGCCAGCGGCATGCCGAGTCCCAGGGCGCGGGCCGGGTTCTTCCAGTTCTCGCGCAGCTTCGGGAAGGAGACGTGCATGCCGTCGGTGAACAGCACGGCGAACAGGGCCAGATCGGCGGTGACAGCGACGATCGGGCTGTCGGCGGTGATGTGGATCAGCCCGAGGAACCCGTCACTGACCAGCGCCCCGCCCACGAGGAAGAGCAGCGAGGTCGACAGTACCGTGCGGGCGGCGAGCCCGGAGAGTAGGACCGCGATCAGCAATGCCACACCGAAGACAGCGACGAGCACCATGGCAGAAGCCCCCGATTCCAGAAGAGATGTGTTTCGTATCCGCCGACCAGGCTTCCCGGCACTCCGCCGGCTACTTTACGTATCCCTTACGCCGTCTTGACGGGGTCCTGACGGCAGTCCGGACGGCCACACGTTGCCGGGCTCCGGCATGAATGCGTCGCCTGTCGGCCGTTTATCGTGGGCGTACGCGTCGGAGAGGTGTCCATGAACGGAAATCCCCTGTACCACGGCATCGCGCTGGCGGTGGGCACACTGCTCGTGCTGCCGCTGCCGTTGGCCATGCTCAAGGGCTGGACGCCACGCGGGCTTCGCGGCCGGCGGCCGGCCGTCCGCCCCTACGCGGCGGCCTTCCTCTGCCTCTATGCCGTGATGCCCCTGAACGCCGTCCCCCGCATGATCGATGCCCCGTCGGGCGCCGTGACGGCCTGCACGGGGCTGGGTTTCGGCTTCGTGGCGGCGGCCGCGATGTGCTTCCTGCGCGCCGAGCGAACCTCCCGCCGTACGGACTCCCGCGCGGAGAGCTGACCGCCGTGCGTGGAGGCAGACTCGTCGGGGGGCGCGGCGCAACCTCACGGGGCGGCCACGGCTGACGTGCCGTTCAGCGCGGAGGCGATGGCCTGGCGTTCGGGCAGGTCTTCGACGGCTTCGCAGCCGATCACGGACGCCGCTTCGGTGCCTGACGCACCTCACTCCTCTCGGGCTGCGTGCCTGCCGTGGGGGCGGACGAGCAGGTGGCGGGGGTCGGTGGCGCGGGTGATGGCGCTCTCCACGGCGGCCACCCGGTCGGCGAGCAGGCCGAGGGCGGCCACCGCCCGGCTCAGGGGGTCGTCGCCGGTGCCGCCGAGGGCCTGGGTTCGGACGTACGAGGCGGTGATCTCGGCCCAGCGGGCCTTCTGGGCGTCGGTGAGAGCGCCGCGGAGGGAGGCGAGCTTGAGGAGGTTGGCCTCGGCTCCGGTGGTGAGGGTCTGGGCCTCCGCGGTGTAGTGGTCCTCGACCAGCGCGGCCAGTTCCGCTTCGTTCATCGCCGGGGAGATGCGAGCCGCGATCTTGTTCATGTTCCGGTAGGAGCCCTGGAGTTGGAAGGGCGGCTCGGTGCGGCTCACGTCGGTCTGCGCCGCGGACGCGATGTAGGCGTCGTTGACCGCGAGGACGGTCTGCCGGGCGGTGAGCAGGTGGCGCAGGACGGCGAGGATCCGGTCCAGTTCGGCCGGGGCGTAGGGGTGGGTGAGCCGGTCGCGGCGGGCGGTGGGGTCGTCGGCCGCGAGGCGTACGAGCAACTCCAGGTCGGCGCGTTCCCGGGCGGCGAGCGGGGCGAGGACCGGGTTGGAGGTGAGTGCGTTCTCGACGAAGCTGAGGGCGAAGGCGTCCTCCTGGCCTGTCAGGACGTCGCCGAGGTTCCAGACGTCGGCGCGGTTGGCGAGCATGTCGGGGATGCGGAAGCGCTGCCCGGCCTCGGTGTACGGGTTGCCTGCCATGCAGACGGCGAACCGCTTTCCGCGCAGGTCGCGCCCGCCGAGGGTGCGGGTGGCGTCGCACAGCGGAATGAACTTCTGGAGGAGCTCGGGCGAGGTGTGCTGGATGTCGTCGAGGTGGAGCAGGACGTTGTTGCCGGCTGCGAGCGCGAAGGCGATCTTCTCCAGTTCGCGGCGGGCGGCGGCATCCGGGGCCTCGGCCGGGTCGAGGGAGGTGGTGTGGTGCCCGAGAGCCGGTCCGTCCACCTTGACCAGGAGCAGCCCGAGGCGCTCGGCGACGTACTCCAGGAGCGTTGTCTTGCCGTAGCCGGGCGGTGAGACGAGCAGGAGCAAGCCGCTGCTGTCGGTTCGCTTGGCGTCCCCGGCCGCACCGAGCTGCTTGGCGAGGTTGTCACCGATGAGGGGAAGGTAGACCTCGTCGACGAGCCGGTTGCGGACGAAGGAGGACATGACCCGGGGCCGGTACTCCTCGACGCGCAGTTGGGTGTGCATCGACGCGAGGAGGGTGCTGCGGCGCTGCTGGTAGGTGCGAAAGCCCGGGACGGCCTCGGCCGCAAAGTCGGTGGTGCGGGAGAGGAATTCGTGCAGCTGTAGGTTCAGGGAGCGGCCGGTGATCCGCGGGTGGGTGCCGAGCAGCCCGGTGACGGTCGCCGTGGTTTCGCCGGTGACGTCGTAGCGCTCCAGGGAGGGGCACAGTTCGACGGCGGCGGCCTCGGCGATGTGGCCCGCGTCCACGTCCTCGCCGCAGGCCGCCGCGTAGGAGGTGAGCCAGCCCTCGACGAGGTGCCGGCGTACGGGCAGGTCGGGCAGGGATGCCAGGTCCTGGTCGTACGGGGACGCTCCCACGCTGCGGTGGAACTTCTCCAGAAGGGTACGGGCCGGGGCGGACACCGCGAATCCGGCGGGAGCGGAGACCAACTCCTCGAAGAGGTATTCGGCGGCGCGGCCGGCATCGGCCGCACCGTCGGTGAACCGGTCGAGCTCGCAGGCGAGTTCGGCCAGCAGTGCGTCGATGGCGGGGGCGAGCCCGAAGGTCTCGCGGGCCGTCGCCAGGGACACCGCCCGGCGAGCGAAGGTGTCACGGAAACCGTCCGTCGTGCCGTGCGCCCAGAACAGCGTGGCCGCCGCGCGCTCGCGCGGCGGGTAGCGCAGCAGTCCGGCGCTCTCCCAGAGCCGCAGCAGCACGCCCAGGATCGCGGTGGCGTCGTGATCGTGCACTCCCCGCTCGTGGCCTTCGTCGTACGCCGCTTCGACTGCCTGCCGTACGAGGGTGGGCAGGTCGGCGGCGGCGAGGGCATCGGCTCCGTGCTCGGCCAGCAGCCGGGAGGCCGCATACTCGGCCCGGTACACCTGCGGGGACTCGGAGGGCAGCTGCCGGTCCCAGTAGGGCCGGGTGGCGGCGAACTCCGGGTCGGTGACCGGGCTGCGGTAGTCGGTGCCGGTCAGCGCGAAGGCCAAGCCGTCCTGGTGCGGTACGAGGGTCAGCTCGGGGGCCTGGCGGGTGACGGCGAAGCGGTGGCGGCCCAGGCGGATCGTGTCGCCGCCGTCCGTGAACAGCTCATCCCGGTCGCGCAGGGCCCGTCCGGCCTCCTGGCGGGCGGCCAAAAGGCGGCCCTCCAGTTCCTCCGCCCGGACCGGATCGCCGAGCCGGCGCAGCTCGTCGGCGGTGCGGCGGACTTTGGCCGCCATCGGGTCGGAGGCGAAGCAGGTGTTGATCGCGTCCAGGCTCTCCAACCCCGATGCCCGGCGTGTGACGGTCTCCAGGGCCCGGCGCGCGGAGTCGGCGAGGGCTTCGGCGCGCCGGGCGCGGGCATCCCTGAGGGTCTGCTGGCGCGAGGTGAACGCGTCGTGGACCTCGGTCCGCTTCTGGGTGATCTCGGCGAGGAAGCCGTCGTGTTCGGCGAAGCGCGACTCCATGTTCTCCAGTTGGAGCAGCAGCCGGGCGAGCTGGGCCTCGCAGTCCTCGGGCGTGTCGGCTGCGGCCAGGGCGCCGGTGACGGCTTGGCCCAGGAGCGCGAACTCCGCCGCGAACGCGGCCCGGCCCTCCCGGTCGAGGAGTTCTCGGCGGCGGGCGGCGAGGGTGGCGCGGGCCCGGTTCAGGGACCCGAGGACCTCGGCGATCCGCTCCAGGATGGTGGTGCGTACCGTCGCGTCGGCGATGTCCAGGCCCGCGATGATCTCGACGAGGGTCTGGAGGCCGAAGGTCCGCTCAGCCAGCCGCTCCTCGACGGGGGCGGCTGCGACGGCGGTGGTGATGGCCTCGGCGTCGGCGGTGAGCTGTTCTGCCTCGGCGTGGTAGGCGGTGAAGGCGTCCTCGCGGTGCAGGAAGGCGACAGCGCGCCGGGCCGCGGAGGTGATGTCGCCCTCAACGTCCGCGGCCAGGGTCTTGATGCCGTCGGTGTCCGCGTACCGCATTTCCTGGAGGGTGACCACATGCCCTTGTGCCTTGCGCAGTTCGGTGATGCGGTCGATCCACTCCTCGGCGGTGGCCGGGGCCTCGCCGCGGATACGGCGGACCAGCCGTGCGATCGACTGGGCGGATTCGGCGAGGGCTTCGGCAGCCTGCCGGGTGAGGTTCTGGACACTCTCGAATTCCTCCAGCACCTGCGCGGTGGTGGACCGGACCTCGTCCAGGGGCCCGTGCAGATCTCCGGTCTCGGCGTCGCCGAGCCAGGGGAACCGGTCGGCGGCCCGGACGCAGGCGGCGAGCAGCGTCTCGTACACCGCCCCGGAGGATGTGGCTCCGGTCTCTGTGGCCTGCCGGGCGATGGACAGGCAGTCCGCGATGCCCCTGACCAGGTCGGCGTTGCCGATGCGGGCGAGCGGGCCGTTCGAAGAGGAGGAGGCGTAGGTGTCTGAGGTGTAGGGAGTGCGCCAGATCTGCACGGGGTGCACACGGGCGGGCTCCGCGGCCTCGGCGCGCAGGACGACGAGGGTGCCGTCGTCGAACAGGGCGTGGCCGTGGCAGGAGATCGGGGCGGCGACCTCCTTGCGGATCAGGTTGTAGGAGAGCAGCAGGCCGCGCCCCTCGGCGCGGGCGTGGAAGGTGAACAGGACGTCCTCTCCGTTGGGAGAGCGCACGGCCTTGACGAATTCCAGGTCCGTCGTGTCCGCGCCGCTGGTGTCGAAGGTTTTGACGGTTCCCGAGGCGAGGCAGTAGCCGCCGGGGAAGACGATGCCCTCGTCGTCCGGCAGCCGGCGGCAGGACTGTCCGATGCCGTCGAGGCGGACGACGGTGTTCGTGACGGTGTTGAAGACCAGGTGGCGCCTGGTCTCTTCCTTGTAGGGGCGGATCCGGAGCAGGATCAGCGCGCCCACGGTGGCGTAGGCGACCTCGGCGTCGGCCAGGGACTGCAGCGGCTCGTCGACCGGCTCGCGGTGGATGCCTTCACTGGTTTCGGTGTCGTTGTCGGTCTTGACGGTGAGCGCACCGCCGACCGTGGAGACGAAGAGCCGCCCGTCGACGGAGGTGTGGGGGTGGCGGCCCAGGACGTGGTCGTCCCGGGTGGTCTCCCGCCACTCGACGTCGTGGGCGGGCGGGAAGAGGTGGTCGCGCTCGCCCTGGGCGTCCAGGAACCGCGTCTCGCCGGCTGGGGTGAGGGACCAGCGCAGGACGCGGATGTCGTCGGCCTGCTCTCCGGTCCGGAAGACGGCCAGCAGCCTGCCGTCGATGCGGCGGAGCTGGAGCAGGCGCGCACCCTGGTAGTAGCGGTGCAGCGCCCCGAACTCCCGCACGAAGCCCGGATCGTCGAGCAGACCCGGCACCGCGCCGTCCGGAAGGGGGCTCAGGTCGCGGTCGTACAGGGCGAGCACGTCCCCGACGGACCTCTCGCGGCCCTGGCCGGTGGCGCCGTTGAAGCCGAGGAGCAGCACGTCCCCGACGGCGACGATGTCGCGGGGTACGCGGCTGTGCTCGGTGCGGATGCGCTCGGAACCGGAGAGCGTGAGTCCGGCTCCGCCGAACTCGGCGACCCGGGCGGTGTTGAGGGCCTCCGCACGCCGCGCCAGCTCACCGGCCTGCGTCGCCAGCCGGTGGCGCAGCACCTCGTACGTCCCCGCGTCCAACCCCGTCGTCATCTGCTCCAGCTCCCTCGTGTACCAGGTGGTGTGCGGTTGCGGAGCCGCCATCGCCTGCTCGGCGGCTCCGCAACCGGTGACCGCACCCCCGTGGCGGTCAGTTCTTGGCGGTGCCGTTGCGGACGGCGCCCTTGGGCCCGGCGAGTTCGCTCACCGGAAGGTCGGCCAGGCCGAGCTGGCGGGCCTTGGCCATCAGCTCGTCCAGTTGTCCCGAGCCGGTCGGCATGAGCTTCATCAGGAGGGCCGAGACGGTCAGGTTCTGCACGTCGGACGTGGACACCGAGCCCAGGACCGCAGTGAGGTCTTCGGTGAAGGAGGCGGAGCCGTCCAGCCAGGGTCCGGCCAGGGTCTGGGCGGTCTGTGAGTTCTCCATGAACCCGTCCACGGCGCGGCCCATCGACATCGCTCCGACGATCCGGTCGAAGAACGCCGACTCGCCGCCGATGATGCTGATGTCGGCGCTTTCCAGGCCCGTTGCCAGCACCGTGGCCTGCGCCTCGGCGACCTGCCGCCGCATGTCCAGCCCGGCGAGCCGGATCTCCTTCTCCGCCTCCAGCCGCAGCCGGTACTCCTCGTGGGCGCGCGAGGCCTCGTCCAGCGCGGCCATCGCCGCCGCCTTCTCCGTCAGCCCCTCCGCCTCCGCCTTCAGCTTCTCGCCGATCGCGGTCGCCTCGGCGAGCGCCATCTCGCGGGCACCGTCGGCCTCCGCCTTCAGTCGCGCCGCCGTCGCCCCTGCCTCGGCCAAGCCGGCCTTCTCGATCGCGTCCGCCTCCTTCTCCCGTACGGCGACGGCCGCCAGGCCCTCGGCGGCGGCCTCCGCCTGGATGCCCTCGGCGAGGCGGATCTTGGCGCGGGCGTCGAGGTCGGCCCTCTTGTTGCGGGCCTCGGCGAGGGTGAGCTCCTCGGCCGCCCGGTGGACGGCCGCCTGCTCGGCGGCCTCGGCCGCCTTGATGTCCTTGACGAGCTTCTCCTGCGCCTGCGCCTCCGCGGCGATGATCACTGCTTGCCGCTCCCGCTCGGCCTCCTCCACCGTCCGCAGCCGCTTGATGGACTCCTCCTGCTCGGCGACCGTACGGTCCACCGCGATCCGCTCCCGTACGACCTCGGCGATGTCCCGCTTCTCGGTCTCGACCTCCTTGTCGGCGGCGATCCGGGTCAAGGAGGTCTCCCGCTCCCGGGCGATGACCTCCAGCAGGCGGTCCTTCTCGATCCGTTCGTTCTCGATGGCGATGACCCGCTCGCGGTTCTTCTGCGCCACGGCCACCTCGCGGGCCTGGTTCTCGCGCTGGATGCCGAGCTGCTCCTCCGTCTTGAGGAAGGCGCTCTGGGCGCGCAGCCGCTCCTCCTCCACCACCCGGGCGGTCTCGGCCTCCTCCCGGGCCCGCACCGTCTCGATCTCGCGGCGCTGCCTGCTCTCCGCGTCGGCCTGTCGGCGCTCCAGCTCCAAGATGGCCTCCCGGGCGTCGACGTTCTGCCGGGTGAGCTCCTTCTGCTCGTGCTGGCGGAACTCGTTGGTGCGCACGCTCTCGACCGCCGTCAGCTCGGTGATCTTCCGGATGCCCTGGGCGTCCAGGATGTTGCCGGCGTCGAGCTGGGAGAGCGGCGTCTGCTCCAGGTAGTCGATCGCCGCGTCCTCCAGGCTGTAGCCGTTCAGATCGGTACCGATGACGTTGATGATCCGGTCCCGCAGCTCGTCGCGCATCGTGTAGAGGTCGGTGAAGTCGAGCTGCTTGCCGACCGTCTTGAGCGCCTCCGAGAACTTGGCGTTGAACAGCTCCTGCAGGGTCTCCTTGTCCGAAGCCCGCTGGGTGCCGATGGCCTGGGCGACCTTGATGACGTCCTCGACGGTCTTGTTGACACGGACGAAGAACGAGATCCGGATGTCGGCGCGGATGTTGTCCTTGCAGATCAGGCCGTCACGGCCGGTGCGGGAGATCTCGATGGTCTTCACCGAGATGTCCATGATCTCGGCTTTGTGCAGCACGGGCAGGACGACCTGACCGGTGAAGGTCACGTCGACCTTCCGCATCTTCGAGACGATCAGCGCCTTGCCCTGCTCGACCTTGCGGAACAGCCGGGTCAGTACGAGCAGGACGGCGACGACGAGAACGAGTACGACGATGACGAGCACGGCAAGGCCCGCCGAGATGGCATCCATGAGAAATCCCCACGTGAGGAGTCGGGCTGAGAGCCCGTGAAGGACTGGGTCAGGCGGCGGATCAGCCGCGCGGGTCGAGCGCCTGGTCGAACGGCGCGACCCAGAAGAACTCGCCGGCGTCGTCGTACGCGTAGAGCAGCGCGGTGCTGCCGTATACGAGCGGATCACTGCCGTGCTGGCGGACCTGGACGATCGCGGTGGCGCCGTCCGCTGCCGTGACCTCGGCCTGACCGAAGCCGGCGTCCACCCGCCCCGTGCGGATGACGCAGGTCTGACCGACGAAGTCCAGCCGGGACGGCCCGGGTTCATCAGGAAAGAGCTTGGCCAGGGGCCGTACGAGGCGTCGCGTCACGAGCCATGACAGGCACATCGAGGCGAACAGCACGGCGGCGCCGAGGAAATGGACCAGGGCACCGGGCCATCCCGTACGGGCGAGAAGCACGGAGCCGGTAAGGCTGGTGAACCAGGCCAGGCTGATCAGCAGCGAGGCCGACACCGTGACAGGCACCCCACCGATACCGAGGGCAACGCTGCCGGAATCGGCACCGACGCCGTCGTGATCGGCGGCCCCGCACAGCACGAGCAGCCAGAACCCGAGGACACCGACCAAGGCGGCTGTGAACAGCACGGTGGGGAAACCCAGTGCGGCTCTCATGAACTCGTCCACGCCTCCCCCTCGCTTCCGGCACCCGGCATCAGGTGCGTGGGCCGTCGCGGCCTCGGCTCATCCTGCCCGGCCGCATGCCCCTCGCACATTGCCGATCACCGGCAGTCTTTACGCCTCTTTGACGCCGCGCAGGGGTCGACAGCCGGAATTGGAGTTACTCTCTAACTTAAGTTAGTCACTAACGAAAGGTGCCGCTATGCGCTCGCCGACGGTTGCGGTGGTCGGCGCCGGGCCGACGGGGCTGGCAACGGCCTGCGGACTGCGCGCGGCGGGAGTCTTCGTCCGCGTCCTGGACCGGGCGGCTGGGCCGGCGGCGACCTCGCGGGCCCTGGGCCTTCAGCCTCGCGGGGCGGAGGTGCTGGACCGCCTCGGGGCGCTCGGCGACCTGCCCGAGCGATCGGTCCACATCGCCCACGTCGTCACGCACGTCGACGGCAGGCCCCTGGCGAGGCTCCGGGTGGGACAGCGCACGAAGCTGGTGACCAGGCCCGGCTTGCTCATGTCCCAGGCGGAGGTCGAGGCTCGGCTGCGGGACCGGCTGGCCGGACTCGGCGTCGACGTCGAATGGGGCCGGGAACTGCTGGACGTGCGGCAGGAATCGGACCGGGTCGTCCTCAGCCTCGGCGACGGCGAGGAGCAGGCCGACTGGCTGCTGGGATGCGACGGCGCGCACAGCCGCGTACGCAAGGCCGCCGGGATCGGCTTCCCAGGTGTTCCCGTCGTCGAGCGCTTCCTGCTGGCCGATGTGACGGCCCGTCTGCCGATCCCCGCAGACACGGTCGCGGTCTGGCTGCGCGGGGACACGATGCTCGGGGCGTTTCCGCTGCCGGGGCAGGACGTGTGGCGCCTGATGGCGCCCGCACCGGCCGGTTCCGCCGACGACCCGGTCGAGACGCTGACGGAGCTTCTCCGACGCGAGGCGGGCATGGCCCGCAGTGCCGTGCGCGAGATCCTCTGGACCTCCACGTTCCGCATTCATCGACGCCTCGCCTCGTCCTACCGTCACGGCCGGATCCTGCTCGCCGGCGACGCCGCGCACATCCACAGCCCCTTCGGCGGCCAGGGCATGAACACCGGCCTGGGCGACGCGGAGAACCTGGCCTGGAAGCTGGCCCTGGTCGCCGCAGGGCGGTCTTCCGACAGCCTGCTCGACACCTACGAGGCCGAGCGCAGGCCCATCGCCCGCGAGGTGCTGGCATCCACCACCGCGATGACCGGCATGCTCCTCGGACGAACCGCGTGGGCGCGGGCCATGCGTGATCACGTCCTCGTCCCCCTGCTCGACCGGCCCGCCGTCCAACGCCGGCTCTGGGAGAAGTCCTCCCAACTGACCCTCACCTACCGCAAAGGCCCCCTCGGCACCGGCGGTCAGCTCCCCCGCTCGGCCCCGCGCCCCGGCGACCGGGTACCCGACCGCGCCTGCGTCCGCCAGGACGGCACCCCCGCCCGCCTGTACGAGGAACTGCGCACGGGCTGGGCCCTGCTCACACCCGCGGCGGTACCTGCGGCCCTTGAGGCCGTCGCCGTGCGGCACCTCGGCGTCGGTGGCCTGACCACGCTCACCACGCCGGAAAGCGGGCAGCACGGCCTGCTGGTGCGCCCTGACGCCCACCTGGCATGGCGCGGAACCTCGCCGACCGACCTGGACAGGGCGCTGGCACGCATACTCGGGGACGGCACAATGCAGTGAGCGAGCACCGAGAACGCCCGGAGGCGGCAGATCCATGAGTACGCCCACACCGGCCCCCGGACTGCGCGAACGCAAGAAGGCGCAGACCCGCCGGACGATCCAGGAGGAGGCGCTGCGCCTGTTCCTGGCCAAGGGGTACCAGAACACCACCGTCGAAGAGATCTCGGCGGCCGCCGGGGTCTCCCACATGACGTTCTTCCGCCACTTCCCCACCAAGGAAGCCGTCGTGGAGTCCGACGACTACGACCCGCTGATCGCCCGCCTCATCCAGGAACGACCGCCGCACGAGGACAGCCTCACCGCCCTCCGCAACGCCCTCGGCCGGGGACTGGAGGCGGTGTACGCCACCGGCAAGGACGCCCTGCTGGCCCGCACCCGGCTCATCTTCGAGACACCGGCGCTCCGCGCCCGAACCTGGGACAACCAGTACGCCACCCAGCAGCTGTTCGTCGAGGCCCTCAGGTCACGCACCCCCGACGAGAGCGCCCTCTCGACCCGGGTCGTGGCGGCGGCCGCACTCGGCGCCGTGACCGCGGCCCTCGCCGCCTGGGTGGAAAGCGACGGCGACCTCGATCTCCCCTCCCTGGTCGACGAGGCGTTCCGTGCCCTGCGCCCATTCTGAGAGGTGCCGTCCAGGGTGCCCCACCCTGGGTGCCCGCAGGCCGGCGTGGCCAAGAAGGCTCACACGGTGCTGATGAAGGAGCAGACGGAGACCGGCAGCAACAGCGTCCACTGCGGCAGTCGGAGCAGCGGCCGGGGCCAGCTCGCGGTGAGGGTGACGGCCAGGAACGCGAGCGTGTAGGCGAGGTACTGGGCGGCGATGAACAGCACCAGCGCCGTACTCGGTGCGCGCGTCCAGGCCATGGCCAGCAGCGCAAAGGCGCTGAGCAGCAGGTCGGCGGTGACCAGGTGCCATACCGCGTGAAGGGTGCGTCGGGGTTCCGCGTCCAGAGGGCCGGCCAGGAGCGGGTGGACGACGCTGCGGCCGCCTGCGCCGATGTGGATGACCGCGGTGGCCGTCGCGAGACCTCCGGCGGTCAGGAGCCAGCCGTTCACCGGACCTCGATTCCCTTGACGATCATCGCCGCGATCCGCGCGGCCAGATCCGGGTCCGGCTGTTCGCCCATGATGCCCAGGTGGAAGAAGACAGCCCCGGCCAGCGTGTCCAGCGCAAGGTCGGCGGGGACACCCGAGTCCGTCTCGCCCCGCCGGGCGGCCCGGTCGAACACGGCGACCAGCCGCTCCTTGGCGGGGGCGAGGAACCGGGATCGGATGGCCGCACGCAGCTCGGGTACGGCAGCGAAGTCGGCGAGCAGCCCGGGCAGGGCCGCGGCGGCAGCGGGCTCGGAAAATTCCTCGACGAGGGACTGGACCACCGCAGTGAGGTCGCCTTCCAACGTCCCCGTGTCGGGGAGGTCGGCGGTGTCGGCGGTGGTGAACACCGTCTCGTAGACCAGCTCCGCCTTGCCGGACCACCGCCGGTAGATGGTGTCTTTGCCGACGCCCGCCCGGGTGGCGACCGCACCGATGGACATCGCCGCGTACCCGCTCTCGGCCAGCAGTGCAGCGACCGCATCGGCGATCGCGGCATCCGACCGCGCATCTCTGGGACGCCCTCGCCTTGCTGAAGAGGAAATCATGACCCTTATTTATCATACGGGTCGACTCGTATGGAATATGGGGGATGCGCCCGCAGGGGGTGAGGGCGAGGTCGGCTGCTTTCCGGGGCAGGGAGTTCGGCCTCCGGAAGGGCGTGGGCGTGGACCTCGGCGATGCCGAGGGCATCGGCCAGGACTTGGGCGGTCTCGGGTGCGTCGCCGGTGAGCAGGACGACGCGTTGGCCGCCGATGTCGCGTAGTCGCCGGATGACGGTGCCGGCGCCTGCGCCTGCGCCTGCGCCTGCGCGGACACCGTCGGAGACACCGAGGAGGCCGATGACGTAGGCGTCGTGGGCACGGCAACAGATGGCCGGCGCTCACCGCCAGGGCGAGCAGCAGCCGGGAGCAGCCGAGGAGAGCGGCGGTGAAGTCCCGCGGATCGGCGCCGAGCAGGGCTACGAGGAGCGCGCCGAGTACGGCGACCCCCAGGGCACTCGCGAGCTGGTTCGCGGTCAGTACCAGTCCCGATCCCGCCCCGGCGCCTCCTCGGCGGACGGTGGCCAGGACCACCCCGATCAGCGGCGCCGAGACGATCCCGCCGACGAGGAGCACGCGGCTGCCGTACCGGGCGGTGAGCCGGCGGCTGGCCAGTGACGCACCAGCGAACGCGACGCCCGAGGCTAGTGGCGACAGGTGCAGGCCGGCGTGGAACAAGAGCGCGGCGGGACGAGCGGCGCTCCGCCGGCGCTCTCCCGCCGACGCTCCACTCGCCACAACGCGACCAGGGCCAGGGCCGACGCCGCGAAGGCCGGCCAGACCCAGACGGGCCAGCCGTCGGCGCCGCCCCGGATCAGCGGGAAGATCAGCGGCGTCATGGCGGCCGCGGTCAGCAGCAGGCCCCGGATGTCCAGGGGCTCCGCTCGGCCAGCCCCTGCCGGGGCAGCGTGGCGGATGCGCATCTCGCGTCCAGGTCACGCTGGATGGACGGGGCGGCGACGTTGACGATCAGCACGTCCAGGATGCCTGTGAACGCCGCCAGCAGCAGGACGGCCGGCGCCCCGTGTCGCCGAGGGCCGGGCGGCGGCCCGGCGGGGACTTCCGTCACGGTGCGCGCCTCATCCGATCCATCGGACCCGCTCACACGCGTGCGAGGCGCAGCGGTACGACGTGCCAGTGGGTTTCGACCGCCTCCGGGTCCGCGGCGACGCGAGAGCGCATCCCGACGGCGAACGCCTCCGCCACGGCGTCGGCCTCGGCGGGGGCACGGCCCGGATCCAGCACGCTGAACAAGGAGGGTTGGAACGCGGCCTGGAAGAAGGCTGTCACCTGCTCGGCGAAACCCTTGACGTCCCCTGTCTCCCGGAGTCGGTCGAGGAGGAGGTCGGGCAGCACCACGAGGTCGTACTCCTCGACCCGCAGGGCCTGTGCCAGCGGCCCCTCCCGGAGAGGGGCGAGGAACTCCTCCCTGGTCCGGTTCCAGGTCGGAATCGTCATCCTCGCGTACTCGGCCGGCGTGATCAGGCCCTGGCGTACCACGTCGGCCAGCACGGCCTCGGCGGCGTCCATCAGGCCGTCGGCCCCGCTGGAACCGTCGTCGGCTGCCGCCCCGCCCAGGACGACGAGCTGCCCGCCGGAGCGCAGCTCCCGGGCCCGGTGGGCGAGGAAGGTCTCCCAGTCGGACCGGGACTGCTCCTTCAGGGCGCGGCGTGCGCTACCGGTGGCCCGCGAGCAGTAGATGTGACCGGGGATGGGTCCGGGCACCCGCGACAGCCAGTGCACGGCGATGGCGCTCCAGGCCAGGTGCAGCTCCGCGGCCGGGAAGAGCGGCTCGTAGAAGGAACGGGCCTCGGCCTGGGCGAAGACCTGTGGCAGCTTCGCGTAGGAGCCGGGCGTCTCCATGATCGTCGCGAGCAGGGCGTTGAAGTCGTTCGCGGGGATATCGGTGTGGACCACCGTCACCGGGGTTTCCTCACCGGTACGCCCGCGGATCCCGTCCACCACGGCACGCATCGGGTCCAGGGAGTTGGAGCCGGCTGCGGCGCCCAGATCCGCCACCCGAAAGGGCGTGCCGTCCTCCGGCAGGACCACCGCGTCCACGGCCCGCTGCAGCAAGGGCAGCCCGAAGTCGCCGGCGCGGTGCTGGACCCGGGAATGGCGGGCGTAGCCCTGGCCCATGGCGCCCTCGGCGCTGCGAGGGAAGGCCGATCCGCTCATCGAGACCTCGCTGAACGACAGTCGGGGGCACCCCCTCCGACCACCATAGCCGCGGCCTGTGGAGCCGCCACCGCTGTCCTGCCGGCCGCACGGAAGTGGCCCTCTGGTCCATGGCGGACCTGGCGTGCCGGGCAGTTCCGGAGAGCCGGCTCCACTTCTTTGCCGTTGCGGGGCCGTCACGGCCACAGGGTGCTCGTAGGTGAAGGAGGGCGCTGCGGCCGCGTGAGGCCCACCCACGTGTCCCGGGCAGGTGAAGGGCATGCGAGACCTACGGGGCCTGGCCTCGAACCGGGAGGCCGGCCTCGGCATCGCCATCGGCGCCGGGCACCGGTGTCGCCATCGAGACCGCCGACCACGTAGTCCCTCGTCGCCCAAGCCTCTGCCTGGACATTGCGCCCCGCCGGAGGCCGCCCGCCCTGGATCGTCCCCGCGATCGGCCTGGCCTTCGCGCGACGCCTTCCCTGTCCTCGGCCTTTGCCGGGGGTAGGCGTAGTCGCCGCCGGAGCTGCCGCCGACGGGGTGCGGCGCGCGCTCTCCCGCCACGGATGGCACCGCTCTGAGACGGCCCATGGCTGACGTCGCGCGGCGCGGCTCCTTCCCGGACCGGCGCGCTGTGGAGATGGCGAACCCCGGCCCCGCCGTAGGCGTACGTGATCACCTCGGCCGTGCGGCCGGGCAGGGCGGTCGCTCATGGCTCGGCGGGAACGGGGGGCGGGCCGGGGCTAACGTGGACACAGAGGCACCGCATCACAGACCGCGTCCGCCCGCGGACGATTCCGCCAGGCGGTGTGCTCGATCGGCAGGTGAGGTCCATGACCAGCACGGCCGGCACGTCCGGTGCCGAAACCCGCCCTTACGACGTGATCGTGGTCGGAGCCCGGTGCGCGGGGGCCCCGACCGCCATGCTTCTGGCCCGTCGCGGTCACCGGGTCCTCCTCGTCGACCGGGCGACGTTTCCGAGCGACACGATCTCCACCCACCTGATCCATCCGCCCGGCCTGGCCGCGCTCCAGCGCTGGGGACTGCTGGACCGAGTGGTCGCCACGGGCTGCCCCGCCATCGACACCTATGCGTTCGACATGGGCCCCTTCGTCATCGCCGGGTCCCCTGCCGGTGAGGGCTTCGACGTCTCCTACGCCCCGCGCCGCACGGTCCTGGACAAGATCCTGGTCGACTCCGCCGCGGAGTCGGGTGCCGAGGTTCGAGAGGGTTTCACCGTCGAGGAGATTCTGTTCGACGGTGGGACGGCCATCGGCATCAAGGGGCACGGCAAGGACGGCAGGACGGCCACCGAGCACGCTCGGATCGTCGTCGGCGCTGACGGACTCCACTCGTCCGTCGCGAGGGCGACGGGAGCCGTCGGCTACGCGGAGAAGCCGAAGATCAACGCCTACTACTACACGTACTGGGCCGGTCTGCCGATGGGCGGGACGTTCGAGGCGTACGACCGCGAGGACCGCGCCTTCGCCGCATGGCCGACCAACGACGACCGGACGCTGGTCATCTGCGCCTGGCCCATGCACGACTTCGAGGCCAACCGCGGTGACATCGAAGGCAATTACCACGCCGTGCTGGCCCGCGCGCCGGTCTTCGCCGAACGGATCTCGAAGGCCACTCGGACAGACCGGTTCGTCGGCATGGCCATCCTCAACTACTTCCGCAAACCGTACGGTCCCGGCTGGATCCTCGTAGGCGACGCCGGATACCTCAAGGACCCCATCACCGCGCAGGGCATCCAGGACGCCTTCCGGGACGCGGAGCGGTGCACCCTGGCACTCGACGACGTGCTCGCCGGCCGTCGGCCTTTCGACGAAGCCATGCGGGCCTGCCAGGAGGCGAGGGATTCCGAGGTCATGAGCATGTACGAGTTCACGGCCGACTTCGCCACGCTGGAACCGCCGCCCCCCGAAGTGCGGGAACTCCTCCTCGCCGCTTCCCGCAGCCGCTCGGCGCAGGACGAGTTCGCCCGGGTCACGGCCGGCGTGACGCGCCCGGAGGAGTTCTTCGGACACATGCGGGAGCGCATGGAGCACCAGCCGCCTCACGTGAATCGGTGAGGGGCCGCGGGCGGGTCGCGGAGCACCGCGTCCGGCGCCGCGTGAAAAGCTGCCGCGGCCGTGAAAGGCTTGCCGCGGCCGCGGCCGCCGGACCGAGCACCGCCCGGCGGCGGATGCGTCAGGCCCCTTCGGGGGGAGGCCGGTCCCGCAGATGGCGTGCCTGGGTGTCGTAGTCGCCGAGGACGTGTCTGAGCTGTTCCAGCGATTCCTCGGGGATGTCGGAGGGAGCGGACTCGGCCACGAAGCGGGCGGCGGCCACCAGGGCCGCGAACTCGAAGGCGTGGCCGGTCGCGCGCAGGACCCCGGGCCGGGCCCACTCCAGGTGCACGGTCAGCCCTTCGAGGCGAGGTAGTTCTTGATCTCACCCAGTTCGCGCTCGAAGTCGTCGTAGTCCTCACGGACGCCGTTGAGGTACGCGCTCCAGCCGAGGCTGTTCTTCGCGTAGTGGACGGCTTCCTGGATCTCCTCGTCGGTGGCCCCGAACAGCTTCGCGGCCTCGGTGTGGAAGAGCGTGCAGTAGCGGCACTTCGTTTCGGAGTGCAACGCGATCCCGATGAGCTCCTTGTACTTGTTCGGGATGAGCGTCTCGCCGAGCTCGAGCTTCTTGAAGATCTCCCACTCGTAATCCATCAGGTCGTCGGGGATGCGGGAGAAGAAGTGAGGCACAAGGCCCAGGGTCTCCTTGATCTCCGCCTCGACCTCGCTCCGCGTACGGCCCGCCATGGCGATCACTCCTCTCGGCCGAGCGAAACCGACACCCCTCCTTCCACGCTAGAGCGCGCCCCCGTCAGCTGCGACCGCTTTGCCGCGTCGCCTGGACGAAGAGCCGCGTCCCGGGCCGTGCGACAGCGGCGTCCACCATCGGCGAGACCGACCCCTCTGCGCGGACCGGAGTGTTAACGCTCACAATGACTGAGGTTTTCCGCCGGGTTGTTGCGCCGGGATGTGGGGGCGTCGAGAGCCCCGACGGGGGCTCCACATGCAGCCGACGCCTTCGTCAACTGCCAGCTTCTGTGGACGCCGGAGCGCCCCACGTCCCCCAACTCCGTATCTCCCTGACGCATCAAGAACCGGTAACGGTCGTAAGAGCCCTTGAGTTACAAGTCTGTTAGCGCTCACAATGTCTCGCGTTCGCCAGCCGCCGCTCGTGGGGGCCGACGCTCCACTCTGCCTCCGCACGGCTCAACCCCCGCTGCGCAGCGATGCCTTCGCCGGACCCATCTCCCTGAGGGCTCCGCCTGGTACGACGCACGTCCCGAGAGGATCCACGACATGGCCCACAGAGCCCTCCGCATCATCGCCGCCACTGCCCTGGCCGGCAGTGTGCTGACCGCCTGCACCACCGAGCCCGCGTCCACCGGCGGCCCCGGCGGCGCCGGCAAAGGCCCCTCCGACGGCAAGCTGGTGATGGGGTTCGCCCAGGTGGGAGCCGAGAGCGGCTGGCGCACCGCCAACACCAAGTCCGTCCGCGAGGCGGCCGAGAAGGCCGGCGTCACCTTGAAGTTCTCCGACGCGCAGCAGAAGCAGGAGAACCAGATCAAAGCGATCCGCACCTTCATCCAGCAGAAGGTGGACGTCATCGCCTTCTCACCGGTGGTCGAGTCCGGCTGGGACACCGTCCTGAAGGAGGCGAAGAACGCCGGCATCCCGGTGATCCTCACCGACCGCGCCGTCGACTCGCAGGACACCTCCCTCTACCGGACCTTCCTCGGTTCCGACTTCGTCAAGGAGGGCCAGGAGGCCGGCAAGTGGCTCGTGAAGGAGTACGAGGGAACCTCCGAACCGGTCAACATCGTCGAACTCCAGGGCACCACCGGCTCCGCCCCCGCCAACGACCGCAAGGCGGGCTTCGCCGACGCCGTCAAGGGCGACCCCAAGTTCAAGGTCGTCGACTCCCAGACCGGGGACTTCACCCGCGCCAAGGGCAAGGAGGTCATGCAGGCCTTCCTCAAGTCCCACAAGGACATCGACGTGCTGTACGCCCACAACGACGACATGGCGCTGGGTGCCATCCAGGCCATCGAAGAGGCCGGCAAGAAGCCGGGCACCGACATCAAGGTGATCTCCGTCGACGGGATCAAGGACGCGTTCGTCGCCATGCAGGAGAAGAAGATCAACGTGGTGGTGGAGTGCAACCCGCTCCTCGGCGACCAGCTCATGGAACTCGCCAAGAAGGTCGCGGCGGGCGAGAGCGTCCCGCGACGGGTCGAGGTCAAGGAGGGTGTCTTCACCCAGGACCAGGCCGCGGCCGCCCTCCCCGGCCGCCAGTACTGACCCCCGCCCGCACCAGACCGGGGGCGGCCCTCGCGCCGCCCCCTCCCTCAGGAGAGGAGGGCGGATGGCAGCCCCACCTGGCCCCCGCACACCCACCCGCACCGACCAGCCGGTCCTGCAGGCCCGCGGCATCCGCAAGGCCTTCCCCGGCGTCCTCGCCCTCGACGGGGTGGGCCTGCGCCTCTTCCCCGGCGAGGTCCACGCGCTGATGGGCGAGAACGGCGCCGGCAAGTCGACCCTCATCAAGGTACTCACCGGCGTCCACCCGCCCGACGAGGGATCGGTCTCCGTCGACGGCAGCCTCCAGAGGTTCGCCGAACCCCTGGAAGCCCAGCACGCGGGAATCAGCACGGTCTACCAGGAGGTGAATCTGTGCCCCAACCTCTCGGTCGCCGAGAACCTCCTCGTCGGCCGTGAACCCCGGCGCCTGGGACTGATCCACTGGTCGGCCCTTTACGCACGCGCGGCCCGACTCATCACCGAACTGGAACTCGACCTCGACGTCCGCCTGCCGCTGAGCGCGTACTCCCTGGCCGTCCAGCAGCTGGTCGCGATCGCACGGGCCGTGGACCTCGAGGCGAAGGTCCTCATCCTCGACGAGCCCACCTCCAGCCTCGACCGGGACGAGGTCGCCCAGCTGTTCTCCTTGGTGCGCCGGCTGCGCGACCGGGGCGTCGCGATCCTCTTCGTCACCCACTTCCTCGACCAGGTCTTCGACCTGTGCGACCGGGTGACCGTGCTGCGGGGCGGCCGCCTCGAAGGCGAGTACCGGATCGACGAGCTGACCCCCGTCACCCTCGTACACCGTATGGTCGGCAGCGAACTGCGCACGCTCGACGAACTCGCGGAGACCTCCCGCACCGCGAGCGCCGCCCCCGTCCCTGCCGAAACCCCTTTCCTCAGCGCCCGCGGGCTCGCCCGGTCCGGTGCCGTCCAGCCCTACGACCTGGACATCCACCGCGGCGAGGTCATCGGCCTGGCCGGACTGCTCGGTTCCGGACGCACCGAGGCGGCCAGGCTGCTCTTCGGAGCCGACCACGCCGACGCCGGAGGGCTACGGATCAACGGCGAACGTACCGACCTGCGGTCCCCACGGGCCGCGATCGCCCGCAGGATCGCCTTCTGTTCGGAGAACCGCAAGGCGGAGGGGCTGATCGCCGAGCTCACGGTCCGCGAGAACATCGTGCTCGCCCTCCAGGCCGCCCGCGGCTGGGCCAGGCCCCTCTCTCGCGCCCGCCAGGACGAGATCGCCGCCCGGTGGACCGAGGTTCTCGACATCCGTCCGGCCGATCCCGAGGCCCAGGTCCGCAACCTCAGCGGAGGCAACCAGCAGAAGGTGCTGCTCGCCCGATGGCTGCTCACCGACCCGGAGCTGCTGATCCTGGACGAACCCACCCGGGGCATCGACATCGGCGCCAAGACGGAGATCCAGAAACTGGTCACCCGCCTGGCCTCGGAAGGCACCGCGGTGGTGTTCATCTCCGCCGAAATCGAGGAAGTGCTGCGGCTGAGCCACCGCGTGGGCGTCCTGCGCGACCACCGACTCGTCGCCACCCTCCTCAACGACCCGCCCCTGACGCCCGACCGCATCCTGGGCACCATCGCCACCGGAGCCACCTCATGACACCACCTGACGACATCGGCGCCGGGGGAAGGCGGCCGGCCCGGGCGCCCGGCGCCCGCCGGCTCACCAGGCACCGCCTGTTCTGGCCCGCCACCTTCCTGGCATCCCTGCTGCTGGGGAACGTCGCGTTCACCCATGACTTCTTCGCCGTCCGCGTCCAGAACGGACACCTGTACGGCAGCCTGATCGACATCCTCCAGTTCGGCGCCCCTCTGATCCTGGTGTCGCTCGGCATGACGCTGGTCATCGCCACCCGGGGCATCGATCTCTCGGTCGGCTCGACAGTCGCCATCGCCGGCGCCCTCGCGTGCGAGCACATCGCCACCGCGAAGGACCCCGGGAGTCTGCCCACCGTCCTGTCGGCGATCACCCTGGCGGTCGGAGTGGCCGCGGCCATCGGACTGCTCAACGGCCTCCTCGTCGCCCGGCTATACGTCCAGCCCATCGTCGCCACACTGGTCCTCATGGTCGCCGGGCGGGGCGTGGCCCAGCTGATCACCGACGGCCAGATCATCAGCGTGTCCAGCAGCGCCTACAAGATGATCGGCGGCGGCTACTGGCTCACCCTTCCCTTCGCCGTCCTGCTGGCCGCGGCCCTCGTGGCCGTCACCTCCTTCGTCACCCGGCGGACCGCGCTCGGCATGCTCATCGAATCGGTGGGCGGCAACCCGGTCGCGAGCCGGCTCGTCGGCGTCAGGGCGGCCGGCCTTCTGGTCATGGTCTACGTCGTCAGCGCCGTGTGCGCCGCGGTGGCCGGCCTGATGATCAGCTCCAACGTGTCCAGCGCCGACGGGAACAACGCGGGCCTGTGGATCGAGCTGGACGCGATCCTCGCCGTGGTCATCGGCGGCACCGCCCTCACCGGCGGCCGCTTCTCCGTCGGTGGGACGGTCCTGGGCGCGCTGATCATCCAGACCCTCTCGACCACGATCTACACCCTCGGCGTACCGCCCGAGACCACCCTCGTCTTCAAGGCCCTGGTCGTCATGGCCGTCTGTCTCGTCCAGTCGCCCGCGTTCCGCGCGCGACTCTCACGCCGTCGCCGCCCGGCCGCCTCGGCCCCTGCGGTCGGCGACGCGGGAGTCCGCCAGCAGGAGGTCCACCCGTGAGCACCACCCTCAGCTCCCCCACCAGGCCGCTCCAGCCGTTCTCGGTGCGGCATGCCGCCCGTCTGCCGCTCATGGTCACGGCGACTCTGCTGATCGCCATGTTCCTGATCGGCTCCCTGCTGTACGAGGGCTTCTTCTCCGGGCAGGTCCTGCTCAACGTCCTGATCGACAACGGCTTCCTGCTCGTCGTGGCGATCGGCATGACGTTCGTCATCCTCACCGGCGGAATCGACCTCTCAGTCGGCTCCATGGTGGCCTTGTCGACCATGCTGACGGCGTGGCTCGTCGAACAGAACGGCGCGCCGCTCGCCCTGGCGGCGCCGCTGGTGCTGCTGGTGGGAGCAGCAAGCGGGGCCCTGATGGGCTGGGTGATCCACACTTTCGAGATCCAGCCCTTCATCGTCACCCTCGCGGGCATGTTCCTCGCCCGCGGCCTCTGCTACACGATCAGCACCGACTCGATCTCCCTCACCGACCCGACGAC
Organism: Streptomyces amritsarensis; assembly: GCF_001953875.1. Taxonomy (GTDB): domain Bacteria; phylum Actinomycetota; class Actinomycetes; order Streptomycetales; family Streptomycetaceae; genus Streptomyces; species Streptomyces amritsarensis. Next base: position 34,706 of record NZ_MQUR01000061.1, read on the forward strand.
CACGCGGATCGCCCAGACACGGGTGCTCCTGCCCGGAGGTCTGTTCATCTCACCCGCCGTGGTCATAGCCGTGATCGTGCTGGCTCTCGCCTTCGTCGTCCTCCACCACACCCGCTTCGGCCGCACCGTGTACGCCATCGGCGGCAACGAGGCCTCGGCCCGTCTCATGGGCCTGCCCGTGGGACGCACCAAGGTCGCGGTGTACGCCGTGAGCGGTCTGTGCTCTGCCCTCGGCGGTCTGCTGCTGACGTTCTACATGCTGTCCGGCTACGCCCTGCACGCCGTCGGCATGGAACTCGACGCCATCGCGGCCGTCGTCATCGGAGGGACGCTGCTGACCGGGGGCTCCGGGTTCGTCCTCGGCACCGCCCTGGGCGTGACGGTCCTCGGCCTGATCCAGACCATCATCAGCTTCCAGGGCACGCTGAGCTCGTGGTGGACGCGCATCGTCATCGGCGGCCTGCTGTTCGTCTTCATCCTCCTCCAGCGGCTCTTCGGCGGATCCCGCCCGGCGCTTCGGCGTGTCCTCGGATCGGGCCGGACGAGGCCGCGGCGTCCGGGCGGCGAGGGCGTCGGCGCCCTCGCCGAGCGAGATTGTTAGCGTTCACAATGGCGTGCCGCGGGAGACGCTAAGGTTCTCTCGCACCGATGAACAGCCGTGAACAGGGAGAAGGGAGGCGAACGTGGCACATCCCGCGGAAGACGTCCGCCCGCCGACGATGGCCGACGTCGCGCGCGAGGCGGGGGTCTCCCACCAGACCGTCTCCCGGGTGCTGAGCGGCCATCCCAACGTACGCGCGGCCACCCGGGAACAGGTCACCCGGGCCGTCGAGCAGCTGGGCTACCGCCGCAACTCCGCCGCACGCGCCCTGGTGACGCGCAGGACGAGGACGCTGGGCGTCATCGCCGTCAACACCGCCCTGTACGGACCCGCAAGCACTCTGACCGGCCTGCAGGAGGCGGCCCGGGAGCAGGGCTACCTCGTCTCCACCGTCAGTCTGCGCACCGGCGAAGGGCAGGGCCTCAAGAGCGCCATCGACCACCTCGCGTCCTGGGGCGTGGAGGGTGTCGTCGCCATCACCCCGCAGCGCTCGCACGTGCAGGCGCTCGCCGAACTGGACGCACCCTTCCCCGTGGTCACCGTGGAGGGCGGTCATCAGCTCGACCTGCCGGGCGTCTCCCTCGACCAGGAACTCGGGGCCCGCATGGTCACGGAGCACCTGCTCGCCGCCGGGCACAGCACCGTCTGGCACGTGGCGGGTCCCGACGACTGGCTGGAGAGCGAGGCCCGCACCGCCGGATGGCGCGCGGTCCTGGAGGAGAGCGGCATCACACCTCCGCGCGTACTGACGGGGGACTGGAGCCCGTTGTCCGGATACCGGGCGGGACAGGAGCTCGCCGGGTTCGCCCTGGCCCGTCGGGGAGCGACACCGGTCACCGCCGTCTTCGTCGCCAACGACCAGATGGCCCTCGGTGTCCTGCGGGCTCTGCGCGAGGCGGGGATCCGCACTCCGGGACAGGTGGCCGTGGCCGGTTTCGACGACATCCCCGAAGCCGAGTACTTCCCTCCACCCCTGACCACGGTCCGCCAGGACTTCGCCGCCATCGGCCGCCGGAGCATCGGACTCCTCGTCGACCACATCGAGGGGCGCGCCCGGAAGGCCGAGCACCTCCTCGTGGAACCGCAGCTCATCATGCGCGCGAGCACGCGCCCTTCAGGCGACGACTGACGCACGGGGCGGCTCTCGCCACCGCCTTCCGACGGCCGGCGGCGGGCCTCGCGCCGGCCGTCCGGCGGCGCACGGCCGCCGATGCGTCGGCGCCGGCACGGGCACCGGCACCGCCGCCGGCTCCGCCTTGCCGCTGCCGCCCACCGACCCGCTGCCGGACCGGTCGCGGCCCCGGGGCCGCGTCCTGCATCCGGCCCTGTGACGGAAAGGCTCACGGGCACGCGACGCCGGCACGGCTCCGGCACGGCCGGGCGCCGCAGGTACGCCCAGTACGGGCCGCGCCCTGCGCCCTGCAAGGCACCGCACCGGACACCCCGCGCATCGGCGACAGCACTCCGGCCACGGCAGTGAGTGCGCGCACACATCAGAGGCCCCATTCCTTGCCCGATGCTCGAAAGAACCGTCCCAGGCCCTTGTCCAACAGAATTGTGAGCGTTAACAATCAGAGGGCTTCTCCGACCGCTGCCCATGACGAGAGAGACCGCATCGTGACCCCTCACGCGCTTTCCGGCCCCGCAGCCCGCCACCATCCCGAGGCCTGCACCATCGGCGTCGACTTCGGCACCCTCTCCGGGCGCGCCGTCGTGGTCAGGGTCCGGGACGGCGCCGAACTCGGTTCATCGGTCCACGAGTACCGGCACGCCGTCATCGAGGACCGCCTTCCCGCCACCGGCGTCCCCCTGCCCCCCGACTGGGCCCTGCAGCACCCGGAGGACTGGCGCGAGGTCCTGCGTACCGCCGTTCCCGCGGCGGTCGCCGACGCCGGCATCGACCCGGGCCGCGTCATCGGCATCGCCACCGACTTCACCGCCTGCACGGTCCTGCCGACCACCCCGGACGGCACCCCGCTCGCCCTGATCCCGCAGTGGGCCGACCGCCCGCACGCCTGGCCCAAACTGTGGAAGCACCACGCCGCCCAAGGGCAGGCCGACCGCATCAACGCCCTCGCCCACGCCCACGGCGAGAAGTGGCTCGCACGGTACGGCGGCAAGATCTCCGCCGAATGGCAGTACGCCAAGGCCCTGCAAGTCCTGGAAGAGGACCCCGCCGTCTACGCCGCCTGCGCCCGCTGGATCGAGGCGGCGGACTGGATCGTCTGGCAGCTGACCGGGGAGGAGTCCCGCAACACCTGCACCGCCGGCTACAAGGGCATCCACCAGGACGGCTCCTACCCCTCGCCCGACTTCCTGGCCCGGCTGCACCCCGACTTCGCCGACTTCCCCGCCACGCGCCTGGAGCACCCGCCGGCACCACTGGGCTCCCGCGTCGGCACACTCGGCGGGCGGGCCGCGCGCTGGACCGGCCTCCCCGCGGGCGTCGCCGTCGCCGCGGGCAACGTCGACGCCCACGTGGCCGCGCCCGCGGCCGGCGCCGTCGAGAACGGGCGGATGCTGGCCATCATGGGCACCTCCACCTGCCACGTCCTCAACGCCGCCACGCTCGCCGAGGTCCCCGGCATCTGCGGGGTCGTCGACGGCGGCATCGTCCAGGGCGCCTACGGCTACGAGGCCGGCCAGAGCGCGGTCGGTGACATCTTCGCCTGGTGGCTCCGGCAGTGCGTCCCGGACCACTACCGGGCCGAGGCGGCGGCATCGGGCGAGGACCTCCACCAGCTCCTGACCCGCAAGGCCGCGGCCGGCCCGGTCGGCGCGCACGGTCTGGTCGCCCTGGACTGGATGAACGGCAACCGCTCCCCCCTGGTCGACCACCACCTCTCCGGAGTCATCGCCGGCCTCACCCTCGACACCCGGCCCGAAGACGTCTACCGGGCCCTGCTCGAATCCACCGCCTACGGCACCCGGATGATCGTCGAAACCTTCGAGGGCGCCGGGATCCCCGTCGAGGAGTTCATCGTCACCGGCGGCCTGAAGAAGAACGCACTGCTCATGCAGATCCACGCCGACGTGCTCCGCCGCCCCGTCTCCCTCGGCACCTCCGACCAGGGGCCGGCGCTCGGCTCGGCCATCCACGCCGCCGTCGCCGCGGGCGCCTACCCCGACGTCCGCTCCGCCGCCTCCGCCATGGGAAGCGTCAAGCGCCACGCGTACGTCCCCGACCCCGCACGGGCGGACGCCTACGACGCCCTGTTCAGCGAATACCGCGCCCTGCACGACCACTTCGGCACCGGCGCGGACCTGCTCCTGCACCGCCTGCGCCGGATCCGCAACACCGCACGCCTCGCCACCGCCCGCTGACCCGGACCACCACCCGCCCCGGCCTCCATCGGCCCGGCCTCCATCGCCCTGGCCTCCATCGGCCCGGCCTCTCCGCCCGAGCACCTCCGAGGAGCACACCCCGTCATGACCCCTGCCCAGCCCGAGCGCGAGATCTGGTTCCTCACCGGCAGCCAGTCCCTCTACGGCGACGACACCCTCGCCCAGGTCGCCGACCAGTCCCGCGCCATCTGCGAAACCCTCGCCCGCCGGCCCCAGATGACCGTGCGCCTCGTATGGAAGCCCGTCCTCACCGACGCGGCCGCCATCCGCGCGGTCTGCCTGGCGGCCAACGCCGACGACCGCTGCATCGGCCTGATCGCCTGGATGCACACCTTCTCCCCGGCCAAGATGTGGATCGCCGGCCTCGACGCCCTGAGCAAGCCGCTGCTGCACCTGCACACCCAGGCCAACCGCCAACTGCCCTGGTCCACCATCGACATGGACTTCATGAACCTGAACCAGGCCGCCCACGGCGACCGCGAGTTCGGCTTCGTCCAGACCCGGCTCGGTGTACCGCGCAAGACCGTGGCCGGCCACGTCTGCGCCCCCGACGTGGTCGACCGCATCGCCGGATGGGCCCGCGCCGCCCTCGGCCGCTGCGAACTGACCACCCTCAAACTCGCCCGCTTCGGCGACAACATGCGCGATGTCGCCGTCACCGAAGGCGACAAAGTCGAGGCGCAGCTGCGGTTCGGGGTCTCGGTCAACACCTACGGCGTCAACGACCTCGTCGCCGCGGTCGACGCCGCCCCCGAGGACACCGTGGACTCCCTCGTCAAGGAGTACCAGGACCTCTACGCCATCGCGCCCGAGCTGCGGCCGGGCGGCGAGCGCCACGCCTCCCTGCGCTACGCCGCCCGTATCGAAGCCGGTCTGCGCACGTTCCTCACGCAGGGCAACTTCCGCGCCTTCACCACCAACTTCCAGGATCTCGGCGGCCTGCGCCAGCTTCCCGGGCTCGCCGTGCAGCGCCTGATGGCGGACGGCTACGGTTTCGGCGGCGAGGGTGACTGGAAGACCGCCACCCTGCTGCGCGCCCTCAAGACGATGGCCCGCAGCCTGCCCGGCGGCACCTCGTTCATGGAGGACTACACCTACGACCTCACGGCCGGCCAGGAGCTCGTCCTCGGCGCCCACATGCTGGAGGTCTGCCCCTCCCTCACGACGGCCACGCCCGCCTGTGAGATCCACCCGCTCGGCATCGGCGGGCGCGAAGACCCGGTCCGCCTCGTCTTCGACGCGGATCCCGGTCGGGCCGTCGTCGTCGGGCTCGCGGACATGGGCGACAGGTTCCGCCTCGTCGCCAACCACGTCGACGTCGTCGGCCCGCCCGAGCCGCTGCCCCGGCTCCCCGTCGCACGAGCCGTCTGGCGCCCCCGCCCCGACCTGCGCACGTCCACCGAGGCCTGGCTGACGGCCGGAGCACCGCACCACACCGTCCTGACCACCGCTCTCGGCGGCGAGGAGCTCGAAGACCTCGCCGAGATGCTCCGTACCGAACTCGCCGTCATCGACGAAGACACCACCATCCGGCGCTTCACGCGCGAGCTGCGCTGGAACCAGGCGTACCACCGTCTGGCCCAGAGCCTGTGAGCGACCACGCCGCCGCACCCGCCCCGCAGGGCGCCGTGCACACCTCCACCCGCACCAGGACGGAGCCCACCGTGAGCACCGCCGTTTCCAGGGAACTGCGCCGAGAGGTGTGGGAGGCCAACCTCCGCATCCCCCGAGCCGGCCTGGCCACCCTCACCTGGGGCAACGTGAGCGGGGTGGACCGGCAGGCCGGCGTCTTCGTCATCAAGCCCTCGGGGGTGGCCTACGACGTGCTGAGCGAGGAGGACCTGGTCGTCGTCTCCCTGTCCGACGGCAGTGTCGTCGAAGGCCGTCTGCGACCGTCCACCGACACCGAGACGCACCGCAGCCTCTACCTCGCCTTCCCCTCCATCGGAGGCGTGACCCACACACACTCCACCCACGCCGTCGCCTTCGCCCAGGCACGGCGCCCGATACCGGTGCTCGGCACCACCCACGCGGACACCTTCAACGGTCCCGTCCCCGTCACCGCGCCCCTCACCCCCCAGCAATGCGCCACGGACTACGAGTACAACACCGGCCAGGTCATCGTGGACCTGCTGGGCCGTGACAACACCCGGGCCGAGGAGGTCCCCGGCGCCCTCGTCGCCCACCACGGCCCCTTCACCTGGGGCGCCGACGCCGCCACCTCCCTGGAGCACGCCGTCATCTGCGAGGCGGTGGCCGAGATGGCCCTCCACACCATCGCCCTGGGCACCGTGGAACCCCCGCAGCACGTCCTGGACCGACACTTCACCCGCAAGCACGGACCGAACGCCTACTACGGCAATCCCCCCTCCGCCTGACCACATCTGCCTGACCACGCCGTCCCCGCCGCGCCGTGCTGGCCGCGCCCCGACACGACGCGGCCGGCTCCGTGGACCCGCGGGGTCGCTGTCCCCCCACCTCCCGAAGGAGATCCTTTGATGTGGATTCGCCATCGGCCGCCGGCCGGCCTGACGCGCCTGGTCGCCTGCCTCGTGCCGTTTCTGCTCATGGCAACCCTCTTCAATGCCCAGCCCGCCGGTGCCGCGACCGTCGACACCAACGCCTGGTACGTCCTGGTCAACCGCAACAGCGGCAAGGCCCTGGACGTCTACAACCTGGCGACCGGCGACGGCGCCCGCATCACCCAGTGGGCCAGGAACGACCAGAACCAGCAGCAGTGGCAGTTCGTCGACTCCGGCGGCGGCTACCACCGCATCAAGTCCCGCCATTCCGGCAAGGTGCTGGACGTCCACAACGGATCCACCGCCAACGGCGGCCCGGTCGTCCAGTGGGCCGACCGGAACGGCACCAACCAGCAGTGGAGGCTGGTCGACAGCCCGGACGGCTACGTGAGGCTCATCGCGCGCCACAGCAACAAGGCCCTCGAAGTGCAGGGGGGCTCCACGGCCGACGGCGCGAACATCGTCCAGTACGACGACTGGGGCGGCGCCAACCAGCAGTGGCAGCTCGTCAAGGTCGGCGGCGGCAACCCCGGCGCGTGCGCCCTTCCCTCTGCGTACCGTTGGACGTCGACGGGCCCGCTGGCACAGCCCAGGGCCGGGTGGGCCTCGCTCAAGGACTTCACCGTCGCCCCCTACAACGGGAGGCAGCTCGTCTACGCGACGACGCACGGCGCGGCGGGAACCGGGGTCGGCTGGCGTTCGATGAACTTCACGCCGTTCACCGACTGGCCGGAGATGGCCTCGGCCGGCCAGAACGCGATGGCGAGTTCCGTCGTCGCACCCACCCTGTTCCACTTCGCGCCGAAGAACATCTGGGTGCTCGCCTACCAGTGGGGCAGGACCGCCTTCTCCTACCGGACATCGACCGACCCCGCCAACCCGAACGGCTGGTCGGCGGAGCAGGAGCTCTTCTCCGGAAGCATCGCCGGCTCCGGGACCGGGCCCATCGACCAGACGCTCATCGGTGACGGGACGAACATGTACCTGTTCTTCGCCGGTGACAACGGCAAGATCTACCGGGCCGGTATGCCGATCGGGAACTTCCCGGGCAGTTTCGGCGCGACCTCAACAGTGGTCATGAGCGACACGACGGACAACCTGTTCGAAGCACCGCAGGTCTACAAACTCCAGGGCCAGGACCGCTACCTCATGATCGTCGAGGCGATCGGCTCGCAGGGCCGGTACTTCCGCTCGTTCACGGCCACCAGCCTGAACGGCTCATGGACGCCCCAAGCCGCGACCGAGAACACCCCGTTCGCCGGCAAGGCCAACAGCGGCGCCACCTGGACCAACGACATCAGCCATGGCGAACTGATCCGGACCGGCCCCGATCAGACCATGACGGTCGACCCCTGCAACCTGCGGTTCCTCTACCAGGGACGCGATCCCAACTCCGGCGGCGACTACGGACAGTGGCCCTACCGGCCAGGTCTGCTGACGCTGCACCGCTGACGACGTGGTACTGCCCCGAGGGCGGGGCAGGCACCCACTGCTCGTCAGCAAAGTCGGCGACTGCAACCGAAGGCGCAGGGCCGGGCGTGAGCACGGCACCCGGCCCTCGTCCGCACGAACCAGCAGGTCAACGCACGCGACCCCTGGGCTTCAGGTGGGTCGGAGGCAGCTCAGGGGAAGGAATCGGAGGCCCGTCGTAGCCCTTGACCTCGCCGTAGCGGGTGCCGTTCGTCCAGTCCTCGCGGAACTGGGCGATCTCCTCGTGGGACCGGCCGATCCAGTTCCAGAACATCACGATCTCCTCCTCGAACGGTTCGCCGCCCAGGAGCATCAGGCCCGCGTCCGACGCCGCGCGCAGGGGGAGTTCCGTGCGGCCGCAGCCGAGGTAGAGCATCGAGCCGGGGAGGACCGGGACGCCGTCGACGTGGGCCTCGCCGGACATCGACAGGACCGCGTACTCGAAGTCGGGGTCGAGCGGGAGCCGGGTCTCGGTGCCCGCCGCCAGGGCCAGGTCGGCGCCCACGATCGGGGTGTACGCCGTGCCGGGCGAGGTCGCCGTGTCCAGGGTGCCGAGGATGACCGTCGCCGTCAGGCCCGGGGCCGTCACCCGGGGCAGGTCCGCGTGGTGCTGGAAGTGCGGTTCCACGTTGCGGTGGGCGTCCGGCAGGGCCACCCACAGCTGGGCGCCGTGCAGGAAGCGGGCGTGCGGGCGCGGGCTCTCCTCGGAGTGGCTGATGCCGCGGCCCGAGGTCATCAGGCCGAGCTCGCGCGGGCGGATCGTCTCCAGGCTGCCGACGCTGTCGCGGTGCAGCACCTCGCCCTCGTGGAGCCAGCTGACGGTCTGCAGACCGGAGTGCGGATGCGGCGGGACCTGCATGCCGGGCTCGTCGGCGATGTCGTCCGGGCCGTAGTGGTCCACGAAGCACCAGGCGCCCACCATGCGGCGGCCCAGGTTCGGCAGGAGTCGGCGTACCTCGGTGGACTCCCCGAGCCTGACCGTGCGCGGGCTGAGGAGCTCGCGCACCGGTTCGGCGACGACGAAGCCGCGGCCGCCGCAGGCGGAGAGAGCGGGCTGGCGATCGAGATTGCTCATGGGCACAACCTAGCCCCGAGGGGGCGGTGGTGTTCAGTGGAATGTTCCGGCGGCCATGCGTGTTGGAGCAGCGGACGAACCACCTGAACGGCGGAAGGGACGCGATGAACGCGCCGACGGAGTACTACGAGCACGGGACGGCAGCCGAGCGCTGGGCGCGCGCCCAGCTCTTCTTCGACGCGCGGGAGTACGCGACGGCCGCCCGCATCCTGGAGCCGCTGGCGGGCGAGGCCCCCGAGCAGCTGGCTCCGCGGCTGCTGCTGGCCCGTGCCTACTACCACTCCGCGCAGCTCTCGCGTGCCGAGCGCGAGCTGCGGGCCGTGCTGGAGCGGTGGCCCGTGGAGGACTACGCCCGGCTCATGCTCGGGCGCACCCTGGAGCGTATGGGCCGGCCCGACGAGGCCCGTCCCCACCTGCGGATGGCGGCCGCGATGGCCGGCGAGTTCCCCGAGTAGCGGCGCACGCGGGCGGCCCCGGCCCCGTGTGTGCGGGGCCGGGCGGCGGCCTCGGTTAGCCTGGGGGCACGATGAACCGTCTGACCACGCCTTTCGGCTCCTACGAGCTCACCCGCTTCCCCGAGGACCCGCGCGACCGGCTCCGCGCCTGGGACGCCGCCGACGAGTACCTGCTGCGCCACCTCGACTCCGGTACGGGGGAACGCGGTCCGGTGGACCTGGCCGGCGCCGGGCAGATCACCATCCTCGGTGACCGCTGGGGAGCGCTGACGACGGCACTGGCCGCGTACCACCCGACGCAGATCACCGATTCCTACCTCTCGCGGGCGAGCACCGCGGCGAACCTGGACCGGGCCGGTATCGGCACCGCCAAGTCCACGGTGCGGCTGCTGACCACGCAGGACCCGCCGCCCGAGCGGATCGACGTCCTCCTCGTACGGGTGCCCAAGAGCCTGGCGCTGCTGGAGGACCAGCTGTACCGGCTGGCGCCGCACGTGCACCCGGGCACCGTCGTCGTGGGCACGGGCATGGTCAAGGAGATCCACACCTCCACCCTGAACCTCTTCGAGAAGATCCTCGGCCCGACGAGGACCTCGCTCGCCGAGAAGAAGGCCCGGCTGATCTTCTGCACGCCCGGCGCCACGGCGACGCGGGGCGAGGACCCGTGGCCGGTCACGTACAAGCTGGACCAGGAAGCGGGCTCGGGTGCCGGGCTGACGGCCGTCAACCACGCCGGGATCTTCTGCGCGGACCGGCTCGACGTGGGCACGCGCTTCTTCCTGCAGAGCATCCCGACCAACACCGACGGCGCCCGCGTCGTGGACCTGGGCTGCGGCAACGGCATCGTCGGCACCGCCGTCGCCGTCGCGGACCCGCGCGCGGAGATCGTGTTCACCGACGAGTCGTACCAGGCGGTCGCCTCGGCGAAGGCCACGTTCCGCGCCAACGTGCACCGTGAGCGCGAGCGGGCCGACTTCCTCGTGGGCGACGGCGTCGCGATGCTGGACCCGGGCTCGGTCGATCTGATCCTGTGCAACCCGCCCTTCCACTCCCACCAGGCCACGACGGACGCGACGGCGCTGCGCATGTTCGCGCAGTCGCGCAAGGCGCTGCGGCCGCGCGGCGAGCTGTGGGTCGTGGCCAACCGGCACATGGGCTACCACACCCACCTGCGCCGGCTCTTCGGCAACAGCGAAGTCGTCGCGAGCGAGCCGAAGTTCGTGGTGCTGCGGGCGGTCAAGCAGGACCGTCCGCGCGACACGCGCCCCATGTGACCTGCCGGTACGTCCTACACTCTGGCGCGTGAGCAGCCAGGTGGGAGACGGAAGCGGTCAGGTGGGGGACGCAGGCGGTCAGGTGGCGGACGCAGGCGGCGTGCGCTACCGCCGGGAGGACGTGGCCCGGGCGGCCGGCGTCAAGGTGCGCAACCTGCGCTACTACCAGGAGCGCGGGCTGCTCCCACCGCCGCGCCGGGAGGGCCGGATCGCCTGGTACTCCGACGACCACCTGACCCGGCTGCGCCTGATCAGCGACCTGCTGGGGCGCGGCTACACGGTCAACGGCATCGCGGAGCTGCTGAACGCGTGGGAGGAGGGCGGCGGCCTGTCCCAACTGCTGGGCCTGGAGCGGGAGATGACCCGTGACTGGGTGCAGGAGGAGCCGGTGACGCTGACCCGGGCCGAGTTGCGCGAGCTGTTCGGCCCGACGGCCACCGCGGCGGACACCCGGCGGGCGGCGGAACTCGGCTACGTCACGGTCGACGGGGACCTCGTCACCTATCCGAGCCGGCGGCTGCTGGAGGCGACGCTGGCGCTGGTACGGCAGGGGGTGCCGCTGGCGGAGATCCTGGACGCCGGGGAGTTCGTCCAGGCGCAGGCGGCCGCGCTCGCGGACCGGTTCGTCGGCCTGTTCCGGCGGCACGTGATCGGCGCCGAGGGGCTGGAGCTGCTTTCGGCCACCCAAATCCAGCACGTCACGGCGGCGGTGACGGCCCTGCGGCCGGTCGCCGGCGAGGTCGTGGCCACCGAGTTCGCCCGGGCGATGGCCCGGAGGGTGGACGCGGAGGTCGCGGAACTGCTGCGTACGGAGCAGTAGGAGTCGGCTCAAAGGGTGCGCTCGCACAACCTTGCCAACCACCATTGGCACTCTTACATTCAACTCGTCGGTAACAACGGTGCACAGCCGAAAACAAGGGACGACCCCATGACCGGTTCCCCCCATTTATCCGACGATCACAGCGACTCCGGCCGTGTCCGCTGGCGCCGGTTCGCCGTTCTGACCGTCCCCGCCGTCGCGGTGACCGCGGGCCTCGGCGTCGCCCTCGCCCAGGGCGCGCTGGCCGCCTCGTTCGCCGTGTCGGGGCAGCAGTTCAAGGTGTCGGCGAGCAGCCTGGAGGGCGAGGGATTCGCCCAGTACGGCGGCGTCGACGTCAACGCGCGCGAGGAGCTCATCCCGGTGGCCGTCACCGCCATCCGGGAGGCGAAGCTCAACAACCTCTGCCAGTCCGTGGTCACCACGCTCCCGGTGATCGGGGACATCTCGCTCAACCTCACCGCGGGCAAGAAGACCCCGGTGGAGGCGAGCAACCTCTTCGTCGACGCGACCCAGCTCGCCGGTGACGCCGTGTTCAGCAACATCGAGATCGGACGTGACGCCTCCACCCTCGACAAGGGGCCGGCCGACGCGCAGGGCATGCAGGACCTCTTCGCCCAGCAGGCCGACACGGTCCGCATCACCGGTCTCCAGCAGACGGCGTGGGCGACGAACGCCGGCACCTTCAAGCTCTCCGGTCTCAGCATGAACGTCAGCAAGGGCAAGAAGGAATGCTTCTGAGCCGCCGCCGGCGCTGGCGTCGGTGGCGGCTCAGCAGGCCCTTCTGGGGCGGGCTGTTCGCGATCCTGGCCGGGGCGTGGATCTGCGTCCTCCCGCTGGCGCCGTTGAAGGTCATGCTCCAGCAGGGTGTGGCGGGGATCCCGTCCGTCCTGATGGGCATCGTGATGGTCGTGCTCGGCCTTACCGCCTGGTTCTCACCGTCGCAACGCGCCCTCTCGGGTGTCCTCACCACCCTGATCGCCACCGCCGCGCTGGTCCTGTCGAATCTGGGCGGGTTCCTGATCGGCACCCTCCTCGGCATCCTCGGCGGCGGCCTGATGTTCGCCTGGCAGCCGTACGCCGCCCAGCGCGCCGCAGGCGCGGCGCCGGCCGCCGATCCGGACCGGACCGCGGACGGACCCACGGACCGGACCGCGGGCCCGGACCCCACCCCGGGCCCGGCCCCCACCCCGGACCGGACCGCAGACCGGACCCCGGTCACGGGCATGGTCCGGGCCCCGGTCACGGCGCCGGCCCCGCCCCGGAACGCGCCCCCTCCCCCCACCCCGCACTCCGATCCCCAAGGAGCACAGCCATGAGCCGCACGCGCACCGCGCTCGCCCTCGGGACGGCCGCCGCCGGAGCCATAGCTCTCGCCTCGGTCACCGCCTCCGCCACCCCCGCGCCCCTGGCCGGGTCGACCACCGTCACCCCCGCCGGCCACGACTTCAAGGCCGTCCTCAGCGGGAAGGCCACCCTCAAGGCCGGGTCGGTGACGGTGACCTGCACGGTCTCCGTCTCCACCGGCACGGTGCCGGCCGCCCCCGGCAACAGCAACCCGGCCGGGCCCGTGTCCTCGCCGATCTCGCCGCCCACATACAGCTCCTGCACCTCCAGCATGCCGGGAGTGACCCCGACGGTCACGACGAGCGGCGCGTGGGCGGTGTCCATGCAGGACGGATCGCCGATCACCGCGACCATGACCGTGCCCATCGGCGGGCTGGTCCTCAAGACGACCGGGCTCGCCTCGTGTACGGTCACGGCCGCGCCCACGGCCCCGGCGAGCGTCGCCGGCACCTGGGTCAACGGCAGCCCGTCGAGCCTGACCTTCACCAACGCCTCCGTCCCGGTCAAGGTCACCGGCGGGTTCGGCTGCCCGACGAGCGCGACTGCCTCCGTCTTCAACGCGGTCTACAAGGTCTCCGACGTCACCGACCCGGCGCAGGACATCACTGTCGGCCCCTGATCCTCCGGCAGCCGTACGAGAGCGGGCCCGCCCGGCTCAGGAGTCGTCCGGAGCCGGGCGGGCCCGCCCGCCGCAGGGCGG
>NZ_MQUR01000082.1 GCF_001953875.1 Streptomyces amritsarensis
ATGGCCAGCACTGAAACGAAGGCGACAACGGACGACCTCGCAGGTCTGGAGGCCGGACTCGACGCCCTGGACGCGGTCCAGACCCACCGCACACCGGTCCGCGAGGTCCTCGTCAAGAAGGTCCTGCCGCCGTTCCTGGCGGTCGGCCTGGTCCTGGTGATCTGGCAGGTCCTCGTCTCCCTGAAGGTGACCGACGAGACGAAGCTCCCGGCCCTTTCCGCGGTGTGGGACAGCCTGTCCGACATGTGGTTGAAGGGGACTCTGCTGGAGGTCATCTGGACCTCCGTCTCCCGTGGTCTGCTGGGCTTCCTGCTGGCCCTGGCCATCGGCACCCCGCTCGGCCTGCTCGTCGCCCGGGTGAAGTTCGTGCGCGCCGCGATCGGCCCGATCCTCCAGGGCCTGCAGTCCCTGCCGTCGGTGGCGTGGGTGCCGCCGGCCGTNNGGTACGTCCTGCGCAGCCGCGGCCTCCTGGTCAAGAGCTGACGCGCATGTCGCCCGCCCTGCTGGTCATCGCCCACGGCAGCCGCGATCCGCGGCACGCCGCGACCGTGCACGCCCTCACCCGGCGGGTGCGGGCGCTGCGGCCCGGACTGCGCGTGGAGACGGCCTTCCTGGACTTCAACGCCCCGCGGGTCGAGCAGGTGCTGTCGGCGCTGCACGCCGACGGTGTCCGCGACGTGGTGGCCCTGCCGCTGCTGTTGACCCGGGCCTTCCACGCGAAGGCCGACATCCCGGCGGCGCTGTCGGAGGCGCTGACCCGCCTGCCGGGCCTGACGGTCTCGGTGGCGGACGTCCTCGGGCCGTCCCCGCTGCTCGTCGAGGCGCTCGAACGCCGGCTGTCCGAAGCCGGCCTCACCCCGGCGGACCGCGCCACCACCGCGGTGGTGCTCGCGTCCGCCGGTTCCACGGACCCGGAGGCGATCGCAGTGATCGCTGAAATCGCGCGGGAGTGGCGGCACACCGGTTGGTGCGCCGTGCGGCCTGCGTTCGCCTCCGCCGCTCTGCCCCGTACGGAGGACGCCGTACGGGCCCTGCGCGCCGAGGGCTTCGACCGGGTGGCGGTGGCCCCGTACGTCATCGCCCCCGGCAGGCTCCCGGACCGCATCGCGGCGGGCGCCGGGGCCGCGGGCGCCGACGTCGTGGCCGAGGTCCTGGGCGCCGCCCCGGAACTGGCCCGCCTGCTGCTGCACCGCTACGACGCGGCCGCGGCGGCACCCGCCCGGCTCCCGGCCCTGACGGCCTGACCCGCCCGCTCTACGTGCGGGCCGCGGCCTCGTCGGCCAGGGCCGTCAGGTCGGAGACGGACATCGCGCCCGGCGGCAGGCCCTCCCGGGCGAAGATGTTCGCCGCGTGCCGCAGCACGTCGTTGACGGGGGTGGGCACCCCGTGGAGCCGGCCCAGCAGCGAGATCTCCCCGTTGAGGTAGTCCGCCTCCACCGAGCCCGTACCGCGGGCCAGGCTCTGCCAGGACGATCCGCCCCGCACGCCCGGCGGCTGCTCGACCTTCCCGTCGCGGGCCTGCGACTGCTCCGCGTCCGAGGCGTAGGCGATACCGGCCGCCCCGAAGGCGGCCTTCGCCTCGCGCACGGCCCGCAGCAGCAGCGCCGCCTTGGCCGGATCGGGCTCCGGGCCGGTCGTGGCCTGGATCGCGTTGCCCAGGTTCCCCAGCAGCTTCGCGTACTTCCACCGCATGACGTCCTCGACCAGCGGCGCCTCGAAGCCGGCCTTGGCGAGGTCCGCCGCGACGGTCCGGGCGAGCGCGTCCGTGCCGCCGGCGGCCCGGCCCAGGTGCAGGATGCCGGTCAGCGGGGTGCACAGCGCCGAGACCACGCCCGGCTCCAGGAAGGTGGCGGGCAGCCACACGCACACCCCGTACACGCGCGCGAAGCGCCGTAGCGCCAGCCGCTCGCTCTCCACCCCGTTCTGTGCGCAGAGCACCGGGAGCCGCTGTGCGGCCGTGCCGCCGCCCGCGACCTCCGCGTCGCCCCACGCGTCGAGCGCCGCGATCGCGTCCTGGGTCTTCACCGCCAGCACCAGCACGTCGTCCGGGCGCAGTTCGCCCATCTCGTCGGGTCCGGTGACGACCGGCAGCCGGTGCACCCGGTTCCCGTCCGCCGTCGTGAGCCGCAGCCCCCCGGCCCGCAGGGCCTCCGCGTGCGCGCCGCGCGCGACGAGGACGACCTCGCCGCCCGCCTCCGCGAGCCGTCCGCCGATGGTGGCGCCCACGGCGCCCGCGCCGATGATGATGTACCGCATGGCGATGAGCCTGGCACACCCGGTCGGCTCCGTCGCCCCCGGGGCCGGTGGCCGGTACCGCGCCGGTCCGGGGCAGGATGCTCCCATGGGTGGGACGAAGGAGGCCGTGGCCGAGGCGGTCGCGTGCGAGATGCGGTTGATGGGTCCGGGCGTGCGGGCGTCGAGGGTCCTGGCGGACCGGCTCCTCGATCCGGAGTTCGTCGAGGTGGGGGCCTCGGGCCGCAGGTGGGACCGGGAGACGATGCTCGCGGCGCTGCCGGGCCTGGAGGGCGGCGCCGAGGACGGCCCGCTGTACGAGCCCGCCGGTATGGCGGGGGTCGAACTGGCGCCGGGGGTGGTGCACCTCACCTACGAGACCGTGATCGACGGGCGGCGGGCGCGCAGGAGTTCGATCTGGCGGACGTCGGCCGACGGGGCCGGCTGGCGGATGTACTACCACCAGGCCACCCCGGTGCCGGAGGGGTAGACAGCGGGTCAGGGACCGGTCAGCTCCACGAGCTTGGCGACGGTGTTCCAGTTGCGGGTGGTCGCGTCGATGCCTTTGGCGACGGCGGGTTTGGCGAGGGCCTCGGCCAGCTTGGAGCGGCCGAGGCCGTCGGGGGCGTAGAGGTAGAGGACGCGGTCGCCGAGGCGGTACTCCTCGGGGAGGAACGCGGCCGCGTCGAGTGCGGCGAAACGCTCCGGGCCGGGCTGCTCGGAGAAGAAGGTGGCGTGGAGCTGCTTGCCCTCCAGCTCGGCGGCCGGGAAGGGGCAGGCCTCCGCGACGGCGCGCAGGTACGCGCCGTCCACCACCAGGCAGGCGACCCGGAAGCCGAAGTGGGCCTCGACGGCCGCCTCCAGCTCCCGGGCGAGCGCCGCCGGATCGGTCCGCGCACTGCTGAAGACCGCGTTGCCGCTCTGCAGGTACGTCTGCACGTCGCCGTGCCCGAGTCCCTCCAGGACCGCGCGCAGTTCCGCCATCGGGACCTTCTTGCTGCCGCCGACGTTGATCCCGCGCAGCAGTGCGGCGTACGTGGTCGTCGCCGTGGCCTTCTTCGTCATGGGGGCCACCCTAGGCCGCGGCTATGACAGTTCCGCCTCGATGAGGTCGGCGGCCTGGCGCGTGCCCCCCTCGGCGGTCATCCCGGCCCGGATCTCCTCGGCGCGGGCGGCGACGGCGGGGTCGGCGACGAGGGCGAGGACCGCCTCGCGGAGGGTGGCCGCGTCCGCGTCGGCCATCGGGACGTGTCGGGCGACGCCCAGGGCGGCCAGCATGTCGGCGTTGCCGAACTGGTCGACGGCCTGGGGGACGGCGACCATCGGGGTGGCGGTGGCGAGCCCCTCCTGGCTGCCGCCGGCGCCCGCGTGGGTGATGAAGGCGTCGGCCTGGCGCAGGATGTCCAGCTGGGGGACCCAGCGGTGGACCTCCACGTGGGCGGGGACCTCGCCGAGGTCCGCCTCGTCGGTGAACCTGCCGATCTGCAGGACGACGTACCAGTCGGGCAGGTCGGCGAAGGCGTCGATGCAGGCGCGGTAGAAGGCGGGCTGCTTGGTGAAGGTCGAGCCGAGTGAGACCAGGACGATCTTCCTGCCGTGGGCGGCCTCGGGCCTGTTCCAGGTGCCCTGGGTGGCGCTGCGGTCGCCCTGGCAGGCGCCGACGAAGGTGTGGACGGAGGCGTCGACGCGGTCGGCGTGGGGCTGGAGGGCCCGGGGGATCAGGACGAGGCTGCGGCGGGGGCGGCTCTGGAAGCGGTCGACCTGGTCGCCGAGGCCGTTCTCGGTGAGCCACGCCGCGAACTTGGCGTAGTAGGCCTGCCCGCGCTCGGACGCCTTCAGTTCGGCGAACATCGGCTCGGCCACCTCCTGTTCGTACCCCTCCCAGGCGACGAGGTTCGGGGAGAGCGAGACGGCGGGGACACCCCAGCGGTGGGCGAGCACGGGTGCCGGGTAGGAGGTGATGTCGTGGAGGACGAGGTCCGGTTCGTCGCCCTCGAAGGCCGCGGCGAGCTGCGGAAGGGCCTGGACGGCGTCGTTCAGGAAGGGCTCCAGGTTGTCGATGAGTTCGGTGCCCCAGGCCTCCGGGTCGTCGTCGGTGGGGAGGGTGGAGGTGTAGATCACGGGCGTGGCGCCGGTCTCGGCGACCTTCTCGGCGAAGGCGGCGGGGATGGCGTAGCTGACGCGGTGGCCCCGGGCGACGAGCTCCCGGATCACCTCGATGCTCGGGTTCACGTGCCCGTGGGCGGCGATGGAGAACATGGCGATGTGGGCGGGCTTGGCTGAGGTCATGATCCGACTCTAACGAGACGATACGTCTCGTGCAAGCTATTTCGGGTCGGGGCGCGGCCCAGGGGTCGTTCGCCTTCGACGGTGTCGGCCGAGCCCGCGCCGTCCGGTGCCGGGCAGCGCACGGCGCAGGGACTGCCGGCGTACGGCACGCATGCGGGCGCCCCGACAACGCGGCGGGGTGCGGCGGCGGTGCCGGGCAGTGCGTCGGGGTGCGGCGGCGGGCGGTGCGGCGGCGGTGCCGGGCAGCGCGGGCCCGGCGCGATCCGCAGGGCGCTCCCCGGGGCCGGGCCGCCGGGCGGGTGAGGCATGGGGAGCCGACGTGAGCCGTCCGGGGCGCTGCTGTCCGGGCGGGGACTCGTGGGACAGGTCCCGGCACCCGCCCGGCTCAGGTTCCGGGGAGGATGCGGCGCGTTTCGTAGGCCCACATCGCGATCTCGACCCGGTTGCGGGCGCCGAGTTTCGCCATCAGGCTGGCCAGATGCGTCTTCACCGTGCTGAGGCTGATGTGCAGTGCATCGGCGATCTCGGTGTTGGTCAGCCCGCGGGCGACGGCGAGGAGGACCTGCTCCTCGCGGGCGGTGACGGGGGAGACCGGCTGGGTCACGGGCCGGCCGGCGGGCAGGTCCGCGAATGCCTGGAGCAGGCGGACGGTGACGCTGGGCGCTATGAGCGCCTCACCCCCGGACGCCGACCGTACGGCCTGCGCCAGAAGGTCCGGTCCCGTGTCCTTGAGGAGGAATCCGCGGGCGCCGGCACGCAGCGCGCCGTAGACGTACTCGTCGAGGTCGAACGTGGTGATGACGACCACGGCCAGCGGGTCGGGGACGCCCGGGCCGGCGACCAGCCGGGTGGCCTCCAGCCCGTCGAGTACGGGCATGCGGATGTCGAACAGGCAGACGTCGGGGCGTAGTTCGCGGGCCAGACGTACCGCCTCCCGCCCGTCGGCGGCCTCGCCGACCACCTCGATGCCGGGCTGGGCGTTCAGCATGATCCGCAACCCGGTGCGGATGATCGTCTGGTCGTCAGCGACGAGGACGCGAATGGACACCGCTCTCGCTCCTCGCCCTCGGCAGTTCGGCTTCGACATGCCAGCCCCGGTCGGTACCCGGGCCGGCTCGTAGTGTGCCGCCGAGCAGGATCGCACGCTCGCGCAGTCCGGTGAGTCCGTATCCGTCGCGACCCCGGCCGGTGCGCCTGCCGTTGTCGCGCACGCTCACCCGTACCGTGTGCTGTTGCGCGGCGACCCGAACGACGAGCTCGGTCGCGTCGACCGCATGGCGCAGCGCGTTGGTCACCGACTCCTGCACGATCCGGTAGACGGCCGCGTCCACGGCCGGGGCCAGCGCGTCCAGTTCGCCGTCGAGCCCCAGGTCGACCCGGAGCCGTCCGCCCGGGATGCGCACCAGGCGCTCCAGATCCGCGACTCCGGCAGGGGGCGCCAGCTCGGCGCCGACCCCGCGGTCGCGCAGCGCGGCGACCATGGCGCGCATTTCCTCCAGCGTGCGCGCCCCTTCCTCCTCGACCCCCTCCAGCGCCTCGACGGCGGCGGACGGGTCGGTGCCCGCGAGCACCCGGCCCGCCTGGGCGATGATCACCATGGCCGACACGTGGTGGGCCACCGTGTCGTGCAGTTCCCGGGCGAGCTGCTCGCGCTCGCGGGAGCGCACCTGCTCCAACTGCCGCTCGCGAGCGGTCACCCGGAACCGCACGGCAGCCCCGACCACCCCGGGCAGCAGCAGGAAGACGAGGCCCACGACCTTTTCGACGACCGGGGTCTCGTCCATGACGACACACAGCGTCCCGACCGCGAGGATCACCGCGCCGCCCAGCACGACCTCGCGTCCCGATCCCCACCGGGGCAGCGCGTACACCAGCACGAGCACGACCGCGCCGGTGTACAGGCCGACGGGCTCGCGCGGTGCGCCGACGAGGGAGGAGACCTGGAGCAGGGCCACCGAGCCGAACGCCAGCGTCACCATCGCCAGCGGCCGGGTCCGGCGCCACAGGGGCAGCAGGCACAGCCATACGGCGAACACCACCGCCACCGGCCGCCACACTACGTTCTCGCGCAGGGTGGCCTCCAGCGCCACACCGGCGAGGCCCGCGGCGAGCAGCGCCCAGTCCCGCCGCACCCGGGCGGGCGCGCCGGGCGGCCGGGGTTCGGTCCACAGGGTTCGCAGGTCGTCTCGGAGCACGGTTCACAGCCTAGAGACCCTGGCGTGCCGCGCATCGGCCGAAAGGACGGGTCGTCACTCCGCCCCCGGGCCGACGGATCCGCGGCCCGTGGGCCGATGCCGCAGAGCGCCGTGGCGTGGAGCCTCGACATCGTCCGGCCTTACAAGGACGGCCGGCGATGTGGTTCTGGAGGACCCGATGCTCTCGAAAGCCCTGTTGCGCCTGGGCACCAACGCCGCCCGCCATCCCTGGCGGGTGATCGCGGCATGGCTGGTCGCCGCCACGCTGGCCGTCCTGGCCGCCGTCGCCTTCGGCGGGCGCACCGCGGACTCGATGACCGCTCCGGGGCTGGACTCCCAACGGGCCGCGCAACTGATCGAGCGGGCCGGCACCGGCCAGGAGGGGATGACCGCCCAAGTGGTCGTCACCCCCCTCGACGGCGGTGCGACGTTCTTCGGCGACGACGGCGCGCGCACCGCTCTGACGCGGCTGCAGGCCGAGGTGAAGCGGCTGCCGCACGTGCTCGGCACGAGCGAGACGGCGGGGGCGCTCGAAGCGGGCGGGGACACCGCCGTGCGCGGCGGCCTCGTCTCGACCGACGGGCGGATCGCGGTCGTCCGGGTGCAATACCCCGACCAGAGCCGGCTGTCGGCCGAGGACCTCGACGCCCTCGTCGGTCTCGGCGACCGGCTGCGCGCCGAGCTGCCCCTGCGCATCGAGATGGGCGGGAACCTCTTCTACGCCTTCTCCGACCCCGACGGCGGCACGAGCGAGCTGATCGGGCTCCTCGCCGCGGCCGCGATCCTGTTCCTGGCGTTCGGTTCGCTCGTCGCCGCCGCGCTGCCGATCGGCATGGCGGTCTTCGGACTGACCATCGGAGTCGCCACGATGACGGTCCTGGCGGGGGTCACGGACGTCCCGGCCTTCGCCCCCGTCCTGGGCAGCATGGTCGGGCTCGGAGTCGGCATCGACTACGCGCTGTTCGTGCTCGCCAGGCACCGGGAGTACCTCGCGCGCGGGCTCGCTCCCCACGAGGCGGCGGGGCGGGCGGTGGCCACGGCGGGCAGGCCCGTGGTCTTCGCCGGCGGCGTCGTCGTCGTGTCGATCCTCGGCCTGGCGGTCGCGAACGTGCCGTTCATGACGGTGGGCGGGATCGCCGTCTCGATCGTCGTGCTGACCATGGTGGTCGCGTCGGTGACGCTGCTGCCGGCCTTCCTCGGAGCCGCCGGCCCACGCCTGGCCCAGGCCGGCCGGATCGGCCGGGCTCTGCGGACCGCGAGGCCGGGCCGACTCGCACGGCGGCGGGAGAGGGCCGCGGGCGCCGCTCCCGCCGCCGGGTGGCGGCGCTGGATCGGGCACGTCAGCCGGCACCCGGTGCTGTACGCGATCGGCGCGGCGGGGCTGCTGCTGACCGCGACGCTGCCCGTGCTCGGCCTGCGCGTCGGCCTGCCCGACGACGGCTCACTGCCCCACAGCCGTACCGAGCGCCAGGCCTACGACCTGGTCGCCGAGGGGTTCGGCGCGGGCACCAACGGTCCCCTCGTCATCGCCGCGGACCCCGCCGGTGATCCGGGAGTGCCGGACCGACTCGTCAGGGCGGTCGCGGCGGATCCGGGCATCGCATCCGTCGCGCCGGCGCACATCGATCGCGCCACCGGCATCGCCACCCTCGTGGTGTTCCCGACCACCAGCCCACAGGACAAGGCCACGACCGACACCATCGCCCGGCTGCGCACCGACGTGCTGCCCACGGCGCTCGGGCACGGCCCGGCCCGGGCCCACGTCGGCGGCGCCGCCGCGAGCCTGTCCGATGTGGGCCGGCGCACCAGCGAACGCCTGCCGGTGCTCGTAGCCACCGTGCTGGCGATGTCGTTCCTGCTGCTGATGCTGATCTTCCGCTCGGTACTCGTACCGCTCAAGGCGGTACTGCTGAATCTGCTGAGCATCGGCGCGGCCTACGGCGTCATGGTCGCGGTCTTCCAGTGGGGCTGGGGAGGCGCACTCATCGGGCTGGAAGCGACGGTTCCGATCGTGTCGTTCATCCCGATGTTCCTCTTCGCCATCCTGTTCGGGCTGTCGATGGACTACGAGGTGTTCCTCCTCTCCCGTGTACGCGAGGAGTACCTGCGCACCGGCGACAACGGCACGGCGATCGTCGAGGGCATCTCTCGCACCGCCCGGATCATCACCTCGGCCGCCCTCATCATGGTGGCGGTCTTCCTGTCCTTCGCCGTCGCCGACGACCCCTCCGCCAAGATGTTCGGCCTCGGCCTGGCCACCGCGATCTTCATCGACGCCACGGTCGTACGCATGGTGCTGGTACCGGCGACCATGACACTCCTCGGCCGGTCCAACTGGTGGCTGCCCAAGTGGCTGGACCGGATGCTTCCGCACGGCCCGGTCGGCACCGACGACACCGATGGCGCCGATGGCGCCGACGCAGAATCCGCGGTTGGGGCCCCGCGTGCACCGCTGGCCGCACAGTGATCACGACTGGTGCGGATCCGAGGGGCCGGCCGAGTCGGCGGTCTCGGCCTCGGCCGGGTAGGGGGCGCGGCAAGGCGCCAGCACGCGCTCGACGTCGAGGGTGAGCGAGTCGAGCCAGGTCTGGGCGGCGAAGAACTCCGACGGTGCGACGACCTCCGGCACCTGCGCCGCACCGCCCGCCCCGGCCCCTCCACCCCCCGCCCCCTTCGGCGCGGCGTGTGCGGCGGGCGCCGGGGCGGTCCCCCCGACGGCAGTCCCGACGGCGGCGGGCGCACCGGCGCTCGGCGCGCCGGGCGCCGACGCGGGCGCGGCCGCCGACGGGACCGTGGCCGCGTGCTGCGCCGCACTCCGCATCCGGGCGGCCACACCGTCCGCCCGGACGGTGAGCCGCTCCCCGTTGCCCGGCCCGAGGTCCGGGCCGGCGCGGGCGAGCAGCCTGCGCGAGCCCCAGAGCACGTGGTGCCCTGTGATCATGGCCGCCTGCCAGTCGGGCGCACCGGCCACGGGCGCCCGCGGCTCGCTCTGCCGCTGCGCGTACGCGCTCTCCGCGAGCGAGAGCGCGAGCTGGAGCGCCCGGTCGTCGGGGGCGGTGTCCCGCCTGCCGGCGACCACGGCGGCCGTGGTCGCCTCGACCGTCTCGGCCTCCCGCGCCAGCAGCAGCGCGACCGCGCGGTGCAGCTCGGCCTGCGCCCCCCGCGGCCAGGCCAGCAGTCCGAACACCACGCCGATCAGGCTGCCGATGACCACGTCCATGAGCCGGACCCCGGCCAGCCTCCAGGTCACGGGCGCCAGCTGCGCGAAGACGAAGGACACCACCAGGGTGAACATGCCCTGGGCCCAGCCCACACCCCGCACCGGTCCCACCATGAAGGCGACGAGCATCACCAGCGGCAGGATGGCGGCGTAGACGGTGGTGTGGCCGCCGACCAGGGCCAGGACCCCTGCGGCCAGGAGCGCGCCGAGCAGGGTCCCGGCGAGCGCCTGGCGCACCGTCGCCCTCGTCTGGGAGACGGTGGTCCGGGTCAGGCTGAGGACGGCCAGCATGGCCCAGAAGCCGTGGGGCAGCGACTCCACGCCGGCGACCGTGCGGGCGGCCGCGAGGGCGAGGCTGATCCGGACGGCGTTCTGGAAGTGCACGGAGCGCGGCCCGGCGTGCGCCGCCAGCCGGTGCCACCACAGGGCCGGCGCCCGCCGGCCCGCGTACCAGAAGCGGCCGGAGTCGGTGCCGGGCGGCAGCGGGGCGCGTCTGCCCCGGACCGCCAGCTCGGCGGCGGTCGCGAAGGCGACGGCGGCGTCCGCCACCTCGAGCAGCGCCGCCCGGCGGCGGCCGCGCACCTCGGCCACCGGCTGCGGCTCCCGCTCGGCGGCCTCCCTCACCTCTTCCCGCAGCCGCCGCAGGGCGTCGGCCTCGTCGGTCGCGCGGCCCGTGCCGGCCAGCAGGGCTCCGGTCTCGGCGGCGGACCGGCCGACGGTCTCCAGGAGTTGCCGTCCGGTCCTGAGCGGGGGCTGTCCCGGGGGTGGCGGGGGCAGCGTCGCCAGTCGTCCGAGCAGCGTGCGCGCACCGAGGCCGGTGTGGGCGAGGGCGCGGTCGCGCAGGCCCGGTCCGGCGGGGCGCTCGGCCTCCTCCACGTGGAGGGGACGCAGCGACTCGCCGGTCGTCCGCGCCGCCTCCACCTCGGCGGGGGGCAGCGTGTACGGGGGCCGGCCCAGCTCGGCGGCGAAGCGGGCGGCCATGCCGGCCGCCCCTGCGGCCAGCTCCCGGTAGGTGGTGCCGCGCGGCTCGGGAAGGAGGTACTTCTCGGCGAGGATGAGCAGGACCAGGCCGAAGGTGGCGCCCCCCAGCCGTTGGCCGAGGGTGTCGGGGGCGTAGGGCGGGAAGCACGGCAGGATGTAGAGCAGTTGGAGGCCGGGGGCGGCGCCCGCGGCCCGGGGGCCGGCCGCGGCCACGAAGGCGATGGCGAAGCCGATCACGAGCATGCCGGCCACGGCGGTCCAGGTCCGTACCGCGAGGAAGGTGCCCGCGGTCAGCAGCATCCACACCGCGGGCAGGGTCCTGACCAGGAGGGCGGCCCGCTGGCCGCCGGTGCCGGGGATGCGGGAGAGGGCGGCCATCGAGACCACCGCGAAGAGGGCGTACGTGGCCGCCACGGGCCGGTCCAGCCCGTACAGGCACACGTAGAACGCACCGCACGCGCAGAGGGTGGTGCGGATCGCGCGCCGTGTCACGCCGCTGGGGCCGCGGCCCGCGCTCACGTCTTCTTCGGCACCCACCATTCCAGCATCGGGCCGGCCACCGGAAGGCACCAGCCGCCGACCCGCTTGCCGCGCCGGCCGCGGGAAGGTTTAATGAATGAACAGGCATTTATTAATGGGAGGGGGTGGCCGGTCGTGGCACGCCCACGCGGGGTCGAGGACGCGGTGATCCTTCAGGCCGCGGCCCGGGTCATGGGCCGGGTGGGGCCGTCGGGGCTCACCCTGGCGGCCGTGGCCCGCGAGGTCGGCCTGGTGCCCGGCACGCTCGTGCAGCGGTTCGGATCCAAGCACGGCCTGCTGCTGGCGCTCGCCGACCGGTCCGCCGAGGAGGCGGGCGAGCTCGCAGTCCGGGCGCGCACGGCGCACCCGTCCGCGCTCGGGGCCCTGGCGGCGCTGGCGTCGCAGACCCTGGCGGGAATGGACACGCCGGAGAGCTTCGCCCACCACCTGGCGTTCCTGTGCACGGACCTCACCGATCCGCAGCTGTACGAACGCGCCCTGGCCGTGCACCGGTCCCAGCGGCGAGCGATCGAAAGCCTGCTGGCCGAGGCGGCCCAAGCGGGCGAGCTCCGCGCCGGGACGGACGTCGCGGCCCTGGCCGGCACCGTGCAGGCGATCACCGCCGGCGCGGGCCTGACCTGGGCCGTGGAACGCCGGGGCAGCCTCGCCGAGCGGCTGCGCCACGAGTTGGACACCGTACTGCGCCCCCATCTCCCCACCCGTACCCGCCACCGCCGCGAACCGGAGAAATCATGACGGCCGACACCCGCCCCCTCGCCGGGAAGGTGGCCCTGGTGGCCGGCGGCACCCGCGGCGGCGGCCGGGGCATCGCCGTCGAGCTCGGCTCCGCCGGCGCGACCGTGTACGTCACCGGGCGCAGCAGCAGCGGTGCCGGGCGTTCGGACCTGGACCGTCCGGAGACGATCGAGGACACCGCGGAGAGGATCACGGCCGCGGGCGGCCGGGGCATCGCGGTGCGCACCGACCACAGCCGTCCGCAGGAGGTCCGGGCCCTTGTCGACAGGATCGCCGCCGAACAGGACGGGCGGCTCGACGTCCTGGTCGACTCGGTCTGGGGCGGCGACCCGCTGACCGACTGGGAACACCCGCTGTGGGAGCAGGATGTGGAGACAGGTGTGCGGCTGCTGCGGCAGGCGGTGGAGACCCATGTGATCACGAGCCGGTACGCGCTGCCGCTCATGATCGCCCGCGGGAGCGGCCTGGTGGTGGAGGTCACGGACGGCAACACCGCCCGCTACCGCGGCTCGTTCTTCTACGACCTGGCGAAGTCGGCGGTGATCCGCCTCGCGTTCGCGCAGGCCTGCGAGCTCAGGCCGCACGGCGTCGCCGCCGTGGCGATCACGCCCGGGTTCCTGCGTTCGGAGGCCGTCCTCGACCACTTCGGTGTCACCGAGGCCACCTGGCGCGACGGCGTGGCGCAGGACCCGCACTTCGCCCACTCCGAGTCCCCCGCGTACCTGGGGCGGGCGGTGGCGGCGCTGGCGGCCGACCCGCAGATCATGGCCAAGTCCGGCCGGGCTCTGGCGACTTGGGGCCTGTACGAGGAGTACGGCTTCACCGACGCCGACGGCACCCGGCCCGACTTCGGCGCCCACTGGGCGAGGAGCCTGGAGGCGGAGCACGGCCCGCTCGGCGACCCCCTCTGACCGGGCCGTCCCGGACCGCCTCGGCCGGGCGGTGGTAGAACAGCCGCATGGACGAAGCGCGGGCGAGGGACGTGGTGACGGCGGCGGGCCTGGCCGGGGGCGGGGCCGCGGAGCCGGTCCTGCTGGCGCTCGGCGAGAACGCCGTGTTCGCCGTCGGCGGCCTCGTGGTCAAGGTGGGCCGGGAGGCCGCGCTGCTGGAGCGGGCCGAGCGCGAACTGGCCGTGGCGCACTGGTTCGCCGCGTCCGGCATCCCGGCGGTCCGCGCGGCCGAGCCGAAGCCGCGACTGGTGGGCGGGCATCCGCTGACCCTGTGGCACCGGCTCCCGGACGCGGTGCGGCCCGCGGACCCCGAGGACCTGGCGATGCTGCTGCGGGCCGTCCACGCGCTGCCCGAACCGCCGTTCGCCCTGCCGGGACGGGACCTGCTGGGCGGGGTGGAGCGCTGGCTGCGGCTGGCGGGAGACGCGATCGACCCGGCCGACGCGGCGTACCTGCGCTCCCGCCGCGACGGCTACGCGGACGAGGTGGCGGCCCTGTCCCCGCACCTGCCGCCGGGCCCGGTCCACGGCGACGCCCTGCCCCGCAACGTCCACGTCGGCCCGGACGGCCCGGCCCTGGTCGACCTGGAGACCGTATCGGCGGACTTGCGCGAACACGACCTGGTGGTGATGGCCCTCGCCCACGACCGGTACGGGATGCCCGCCGGAGGGTACGAGGCCTTCGCCGGCGCGTACGGATGGGACGTCCGCGACTGGGAGGGCTGCGCGGTCCTGCGCGGCGCCCGCGAGACGGCCAGCTGCGCCTGGGTCGCGCAGCACGCGCCCGGCAATCCGGGCGCGCTGGCCGAGTTCCGCCGCCGCGTGGCCTCCCTCAGGGACGGCGACCCGCGGACGCAGTGGCGTTCGTTCTAGTGCTGTGGAGGAGTGGTGGGCACGGCGCCGGCCTGCGAACATCTGCGGATGATCACACTCTCCGATGATCTCGGACACCTTTCCTACGTCGTCACCGGCGACGGGCCTCCCGTCGTGCTCGTGCACGCCGGGATCGCCGACCACCACATGTGGGACGCGATCGTCCCCGCCCTCGCGGAACGGCACACCGTCATCCGCTACGACCTTCGGGGCTTCGGCCGATCCGCCCCGCCGAGCGGCCCGTTCAGGGAGACCGACGACCTGCGCCGCCTCCTGGACCACCTGGGGCACCACCGCGTCCGGCTCGTGGGTGCGTCCTGGGGCGGCCGGGTCGCGGTGGACTTCACCCTGACCCACCCGGACCGGGTCCACTGCCTGGCGCTGCTCGCCGCGCCGTGGCCGGGATACGACTGGTCCGCGGACATGATCGCCTACGACGAGGCGGAGACGCGGGCCCTGGCCTCGGGCGATCTGGACGCCGCCGTCGCCACGAACCTGGACATGTGGGTGCGTGGTCCGGCCCGCTCGTGGGAGGACGTCGCGGCCGGACTGGCCGACCGGCTCCGCGAGCCGATCCGCACGTCGCTGGTGAACCAGGACGTCGTCGGGGAGCACTCCCAGGGCGTCGTACGGGGCGACCTGTCCGGCATCGGCGTCCCCGCCCTCGTCGGGATCGGCAAGCTCGACGTCGCGGACTTCCAGGACATCGCCCGCCGCTACGCCGCCGAGATCCCCGGCGCCACCCTGGTCGAGTTCCCGACGGCCGCCCACCTCATCGCGATGGACGCACCCGCCGAACTCACCGCGGCCCTGGCCCCGTTCCTGGCCCGGTAGCGGCCGCACTGCCCCTCGGCCGCCCCCTCCGGTCGCGCCGGGACCGGCGGGGGCGGCGCGGACCGGAGGGGGCGGCGCAGAGACCGCTCCGACGCCGGGCGACCGGGAGCCGGGGCGTTCCCCGAAGGGGAGAGTGCTGACCGGTACGGTCAGCACCGCCGCGGAATCAGCGGCCAGGCGGGCTCGACGACGGCCGTCGGATCCGCGGTACGGCGCAGGTAGGCCTGCAAGGAGACCGACTGTTCGGCCGCGGCGCGTACCTGGAGGTCGTGCAGGTCCGCCAAGGGCATCACCCCGACGGGCCGGTGCCTCTCACCCATACGGCGCACCACCCGGGCGGCGGCCACGGCGTCCGCCCTCGCATCGTGCGCGTCGTCGAGCGGCACACCGTAGTGAGCGCACAGCGCGTGCAGGGCCCGCTTGCCCTTGCGGTACTTGTCGACGTGCTTGTCGATCACCAGCGGATCGATGACGGGCGAGGGCACACTGCCCAGCCGCTCGCTGATCGACTCGACGCCGTGGCGCCGGCACTCGCGGTCCAGCAGGGAGAGGTCGTAGCGTGCGTTCATCACCACCAGGGGCGTCCCCGAGCGCAGCCCCTCGGATACGGCCCGCGCGATCTCCTCGACGGCCGAAGCAGCCGGTGCCCCGTGCGCGCGGGCGTGTGCGGTGGAGATGCCGTGGATCGCCGACGCCTGCTCGGGTATCGCCACCCCGGGGTCGAGCAACCAGGTCCGCTCGGCCGAGACGGCTCCGGCCGGATCCAGGCGCACGACGGCCGCTGTGACGATGCGGTCGGTCTCGACGTCGGTGCCCGTGGTCTCCAGGTCGAAGGCCAGCAGCGGCCCGCTGAGCCAGCCCATCACGCGGCCCTCGTCCCGGCGCGGGCGGCCGGCCCCGGATCCGCGGGCCGGCCGCGCCGGTCGTGCCCCGCACCGCCTCGCCCCTCGACCACGACGGCCGCCGTCACGGTCCCCGACTCGCCCGGCTCCGCGCCGGCCGCCTCCGGGTCGAACCCGATCGGCTCCCGGACGTGCCGGCCCCCCGTACCGCGCTGGTCCTCCACCCCGTGTCCCTCCCCCGTACACCTTCGGTCAACGGGTTTCAGCCTGCCACGGGCCACTGACAAGCCAGGCGACGCCCCCTGCCGGGAGGTGCTCACGACACCGGGCGGGAGTCCTCCCACATCGACTCGAACTCCTCCCGGTAGGTCGCGAAGAGTCCGTGGTCCGCGTCCTTGGGCACCCCGCGGCCGCCACCGCGCAGCACCAGCACGGGCGATTCCATGCCGCGGGCCCGCCGCAGGTACGACTGGACCACCGCGATGCCCGAGGCCTGCCCCTCCACCAGGTAGGCGGTGAAGCGGGGGGTCTCGTCGAAGACGTGGATCTCGAAGCGCGAGGGGTCCCGCAGGCCCGCCCGGACCCGCCGCACGTGCAGGATGTTCATCTCCACCGAACGGCTCAGCTCGCCCTTGCGCAGCCCCAGCTCCCGCTCGCGCCGTTTGACCGCGCTGCTCGCCGGGTTCAGGAACAGCAGCCGCACCCGGCAGCCCGCCTCCGTCAGCCGGACGAGTCTTCGCCCCGAGAAGTTCTGCACCAGCAGGTTGAGCCCTATCCCGATGGCGTCGAGCCGCCGAGCGCCCCCGAAGAGGTCCTCCGCCGGCAGGTTGCGCTGGAGGCGCACCCGGTCCGGGTGGACGGAGACGACGTCGGCGTACCGGTCGCCCACCAGGTCCTCGACGGCGTCGATCGGCAGCCGGTCCGCGGCGGGGCTTCCGGAACCCCCGCCCAGCACCTCCAGCAGCCGCGCCGAGGCCCGCTCCGCCTGTTCCAGCACGGGCCGCGACAGCGCCCGGTTGCGGGAGACGACGTTGCGGGTGACCTCCAGTTCGTCCAGGGCCAGCTCGATCTCGCGGCGGTCGTCGAAGTACGGCTCGAAGCAGGGCCAGTGCTGGACCATCAGCTCCCGCAGCTGGGGCAGGGTCAGGAAGCTCAGCACGTTGTCGTCGGCGGAGTCCAGCAGGTAGCCCTTGCGGCGGCTGACCTCGCGGACGGCGACGGCCCGCTGCACCCATTCCTGCCCGGCGGGCCCGGCGGCCGCGACGACCCAGTCGTCCCCGCCGTGCACCGGTTCGTAGATCGGCCGCAGCACCGCGCCGACCACCGACCGCAGCCGCTGTTCGATCAGGTTGAGCCAGATGTACGCCCGGCCGGCCCGCTGGGCCCGGGTACGGACCTCGCTCCAGGCCTCCGCGCCCCAGTCCAGTTCGGCGCCGGCCCGCGCGCTGCCGGCCTCCGCCGGCCCGCCCGCCAGGGAGACCGCCCCTGCCGGCACCCCCGTCGGCGCCCCGCCGGGGACACCACCTGGGGCGTCCGCCGGGCCACCCTCGTGACTGCTGTCACCAGGGGGCAGCTCCAGACCTCCCGAGCTCACCCGTGCACCGCCTTCTGCGTCTGGACGCCCGTCTCCAGTGATCACGGAAGGGTATCCCGCGCGCGCGGCCCGGTGCAGCCCGATGGCCCGCACACGGACCGTCCATCGGCCCATTATCCGATGCGCGTACAGTCCGCTGACCCGCATATCAGCTCTGCGGGTCACCCGGTAGGACCACTCCCAAGTCCGCGCGTGCGGGCCCTCTTTCGGGGAAGATCTGGCAGTGACGCAGTCCACGCCGGATCATCCGGGAGTCTTTCGATACCGAGGGAAGAGTCGTTGTCTATGCAGGTCTGGCCGGGACAGGCGTATCCCCTCGGCGCCACGTACGACGGCGCCGGCACCAACTTCGCGGTCTACTCCGAGGCCGCCAGGCGCATCGAGCTGTGCCTCCTCCACGACGACGGTTCCGAGACCGCCGTCGAACTGCGGGAGACGGACGCCTTCGTCCGCCACGCGTACCTGCCCGGCATCATGC
Organism: Streptomyces amritsarensis; assembly: GCF_001953875.1. GTDB lineage: Bacteria > Actinomycetota > Actinomycetes > Streptomycetales > Streptomycetaceae > Streptomyces > Streptomyces amritsarensis. Next base: position 17,763 of record NZ_MQUR01000082.1, read on the forward strand.
CGGGGCAGCGCTACGGCTTCCGCGTGCACGGCCCCTACGAGCCCGAGCGCGGGCGGCGCTGCAACGCGGCGAAACTGCTGCTGGACCCGTACGCGCGGGCGATCAGCGGCCGGGTGAACTGGAACGAGGCGGTGTACGGCTACCACTTCGGCCGCCCCGACTCCCGCAACGACCTGGACTCCGCCCCGCACACCATGAGCTCGGTGGTGGTGAACCCGTACTTCGACTGGGCCAACGACCGCCCGCCCCGGCACGAGTACCACCACACCGTGCTGTACGAGGCCCACGTCAAGGGCCTGACCATGCGCCACCCCGACCTGCCCGAGGAACTGCGCGGCACGTACGGGGCGCTCGCGCACCCGGCGGTCATCGGCCACCTCGCCAAGCTCGGGGTGACGGCGCTGGAGCTGATGCCGGTGCACCAGTTCGTCAACGACCACCGGCTCGTCAACGACGGGCTGAGCAACTACTGGGGCTACAACACGATCGGCTTCTTCGCCCCGCACAACGGCTACGCCTCCGGCGACCGCGGCCAGCAGGTGCTGGAGTTCAAGTCGGCCGTGCGGGCCCTGCACGAGGCCGGCATCGAGGTGATCCTCGACGTGGTCTACAACCACACCGCCGAGGGCAACCACCTGGGGCCGACGCTGTCCTTCCGAGGGCTGGACAACGCCTCGTACTACCGGCTGTCGGACGATCCGCGGCACTACATGGACACCACCGGCACCGGGAACTCGCTGCTGATGCGCTCCCCGCACGTGCTCCAGCTGATCATGGACTCGCTGCGCTACTGGGTCACCGAGATGCACGTGGACGGCTTCCGCTTCGACCTGGCGGCGACGCTGGCCCGCCAGTTCCACGAGGTGGACCGGCTGTCGTCGTTCTTCGACCTGGTCCAGCAGGACCCGGTGGTCAGCCAGGTGAAGCTGATCGCGGAGCCGTGGGACCTGGGCGAGGGCGGCTACCAGGTGGGCAACTTCCCGCCGCTGTGGACGGAGTGGAACGGCAAGTACCGCGACACCGTGCGCGACTTGTGGCGCGGGCAGCCGCGCACGCTCGCGGAGTTCGCGGGACGGCTGACGGGGTCCTCGGACCTCTACCAGGACGACGGGCGGCGTCCGCTGGCGTCCATCAACTTCACCACCTGCCACGACGGGTTCACCCTGAACGACCTCGTGTCGTACAACGAGAAGCACAACGAGGCCAACCGGGAGGGAAACCGGGACGGCGAGAGCCACAACCGATCGTGGAACTGCGGGGTGGAGGGCCCGACGGAGGATCCGGAGATCCTGGCGCTGCGTGAGCGGCAGATGCGCAACTTCACGGCCACCCTGCTGCTGTCGCAGGGGGTTCCGATGCTCAGCCACGGCGACGAGTTCGGCCGCACGCAGGGCGGCAACAACAACGCCTACTGCCAGGACAACGAACTGTCGTGGGTGGGCTGGCCGGAGCCCGGCAAACCGGCTCCGTCGCTGCTGGAGTTCACGCGGCAGATGGTGTGGCTGCGCCGCGACCACCCGGTGTTCCGGCGGCGCCGGTTCTTCCACGGCCGGCCGGTGGAGGGCACGCACGACGAGCTCTCCGACATCGCCTGGTTCACCCCGCACGGCGAGGAGATGCGGGCGCGCGACTGGCAGGCGCAGCACGCGCGGGCGCTGACGGTGTTCCTCAACGGGGAGGCGATCTCCGAGCCGGGCAGCCGCGGGGAGCGGATCACCGACGACTCGTTCCTGCTGATGTTCAACGCGGGTGCGGATCCGCAGGACTTCACCGTTCCGCCGGGGCACGGCGCGCAGTGGCGGCTGGTGGTGGACACCTCCCGGGCGGACGTACTGCCACCCGGCACCGGGCCGCAGTACGCGGCCGGCGACCGGGTGGCGCTGACGGGGCGGTGTCTGGTGGTGCTTCAGCGGCCGGCGTAGGCGGTGTCCGGGGCCGGAGGCCGGCCCTGCCCGGCGGCCGGTTCACCGGCGGGCGCCGGGTCCGGACCCGCTGCCGGGGCGGTGTGCGGACGGGCGGCGGGCACGCGGGTGACGAGGGCGAGGGCCAGGCAGAGCGCGGCCGCCCCCACGGCCACGGCGAAGGACCCGCTCGGGCCGTACCGCTCGGCGAGGCGCCCGGCGGCGACGAGCGCCGCGGCCTGCCCGGCCACCAGGCTGCTGGCGGCGAAGGCCATGGCGGTGGCGAGCCGGGCCGGTTCCACGGCCCGCTCGGTGAGCGCGAACGCGGTGATCAGGTGGGGTGCGTAGGCGGCCCCGAGCACGGTGACGACCGCGTACAGCGGCCACAGGCTGTCGGTGACCAGCAGGGGCGCCGAGAGCACCAGGGCGGCGCCGGTCGCCACCCGCCAGCGCAGCCGCAGGCCGAAGCGGGCGGGCAGCGCGCCCAGCGCCAGGCCGACGGCGGCGCTGACGACACCCATCGCGGAGTAGACGACGGCGGCCTGGTCCGGGACGCCGAGGCGGATGGTGAGGGCGGTGATGCCGGCCTGGCAGGCGCCGAACATCACGCCCTGGAGGGCGAGGGAGCCCCGTACGGCGTAGACCACGGCGGGCGGCCTGGCCCGGCTTCCCGTACGCCGTTCGCCCGCCGGGGAGCCGGCGGTGGCGGAGGCGGTCGGGTGCAGGGCGAAGGCGCTGCCGAAGACGGCGACGAGGCCTGCCGCGCCGGCCAGGGCGAAGGCCGGATGCGCGACCAGGGAGGCGAGGCCGACCAGGGCGGGCCCGAAGACGAAGGAGACCTCGTCCAAGGTGCCTTCGAGTGCGTGCACGGCGCCCACGACGCCCTCGTCGGCCCGGGCGCGGCGGGCGAGGGCGACGGAGCGGGTACGGGCGAGCGGCCCGATCAGCGGCACGGAGGCGCCGGTGAGGGCGCCGATCGCGGCGAGCGGGAGGGTCGCGAGGTGGGTGAGCGCACCGGCGACCAGGGCGGCGGTGGCGACGGCGTTGACCGCGGCGGCGGCCAGGACGACGGGCCGCTGTCCGTGCCGGTCGGCGAGCCGGCCGAGGACGGGTCCGAAGAGGACCTGTCCGACGGAGAGCGCGCCTGCGACGATGCCCGCGGTGCCCAGGGAGCCGCTGGTCCGGGCGACCAGCAGGAAGCTTCCGAACTGGGACATCGCCACGGGCAGGCGGGCGAGGAAGGAGACGAGCGGGAGCAGGGGCCCGGTCAGGGCGATGACTCTTCGATAGGTGTTGACGGTTCCGACCACTTGATCGACACTAACCCGGCGCAGTCACTCGGATGCATTGGGTCATGGCACGGAATCCGGCAGGCTGGGTACGTACGTTCTCATGAGCCAGCCGCACCCGACCCCCGCATCGGAATCTGATGTTCCGAAACCCGTCGCCCCGGCGTCGACCTACCGTCTGCAACTGTGCCCGGAATTCACCTTCGCGGCGGCCGAGGCGGCCGTGCCGTACCTCGCCTCGCTCGGCGTGTCGCACCTGCACCTCTCCCCCGTCCTGGAGGCGGTGCCCGGATCGGCCCACGGGTACGACGTCACCGACCACTCGCGCGTGCGGGACGAGCTGGGCGGTGAGCCGGGCCTGCGGGCCCTGGCCGGCACCGCCCGGCAGCACGGGCTCGGCCTGGTCCTCGACATCGTGCCCAACCACATGGCGGTCCCGACGCCGCTGCGGCTGAACCGGCCGCTGTGGGAGGTGCTGCGGGACGGGCCCGACTCGCCGTACGCCCGCTGGTTCGACATCGACTGGGAGGCCGGCGGCGGGCAGGTGGTGCTGCCCCTGCTCGCCGGACCGGTGGACTCCTGCGACCTGCGGGTCGAGGGCGCGGTGCTGCGCCACGGGGAGCAGGAGTTCCCGCTGCGGGAGGGGACCGAGGGCCTGGCGCTGCCGGAGCTGCTGGCCGCGCAGTGGTACCGGCCCGCCTGGTGGCGGGAGACCGCCACCGCGCTCAACTACCGCCGCTTCTTCACCATTTCGGAGCTGATCGGGGTCCGGGTGGAGGACCCGGACGTGTTCACGGCCACGCATGCGAAGGTGCTGGAGCTGGTCCGCGACGGGGTCGCCCAGGGGCTGCGGATCGACCACGTGGACGGCCTGGCCCACCCGCAGGAGTACCTGGGCCGGCTGCGGGCCGCCGCCGGCGACGACTGCTGGGTGGTGGTCGAGAAGATCCTGGCCCGCCACGAGCGGCTGCCGGCCGGCTGGCCGGTGGCGGGGACCACCGGGTACGACGCGCTGCACCGGGTCGACGGGGTGTTCACCGATCCGGAGGGCGCCGCGGAACTGGCGGCCCGGTACGGGCAGTCCACCGGCCTGCCGCCATGGCCGCAGACCGCCCGGACCTGTGCACGGGAGGTGCTGACCGGCGACCTGGCCGCCGAGCTGGGGGCGCTGGAGCGCCGTGCCGGCGGCGAACTGGCCGAAGCCGTGCGCGAACTGCTGATCGCCTTTCCCGTCTACCGGCCGTATCCCGACGAGCCCGAACTGCCGCCGCAGGCGCTGGAGCGGGCGGCCGAGCTGGCCGGTCCGGCCGCGGTGGCCGGCGTACGGGAGCTGCTGCTGCGGGATCCGGCCTTCGCCGCCCGGTTCGCCCAGACCTCGGCGGCGCTGCGCGCCAAGTCCCTGGAGGACCGGGCCTTCTACCGGTACGCGCCGCTGCTGTCGGCCACCGAGGTCGGCGGGGAGCCGGGGAGCCCGGCGGTGTCGCCCGAGGAGTTCCACGCGTACTGCGCCGCCCTGGGCCGGGACTGGCCACGGACGGGCACGGTCCTGTCCACGCACGACACCAAGCGCAGCGCGGACGTCAGGGCCCGGATCTCGGTGCTGTCGCAGGCGCCGGAGCTGATGGACCGGGACGGCCCGGCCCCCGACCCCCACCTGGCCTGGGTGGCCCGGCAGACCGCGCTGGGGCTCGGCCGGGCTCCCGAGGCGGTACCGCGGCTGGCCGGCGCCCTGCTCAAGGGGGCCCGCGAGGCCGCCCTGCGCACCAGTTGGACCGACCGGGACGAGGAGTACGAGACGGGCGTCCCCGACTACGCCCCGGCCCCGCTCGACCTCCCGGCGCAACTCGCCGAGGCGGCCCGCGCGAACCTGCTCGGCATGGCGCTGCTGCACCTCTCGATGCCGGGGGTGCCGGAGGTCTACCAGGGCGCGGAGACCGAGTACCGGGCCCTGGTCGACCCGGACAACAGGCGCCCGGCGCACTTCCCGCGCGAGGTGCTGGCACGCCTGGACGCGGGGGCCGTCCCGCACGGCCCGGCCGAGGAGAAGCTGGCCCTCACGGCGGCGCTGCTGCGGCTGCGCCGGGACCGGCCGGAGCTCTTCCGCGGCTACGCCCCCGTCGCGGCCCGGGGGCCGGCGGCGGGCCACCTGGTGGCCTTCACCCGGGCCCCGGGGCTGCTGGTGGCGGCCACCCGGCTGTCCCACCGGCTGGCGGCGTCGGGCGGCTGGCGCGACACCCGCGTGGACCTGCCGCCGGGCACCTGGACGCCCGTCCTGCCCGCGCGCACCGGGCGGAGCACCACGGCCGCGCACAGCGGCCCCACCGGGGTGACCGCCCTGCTGGACGACCATCCGGTGGGAATCTGGCTCCGCCGCTGACGGCCCGACCGCGCCCGTCCCGGCGGCGCCCGTCCCGGCGGCGTACGGGGCCGGCGCGGCCCGGGAAGCAGCACGTGCCCCTCGCCTGCGCGGCCGCTCCCTTGTTTTGTCACTCGTTCCGGTGAGCAGAATCCGTCGTGCATGCGAGAGGCATCCACTGCGAGGTCATGCTGGACTCGTCGCCCCACCAACCGGCCCGGTCCGACGTCGCACACATCCCTGGAGACGGAGCACGTGGCACATCAGGTGTCCTCGGAGACCCGAGATGTGGTCGAGGGCGTCGTCGATCACCTGCTGCACATCAGCTACGACGAGACCACGGTCCTCCGGCTGACCACGGCCGACTCCGAAGAGACCGTCACGGCACTGGGCAAGGCGCTCTTCGGTGTGCGGCCGGGGGAGAGTCTGCGCCTGCACGGTACGTGGACACAGCACCCCCGCCACGGGCGGCAGTTCAAGGTCGCGCGGTGCGGACGGACCATGCCCGCGGACGAGCGGGCGATTCGCCTCTACCTCGCCTCCGGCATGATCCGTGGCATCGGCCCGGTTCTCGCCTCCGCGATCGTGGACACCTTCCGCGAGCGGACGCTCGACATCATCGATTCCGAGCCGGTGCGACTGCTCGAGGTGCACAACATCGGCGCCGTGCGCCTGGGACGGATCACGGCCGCCTGGCAGGAACAGAAGAGCATCGCCGAGATCATGCTGTTCCTGCAGAACCTGGGGATCACGCCACGCCTCGCGGTGAAGATCCATACCGCGTACGCCGACACCGATCGCGATCCGATCCTCGTAGTACGCCGTACCCCCTACCAGCTGTGCCGGGACGTGCACGGCGTCGGGTTCCACCATGCCGACAAGATCGCGCTCGCCGTGGGCGTACCCAAACACAGCGACGAACGCCTCCGGGCCGCGCTCCTTCACGAGCTCGACAAGGCGGGCGGTGAGGGCCACTGCCACCTGCCCGTACGCGTGCTCCTCGCCCGCACCCGGCACCTGCTGTCCGACGACGACCCGGCCAGTACCGAGATCATCGACGACGCGGTCCTGCGCCATGCGTTGGAGGCGCTGCGCGGGCAGGGGGAGGTGGTCACCGAGACCGTGCCGCTCACCGTGATGGACGGCACCGGCGCAGCGGCGGACACGGAGATCGCGCAGCTGACGCGCTTCCACCGCGACGAGACCCAGCTCGCCCGGCACGTGCGCCGACTGCTCTCCTCCTCCCCCGCACTGGCCGAACTCGCCCCGTGGGAGGAATGGTTGACCGCCCTCGCGTCGACCGAGACGGCGGGCCTGACCGGCGAACAGCAGCGGGCGATCCACCACGCGCTGACCCGGCCCCTGTCCATCCTGACGGGCGGTCCGGGCTGTGGGAAGACACACACCCTGCGGACTCTCGTCGAGCTCGCCGACCAGGCCCGCGCCACCGTCGCGCTCGCCGCACCGACCGGCAAGGCCGCCAAGCGCCTGGAGGAGACCTGCGGCCGCGAGGCGATGACCGTTCACCGCCTGATCCGTCCGCCTGAGGGCGATTCCCTCTTCGACCATGCCGGTCCGCTGGAGACGGCGGACGTGGTGGTCATCGACGAGGCGTCCATGCTCGACCTCTCGCTCGCTCACAGACTCCTCGCCGCCATCCGCGACGGCTGCCATCTCCTGCTGGTCGGAGACGTCGATCAACTGCCCAGTGTCGGTCCCGGCCGCGTCCTGCGCGACCTGCTGGACGTCGATGCGATCCCCCGCACCCGGCTCACCAAGGTCTTCCGCCAGCACGACGACAGTACGGCGATCGTGACGAACGCCTACCGCATCCTGCGCGGCGAACTCCCGCACGACGACCCACGGGCATTCTGGAACCGGCCCGTTTCCGCCCCCGAGGACATCACCCGGCGCGTCGTCGAGTTGGTCTGCGACCTCATGCCCCGACACTTCGAAGCCCGCCCGGAAGACGTCCAGGTCCTCTGCCCGGGCAAGAGGAACGTCGCCGGCATGAGCGATCTCAACCTGCGACTTCAGGAACGTCTCAATCCTCCCGCTCCGGACAAGCCGCAGCACTTCCACGACGGAACGGCCTTCCGGCTCGGTGACCGCGTCCAGCAAATCCGCAACAACCCCCGTCGAGGCGGGTCGGGGGTCTTCAACGGCAGCAGCGGCACGGTCACCGCCGTCGACGTCGAGGCCCACGAGCTCAGGGTCACCTTCACGGACGGGGAGACGGCCGTGTACCCCTTCGCCGATCTCGACGAACTCGTCCACGCCTACGCGCTGACCGTCCACCGGTCCCAGGGCAGCGAGTACCCGTACGTCGTCGTCCCCGTGATCAGCGCGGCCGGAACGATGCTCCTGCAGCGGAATCTGCTCTACACCGCCGTCACCCGCGCCCGCCGCGGCGTGATGCTCATCGGACAGACCGAGGCCGTCGAACGAGCGGTCGCCAACAACCGCACCCAGCGCCGCAACACGGCTCTGCCCCACCGCATCGCACACCCGGTGTCCGCCGTAACGACTCCCCGAGGCCAGGCGCCCGCCGGGCAGCTCGCCCTGAACTGACCACGGGCTGTCCGACCCTGATCCGCCGGACAGCCCCTGGGCCTCCCGGGTCAGACGCGTAGGGCCGCGTACGCTCCGAGCCACCCTGCCGCCACCCGATCACCGCGGGTGAAGACGGCCGCGCCACAGCACCCGGCCGACGCGTCGTCCGGGTCGGCCGGTGGAAGGAGCAGCGTGGTCTCCTCACCGTCGGCGACGTGCATGGCGGTGGTCACGCCGTTCCACAGGCGGATCGCCGATCCGGGCGGGGCCCATACCCGGACCGTGTCCTCCTGGAGGGCGAGGCGCGTACCGGTGGCCCGCTCCGCGAGCAGGGCAAGGTAGCGGTCCGGGGAGAGCGCGCAGTCGCCCGGCGCAGTCGTGCCGTTCCAGTCGGGCGCGTCGATGCCGCGGGCCCGGGCCGCGTTCCACATACGCGGGACGAGGGCGGGCGCGAGCGGGGCCGTGGCCATGCGCTCGCACATCCACAGGAGGCGTCCGGCCCCTCGGTCGACCCCCAGCGTGCGCCAGCGGATGCGGAGCGAGAGGTCGGCGGCGACGACCGCCACCCAGGGGTGGACCGTGCCGAGTGGGCCCTGCGCGCCGAGCCAGGCCAGGTAGCGCTGGGCCTCCTCCAGGATGCCGGTCATGGAGTCCACGGGGATACCGAGGACATAGGCGGGGTGGCCGCGGAAGAGACGCGGACGGGTCGCCGCGAGGAACAGGACCGCGCGGGCGAGGTCCCCAGGCTGGGACCGCCGCTCGTCCTCACCCGGCTCCGGTTCCCTCGCCGGATCCAGCCTCCGGGGGTTGTCCGGCTCGTCGTCCGCGTGCTCGGCCTCACGCAGGACTCGGCGCAGGGCAGCCTTCGCCCGCTCGGTGAACGGCGCCTGTTCGAGTACGGGCAGGCGGGTGCTGAGCAGCGTCGCGAGCAACTGCTCTGCCGAGAGCGGGTCTTCGGGCACTCGGGCCCGCTGCAGTGCCGTCGCGAGATCGTCGGCGACTCGGGCATCGACCATGAAGCGACTGGTCAGCCGACCCAGCGCACTGGGCTCCAGGCGGTCCTGCCGGGCGGCGTCCCGCAGGCAGCCCACCTCGGCGAGGAACTGTGCCGCCTCGTGGAGCGGCTCCACGCTGTCGTGCCCCTGGTAGGCGGCGAACGTGCCGGCCCACCAGCTCTCCGCCTCCTCGAGGGTCGCAACACGCTCCTGCACGGCTTCGGCGAGCAGGTGGTCGGCCAGGTGCTCGTCCAGTCGCGACCGCACACTGTATCCGGCGGCCAACCGCGCCTGCCAGTGGGCTCGTTCCGCCGGGTCGGTGAGCAGGAACGCCCAGCCCTCGCGCTCTCCGGCGCCGATGCGCCCGGCGCGTCCGAACATCTGCTGGACCATCGACACCTCGATGCGGTCCAGACCGATGGTGGTGTCGCTGACGATCACCGCGCGGGCGGGGAGGTTGACGCCCGCCGCGAGCGTGGAGGTGGCGACGAGGATCTCCGCCTCGCGGGCACGGAAGGCCTGCTCGGACTCCCGTTTGTACGGCCAGTCCCGGTAGTGCAGCCGCACCCCCGCCTTGGTGCACAGGCGCTCCACGGCTTCGGCGTCGTCGGCGTCCACCCCGGCGGTGGGTACGCCCCGGTCGGCGGCCATCGCGAGCGCCGTGGTCCGGACGCGGCGCTTGCTGCCGCAGAAGACGAGGACGCTGCCACCGTCCCCGGTGACCTGACGGGCGATGCGCACGGCGGCCTCGGTGCGGACGGCTGCCCGCTTCGCCCAGTCCGTCTCGTCGACGGGGGGCAGGAGGGGCAGTTGCCAGGTGAGCCGCGTGGGCCGCCAGGTGGTGCGGACCAGGCGGGCGCCCAGCCACCGGGCGACTTCGTCCGCGTTGGCGACCGTCGCGGACAGGCCTACGATCCGGGTGGCCTCGCTGTCCTCCCGTACGCGGGCGAGCAGCGCCTCCAGTACGGCTCCGCGGGTGCGGTCGCCGAGCAGGTGGATCTCGTCGACCACCAGGCAGCCGACCTCCGCGAGCGCGTCCCGCAGCGATCCCGCGCGGCAGATCGCCTCGAACTTCTCGGTGGTGGCCACCCATACGTCGGCCGACCGGATCAGTTCCGTGTCCACCGCGGCCTCACCGGTCAGACGCACCACCCTCAGCCCACGGCTGCGCCACAGCCGGAACTCGCGGTCGAGCTCGTCGGTGAGCGAGCGCTGCGGTACCAGCCACGCCGCCTTGCGTCCGCGGGCGTGCGCCTCCAGCGCCGCGACCATCCCGATCGGGGTCTTTCCCGCGCCCGTCGGCGCGACCACGACCAGATGCCCGGTGCCCTCGAGCACCACCGGCACAGCGGCGGCCTGCACCGGGTTGAACGACGGGTGCGGCAGCAGCGGGGCCCACTCCGCCGGCACCAGCTCGCCGACGGGCACGTACGCGTCGCCGTCGCCGTCCGGCAGCTCCTCCAGCGCGTCCCACTGGGCGGCGAAAGCGTCCCTCGCCGCCACCGCCCAGGGTCCCGGGGCGGGGGAGGCTCCGTCCGGACCCACCGCGACCAGCTCCGCACGGCCGCCGGTGTCGGTGACCGTGCCGACCTGACCGGCCTCCTCCCAGTAACGGCTGCCCCGGTACGGGACGTCCCGCCCCTTCAGCCACGTCCGCAACGCCTCGTACTCCTGGCCCTCGGGGAGGATCACCCGCACGTCCTCGGCCGCCGTGAGCACGGCGTCGGCCGGGCGCCACGCAGGATCGGCGACCTTCCACCAGGACAGGGCCCTCCGCTCGGTCCCGTCAGGCACGACCAGGTCCTCCGGCCACGCGGGGCCGCCGTCCGGGCGCGCCCCCGGACCCTTGACGACCACGGTCCGGGTGAGCGCCGGCCCGGCCTGGCGGGGCACGGTGCCGGTCAGCTGGTCGTACCGCTTGACCCCGAGCTCCGCGAGGGTGAAGGCGGCGGGACAGGCAGGGCACACAAGGGCCGTGTACTGGTAGGTGCGCCCCTGGGACTCGTACGGTCTGCGCAGGGCGTGCAGTTCACCCCCGCACACGGGACAGCGGCGGTCGACGGTCTCCGCATAGGTCCATCCCGGCTCCGCGAACCGCGCCGGGGACCCTCCGCCCAGCGTGACTCCCCACCGCTGCTGTGCCAGGTCGGTGACCGAGCCCTCCACGCCGGCTTCGTCAGTGCGCATGGGGAGACTGTGGCATCCCGTGATCATCTTCCGCAGCCGGTTTGCGAGGTTTCCCCCCGCCCCGGGCCGGTGGGCGGCGCGGCGGTGGCGTGCGGGGTCACGAGAGGGTTCGGCATAGCCTTGGCCAGGGTTTTCGCCGGAGTTCCGCGGAACTGTGGGGCCCGTACAGCAGTAGGCGGCGGGCCAGGCGGGCATGGCATCCCTTGTGACTCTCCTCCGTGACATGTGCTACCCCACACCGCAGGAACTCGGGCTGGCCGCCCGCGCCCTTGCGGACGAACACCCCGGCGAGGTCCGGCTCCGCCAGGCCGGCACCTCGCGGGCCGGGCAGCCGATCTGGGTGCTGTCCGTAGCGGCGACCGCGGGGCCCGGCGGCGCGAACGGCCCGGTCGACACAGGCGGTACGGCCGACACAGCCGACACAGCCGGTACGGCCGGAACGGCCGGCACGGCGCGCGGGGACGGCCGCGACGTCCTCGTCGTCGCCGGGGCGCACGCCAACGAGCCCGTCGGCGGTGCCACGGCGCTCTCCCTCGCCCGCCGGCTCCTGCGCGACCCGGCGCCACGCGCGGGCTGCGGCTGGCACTTCCTGCTCTGCGCCGACCCGGACGGGGCGGACCTGCACCGCACGCCCCGCCCGTATTCGCTGCTGGACTACCACCGGGGGTTCTACCGGCCGCCCGGACCCGAACAGCCCGAGTGGGCGCCGTCCCTGCTGCCCGCGGACCGGCTGCCGCCGGAGACCCTGGCGCTGATCGCGCTCATCGACGAGCTGCGGCCCGTCCTCCAGGTATCCCTGCACGCCACCGATCTCGGCGGCTCCTGGGTGCAGCTCACCCGGGACATACCGGGCCTCGCCGAGCCGTTCGGCAAATCGGCCGCCGAGCTGCGCATCCCGGTGGAGAACGGGGCGTCGGACGCCGCCGGCTGGCCCTCCCCCGGGCCGGGGATCTTCGTGATCCCGCAGCCGGGGAGCGAGGCCGCCGGGGCGTTCCACCCGGAGGACACCCGGCTCAGCACCTGGTACCACGCCCACCGGTACGAGGGAACCACCGCGATCGTCGAAGTCCCCATGTGGGCCTCCGACCTGGTGGACGACCCTGCCCCGCACCCGGACCCGCGCGGCGCCCTGCGCATGCTGGCCGGGCGGCTCGCCGCGGACGCCGCGCTCGTCGGCGCGGCCCGCGAACGGGCCGGGGCCCGGGACCGGCCGGGGCCGGGACCGGGGCCGGGCGCGTACGAGGACCCGGCCGCGGCCCCGCTGCTGCGCGCGGTCGACTGGACACTCGCCCTGATCCCCCGGATCACCGCCGAGTGGACCGGAGCCGGCGCCCCCGCCGAGGCCACGGCCGCGTACATCGCCAGCATCGACGCCTTCGGGCGGCGGCTGTCGCTGCGCGCGGCGGCGATGCTGCTGCGGGTGCTGCGCGCGCAGGGGCATCCGGCGGCGCCCGGCCTGGACCGGCTGGTCACCGGGTGGTGCGAGGAGTTCGCGGCGCGGTTCGGGGCCCGCTGGATCCCGGTGGCCACCCAGGTGGAGCACCAGTCCCGGACCGTCCTGGCCGCCTACGACAAGCTCGTCGCGGCCGACCGCTCCACGGGCAGGGCGTAGCGGAGCTTGGGGTTCGAGGCGGCGCCGAGGCGGTCGTAGAAGCGGATCGCCCCCTCGTTCCAGTCCGGGGTCTGCCACTGGACCTGTTCCAGGTCCAGCTCGCGGGCCAGCTGCGCCACGCCTTCCATCAGGGCGGCGCCGAGGCCCTGGCCGCGGGCGGTGGCCGCCAGGTAGAGGCAGTCCATGTGCAGGTGGTCCCGCGCGTCCCAGAAGGCGAACTCGGCCGAGCAGGCGGCGTATCCGGCGACGGTGCCGTCGGCGTTCGCGGCGAGCAGCACCCACAGCCGGGAGTCCTCGGCGAACAGCCGCGGCCCCAGCCGCGCGGCGAGGTCCGCGGGGCGCGGGGCCGACTGCTCGTACGCGACGTGCTCGTGGATGAGTTCGACCAGCCGGGGCAGGTCCCCGACCCGGGCGCGGCGGATGACAGGCGTGTTTCCCATGACCGCCATCCTGCGCGGTCGCTCCCCCGGCCGGGCGGCCGGGGGCTGCCCGGGCTCCGCCGGGGCGCAGCGGGCGGGGCGCTCCCCGCCGCCGCCCGCGATCAGCGCCGGGACCGGGCGGGTACGCCCTCCACGCGGATCACGAACGGCGTGAGCTCCGGAACCGGCCGCCGCGTCCGCCGGGCGCAACTCGACGCCCCGGCCCCGTCGTACCGCACGGCTACGCGTCCTAACCCGCCGAGAGGCGGAAGCTCATGTTGCCGAAGCTGACCTGGTCGCCGTCGCGGACGACCGCGGATCCCGTCACCCGGCGGCCGTTGACGCTGGTCCCGTTCGTCGAGCCGAGGTCCTTGAGGACCCACACCCCGTCGCGCAGGCTCAGTTCCGCGTGCATGCGGGAGACGGTCTCGTGGCTGAGCCGCAGCCCGTTGCCGGGGTCGCGGCCGATCCGCAGGGCCGCCGCGCTCGGGTGCGGCAGCAGCAGTTTGGGCAGCCGCTCGGCGTGCCAGGCGCGCCGGACTCCGGCGGACACCGCCGAGACGCGGCCGACCCAGCCGAACAGCCGACGGGTCCACGGGCTTTCGGCGGTGTCCCGGGACTGGAGGTCGGCGGTCAGGACGGCGAGGTCCTCGGAACGGCGTGCCACCAGGGCGAGTTCCATGCGGCGCAGGAAGGTGTCGTGGGACAGCTTGCCGAGGGCCGCGCCCTCCCTGAGCTGGCCCAGCACACGATCTCGCTCGGCGTCGGACAGCCGCGGCGCGGGGAAGGCAGGAAGTTCGAAACTCGACGTCACAGGGTGATTGTCGGCCCGGCGGGGGCAGAGTGTCCAGAACTCCCCCGGCATGCCCGCGATGATGGGCACGATAAGCACGCTGGACACCGCCGGAGACGAGGGGACCGCCCGTGCAGTTCGAGGTGTGGGCACCGCTGTCGGGCCGGGTCGCCCTGCGACTCGACGACGCGACATACGACATGGCACGCGATCCGGACCGGGACGGCTGGTGGACCGCGCAGGCCCCGGCCGGGGACGGGAGCCGCTACGGCTTCCTCCTGGACGAGGAGACCACCGCGCGGCCCGACCCGCGCGGCCGGCGGCTGCCGGACGGACCCGACGGGCTGTCGGCCGTCGTCGACCTCGAGGCCCTGGCCCCGCGGCCCGCGCCGCCGCGCCTCCCGCTCCAGGACGCGGTCCTCTACGAGCTCCATGTCGGCACCTTCACCCCCGAGGGCACCTTCGACGCGGCCGCGGACCGCCTCGGCCACCTCGTCTCCCTCGGGGTCACGCACGTGGAGCTGATGCCGGTGTGCTCCTTCGCCGGCCGGCACGGCTGGGGCTACGACGGGGTCGCGCCCTGGGCGGTGCACGAGCCGTACGGCGGCCCGGCCGGCCTGGCCCGGTTCACGGCGGCCGCGCACGAGGCCGGGCTGGGGGTGGTCCTCGACGTGGTCCACAACCACCTCGGGCCCTCCGGCAACCACCTGCCCGCCTTCGGCCCGTACTTCACCGAAACCCACCACACCCCGTGGGGCTCCGCGGTGAACCTGGACGCGCCCGGCTCCGACGAGGTGCGCGCGTACCTCACCGGCAGCGCGCTGGCCTGGCTGCGCGACTACGGCGTCGACGGGCTGCGGCTGGACGCCGTGCACGCGCTGGCCGACGGGCGGGCGCTGACCTTCCTGGAGGAGCTGTCCGCGGCCGTGGAAGCGCTCGCCGCGGAGACCGGCCGGCCGCTGTTCCTGATCGCCGAGTCCGACCGGTGCGACCCGCGCACCACCACGCCGCGCGCCGCCGGGGGCCTGGGCCTGAACGCCCAGTGGAACGACGACTTCCACCACGCCCTGCACTGCGCGCTGACCGGTGAATCCCAGGCGTACTACGCCGACTTCGCCGAGGCGCCGCTGGCCGCCCTGGCCAAGACGCTGACCCGGGTCTTCTTCCACGACGGGACCTGGTCCTCCTTCCGGGGCCGCACGCACGGCCGGCCGGTGGACCACCGCCGGACCCCGGCCTACCGGTTCGTCGGCTACTCCCAGACCCACGACCAGATCGGCAACCGGGCGCTCGGCGACCGGCTGTCGGCCTCGCTCTCCCCCGGGCTGCTGGCCTGCGCGGCGACGGTGGCACTGACCGGGCCCTTCGTCCCGATGCTGTTCATGGGTGAGGAGTGGGGCGCCCGCACCCCGTGGCAGTACTTCACCGACCACCCCGACCCGGAGCTCGCCGAGGCGGTGCGCAGCGGCCGGCGCCGGGAGTTCGCGGCGCACGGCTGGAAGGCCGAGGAGATCCCCGACCCGCAGGACCCGGCGACCCGGGACCGGTCCTGCCTGGACTGGTCGGAGCCCGAACAGCCCGACCACGCCCGCCTGCTGGACTGGTACCGCACCCTGGTGGCGCTCCGCCGCACGCACCCGGACCTGCGCGACCCGGACCTGGCGGCGGTCCGGGTCGCCCACGACGAGGAGCGGCGCTGGCTGACCTTCCGGCGGGGCGACGTGCGCGTGGCCGTGAACCTCTCCGCGGAGCCGGTGACGATCGCGCTGGGGCGCAACGGGGTGCGGGTGCTGGCGTCCTGGGAGCCGCTCGAACACCCCGGGCCGGACGGGCGGATCCACCTGCCCGGAGAGTCGGCGGTGGTCCTCGGCCCCTGAGCGCGCCGGTGTCGGCTACTCGACGACGGCGAGTTCGCGCGGGGCGTTGTTCAGGCGGCGCCCGCCGTCCTCGGTGACGGTCACGATGTCCTCGATGCGGACGCCGAACCGGCCCGGCAGGTACACGCCCGGCTCGACGGAGAAGCACATGCCGGGCACCAGGGGCTGTTCCTCGCCCTCGACCATGTAGGGCGGCTCGTGGGTGGTGACGCCGATGCCGTGGCCGGTGCGGTGGATGAAGCGGTCGCCGTAGCCGAACTCGGTGATCACGGCTCGGGCCGCCCGGTCGACCTCCTGGCATGCGGCACCGGGCCGGACCGCCGCGAAGGCGGCCTGCTGCGCCTCGCGGACGATGTCGTGGACCCGGTGCTCCTCGGCGGTGGGCTCGCCGACGTGCACCGTGCGGGAGATGTCGGAGCCGTAGCCGAAGCGCAGACCGCCGAAGTCGAGGACCACCGTGTCGCCGTGGCGGATGACGCGCTCGCCGGCCTCGTGGTGCGGGTCGGCGCCGTTGGGGCCGGAGCCGACGACGGTGAAGTCGACCTGGGAGTGGCCGTGCGTGCGCAGCAGGGCGGCCAGGTCGGCGGCGACCTCGGTCTCCCTGCGGCCGGCGAAGGGGAGGTGGAGGATCTGCGCGTAGGCGGCGTCGGCGGCGGCTGCGGCCGCGGCGAGGCGCTCCAGCTCCCGCGCGTCCTTGACGGCGCGGAGCATGGGCAGGCAGTCGGTCAGCGCCTCGTAGGAGGTGTCGGGCAACTCCCGCCGGAGGCCGAGCAGATGCAGGGCCCAGGTATTGTCGCTGACCCCGAAGCGGCCGCGGAGGTCCAGCAGCGGCGCGGTCAGCGCGTACGGGTTCGTGCCGTCGGCCCAGTCGCGCAGGGTCAGGGCGGCGGCTCCGGGGGCCTTGGCCGCGTCGGGTGCCTCCAGGGCGGGTACGACGAGCACCGGGTCCCGCCCGGCGGCGAGGACGAGGAGGGTCAGCCGCTCGGTCTCGGCGGTGGGGCGGTATCCGGTGAGGTGGGTGAGGTCGGGTCCGGGGGCGATCAGCAGCCCGGCGAGCCCCGCCTCGGCCGCGCTCCGGGCGGCCGAGGCCATGCGGGC
>NZ_MQUR01000043.1 GCF_001953875.1 Streptomyces amritsarensis
CCCCGGTGGAGCGGGGCGGGGCCGCCTGCGTACGACCGGGTCAGGCGGTGGCCGTCAGGGTGGCCGAACGGCGCGGGATGGCGAAGGCGTCGAGCTCGGCGCGGGTCAGGCCGGTCAGGGCGGTGACCTCGTCGGCGCCCACGGCGCCGCAGTCGAGGCCGCGGACCAGGTAGCCGGCCAGGGCCTTGGCCGTCGCGGGCTCGTCCATCACGTCACCCTCGATCTTGGCCACGTACGCCTTCAGGCGCGCGGCGGCGGTCTCCAGGCCCTCGCGGTAGAAGGTGAAGACGGCGGCGTAGCGGGTCGGCAGGTGCGCCGGGTGCATGTCCCAGCCCTGGTAGTAGGCGCGGGCGAGGGCGCGGCGGGTCAGGCCGTAGTGGAGCTTCCAGCCCTCGTGGACCTTCTCGGTGGTGCCGATCGGCAGCACGTTGGTGGAGCCGTCCGAGACGCGTACACCGGTGCCGGCGGCCGCGACCTGCATGATCGCCTTCGCGTGGTCGGCGGCGGGGTGGTCGCTGGCCTGGTAGGCGGCGGAGACGCCGACGCAGGCGCTGTAGTCGAAGGTGCCGTAGTGCAGGCCGGTGGCGCGGCCCTTGGCGGCCTCGATCATGCGGGCGACGGTGGCGGTGCCGTCGGAGGCCAGGATGGACTGGCTGGTCTCGATCTGGATCTCGAAGCCGATCCGGCCCGGGCGCAGGCCGCGGGTGGCCTCGAAGGCCTCCAGCAGCTTGACGAAGGCGCTGACCTGCTCGGCGTAGGTGACCTTCGGGAGGGTCAGGACGAGGCCCTCGGGCAGGCCGCCGTGCTCCAGCAGGCCGGAGAGGAAGATGTCGGTGGTGCGGATGCCGCGGTCGCGCACGTTGGATTCCATGCACTTCATGCGGATGCCCATGTACGGCGCGTTGGTGCCGTTGGAGAAGGCCTCCGAGACCAGGCGGGCGGCGCGGGCGGCGGCCTGGTCCTCCTCCTCGTCGGAGCGGACGCCGAAACCGTCCTCGAAGTCGACGCGGAGGTCCTCGACGGGCTCGCGCCGGAGCTTGGCGCGGACCCGGTCGTAGACCGGCACGGCCAGCTCGTCGGAGATGCCGAGGACCTTGGCGAAGGTGGCGGCGTCCGGGGCGTGCTCGTCGAGGGCGGCCAGGGCCTGGTCGCCCCAGGAGCGGATGGTGTCGGCGGCGAAGACGTCACCGGGCACGTAGACGGTGTGGATGGGCTGCCGGGTGCCGGGGTCGCCCGGGTAGTGGCGCGCGAGCTCCGCGTCCACCGGCGCGAGGGAGGCGCTGATGCCCTCGCTGACCGCGCCTGCGAGGCTCGTCGCCACCTTCTCCTGCTGACCCATCGTGCACTCTCCTCTTTTCCGCTTCACGGAAGCTTAGATCCGCATAGCAGAATTTAGTCACGCGGTTCCGCTCCGTCAATGGTCCCTCGGCCGCCCGGGGCAAACGACTCGGGGCCGCGCGGTGAGAATCACCACACGGCCCCGAAGAAGCGATGCTACGAAGAGAAGCGCAGGTCAGGCGGTCAGCCCTTGCGCGCCTTGATCTCCGCGGTGAGCTGCGGGACGACCGTGAAGAGGTCGCCGACCACGCCGTAGTCGACCAGGTCGAAGATCGGGGCCTCGGCATCCTTGTTGATGGCCACGATGGTCTTCGAGGTCTGCATGCCGGCCCGGTGCTGGATCGCGCCCGAGATGCCGGAGGCGATGTAGAGCTGCGGGGAGACCGACTTGCCGGTCTGGCCGACCTGGTTGGTGTGCGGGTACCAGCCGGCGTCGACGGCGGCGCGCGAGGCGCCGACGGCCGCACCGAGGGAGTCCGCGAGCTCCTCGATGATGCCAAAGTTCTCGGCACCGTTGACGCCGCGGCCGCCGGAGACGACGATCGCGGCCTCGGTCAGCTCGGGACGGCCGGTCGACTCGCGCGGGGTGCGGCCGGTGACCTTGGTGCCGGTGGCCAGGGCGCCGAAGGTGACGGCGAGCGCCTCGACGGCGCCGGCGGCCGGGGCGGCCTCGACCGGGGCCGAGTTCGGCTTCACGGTGATGACCGGGGTGCCCTTGGAGACGCGGGACTTGGTGGTGAACGAGGCGGCGAAGGCCGACTGCGTCGCGACCGGACCCTCGTCACCCGCCTCCAGGTCCACGGCGTCGGTGATGATGCCGGAGCCGATGCGGACGGCGAGGCGCGCGGCGATCTCCTTGCCCTCGGCGGAGGACGGGACGAGCACGGCGGCCGGGGAGACGGCGTCGTACGCGGCCTGGAGCGCGTCCACCTTCGGCACGACGAGGTAGTCGGCGAACTCGGGGGCGTCGGCGGTGAGGACCTTGACCGCGCCGTGCTCGGCGAGCACGGCGGCGGTGGCCTCGGCACCGGCGCCCAGGGCGACGGCGACGGGCTCGCCGATGCGGCGGGCGAGCGTCAGCAGCTCGAGGGTGGGCTTGCGGACGGCGCCGTCCACGTGGTCGACGTAGACGAGAACTTCAGCCATGGGACTGCTCTCCTGCGATTGCGAAGTGTCTGGGGGCTAGTGAGGAGTGGCCGAAGCTCTTAGATGAACTTCTGGCCGGCCAGGAACTCGGCCAGCTGCTTGCCGCCCTCGCCCTCGTCCTTGACGATCGTGCCGGCGGTGCGGGCCGGGCGCTGCGCCGCGGAGTCGACCGCGGTCCAGGAGCCTTCCAGGCCGACCTCGTCGGCCTCGATCTCCAGGTCCTCCAGGTCCCAGGACTCGACCGGCTTCTTCTTCGCGGCCATGATGCCCTTGAAGGACGGGTAGCGGGCCTCGCCCGACTGGTCCGTCACCGAGACGAGCGCGGGGAGGGAGGCCTGAAGCTGCTCGCTCGCGGTGTCGCCGTCGCGGCGGCCGGTCACGGTGCCGTCCTCGACCTTGACCTCGGAGAGCAGGGTGGCCTGCGGGACGCCCAGGCGCTCGGCCAGGATCGCCGGGAGGACGCCCATGGTGCCGTCGGTCGACGCCATGCCCGTGATGACCAGGTCGTAGCCGGCCTTCTCGATGGCCTTGGCGAGCACCAGCGAGGTGCCCATGACGTCCGTGCCGTGCAGGTCGTCGTCCTCGACGTGGATGGCCTTGTCGGCACCCATCGACAGCGCCTTGCGCAGCGCGTCCTTGGCGTCCTCGGGGCCGACCGTCAAAACGGTGATCTCGACGTCGTCGTCCGAGTTCTCGGAGATCTGCAGCGCCTGCTCGACGGCGTACTCGTCGAGCTCCGACAGCAGGCCGTCGACGTCGTCACGGTTGACGGTCAAGTCCTCGGTGAACTGCCGGTCGCCAGTGGCGTCGGGCACGTACTTCACACAGACAACGATCCTCAGGCTCACGCCGGCTCTCCTACCGCATCGTCTTTTCGTGTACCGCCTTATGCAGGCAGCATAGGCGCCTTGTCGGGCGGATCCCGATCGGGGCGGCCCGCGCCCCGAAGGGAATGTTACTCGTCAGTACACCCCGGGTCCCACCACATCGCAAGGTCGGCGAACTGTGATCTGCCCAACGCAGCCCTGACCGCCCCAGCAGGGACGATTCAGTCGCGCAGCGCGTTGAAGCGCCCCTGGTGGTACAGCAGCGGACGGCCTTCCCCGGCCGGATCCCCCACGACCGCCTGAGCGATGATCACACGGTGCTCCCCGGCGGGCACCCTCGCCACCACCCGGCAGACCAGCCACGCCAGGACGCCGTCCAGCACCGGGACCCCGTGCGGGCCGACGGCCCAGCCGGTGTCCGGCCCGAACCGGTCGGCTCCGCTCCGCGCGAACAGGCCGGCCAGCTCCCGCTGGTGCTCGCCGAGTATGTGCACGCCGAGGTATTCGCTGTCGCGCACCGCGGGCCAGGTGGACGCCCTGGTGCCGATCGTGAAGGACAGCAGCGGCGGGTCGGCGGAGACCGAGTTCAGCGAGGTGGCGGTGAAGCCGACGGGCCTGCCGCCGTCCTGGGCGGTGATCACGGCGACTCCGGCGGCGTGCTGCCGGAAGACGGAGCGCAGGAGGTCGGGCGAGCCGGGACGGCCGGTGCCGGAGAGAGGGGAAGCGGCCGTCGGGACCGTCGGGGCCGTCGGAGCACTCATCAGGGTTCTGCCTTCTGCCGCGGGACACGCGGGCACAGTCGGGATCAGGGGCGGGGCGTTCAGTGATCCGGACAGCGCGCGCTCGCGTGGCGGACGAGGTCCACATGGAACCGTCCGTAGAGCAGGAGTTCATACCGCATACGGCCAGCCTGGCGATCTCCCGTGGACCCAGTCAAGCGGGATCGGGCAGATGTCAGGCGCGTCACGCGCTGTGCGGGCGTGCGCACCGGCGCGTCCGGCCCCCGGTCCTGTGCCCCGCCCCCGCATGCGGGGGCATCACACGCACCCGTCGTCATACGGCGGCGCCGAGCGCGGCTATCACGTCGACCTTGCGCGGCATGCCGGCCGCACGCCGCACGACGCGCCCCTCGGCGTCCAGCACCAGTACGGTGGGGGTCTTCTCGATCCCCAGGGCCCGCGCCAGGTCGAGGCGCTCCTCGGCGTCGATCTCGATGTGTGCGACGCCTTCGACCATGCCCGCCACCTCGGCGAGGATCCGCCGCGTGGCCCGGCAGGGTTGGCAGAAGGCGCTGGAGAACTGCACCAGGCTGGCCCGGCGCCCCGGGTCGGCACCCAGCTCCGCGGCGCCCAGGCGCGCGGGCGCACCACCGGTCCGGTCGGCGAGCCGGCCCTCGCGACCGCCTGCCGGCCCTTCTTCCCGCCCGAGCTCCCGCATTCCCGTCTCACCGCCGCCTTCGTCCACGCACATGATCGTCGTACGCTCGTACGTGGATGGGACACCCCACGGGCCCACGGCATTCCCGGCGTGACGAGAATCTCCCCGGGCACGGGCCTCTGGACTGGCCAGCGGCCCTCGTTTGGGGCACCATCCCCAAGGGTCGCGTACCTACGCTTCCGTAACTTCCGGCCGGGAGCACCTCCCCAGGCAGAAAGCGGGTCTCCCCATGGCTGAGCTCGTCTACCCTCCGGTGATCGGCGCCGCGCACGGGCTGTTCCGCGCGCTCGACATCCGCATCGACATGAAGGGCACCGAGAACATCCCGCGCAAGGGCGGGGCGGTCCTGGTGTCGAACCACATCGGATACCTCGACTTCATCTTCGCCGGCCTGACGGCGCGGCCGCAGAAGCGCCTGGTGCGCTTCATGGCGAAGGAGTCGGTGTTCCGGCACAGGGTGTCGGGTCCGCTGATGCGCGCGATGAAGCACATCCCGGTGGACCGCAAGCAGGGCGAGACGGCGTACCAGCACGCGCTGGAGTCGCTGCGCTCCGGTGAGATCATCGGAGTATTCCCCGAGGCGACGATCTCCCAGTCCTTCACCCTGAAGAGCTTCAAGTCGGGTGCGGCCCGCATGGCGCAGGAGGCCGGCGTCCCGCTGATCCCGGTGGCGCTGTGGGGCACGCAGCGGCTGTGGACCAAGGGCCGTCCCAAGAACCTCAAGCGCAGCCACATCCCCGTGACCATGCGGGTGGGCGAGCCGATCGAGGCTCCCACCGACCAGTACGCGGGGGCGATCACGCGGCGGCTGCGCGAGCGCGTGCAGGAGCTGCTGGACGCGGCCCAGCGCGCCTACCCGGAGAAGCCGCGGGGCCCCGAGGACTCCTGGTGGCTGCCGGCCCACCTGGGCGGTACGGCGCCGACCGCGGCCCAGGTCCGCGAAGCGGGCTGAGCCGGTCCCGCCGACCGGCGGTGCGCCTGCGCCCCCGCCGGCCCGGGCCGCGGCTCAGGCCGGGAAGGTCCGGCCGTCGTCGGCCGAGGCGCGGGGCGGTCCGCAGGGAGCGGTGACGCACTGCCACTGCGGCTCCTTCGGCCGGTGCCTCCCGTCGTTCGAGCCGCCGCCCTTGCCGGGACCGGGACGCTTCTTGCCCCACGTGCCGTGGTGGCTGCCGCCCGGCGCGTCCTTGTCCGCCACGACGGCGTGCGGGGCCGCCTGCGGGGCGGCGAACGCGGTCGTGGGGACCAGCACGGCTCCGGCGGCCATGGCGGTGGCGGACGCGAAGAGGGCCAGGCGTCGCGTGCGGACGGGGTGGGTCATGGTGGTTCTCCTCGGACGGGGGGCCGAAACGGGCATCTCCAGTACGCCGCGCCCGTCGCCGCCCGTCACGCCCCTGCATCTCGTGGCTTGACAGCCCGCGCGGCGTACGTCCTCCCCGAGCAGGCACCGAGCTGAGGAAGCCGGCCGGCACGCCGCGCCTCAGAGCTGCGTCGGCAGTCTGCGCCACAGCTCCTGGCGGTCGGCGGATCCGCGGAGGGCCGCGAGCACGGCGGGGTGCGGGGCCGCGTACAGCCCGGGGTGGTCGGTCTCGCCCAGCTCGGGGCGGACGGGGAAGGCCAGGCGTTCCTCGGCGAGATCGAACCGCGCGTCCACTCCGGGCTTGTTGCCGCGCGGGTCGAGTCGGCTCCAGCGGTCCCCACCGGGCAGGCGCAGGGCGATCAGCCCGTGGACGAGCGGATTCGAGCCGTCGTCGTCGGCGAGGCGCTGGTAGCACAGCCCGGCCGGGATGCGCCGGGCGCGCAGCAGGGCGACGAGGGCGTGGGACTTGGCGTGGCAGATGCCGTTGCGCGTGGCCAGGACGTCGGAGGCGCGCCAGGCGACGCGCGCGTCCCCGGAGTCGGCCGAGTGCGGGATGGTGTCTCGTACGAACTCGAAGGCGGCTTCGGCGTATGAGTATGCGTCGCCGGTGGTGAGCCGGAGGGCGTCCGCCGCCTCCTGTACGCGGGGATGCCCGTGGTCGATGGCCTCGCCCGAGGCCAAGTACGCGAGGGGGTCGGGGTCTTGCTGGATCAGCTGCATGATCCGGAGCATAGGGATGCCACCCGCCGCGATCAATGAGTTTACGGCGAGTGGCATACCTATGCAGATGTCTGGAGGTGTCGCCTAGCGGGCGAGCTCCTCCTTGAGTGCCTGGAGGAAGCCGTCCACGTCCTCCTCCTGGGTGTCGAAGCCGCACATCCAGCGGACATCACCCGCGGCCTCGTCCCAGAAGTAGAAGCGGTAGCGCTTCTGCAGGCGCCGCGAGACCTCGTGCGGCAGCCGTGCGAACACCGCGTTCGCCTGCACCGGGTAGAGGATCTCCACACCGTCGGTCTCGCGGACCCCGGCGGCGAGCCGCTGCGCCATGTCGTTGGCGTGGCGGGCGTTGCGCAGCCACAGGTCCTTGGCGAGCAGCGCCTCCAGCTGCACCGACACGAAGCGCATCTTCGACGCGAGCTGCATCGACATCTTGCGGATGTGCTTCATCTGGCGGGCCGCGTCCGGGTTGAGCACCACGATGGCCTCGCCGAACATCATGCCGTTCTTGGTGCCGCCGTAGGACAGCACGTCGACGCCGACCGTGTTCGTGAAGGTGCGCATGGGCACGTCGAGCGAGGCCGCGGCGTTGGCTATCCGGGCGCCGTCGAGGTGGACCTTCATGCCGAGCCCGTGGGCGTGCTCGCAGATGGCCCTGATCTCGTCCGGCGTGTAGACCGTGCCGAGCTCGGTGTTCTGGGTGATCGAGACGACCTGCGGCATCGCGCGGTGCTCGTCCTCGAAGCCCCAGGCCTCCTGGTCGATCAGCTCGGGCGTGAGCTTGCCGTCCGGGGTGGGTACGGCGAGCAGCTTGAGCCCGGCCATCCGCTCCGGAGCGCCGCCCTCGTCCACGTTGATGTGGGCGCTCTTGGCGCAGATCACCGCGCCCCAGCGGTCGGTCATCGCCTGGAGGGCGGTGACGTTCGCGCCGGTGCCGTTGAAGACCGGGAAGGCCTCCGCGTACGGACCGAAGTGGCTGCGGATGATCTTCTGCAGGTATTCGGTGTACTCGTCCTCGCCGTAGGCGACCTGGTGCCCGCCGTTGGCGAGGGCGAGGGCCTCGAGGATCTCCGGGTGGACCCCTGCGTAGTTGTCGCTCGCGAAACCGCGTACCGCCGGATCGTGGTGGCGGCGGGCATCGGTCTTCACGGTTGCGGAGTGAGCCACAGACGCTGTCCGTTCACATCGATGGCGGGCCGCTCCCACACGCCGGCGATGGCCTCGGCCAGCTCCTTCACGTCGGTGAAGCCCGCGAACTTCGCATTGGGACGCTCGGCGCGCATCGCGTCGTGCACCAGTGCCTTGATGACCAGGATCGCAGCCGCCGCGCCGGGGCCCTCGTCACCCCCCGCCTTGCGGAAGGAGTCCGCCATGGCGAGGGTCCAGGCCTCGGCGGCGGCCTTGCCGGCGTTGTACGCGGCGTTGTTGGCGACCGGCTTGTGCGCGCCGGACTGGCTGACCAGGACGTAGCGGCCGCGGTCGCTGCGCAGCAGCCCGTCGTGGAAGGCGAGCGAGGTGTGCTGGACGGTGCGGATGAGGAGCTTCTCCAGGAACGCCCAGTCGGCGAGGTCGACGTCGGTGAACGTCTTGCTGCCGCGCCAGCCGCCGACGAGGTGGACCAGTCCGTCGACCCGCCCGAACTCCTTCTCGGTCTGCTCGGCCCAGGCCTTCGTGGCGTCCAGGTCGAGCAGGTCCACGGTGTCACCGGTGATGGTGGCGCCGCCGTGGGCGTAGCGTGCCGCGTCCACGGCTTCGGCGAGCCGCGCCGGATCGGCGTCGGACGCGACGACCACCGCGCCCGCCTCGGCGAGGTGGAGCAGGGCGGCGCGGCCGGCGGGGCCGCCGGCCCCGGCCACCGCCACCACCGCTCCGTGCAGCTTTCCGTTGCCGTTCCCGGAGCCGTTCATCTGTGCAGCCTCCTGTGGGCGAGTGCTCACGCGGCGACCCGCTCGGCGTGCTCGGCGTTCAGAGCGGTGATGCCCTTGGTCGAGGCGATGGTGCCCTTGAGCTTCTTGGCGAGCGCCTCAAAGAACATGCTGAGCGGAAACTCGTCCGGAAGCACGTCGTCGACGAGCTTGCGCGGCGGCTGCGTCAGGTCGAGCGCGTCGGCGCCCTTGGCCCACTTGGAGCCCGGGTGCGGCGCGAGGTAGGTCGAGACGAGCTCGTAGGCCTTGAACCAGTGGACCAGCTTCGGGCGGTCGATGCCGGCCCGGTAGAGGTCCTCGATCTCGGCGCAGAGCTGGTTGGTGACCTGCGGGGCGCGCATCCAGTCGATCTTCAGCTTGTTGTCCGTCCAGCGCACGACGTCGTGCTTGTGGAGGTAGGCGAAGAGCAGCTGGCCGCCGAGACCGTCGTAGTTGCGGTTGCGGTCGCCGGAGACCGGGAAGCGGAACATCCGGTCGAAGAGGACGGCGTACTGCACGTCACGGCCGTGCTCGTTGCCCTCGGACTCCAGCTTCACGGCCTCCTTGAAGGCCGTGAGGTCGCAGCGCAGCTCCTCCAGTCCGTACATCCAGAACGGCTGGCGCTGCTTGATCATGAAGGGGTCGAACGGCAGGTCGCCGTGGCTGTGGGTGCGGTCGTGGACCATGTCCCACAGGACGAAGGCCTTCTCGCAGCGCTCCTGGTCGTCGACCATGCGGGCGATGTCCTCGGGCAGGTCGATGCCCAGGATGTCGACGGCGGCGGCGGTCACCTTGCGGTAGCGGGCGGCCTCGCGGTCGCAGAAGATGCCGCCCCAGGTGAAGCGCTCGGGGGCCTCGCGCACGGCGATGGTCTCCGGGAACAGCACGGCGGAGTGCGTGTCGTAGCCGGGGGTGAAGTCCTCGAAGGTGATGCCGAGGAAGAGCGGGTTGTCGTAGCGGGTGCGCTCCAGCTCGGAGAGCCACTCCGGCCACACCATCTTCAGGACGACGGCCTCGAGGTTGCGGTCCGGGTTGCCGTTCTGCGTGTACATCGGGAAGACGACGAGGTGCTGCAGGCCGTCGGCGCGCTCGGCGGCCGGGTGGAAGGCCATCAGCGAGTCGAGGAAGTCCGGCACGCGGAAGTCGTCCGCGGCCCACTTGCGCAGGTCGGCGATGAGCGCCTGGTGGTACGCGGTGGCGTGCGGGAGCAGCGGGGACAGCACCTCGACGGCGCCGATCACGCGCTCGACCGCGGCCAGGACGGTGGCGCGGGCGTGCTCGCCCTCCGCCTCGAAGTCGATGGAGCCGTCGGCGGCCTGCCAAGGGCGGATCTCCTCCACGGCGGCCTTGAGCTCGAGCCACGCAGGGTGGTCCGCCACCCGCGCCCCAGCGGATATCACGGCACCGCCGACGCCCGGCACAAGAGTTTCCGTCATGTCACTTCCTCCACAGGAGAACCTCACGTCCGCACAGCGTATGCGTGCGAGGCTCTCCCACTCAAGAGGCAATTCGGGAAATTATCCTGCGTCACCCCCTGCTTCACCGAAAGTCTTCCCGTCAGTCAGGGTGGAACTGATAGCTCCGCCCAGTCGGGCCAAGGCTTCACATGCCTGTGGCAGGAGCCCGGCCAGGCCCAGGAAGCCGTGGAACATGCCCGGGTGGCTGTCCAGAACCGAGCGGATCCCGCTCCGCCGCAGCCGGCGGTGGTACGCGTGGCCGTCGTCCCGCAGCGGATCGCACCCGGCGAGGACCAGGTGGGCGGGCGGCAGTCCGGCGGGGTCCGCGCGCAGCGGGGAGGCCAGCGGGTGCCGGCCGTCGCCGCCGGGGCCGAGGTACTGCTCCCAGAACCAGCGCATGTGCCCGGCGGTCAGGAAGCAGCCCTCGGCGGCGCTCCGGTAGGACGCCCGTTCCCGGGCGGCGTCCAGCGCGGGATGGATCAGCGCCTGGAGTGCGACGGCCGGCCCTCCCCGCTCGCGGGCCAGCAGCAGCGAGGCGGCGGCCAGGTTGCCGCCCGAGCTGTCCCCGGCCACGACCAGGGCGCCCGGATCGCCGCCCAGCTCGCCCAGGTGGCCGCCGGCCCAGCACAGGGCCGCGTGGGCGTCCTCCACGGCGGCCGGGAAGCGGTGCTCGGGCGCCCGCCGGTAGTCCACGGAGACCAGGGCGGCGCCGGCCGCGCGCACGATGCGGCGCGCGGTGCCGTCGTGGGTGTCCAGGTCGCACAGGACCCACCCCCCGCCGTGGCAGAAGACGACGGTCGGACGGGGCCCGGGCCACCGCTCGGGGTCGGGCCGGTAGATGCGCACGGGGACGGGCGGGGCGCCGGGCGGCCCGGGGACGGTCCGGTCCTCCACGGACCCGACGGCAGGCGGGACCGCGGCCGGGCGGGGCGCCGCCGCGAGGATCCGCCGGGCCTCGTCGGCGCTGGTGACGGTGCGGCCGAGGTCCGGGAACGAGGCGGTGAGGGCGTCCACCCAGGGCAGCGCGGCCGGGTCGAGCCGATCCCGGTCGGTGGCCGGCCGGGACTCCCGGCGGGCGGCCATCACCGGCTCCGGAAGTGCGGGATGACCTTCTCGCCCCACTGGCGCAGGATGCAGGTTTCCTGCTCCACGGTGCCCATCTGGATCAGGCACATGACCTCGTCGGCCCCGGCCGCCCGGAGCCGTGCCACGTAGGCGATGGCGTCGTCGGCGGTCCCGTAGGCGTGGTCGGCGTTGAAGGTGGCCGTCGAGGTCGGCCGAACCGGGATGTCCAGCTCGTGCAGCCGCGCCACCACCTGCTCGGCGGCCCTGCGCATCTCCCCCGCCTCGTCGGCGCCCGCGACCACGGCCTCGTCGGGGACGCCCGCGCCGCCGTACCAGTGCCCGATGGACTGGGCGAAGAAGCGCTGGCCCCGGATGCCGATCCGCCGCGCCCGTTCGCGGTCGTCGAGCACGATGGTCGGACACAGCACGGAGAAGTGGTCGTTCACCGCCGTGGACACGAAACGGCTCCCGTCCCGCCCGGCGATCGCCGCGTCGTAGACGGACCTCATCTGCGCGATCGAGTCGGGCCCGGCGAAGCCCATCACCAGCGCCCCGACGCCCAGCTCGGCCGCCTGCACCAGGGTCTCGCCACGGCTGCACGCCAGGAACAGCGGCGGGTGCGGGGTCTGCCGCGGCCTCGGCAGGATGGGGTGGGGGTCGATGTCGATCAGCTCGCCGTGGTACTCCAGCTCCTCCTCCTGCCAGGCCCGGCCGATGATCCGCAGCGCCTCCTCGACCTCCGCCGTGGTCCGCTCCTTGTCCACCCCGCACAGCGAGGTCTCCTGTTCGGTGCCGCCGCGCCCCGCGCCGAGGTCGAGGCGGCCGCCGGAAAGCAGGTCGAGCATCGCGGCGCGCTCGGCGACCCGCACCGGGTGGTTGAAGTTGAAGGGCATGCACACCACGCCGTGCCCGATGCGTATGGTGCGCGTCCTGGCCGCGATCCAGCTCAGGAAGACCTCCGGGGCCGACATGTGGGCGTACCACTTCAGGGAGTGGTGCTCCACCGCCCAGATCCGGTCGAATCCCATGCGCTCGGCGAACACGGCCTGCTCGACGCAGTCATGGATGAGCCGGTGTTCCCGTTCGACGGTCGGGTCGGCCAGTTGGGCCTCGAAGATGACGGAGAATTTCACGGTGCCTCCAGGGTTGCGTCCCGTGCCCGGTCCTACTTCAATGCGGAATATGACTAGTAGTCATAAGCCGAAGAAGCAAGACCTTCCGCCGACCGCTTGGGCCGTCCTCGGCCTGCTGTCCTTCCCCGGCGAGCGGACCGGCTACGAGCTGAAGAAGTGGGCGGACTCCTCCCTGCGCTTCTTCTACTGGTCGCCGGCCATCAGCCAGATCTACGCGGAACTGCGCCGTCTGGAGGAACTGGGCTACGCGTCCTCCGCTCGCTCGGGACCCGAGGAGGTACGGGCCAAACGCCGATACGCCATCACCGAGGCCGGCCGCGAGGCCTTGGCGCACTGGGCCGCCGACACCACGGAGGCCGGTCCTCCGGTGCTCAAGCACGGGCTGCTGCTGCGGGTCTGGCTCGGCCATCTGGCCGAACCGGCACGGCTGCGCGCGATGGTCGGCGAGCACCTGGAACGCACCCGGGAGGAGCTGGCCGCCGTACGGGAGGCCGCGCAGGAGGCGGCCGGGGTGCGCGAATGGGCCTTCCCGGCCGTCGCGCTGCGCTGGAGCGAGCGGCAGCACCTGGCCGAACTGGAGCTGGCCGAGGCCCTGTTGGCCGACCTGGCACAACTCGCTCCGCCGGAGGGGACGGCCGCGCGTCAAGCCGGCGGGGACGCGCCCACGCCCGGGTGACGCGGCACGGCCGCGGCAGGCCTCGCGGGGGCGCACAACCCTGGCGGGAAGCGGGCGGTGGCGCTTCCGCGGAGCCGTGCACGCACGGTCCGTATCCACGGGCGGCGCACTAGCATGCGACCTCATCGCGCGCGGCCGGTCACGGACACCGCGACCGCGCGGGGAGCCGCCGTCGACGGAAGCGAGAGAACCTTGACTTTCCTCACCATCGGTCACCGCGGGGTCATGGGTGTCGAACCGGAGAACACCCTGCGGTCGTATCTCCGAGCGGAACGTTCCGGCATGGACGCCATCGCCCTGGACCTCCGGCTGAGCAAGGACGGCGTCCTGGTCGCCGTGCACGATCCCGAGGTGGACCGGACCACCGACGGATCGGGGGCCGTCGCCGACCTGACCCTGGCCGAGCTGCGCGGGCTGGACGCCGGGCAGGGCGAGCGCGTTCCGGTGTTCGAGGAGGTGCTGGAAGCGGTCCGGTCTCCGCTGCACGTGTCCGTCCAGGACCGGCCCGCCGCCGTCGCGCTCGCGGAACTGCTCCTGCGCCGCGACCTGGTCTCCCGGGTGGAGATCGCCTCCGCGCACGAGTCGGTGCTGACCGAGGCGGCCCGGCGGGTGCCGGGCGTCCGCACCACCCTCTCCGTTTCGTCACCCGGCGGCGACACCGGGGCGCTCGTGGGCCGGGCTCTGGCCGCGGGCGCGGCGACGATCGCCCTGGACATCCACCACATCGCGCTGGAGACGGTGGAGGCGGCTCACACGGCCGGCCTGCGGATCACGGCCCTCGCCGTGAACACCCTCGACCAGCTGCGGCTGGCGCGGGCGCTCGGGCTGGACGGGGTGGCCACGGACTTCCCGGAGATCCGCAGCACGGGCCGCTTCACCGCCTGAGCGGGACAACGGGCGGGCGGCTCACGGCTGGAGCGGCTTGACCAGCAGTTCGAAGGCGAGGTCGTCGCGGAGCGGGATGCCGAAGCGCTCGTCGCCGTACGGGAAGGGGCTCAGCTCGCCGGTGCGCCGGTAGCCGCGGCGCACGTAGTAGGCGATGAGCTCCTCCCGCACGTTCACCACCGTCATCCGCATCTCCCCGGCACCCCACGTCTCGCGGGCGCGGCGCTCCGCCTCGGCGAGGATCTCCCTGCCGAGGCCGGCGCCCTGGAGCCCCGGGCGGACGGCGAACATGCCGAAGTAGGCGTGGTCGCCGCGGTGTTCGATGTGACAGCAGGCCACGAGCTCGCCCGCGCGCTCGACGACGAGCAGGTCGCCGTCCTCGGCGTCGATGACGGCGCGGACCCCGTCCGGGTCGGTGCGCTGTCCGTCCAGGTAGTCCGCCTCGGTGGTCCAGCCGGCGCGACTGGCGTCCCCGCGGTACGCCGACTCCACGAGCGCCACCAGTTCCGGTACGTCCGCCTCGACGGCGCTGCGGAAGCTGAGGGCGGCGGGCTGGGCGGTCGACATGGGCGCTCCGTTCGGTGCGGTGGCATATGACATGCCGGGGACGGCAGGGAGAGCCTATCCCGGGGCCGAGTGAGGGCCGTGTGAGAAGGGCATCTCTCTGGCGTGACGCCGACGAACCGGGAGGTTCCGCCGTGCACGGATCCGCCTCGCCCCTCTCCGCCTCCGCCTGGCTGCTGGTGCTCCTGGGCGCGGTGAGCGGCGCGTACTGCCTGCGGCGGGCGCGCGGGTGGGGCGGGGCCGCCGCCGGGGAGGCGGTGATGGGGTTCGGCATGGCGCTGATGGCGGTGCCCCTCGGGGACGGCGGCGCGTGGCGGGCGCCGGTGCTGGGCGCGGTCTTCTGCGCCGCGGCCGTGCACGCCCTGTGGCTGCTGCGGGGCGGGGCGCACCACGCACACCACCTGGTGGGGTCGCTGACGATGGTCTACATGGTCTACGGGGCCGCCGCGGCGGGTTCCGGCGGCGGGCAGGGGCACGGGCACGGCACCGGGCTTCCGCTGCTGACCGGGGCGCTGCTGCTCTACTACGCCGGCTACGTGGTGCTCGGCGGCACGCGGCTGATCACCGCGGGCGGCGCGGCGCCCGCGCCCTCGCCGGCATCGCCCGCACCCCCGTGCGGCGCGCCCGCGGAGCTCGCCAGGGCCTGCCGACTCGCCATGGGGATGGGGATGTTGGCGATGCTGCCGGCGATGTGACGGCGCCGGGGAAACGTGTCCTGCGTCACCAATGCGTCCGTCTCATACCCGCAGGTAGCCCGGCGCTCATAGGCTGGTGGGCATGATGGTCCCCGCCGCCCTCCTCGTGCTCGGCGCCCTGACCGCGGTGCTCGCCCCCCGTCTGCTGGCCCGGGCCCAGTGGCCCGAACGAGAACCGGTCGTGGCCCTGTGGGTGTGGCAGTGCGTCGTCGGCGCGGTGCTGCTGTGCTTCGGGCTGTCCATGCTGCTGAGCGCGGCGGCGGCCTGGCAGGCGGTCCGGGGCCGGCTCTTCGCCGCAGCCCCGCACGGGGTGGTCGACGCGTACGCGCTGGGCGCGTCCGGCGGTCCGTGGGCCGCCGCCACCGCCCTCGCCCTCGCGGGCGGCGGCCTGTGGACCGGGGCGATGCTCACCGGGGAGGTGCTGCGGGCCCGGGCCCGGCGGCGCGCGCAGGGCAGCGAACTGCTGGAGCGTGCCCCGCTGCTGCCCGGGGAGGACCCGGCGGCCGCGCGGCTCGTCGTACTGGAAGGTCGGCGTCCGGACGCCTGGTGGCTGCCGGGAGCGGCTCCTCAGCTGGTGGTCACGACCGCGGCGCTGGGCCGGCTCAAGGGCAGCCAGCTGGATGCCGTGATGGCGCACGAGCAGGGGCACGCGACGGCCCGGCACGACTGGCTGCTGCACTGTTCGCGGGCGCTGGCCCGGGGCTTCCCGCAGGTGCCGGTCTTCGCGGCGTTCGAGGCGGAGATGCACCGGCTGGTGGAGCTGGCCGCCGACGACATGGCCTCGCGGCGGTTCGGGCGGCTGACGGTCGCGTTGGCGCTCGTCGGACTCAACGAGGACCGCGGGGTGTTCGCGGCCTCCTCGGCGCCCGAGGCGCACGTCCCGCAGCGGGTGCGCAGGCTGCTCTCGGCCGCGCCCCGGCTCTCCCCGGGCCGCCGGCTGCGGCTGACCGCACTGGCCACGCTGGTACCGGCGATCCCCCTGCTGGTGGCCTTCGTACCGGGGCTGAGCGCACTGGCGTAGCGCGAGCCCGAGCCTGCCCGGCCGCCGCCGGTGCAAGGATCCCCCCATGCGGAACGATCTATTTCGTTGGATGGGGATCGGCTGCGGGCTGCTCGGGGCGGTCCTGACCGTCCTGGTGGTGGCGGGCTGGCCACCCCTGCTGGCCTGGGACGACCGGATCGCGCGGGACCTGCACGCCCACGCGGTCGCCCACAGCGGGGTCACGCGGTCCATGCGGGTGCTGTCCGACTGGGTCTGGGACCCGTGGACCATGCGGGTGCTGGCCGCAGTGGCCTGTCTGCTGCTGTGGCGGCGCGGCGACCGGGAGCGGGCCCTGCGGGTCGGGTTGGCCGCGGTGGTCGCCGCCGTGGTGCAGCAGGGCCTGAAGGCGGCGGTGGGGCGGGAGCGTCCGGTGTGGTCGGACCCGGTGGACTCGGCGCACTTCTCGGCCTACCCGTCCGGCCACGCCATGACGGCGACGGTGGTGTGCGGGATGCTGCTGTGGCTGATGCCCCGCCCGGCCCCGCGGTGGGCCCCGGCCGCCTGGGCCGTGGCGGCCGTATCGGTGGCGGGGGTCGGCTTCACCCGGCTCTATTTGGGCGTGCACTGGTTCTCCGACGTCCTGGCGGGCTGGCTCCTGGGCGCGGCGCTGGTGGTCCTGGCGGTGTCGGTCCCCGTCGGCGGCCGCAGACCTGCCCCCAGCCCGCAGGAGCGGTGAGGCGGCCGTCCCGCGGGGACGGCCGCGCCCCGCAGACGATCGGCGCGGTCGCGCCCCCTCGTTCTCCGGTGAACCCATCGGCCGCCGGCGCGGGCCGCCGTGGCGTGCGCCGGGGGCCGGGCGGGCGCGCAGGGCGGGCCACCGGTCGTCACGGGCCGGCCGGGTCGATGAAGGGATGGTTCGGCGTCGCGAGCCCCTGGAACCGGGGCCGGCCGCGAGTGGCGTGGCCTGCCCTGGATGATCCCCCGTGTCACCCAGAGCAGGCGACCCCGTGCGCTGAGTATATTGGCTGAGAGCCAGTCAACGCAGGAGTAAGCATGTCCCCGCGCAGCGCATCGGTCAATGAAGAATTGCGCAGACGTTCCCGGGAGCGGCTGCTGCAGTCCACGGTGGAGCTCGTCGCCGAGCGGGGCTACGAGGCCACGACCCTCGGCGACATCGCCGACCGGGCGGGCGCGGCGCGCGGCCTGGTCTCGTACTACTTCCCGGGCAAACGGCAGTTGCTGCAGTCGGCCGTGCACCGGCTGATGTACCTCACCCTGCGCACGGCGCTGGAGCGGGAGCCGCGCAGTGACGACGGGCGGGAGCGGCTGGCGCGCGCGATCGACGCGGTCCTGGGGCTCGCCCGGGACGAACCGCTGCTGATGCGGACGCACATGGCGGGCATCCTCACGGCCGAGGGTTTCGTGCAGTGCCCGGAGCAGCAGCGGCTGGCGGAGCTGCTGCGGGACACCGTCGCCCGGTACGGGTCGGCGGACGTCGACGCGGACTATCCGCTGCTGCGCGCCCTGCTGATGGGCGCGGTCGTGGCCGTGCTGCTGCCGGGGGCCCCGATGCCGGCCGGGCGGCTGCGGGCGGAGCTGTTCCAGCGGTACGGGCTGGACTGGGAGCTCGGTGTCCCGCCGGACGGCGGACCGCCCGGCGGAACGTTTCCCTCACCCCTGTGACCTCACACGGTTCAGTGGTACTCGGGCTGGGTCTGTACGTTGAGCCGGTCCATGCGGACCCACTTGGCGCTGTCCGTCCGCCGGTCGTCGAGCCGCAGCACGTCGAGGCCCTTGGCGATGTCGTTCGAGTAGATGTGCCCGTTGTAGTAATACGCCGACCAGGAACCGCCGAGGCCGAGCCGGTCCGTCGTCAGCGGTCCGCGCTCGAAGTAGGCGATCTCCCTGGGCCGGGACGAGTCGGTGAACTCCCACACCGAGACGCCGCCCTGGTACCAGGCCTGCACCATGATGTCGCGGCCGCCGCCGACCGGGACCAGCGAGCCGTTGTGGGCCACGCAGTTCTCGGTGTCGGCCTGGTGGCGCGGGATCTTGAAGTAGCTGCGGAAGGCCAGCTTGCGCTGGTCGCCGCGGCCGGTGATGTCGTAGATCCCGTCGGCACCCCGGTTGGGGCCGGTGGCCTCGTTGCAGGTGGCGCCGCCACCGCCGCCGAGTTCGTCGGTGAACACCACCTTGTTGGCCCGCTCGTTGAAGGTGGCCGAGTGCCAGAACGCGAAGTTCACGTTGTCCTGCACCCGGTCGATGACGCGCGGCTGCTCGGGCCTGCTGATGTCGAAGAGGATGCCGTCGCCCATGCAGGCGCCGGCGGCGAGCTTCTTCGACGGCAGGACCGTGATGTCGTGGCAGCCGGTCGTCTTGGACACACCCGGGTTGGTGGGCGCGCCCGGGTTGCCGCCGTCGGGGAAGAGCACCGGGAAGGCCACGACCGCGGCCTGCGTCGGGCTCTTCTTCGGGACCTTCACCACCGAGATGCCGTCGTGCGGCGGCTTGCAGTCGGGGAAGGCCTCGTTCGGCGAGTAGGAGGCGACGTAGAGGTAGATGTCCTTGCCGCCCGGCACCAGGGTGTGGGTGTGGGAGCCGCAGGCGGTCTCGACGGACTTGATGTACCTGGGGTTCTTCTTGTCCTTGATGTCGAAGATCTTGATGCCCTCCCACGAGGACTTCTCCGTCGCGGGCTGCGAGACGCTGTTGCAGGAGTCGTCGCTGCGGGAGGAGTCGGTGGAGAGGAAGAGCAGGTCGCCGTCGACGGAGATGTCGTTCTGCCCGCCGGGGCAGAGCACCTCGGAGACCTTCTTCGGAGCCTTGGGGTTGGCGATGTCGTAGATCGTGAAGCCGTTGTAGTTGCCCGCGTAGGCGTACCGGCCCTGGAAAGCGAGGTCGGAGTTGACCACCGCGGGGTCGGTGGAGGGGATGTTGGCCAGGTGTGTGACGTTGGCGCTGTGCACGATCTCGTCCTGGCCGGGGATGGCGCCGGGGGCGGGTTGCCCGCCCTCGATGGCGCCCGTGCTCTGGTGGTTGCCGTGGCCGGGCGTCAATTCGCCCGGGTCGGGGGTGGCCGCGGCCGGTCCGGCCGCGAGGAGGGTCGTGAGGAATCCGGCCGCCGCGACGGCCACCCCCACCCTCCTGTTGCCCGCTCTCCTGGTGTGTAACGAGGTCACTGCGCCTCCCATGGGAGCCCGATCGGTTCCGTCCGCAGGGGAACGGAACCAGGACCCCGGCAGTATCTTCCCTTCATGGACATGGCAAAAGACCTCCGGGGCCGCAAGGCCTCCACCGCGCGGCCCCTCCGGCTCGCCGCGGCGACGGCCACCGCCGGCCTCCTGCTGACCCTCACCGCATGCCAGGACGACGGTGCGGACCGGGCAGACGACGGGCGGACCCCGATCGTCGCGCCGGGCAGGCCGGGCGAGAAGTCACGCACACTCAGCCCGGAACAGGCCGCCAAGGCGAAACCCGACGACAGCCCGAACGCCGCCGACCACGCCTACGTGCAGCGGATGATCGAACACCACCGGCAGGCGCTGACGATGAGCGAGCTGGCTCCCGAGCGGGCGGCGGCGGACCCGGTCAAACGGCTCGCGGAGCGGATCACGGCCGGCCAGAAGCCCGAAATCGGGGCGATGCAGAAGTGGTTGGCGCTGCACCCGGCGCCGGCGGCGGGCTCGGGCACGGCCGCCCCCGGGCACGGCCCCGGGCACGACCACGCATCGATGCCCGGCATGGCGACCGAGCAGCAGTTGCGGGAGCTGGCCGACGCACGGGGCGCCGACTTCGACAGGCTCTTCCTGAAGCTGATGACCGCGCACCACGAGGGGGCCCTGACGATGGCGGGCGAGGCGCTGGCCGGCGGGAACAACCCGGCCGTCGAGGAGATGGCCAACGAGGTGGTGGCCACGCAGAGCGCCGAGATCCACCGGATGCGCACGATGGGCTGACGCGCGAGGGGGCCGGTGTCATGCTGGGACCACCTGCGGGAGGAGCTCCGCCGTGCTTCGTGTCGCCGTCGTCGGATCGGGCCCCAGCGGGGTCTACGCGGCCCAGACGCTGGTCCAGCAGCGCGAGGTGCCCGGGGTGCGGGTCGACGTACTGGACCGGCTGCCCGCCCCCTACGGGCTCGTCCGGTACGGGGTCGCACCGGACCACGAGAAGATCAAATCGCTGCAGGGCAGCCTGCGCACCGTGCTGGAGGACGAGCGGATCCGCTTCCTCGGCAACGTCGAGGTCGGCGGGGCGGCCCTGCCGACCTCGCGGCTGCTGGAGCTGTACCACGCGGTCGTGTACTGCGTGGGCGCGGCGCGGGACCGGCTGCTGGGGATCCCCGGCGAGGAACTGGCCGGGGTGCACTCCGCGACGGCCTTCGTGTCCTGGTACAGCGGCCACCCGGACGCCGCCGACGAGGTCTTCGACCTGCCCGGGGTCGATACGGCGGTGGTGGTCGGGGCGGGCAACGTCGCGGTGGACGTGACCCGGATCCTGGCCCGCGGCACGGCGGAGCTGGCCCCGACGGACATGCCGCAGCCGGCCCTCGGCGCGCTCGCGGA
The DNA here is from genome assembly GCF_001953875.1 of Streptomyces amritsarensis. Classification (GTDB taxonomy): domain Bacteria; phylum Actinomycetota; class Actinomycetes; order Streptomycetales; family Streptomycetaceae; genus Streptomyces; species Streptomyces amritsarensis. The sequence continues at coordinate 20,746 of NZ_MQUR01000043.1, forward strand.
CAGCGGGCTGCGCAGGGTGTCGATGGTGGCCCGACGCGGGCCCTCCCAGGGCAAGTTCACCACCAAGGAGCTGCGGGAGCTGGGCACGCTGCCGGGTGTGGACGCCTGGGCGGACCCGGCCGAGCTGGCCCTGGACCCCCTGTACACCGATCCGGGCGCGGCCGCCGCCGCACTGCCGGCGGTGGCGCGGCGCAATCTGGAGGTGCTGCGCGGCTGGGCCGGCGAGCCCCCGTCCGCGGCGCCGCGCCGCATCGCGCTGCGGTTCTACCTGCGCCCGGTGGAGGTCCTCGGCGGCCCCGGCGGGCGGGTCACCGCGGTGCGCTTCGAGCGGACGGCTCCGGACGGCCGGGGCGGGGTGACCGGGACGGGCGTCCACGAGGACATCGAGGCGCAGCTGGTGCTGCGCTCGGTCGGGTACATGGGCGTGCCCCTGGCCGGGCTGCCCTTCGACCCGGTCAGGGGCACGGTTCCGCACGCGGCGGGACGGGTGCTGCGCGCGGGCCGGGCCTCGGTGGGCGAGTACGTGGCGGGCTGGATCAAGCGGGGCCCGACCGGGGTGATCGGCACGAACCGGCCGTGCGCCAAGGAGACCGCGTCCTCGCTGCTCCAGGACGCGGCGGCGCTGGCCCGGCGCGAACTGCCCGGCGACCCGCTGGACGCCCTCCGGGCTGCGGGCCTGCACCCGGTGCGGTGGCCGGGCTGGCTGGCCATCGAGTCGGCCGAGGCCGAACTGGGGCGCTCGCTGGGCCGACGCTCCGTCAAGATCCCGGACTGGCCGGGCCTGCTGGCCGCGGCGGGATCGCCGGGCCCGGCCGGCCCGTAGCCCGCCCGGGCCCGAGGGGGCGGATCGGGAGCGAGCGCGCACGACCCGGACACGGGCCCGCCCCCCTCCGCCCGATCCCGTCCGGCCGCTCCTGGCCGACCCCGTCCGACCGGCCCTGGCCGCCGGTCCCGTCCGCCGGTCCTGTCCGCCCGATCTCCTCTGACCGATCTCCGAGAGCGGTCCCGCCCGACCAGCCCCCTTCGGCCGGCCCTGGCCCAAGGGGGGCCGACGGTCTGCGCTGCCCGCCCGGCGGGCCGGGGCTTCCGGGCAGTCGCCCTCGCGGAGCCCCCGGGCGGGAGTGTCCGTGCGGGGCCGCGCGCGGCGGATCATGTGCCCGTCTTCGGGCCCCTGGAACACGCCGAAGGCGTCACGGGGACCGCCGAGAACACCCCCGCACCGGACCTCGTCAGGCCGTGAGCCGGGCCGTCTCGGCCGCGGCCGCCGTCAGGACGCTGTCGAGCAGGCCCGGGAACAGCGCCTCCAGGTCGTCGCGGCGCAGGGCGTTGAGCTTGGTGGTGCCGCGGTAGGCCTGGCGTACGACGCCGCTCTCCCGCAGGACGCGGAAGTGGTGCGTGGTCGTGGACTTGGTGACCGGCAGGTCGAAGTGCGAGCAGGCCAGGTCGTCCGCCGAGCCGGCCAGGTCCAGGACGATGGAGAGCCGCACCGGGTCGGAGAGGGCGTGCAGCACGCCCTCCAGGCGGATCTCGGCCGCCTCCGGGTGGGCCAGGGTGCGGGAGGTGTCCCGATCCGTCATGTCCCTGCTCCACTCACTCGGCTTGGTTCGGGCCCCCATGGTACGAGAGTCGTCGAAGCAGACGCGGGGGGTCGCTGCCATCGACCCGGCGTGACGGCTGTCTCGGCGGAGGACAGGGGTGCGGCCGCGGTGGGGCGGGGCGGCCGCACCGCCGTCACCAGGAGCGGTGGTACTGCTCGGGGGTGCGGATCGACGCGCCCAGCTCGTCGGCCGCGCGGCGGGCCCAGAACGGGTCGCGCAGCAGCTCGCGGCCCAGCAGCACCGCGTCGGCCTCGCCGTTGGCCAGGATCTTCTCGGCCTGCTCCGGCTCGGTGATCAGGCCGACCGCGGCCACGGGAAGGGTCGTCTCGGCCTTCACCCGGGCGGCGAACGGCACCTGGTAGCCGGGGCCGACCGGGATCGTCACGCCGGGGGCGAGGCCTCCGGTGGAGACGTCGAGGAGGTCCACGCCGTGCTCCTGGAGGAGGCGGGCCAGGCGTACGGTCTCGTCGGCGGTCCAGCCCTCCTCCTCCAGCCAGTCGGTGGCGGAGATCCGGAAGAGGAGCGGGAGCTCCTCGGGCCACACCGCCCGCACGGCGTCGACGACCTCGAGGGCGAAGCGGGTCCGGTTCTCGAAGGATCCGCCGTAGGCGTCGGTACGCCTGTTGCTGTGCGGGGAGAGGAACTCCCCGATGAGGTAGCCGTGGGCGCCGTGGATCTCGACGACCTCGTAGCCCGCCGCGAGCGCCCGCCCGGCCGCGGCCGCGAACTGGCCGGTGATCTCGGCGATCTCATCGGCCGTCAGCTCGTCCGGCACCGGGTGGCCCTCGGCGAACGGCACGGCGCTGGGGGCGACCGGCTGCCAGCCGTGCGCGTCGGGGCCCACCGGTGCGCCGCCCTTCCAGGTGCGGTCGGTGGACGCCTTGCGGCCGGCGTGCGCGATCTGGATGCCGGGTACGGTCCCCCGGGCCTTGAGGAAGCCGGTGATCCGGTGCAGGGCCTCGACCTGGGTGTCGTTCCAGATGCCGAGGTCGTAGGGGGAGATCCGGCCCTCCGGGGAGACCGCGGTGGCCTCCTGGATGATCAGGCCGGTGCCGCCGGTCGCGCGGGCGGCGTAGTGGGCGAAGTGCCAGTCGGTGGCCACGCCCGCGTTCGGGCCGAAGGCCTCGGCGCTGTACTGGCACATCGCGGCCATCCAGACGCGGTTCGGGACGGTGACCGATCGCAGGGTGTACGGCTCGAACAGGGCGGCGAAGGCGGCGGGTACGGCGGGGGCAGCACTCATCGGGGCTCTCCAGAGGTCACCGGGCGCGCCGGGATCGGCGGCTAAGTACGAGGAACACCATACTACGAACCTCCTCGTACTACGAGACCTCTCGTACAAGTGCGTCGAGTTCCGCGCGCAGCGCCCCGGCCAGCGCCGCCAGGTCCGGGACGGCGGCCCCGTCGGCGACCAGGCCGTAGTGGACCGTCCCCTTGTAGGTGGAGACCGCGACGGCGAGGGACTGGCCGCGGGCCAGCGGGGCCAGCGGATAGACCTCGTGGACCCGGCTGCCGCCGAGGGAGAAGGTGATGCCGGGCAGCGGGACGCTGGTGACGAGGATGTCGTAGAGCAGCCGGGCCGCCTGGGCTACGAGGGGGCCGCCGAGCCGGTGGCCGAGCGGGTGGACGTGGTCGGCGAGCAGGGCGACGGCCCCCGCGCCGCGGGCGGGGCCGGCGTCCTTGTTGCGGTCCATGCCGGCCCGTACGCGGTCCAGCCGGCGCAGCGGGTCGGGCTCGGCGAGCGGCAGCCGCAGCAGGTAGCCGGAGAGCCGGTTCCCGGCGCCTTCACCGCCTCGGGGGCCGCGGCGGCGGGAGACCGGGATGAGGGCCCGCGGCCCGGCCCCCAGGGGTTCGGGGTCGCCGCGCTCGGCCAGCCAGCGCCGCAGCGCACCCGCCACCAGGGTGATCAGCACGTCGTTGACGGTGCCGCCGGCCCCCTTGCGGATCAGGTTGACCTCGTCGAGGTCGAGTGCGAGACCGGCCACGGTGCGGCCGCCCGCACCGGCGGGGCCGGCCGTGAGCGCGGCCGGGACACCGAGCGGCAGCCCGCCGCGGGCCACGGCGGCGCCGATCTCCAGGGCCTGGCCGACACCCTGGACCCGGGCGGCCAGGGCTGTCGGGATCCGGCTCAGGACGGAGCCGGCCCGCTGCCCCGGGAGCGGGCGCGCGGGAGCCCGCGGGCCCGGGACCTCGTCGAAGAGCGCAGCCGCGAGGGCGAGGGCGCCCAGGCCGTCGGCGAGCGCGTGGTGGAATTTGAAGAGCACGGCGAAGGAGTCCGGGTCCGGTCCGGCCAGCACGTGCGCCTCCCAGGGCGGCAGCTCCCGGTCCAGCGGGCGGGCCATCAGCGGCCCCGCGGCCTCGTGCACGCAGGTGCGGTCCGTGCGGACGAGGAAGACGTGCCGCGCGGGGTCGAAGGCGGGGTCCGGCGACCAGGCGGCGGCGCCGAGGGGCAGCAGCACGTCCCGGATCCGGCGGCGCAGGCCCGGCACGGCCGCGCAGCGCGCGGCGAGGAGGGCGGCGGCGCGGTCGGCGGCGTGCCCCGCGTCGCCGGAGCCCGGGGGTCCGGCGGCGCGGAAGACGGCGAGGGCGCCGAGGTGCATGGGGTGGTCGGCGGACTCCATCCGCCAGAAGGCGAGGTCGAGCGGAGACAGGTGCTCGGTGGCCACATACGTCCTCTCACGCGCGGCAAGCAGTGGCTTGAAGTCAACCCATTGCGAACACCCCCATGCAAGGCGCAATCATTTCCGAGCGGTAAATGATCGGTATAGATCATCCGATGTGAGGTGCGCGGCGTCCGCCGGGCTGCTGTCGGGGGTCGGGTGCAGACTGGCCGGAAAGACGCTCCCCGAGGGACGAAGCGCGGGGGGACGACGAGGTCCGGAGGTGCCGGCCATGGCCGACGTACTGCTGCTCGTGGGAACCCGCAAGGGACTGTTCATCGGCCGCCGCCGGGGGGACGGGCCGTGGGAGTTCGGCGAGCCCCACTTCAACGCCCAGGCCGTCTACGCCGTGGCCGTGGACCGGCGGGGGCCGGCTCCCCGGCTGCTGGTCGGCGGGGACAGCACCCACTGGGGCCCGTCCGTCTTCACGTCCGACGACCTGGGGGCCACCTGGCGGGAGCCGGCCAGGGCGGCCGTGAAGTTCCCCCAGGACACCGGCGCCTCGCTGGAGCGGGTCTGGCAGCTGCAGCCGGCCGGGCCCGAGGCCCCGGACGTGGTCTACGCCGGGACGGAGCCGGCCGCGCTGTTCCGCTCGACGGACCGGGGCGAGTCCTTCGAGCTGGTCCGCCCGCTGTGGGAGCACCCGACCCGCGGGAAGTGGGTCCCGGGCGGGGGCGGCGAGGGCCTGCACACGGTGCTCACCGACCCCCGCGACCCGGACACGGTGACGGTGGCCGTCTCCACCGCCGGGGTGTTCCGGACCGAGGACGGCGGCGCGAGCTGGAAGCCGTCCAACGACGGCGTCTCGGCGGTGTTCCTGCCCGATCCGAACCCCGAGTTCGGCCAGTGCGTCCACAAGATCGCCCGGGACGCCGGGGACACGGACCGGCTGTACCTGCAGAACCACTGGGGCGTCTACCGCAGCGATGACGCCGGGGGCCGCTGGACGGACATCGGCGGCGGGCTGCCCTCCGACTTCGGCTTCGCGGTGGCAGCCCATCCGCACCGGCCGGACACCGCCTACGTCTTCCCGCTGAACGCCGACTCCGACCGCGTCCCCGCCGGGCGCCGGTGCCGGGTCTTCCGCACCGAGGACGCGGGCGCCACCTGGGAGCCCCTGACGCGCGGACTGCCCGACTCCGACCACTACGGCACGGTGCTCCGGGACGCGCTGTGCACGGACGACGCCGACCCGGCGGGAATCTACTTCGGCAACCGCAACGGCGAGCTGTACGCCAGCCACGACGACGGCGACAGCTGGCAGTTGCTGGCCGAGCACCTGCCGGACGTCCTGTGCGTGCGGGCGGCGACGATCGGCCAGTAGAGTGATCCACCGTGGCAGCACGACCGTTGAACGAGATCGTCGAGCCGGGCTGGGCCCGCGCTCTGGAGCCGGTGGCGACGCAGATCGCCGCGATGGGCGACTTCCTGCGAGCCGAGATCGCGGCGGGGAGGACCTACGTCCCCGCCGGGGCCAATGTGCTGCGCGCGTTCCAGCAGCCCTTCGACGAGGTGAAGGTCCTCATCGTGGGCCAGGACCCGTACCCCACTCCGGGGCACGCGGTGGGCCTGTCCTTCTCGGTGGCCCCCGACGTACGGCCGGTGCCGCCGAGCCTGGACAACATCTTCCTGGAGATGCACCGGGACATAGGGACGGGCCGGCCCGCGAACGGCGACCTCACGCCGTGGACCCGGCAGGGCGTGCTGCTGCTCAACCGCTCCCTCACGACGGCGCCCCGCCGGTCGAACGCGCACCAGGGCAAGGGCTGGGAGGCCGTCACCGACCAGGCCATCCGCGCGCTGGCCGCCCGCGGCAAGCCGCTGGTGTCGATCCTGTGGGGCCGCGCCGCGCGCAATCTGCGGCCGCTGCTCGGCGACCTGCCCGTGGTGGAGTCCTCGCACCCCTCTCCCAAGTCGGCGGATTACGGATTCTTCGGCTCCCGGCCGTTCAGCAGGACGAACGAGCTTCTGGTGGGCCAGGGTTCACAGCCTGTGGACTGGCGCTTGCCGTCCGTCAGTTGAGCGTATCTGCAATTCACCGGATAAATACGGACAGATGCGGCACGAGAAGGCCCTGCCCGAACACCTTGTTCCGATAAGCCAGTAGCATGCGGCGCCATGAGCTCCCCCACCGGCCCCGCAAATGGCCTGCCCGTACGAATGCCGCGACCCCGCCCGACCGGACGGCACCGCCGGCCCGAGCCCGCGGCTGCGCCCGAGGGCGCGCCCGCGCTGGTACTCGCCGTGCCCGGTGCGCCGTCGGCCGCCTCGCGGGGGCTCGCGGAAGAGATCATCAGCATCGGCCGCTCCGAGCTGCCGGGCCTCGACGCCCGTATCGGTTTCCTCGAGGGTGACGACGCCTCCGAGTTCCCGTCCCTGTCCGGCGTGCTGAGCGCCGTCGCGGCCGACCGGACCGCGCGCACGGAGTTCGCCCGCGCCGCCGGCCACGAGGTGCCCGAGCAGTCCGGCCCGGACGCCGTGGTGGTCCCGCTGCTGGCCGGCCCGGACAGCGACCTGCTGCGCCGGATGCGCCAGGCGCTGATGGACTCCTCCGCCGCCGCCGAGCTGGCCGACGTCCTCGGCCCGCACCCGCTGCTCGCCGAGGGCCTGCACGTGCGCCTCTCCGAGGCCGGCCTGGCCCGCGCCGACCGCGCCCGCCTCTTCACCGTGACCACCGCCGCCGACGGCATCGTCCTGGCGACCACCGGTGGCGAGGAGGCCGTGCAGGCCGCCGGGATCACGGGCATGCTGCTCGCCGCCCGCCTCGCCGTGCCCGTCCAGGCCGCGGCGCTGGACCAGGAGGGCTCGGTGGCCGCGGTCGCCGAGCAGCTGCGCCGCGAGGGTTCCACCCAGCTCGCGCTCGCCCCGTACCTGATCGGCCCGGAGGCCGCCGACGGGCTGCTGGACACCGCCTGCAAGGAAGCCGACTGCGCCACCGCCGAGGTGCTCGGCGCCTACCCGGCACTCGGCAAGCTGGCCGTCGCGCAGTACACCGCGGCTCTGGGGATCCCGCAGGCCTCGCCCGCGCACTGACCCGCCCGACCTCACGCGAAGGCCCCCGCCGACCGGCGCTCCCGGCACGGCGGGGGCCTTCGCGCGGTCACGGCCGGCCGAGGACCACGCAGGTGGCGGCGGGCACGGCCAGCGAGCCGGCCCTGTGCGGCTGTCCGGTCAGCGGGTCCACGTCGAACCAGGTGACGTCGCCCGAGTGCTCGTTGGCCGCGTACAGGCGGCTCCCGGCGGCGTCCGCGGCGAGGTCCCGCGGCCACGCTCCCCCGCAGTCCACGGTGCCGGTGAGCCGCGGCCGGTCCGGCCCGTCGGCGAGCGACAGGGTGACCAGCACGTCGACCCCGCGGACGGCCGCCCAGACGAACCGCCCGTCGGGTGAGGCCACGACCGCCGAGGGGTACGCCCGTGCGGCCCCTGAAGCGCCCGTGGAGGCCACCGGAACCTCGCCGACCGGTTCCAGGTGCCCCGAGGCGCTGTTCCAGCGGCAGACGGTCACCTGCGGCTCCAGCTCGTGCAGGACGTAGACCGCGCCGCCCTCCGGGTGGAAGACCAGGTGACGGGGCCCGGTCCCGGCGCGCAGCGCCGTCTCCGCGTGCACCCGCAGCTCTCCCGTGACCGGGTCCGGGGCACAGACCCGCACCGAGTCGGTGCCGAGGTCCACACTGAGCACCCAGCGGCCGGTCGGATCGGGCAGCACCTGGTGGGCGTGCGGACCCTCCTGCCGGGCGGTGTCGGGTCCGGAGCCGCGGTGCGAGAGGACGCGCGCGGGGCCGCGCGGGCGGCCGTCGGCGGCCAGCGCGAGGCTGCTGACGCTTCCCGAGGTGTAGTTGGCGGTGAGCAGGCGGCGCCCGGCGACGCTGACGTGGGTGGGTCCGGAGCCGCCGACGCGCACCGGGGCGCCGAGCGGGGCGAGGCCCCCGGCGGTGGGCCGGAATGCCGCCACCTCGCCCCGCTCGGTCTCGCTCACCGCGTAGAGGACTCCGGTGTCCCGCGCGAGGGCGAGGTACGACGGATCCTCGGCGGTGGCGACCGAGAGCGGGGTCAGCGCCCCGGTCGTCGGATCCACGGCCGCGACGGTCACACCGCGGCCGCCCCCCGAGGTGAAGGAGCCGATGTAGGCCCGGTGTTCGCCGCTTCGGTCCGTGCTGTCCGCGCCGACCACAGGAAACCCCTCTCACCGCTTTCGGATCCGTCCGGAGCCGACGGTAACAGAAGGTCTAGACCAAATCCCGTCCCCGGGCCCGTTCCTGCGCGCCGGGGTGGTGGACGTAGGCCGTGCTGCTGGGGCGGTCCTCGTAGGTGCGGTGGAAGACCGGGGTCGCGGCGCCGGACATCGGCGGCACGATCCAGGACCAGTCCGCGCCGACCTCGCGGCCCTTGCGCTCCTCGCGTTCCATGTGGGACAGGAAGCGCCGGGACTCGCTGTGGTGGTCGGCGATGGTGACTCCGGCGCGGTCGAAGGAGTGCAGGACCGCCCGGTTGAGCTCGACGAGCGCGCGGTCCTTCCACAGGGAGCGGTCGCTGGAGGTGTCCAGGCCCAGGCGGCGGGCGACGGCGGGCAGGAGGTTGTAGCGGTCGGTGTCGGCGAGGTTGCGGGCGCCGATCTCGGTGCCCATGTACCAGCCGTTGAAGGGCGCGGCCGGATAGTGGATGCCGCCGATCTCCAGGCACATGTTGGAGATGGCGGGGACGGCGTGCCAGCGCAGGCCCCAGTCCGCCCAGCCGTCGCCGTCGGGGTGGTCGATCGGTACTTCCAGTACGGCGTCCGCGGGGGTGTCGAACCAGCGGGGCTTGTCATCGACGCCCTGGACCACCAGCGGGAGGAGGTCGAAGGGGGTGCCGGCACCGCCGGACCAGCCGAGTCGGAGCAGGGCCTCGGTCAGCGGCGCGTTGCGGGCGTCACCGACGGTTATGGAGGGGTGGTCGCCGTAGCCGGCGTACCGGACGAGCTGCTCGCTCCAGATGACCGGCCCCGGGCGGCCCGGGGCATCCGGGGCGAACACCGTGATGGTGGGCCTGACGCGGCCGCCGTTCGTCGCCTCGCGGAGGTGGTCGAAGCACTCGGCGGCGATCGTGTCCGCGTCGGTGAGCCCGCGGCGGTCGCGGACCCGCAGCGAGTTCCAGTAGAGCCTGCCTATGCAGCGGTTGCTGTTGCGCCAGGCGACGCGCGCGCCGTGGACCAGCTCCTCGGCCGTGTGCACATAGGTACCGGTGTCCGCGAGTTCCGCCCTGACGGCGGCGAGCCGGGCGCGCGGATCACCCGCGCCGGCGTTCTCCCTGTGGAAGAGTCGGATGAACTCCTCGGCCGCCTGCCACACCTGAGCGGTGGTGGAGCGCTGTTGAAGAATTTCCATTCCGGCGGGTTACCCCCTGTCCGACCAGATCCACCCTGTACGTGCCGGATGAATGTGCAGTAAACAATTACCCGTTGTACCTGCCGCAGGTCAGCGGGGTGTGGCATGAGCTCCCGGAACACTCCTCCGGGTGATCCTCATCGATCGGGCTGCGGACAGCAGGCGCACAGGCGTAGAATCCCGCGCATCAAGCCAGTTGACTGTTCGTCAGGAGTCGCCCGCACCACCGGCGCGCGGGTGGCGCGGCGGCCGGACGGGCCGGGTCAGCGGCAGGGCCGGCTCATGAACAGCGCCTGCTCGCCCGCGGAGGGCGTGCCCCCGTAGAGGGCGGTGTCGAGACCGCAGAAGGCGAACCCCATGCGCCGGTAGGCGTGCACGGCGGGGGCGTTGGCCGAGCTGACCTCCAGCCAGAGGTGTTCCGCGCCGCGTTCGCGGGCGAACTCCGCGGCGCGCCGCATGAGGGCGCTGCCGATCCCGCGGCCCCGGTGGGCGGGCGCGACCTCGATGTCCTCGATCGTCAGCCGCCGGTTCCACGCGGCGTAGCCGACGGCGGCGAACCCGCAGAGCTCCCCGTCGTCGAGGGCCACGAAGGTGCGCGTGTCGGCGTCCACGTCGGGGCCCCGGGCGCCGGCGAACTCCTGCTCGTCGTGCTCTTCGGGCGGGAACGCCTTGTGCACGGGCGGGTCGACGGGGACCTCGCGGAGCCGGAAGCCGGAGCCGTCACCGGAGGGGGTCACCTCGAAGACGGTGGAGGTGGTGAAGGAGCTGTCCAGGGCCTCGATGGCGCCCGCGTCCTCGGGGCGGGCGAGGCGGTAGACGATCCCGTCGGCGGAGCCGTGCGCTGCGGTGGTCATGGGATCCACCGTACGCAAAAAATCCCCCGGACGAATTCGCTGCCGAGGGAGGAGAAGGCGTATATTGAATAGTTCGCGACTTCACTTCGAGTGATGCCGACATAGAAGCTTACGAGGACACTGTATCGCGGCGGGAGTGCAATTGTCAACCGAGGAATTCCGGAAAGAGCAGCAATTCGTCACCGATCTCTATCGGCGCCTCGACGACCTGCGCGACCAGGCCGAACAGGCGGTCGAAGGGGCATTGCGCGACGTCGGAACCGGCTTTCAGGCGCGCTTGGAGCGCGATGTCATGGTGGCCGAGCAGTCCGGTCTGCTGTCGGCCCTGAATGCCGGTGAGAACGGCCTGTGTTTCGGGCGTCTGGAGTTCTCCGACGGCCGCGACCACCACATCGGCCGCATCGGCATCCGCGCCGACGACACGGAGCGCACGCCCCTGGTCCTGGACTGGCGGGCCGAGGTCGCCCGCCCCTTCTACCTCGCCACCGGGCACACCCCGATGGGGCTTCGCCGCCGCCGGCACATCAGCAGCCGGGGCCGGGTGGTCACCGCCCTGCACGACGAGATCCTCGACCTGACCGACGCGGAGCGCACCGGCCACGAGGGCGCCGACGCGGACGCCGTGCTGCTGGCCGCGCTCGACGCCGCACGGACCGGCCGCATGCACGACATCGTGCGGACCATCCAGGCCGAGCAGGACCGGGTCATCCGCTCCACGCACCGCGGGGTGCTGGTCGTCGAGGGCGGACCCGGCACCGGCAAGACCGCGGTCGCCCTGCACCGCGCCGCCTACCTGCTGTACGCCCACCGCGAGCTGCTCGCCAAACGCGGGGTGCTCATTGTCGGACCGGGTCCGGCGTTCCTGGGCTACATCGGCGGGGTGCTCCCGGCGCTCGGCGAGACGGGTGTGCTGCTGTCCACCCCGGGCGAGCTGTTCCCCGGGGTCCACGCCACCGGGACCGACCGCCCCGGGGCCGCCGCCGTCAAGGGCCGCGCCGCGATGGCGCAGGTCCTCGCCCGGGTCGTGGCCGACCGCCAGTGCCTGCCCGAACACGTGCCGGCGGCCACCGGCGAGGAGTACGACACCGTCCCCGAACCCGCGCTGGAGATCGACCACGACGACTACGGGACCCTGCTGCTGGACCGCACGATGGCCCACGAGGCGCGCGACCGCGCCCGGGCCACCGGGCTGCCGCACAACCAGGCACGGCCGACGTTCGCCTTCCGGATCATCGACGCGCTCACCGCACAGCTCGCCGACCGGCTGGGCGCCGATCCGTACGGCGGGCCGAACCTGCTCGGTCCGGACGACGTCGCCCAGCTCGGCAAGGAGATCGCGACGAGCCGCGCCGTGCACGCGGCGATCGACTCGCTGTGGCCCTCGCTCACCCCGCAGCAGCTGATCGCCGACTTCCTGGCGGAGCCCACGCACCTGCCCGCGGACGAGGCCCTGCTCGTCCGGCGGGCGCCGTCGGCGCGCCCCGACTGGACCCCGGCCGACGTACCGCTCCTGGACGAGGCGGCCGAGCTGCTCGGGGAGGACGACAGCGCGCTGCGGGCCGCCGAGGAGCGGCAGCGGCAGCGGCGCATCGCGTACGCGCAGGGCGTGCTGGACGTCTCCGCGGGTTCGCAGTCGTACGAGTTCGAGGACGAGGAGAACGAGTACCTCGCCGCGCACGACATCATCGACGCCGAGCGGATGGCGGAGCGCCACGAGGAGGCCGACCACCGCAGCACCGCCGAGCGCGCCGCGGCCGACCGCACCTGGGCCTTCGGGCACGTCATCGTGGACGAGGCACAGGAGCTGTCGGAGATGGCGTGGCGGCTGCTGATGCGGCGCTGTCCGACCCGCTCGATGACGCTGGTCGGCGATCCGGCGCAGACCGGGGACGAGGCGGGCTGCGGCTCCTGGGAGCGGATCCTGTCGCCGTACGTCGGCGGGCGCTGGGAGCTGGTCCGGCTCGGGGTCAACTACCGCACGCCGGCCGAGATCATGGAAGTGGCGGCGGCCGTGCTGCGCGAGCGCGATCCCGCTTTCGAACCGCCGCGGTCGGTACGGGCCACCGGGGTGCGGCCGTGGGCGCGGGCGGCGGACGACCTCGCCGGGGCGGTCGCGGAGGCGGTGCGGCGGGAGCGGCCCGCCGAGGGGCGGCTCGCGGTGATCGCGCCGCGGGACCTGCACGGGGCGCTGGCCGGCGTACTGCCGGGGGTGCGACAGGGCGCGGAACCCGATCTGACCCGGGAGGTCGTCCTGCTGGATCCGCGCCAGGCCAAGGGGCTGGAGTTCGACACGGTGATCGTGGTGGAGCCGGCCGATTTTGAGCCGAGCGACCTGTACGTGGCGCTGACGCGGGCCACCCAGGCCCTGGGCGTGGTCCACTCCCCCGGCCGGACGCCCGCGGGGCGGGCGCCGGCCTGGGGCGGGCTGCTCAGGCGCTGACGGCGAACGGCGCCTTCGGGTCGCTGCCCAGCGGGGTCGCCAGTTCGTTGAGGGCCCGCTCCAGGCCCTGGAGGTGGGCGAGCGCGGGCCCGGTGGCGGCCGCGGGCGGCGCGCCGGCGTCCGCCGCGGCGGAGTCTTGGAGTTCCCGTTCGCCGGCGGTCAGCGCCTGCACGGCCGCCTCGACGCGCCAGCAGGCCGCGGCGAGGCGGGCGTCGTGGCCGGCGTCCGGGTCGGCGGCGACGGCCACCAGGCCGCGCACCTCGCGGGCGCAGTCGTCCAGCAGGGCGATGACCTGGCCGGCGCGGGCCTTGCGGGCGCGGAACGGGCTGAGCGGGTGGACCAGGGGGGCGAGCGCCATCCGGACCCGGGCCAGCAGGGTCTCCAGCTCCGCGGCGTGCGGGGCGGGGTCCGCCGTCGGGGAGCCCGCGAGGCGGGCGGTGGCCTGGGCGGTGGCGGCGTGCACGCAGTGCAGGGCGCGCTGGATCCAGGCGTCGTTCGTGGCGTGGGTGGTGACCGGCAGGACGAGGACGACGGCCAGCGCGGCGCACGCCGCTCCGACGGCCGTCTCCTCCAGGCGCAGCACGAGCAGGCCGGGGTCCAGCACGCCGAGGAGGCCGTAGAGCAGCCCCGCCATCAGGGTGACCGCGAGGATCATCCAGCTGTAGGAGACGGCGGCCGTGTAGAAGATCCCGAAGACGCAGGCCGCGACCAGGAGGGCGGTGGGTACGGGCGCGCCGTCCAGCGGGATGGCGATCAGTACGCCGGCGGCCACGCCGACGACGGTGCCCAGCACCCGGCGGAAGCCGCGGACGAGCGTTTCGCCGCGGGAGGCGGTGTTGACGAAGATCCACCAGGCGGTGCCGACGGCCCAGTACCAGCGGTCCTCGGAGAGCACCTGGCCCACGGCGAGGGCGACGGCGCAGGCGGCGGTCGCCTGGAAGGCCTGGCGGGTCGTGTGCCGGGCCAGGCCGCGGCCGGGCAGCGGCGCGGGGGCGGCGGGCGGCGGGGTGCGCCGCTCGATGGGCCACAGCAGGAAGCGCACGGCCGCGGCGGCGGCGAGGGCCAGGCCCACGGCGGCGTAGAGCTCGGGGAGCTGCCCGGGGAGGGCGTGCAGGAACTGCGTGACGAAGAAGTTCATGAACGCGAAGATCCCGAGTGCGTGCCCGCGCGGGCCCCAGCGCCGGGCGTAGACCCCGCAGAAGACGACGAGGACGAAGGCGGCGTCCCGCAGCGGGGTCACGCCGTGCAGGGCGGTGGCGAGGGCCAGTACCGGGAATCCGGCGGCGGGCAGCAGGGCGGTGGTGACGGCCTGGCGGCGCACGCTCGCGTCGGTGACGGTGAAGAGCGCGAGCAGGGCCGCGAGTCCTCCGGTGATGGAGGCGGTCAGGGACAGACCGCAGACTTCTGCGAGGGCGACGGCGGCGCCGACGCCGATCACGGCGCGGGCCGCGGTCCTGAGCCTCATCCGCCCCGGATCCGGAGCTACGAACATCCTCTTCACAGCGGTGTGCCGCCCCCCTGCAGTGGTGCGCGCCGGCCCGGCGCGGCCCGGGGGTGGTGGGCTGCGGACGGGCACGGCGAAGGCGCCGCGCTCCGAAGCGGCCTCGTTGCCGTCCGGCGCTGCGCGGCGCCGTAAGTACATGGATACGACACAGATAAGCACCTGGGGGCCCACTGGCTCAACTCGGGACCCTTGGGCAGGGCCATTGGCATGGTTACCGGGGAGTTCCCCGGGCCATGGATCTACCAACGGAGCAGTCGCGGACGGGGCCTCGTTCCGGCCGCGCACGGCTCTCGTCCGTGCGACCACGCGCTGTTATCGTGCAGCGACCCGGAAGAGGTACGGAAGGGGGCCGGCGTTGACGCGTACATCGGAATCCGGGGAGGCCGAGGCGTTCAGCCGGGCCGCCGTGGCGGTCTTCCGGCTGAACGGGCGGTTCACCGCGGCCGTCGACCGGCTGGCGCTGTCGTTCGGGCTCAGCGCGGCACGCTGGCAGGTCCTGAGCACGGTGACGGACGAGTCCCTGTCGGTCTCCGAGGTGGCCCGGCGCGTGGGGACCACCCGGCAGAGCGTGCAGCGCATAGCGGATCTGCTCGTGTCCCAGGGGCTCGCGGTGTACCTGGACAATCCGGCGCACCGGCGGGCGAAACTGCTCGCCGCGACCGAGCGGGGCGCGGCGGCGAAGCGGGAGATCGACTCCTGTCTGGCCGAGCTGGCCCGGCACCTGTGCGAGAGCCTGGGCGGCGAAGCGGAGGTGCACCGAACGGCCGAGATCATTCGGGGGCTGTCGGGTGCGCTGGCCTCGGTCGGCACCGGCGACTCTCCGTGAGGGAGGGGCTCGACCCCTACCGCTACAGGGGCCGGTTGGCCTGAAACGGCCGCTGTTTTTCCCAAAGGTCGACTGCACCGAGGAATCGTCTTTGCGGTACCGTTCGCGCCTGACGCGGGGTTTCAAAGGCGGGGGACCTGTTGAATCGGTTTGTCTTCAGACTGCTGGGGCCACTGCTCGTCCAGGCCGAGGACGGCCCCTTGCGCATCAACGGCCGGCGCCAGGCGACGGTCCTCGCGATGCTGGTGCTCTACGCCGACCGCGTCGTCTCGGTGGACACCCTGGTCGACGCCGTCTGGCCGGATTCGCCTCCCGCGACGGCACGCAACCAGATCGCGATCTGTGTGGCCACCCTGCGCAAGACCTTCAAGCAGGCCGGGGTGACCGATCTGCTGCTCACCTCTCCCCCGGGCTACCTGCTGGCCAAGGGCGAGCACCGCATCGACGTCCAGGAGTTCCTGGAGCGCGCCGACCAGGGCCGCGACGCCGCCCGGCACGGCCGCACCGAGGAAGCCTGCACGCTGTTCGAGGAGGCGCTGAGCACCTGGCGGGGCGCGGCGCTCGAGGAGACGCCCGGTTCCCGTCTGGAGGCCGAGGCGACGCGGCTGGAGCAGATGAGGCTGACGCTCGTCGAGGAGCGCGCGGGGCTGATGCTCCAGCTGGGCCGGCACCGCGCGCTCATCGGCGAGCTCACCGAGCTGGTGGCCCGGCATCCGCTGCGCGAGCAGTGCCGCGAGCACCTCATGCTGGCCCTGTACCGGTCGGGCCAGCGGGCCGAGGCCCTTGAGGTGTTCCTGCACGGCCGCCGGTTACTGACCGAGCAGCTCGGGATCGAACCCGGTCCGGGGCTGCGGCAGTTGCACGACCTGATCCTGCGGGACTCGCCGGAACTGACCCGGCCCCCGGCCGTGGTCGCCCCCGCCCCGGCCGCCGTGCACATGATCCCGGCGCAACTCCCCGCGGGAGTCATGGCGTTCACCGGGCGGCAGCGCGAGATGGCCTCGCTGGACCGGCTGCTGAAGGAGCCGTACAACCCCCACACCCCCGCCCTGGCGACGATCGTGGGCGTGGGCGGGGTGGGCAAGACGGCGCTGGCGGTGCACTGGGCGAGCCAGGTCGCCGACCAGTTCCCCGACGGCCAGCTCTTCGCCGACCTGCGGGGCTACGACGAGGAGCAGGCGCCGGTGTCCCCCGCCGCCGTGCTCGACCGCTTCCTGCGCGCCCTCGGGGTCGCCGCGCCCCAGGTGCCCGCCGACCCCGACGAGCGGGCCTCCCTGCTGCGGAGCCTGCTCAGCACCCGCAAGACGCTGATCGTCCTGGACAACGTACGCTCCTTCCACCAGCTCAGACCCCTGCTGCCCGGCGGCGGACGCAGTGTGGTGCTGGCCACCAGCCGGGAGAACCTGGGCGACCTGACCGGCGACTACACGGCGCTCAGCATCCGGCTGCGGATGCTGGAGCCGACCGAGGCGACGGCCCTGCTGATCAAACTGGCCGGGGCGGACCGGTTCGGCAGCGACCCGGTGGCCGTGGAGCAGCTCGGCGCGCTCTGCGACTGTCTGCCGCTGGCGCTGCGGATCGCCGGCGCCCGGCTGGCGGCCAAGCCCAACCTGAGCGTGCGCAGCCTGGTGGAGCGGCTGCGCGACCACCGCTCCCGGCTCGACGTGCTGAGCCCGGGCGAGGGCGGGGTGCGGGCGGGCTTCCGGCTCACCTACCGGGACCTGCCGCCCGAGGCGGCCCGGATGTACCGGCGCCTCGGGCTGCTGCGCACGGCGGACTTCGCCGCCTGGGCGGGGGCGGCCGTGCTGGACACCAGCGTGTGGCACGCGGAGGAGCTGATCGACCACCTGGTCGACGCCCAGCTGCTGGAGGTGGCGGAGGCCGCGCCGGGCCGGGCGGCCCGCTACCGGTTCCAGGATCTGCTGCGGCTGTTCGCCCGGGAGCGGGCGGAGTCGGACGAGCCGGAGGGCGAGACGGACGCGGCGCTGGAGCGGGCCTTCGGCGCCTGGCTGTGGCTGGCCGAGGAGGCGCACCGGCGGATCGACGGACGCCGGTTCCCGGTGGGCCGGCCGGCGGCGCCCGCCCCCGGTTTCCTGGGCGAGCTTGCCGACGAGCTGCTGGGGTCGCCGATGGACTGGTTCGAATCGGAGCGCACCGCCGTGACCGACGTGGTGGCGCAGGCGGCGGAGACGGGCCGGGCCGGCTACGCCTGGATGCTGACCGAGAGCGCGGTGCCGCACTTCGAGACGAAGAACTACCTGGAGGACTGGCAGCGCAGCGCCGAGCAGGCCCTCGCCTCGGCCCGGCGGGCCGGCGACGAGCCGGGCGAGGCGACCATGCTGCGGCTGCTGGGGTCGCTGGCGATCTACCAGCGGCGCTACGAGCAGGCCGAGGGGTGGAACATGGCCGCGCTGCGGCTGCTGCGCACCACGGGCGACCTGGGCGGGGCGGCGCTCGCGCAGCGGAACCTGGCGATGTGCGCGCGGTTCCAGGGCGACTGGGAGCGGGCGCTGGAGTACTGCGAGGCGGCGCTCGGCGGTTTCCACGACTCCGGGGACATCGGGAACGAGGCCCATCTGCTGGGTTTCCAGGCGCAGATCGAGCTGGACCGGGGCAACGTGGTCGGCGCGCTGCCGCTCGCCGAGCGGGCGGTGGCGCTCAGTCGGCGTACCGGGTCGGTACGGGCCGAGGCGCAGAGCGTGTACCGGCTGGCCGAGGTGCGGCTGCGCGCGGGGGATCTCGGGGAGGCGGCGCAGGCGTTCGGCGCCGTGCTGCGGCTGACCCGGGGCGAGGGAGACCGGGTCGGTGAGGCGCATGCGCTGCGGGGCCTGGGCCAGACGCAGTGGAGCCAGGGCCTGCTGCAGGCGGCGGGGGACACGCTGCAGCAGGCCCTGGAGATCACTGATGAGCTGGCGGACCGGTTCCTGTACGCCCGGGTGGAGACGGACCTCGGGTGCGTGGACGCGCTCGGGGGCCGCTGTGCGGAGGCGGCGGAGAGGTTCCGGCGTGCCTGTGCCGGCTTCGGCGAGGTCGGCGCGCAGCCCTGGCGGGTGCAGGCGGGCCGGCTGCTGGCGGCCGTGCAGGATGCGGGGGGAGAGCGGGGCGGCGGGGAGCCCGGAGGGCTGCCGCATCGTTCCTTCACTCCGGAGGAACTGACGGCCCTGCTGGCGCATCCGGCGGACTGACGCCCGTCCGGTACGGATCGGGCCGCGGCTGCGGGACGCGCGGTGGTGCGGTTTCGCGGTGGTGCGGTTTCGCGGTGGTGCGGGGTGCGGCGCGGGTGGGGCCGCGGGGCGGTCAGCCCCAGGGCATGTCGCCGTTGGTGCCTGCGGGGCCCGGGTGCGAGGGGTGCACCGGCTTGACGACTCCCCAGGGCATGTCGTCCGCCTGGAGGCTGGTGCCCGCCTGCGCCACGCCGGCCGAGGCCGCCCCGGTGCCCACGAACATCCCCGCAAGTACGACCAGGCAAGCGGCCGTCGTCTTCGCCGTCCGGGTGCTGCGCATCTCGGATTCCCCTCTCGGTGGATCATCTGTGCGCCGCTCGCTGCGGCACGAATGGAACAGTAGGGACGGCTCCTTTCTCTTCCGTGTTCCACCGATTTCGTGCCCCGGCCCTCCCGCGAAATCGACACGATATCGAGGGGACAACGGACTCCTCTAGCTTCGTTCGAAGATTCTTCCCATGAATCACGGATGGGGCGGTACATGGAATTCCGAGTGCTCGGGCCAGTAGAGGTACGGCGGGACGGCCACCGGGTCGCGTTCTCCGGGGCGAAGCTGCACACCGTGCTCGCGGCGCTCCTCCTGGCCCGCGAAGAGGTCGTGTCCGACGAGCGGCTGTGCCGGCTGCTGTGGGGCTGGGCGCCCCCGGCGACCGTCAGCGCACAGCTCTACACCTACATTTCGCGCCTGCGCAAGATTCTCGGCGACGAAGTAATGATCGATCGCAGACCGCCGGGATATGCCATGAGCATCGGTAATGCGACCGTCGATCTGAACGAATTCGAGAAGCTGGCGCTGGGCGGCCGCGAGGCATTGATCAAGGAGGACTTCGAACGGGCCGGTGAGCTGCTGCGCGACGCCCTGGCCCGCTGGAACGGGCAGCCCTTCGCGAACGCCACGGAATACCTCGCCGACGCCGAGGCGCCGCGGCTGACGGAGGCGCGGGCCGTGACCCTGGAGCACCGCATCGCCGCGGACCTCGCCCTCGGCCGGCACGAGCAGATCACCGGCGAACTCACCGGGCTCGTCGCCGAATTCCCGTTGCGCGAGCGCATCCGGTGCCAGCTGATGACCGCCCTGTGCCGGTCCGGTCGGCAGGCGGACGCCATCCACCTCTACCACCACGGCCGGGCGGTGCTCGCGGACGAACTCGGGGTCAATCCCGGTGAAGAGCTCCAGGCCACCTACCGGGCGCTGCTCGACGGCACGCTCGACCGGCCGCCGGGATCGGCCCCCGCCGTACGGGCGGGCGCCCGGCCGCGGCCGTCCGGCCCGTCGGCCGCGGCTCCCGCGATGCTGCCGCCGGACACCGTCGACTTCACGGGCCGGGGCCCCGAACTCGATCTGGTGTGCCGCGCCCTGGCCCCCGACGCGCAGGGCTCCGGGCGGCCCCGCCGGGTCCTGGTCACCGGCATGGCCGGGCTGGGCAAGACCGCCCTGGCCGTGCACGCGGCCCACCGCTGCCAGCGGCACTTCCCCGACGGGCAGCTGTACGCCGACCTGCGCGCCGCGGACGGCACCCCGCGGCACCCGGCCCGGGTGCTGCGCCGTCTGCTGCGGGCACTGGGCCCGATGGACGACGTACCGGCCGCGGACGACCAGGACCAGCTGGTGCGCCTCTACCGGGAGCGGACCCGCGGCAGGCAGCTGCTCATCGTGCTGGACAACGCCTCGGGCGCCGCCCAGCTGGGACCGCTGCTGCCCAACACCCCGGAGCCGGCCGTGCTGGTGACGGGGCGTACGGCGCTGCCCACCGTGGCCGGGGCGCACACGGTGGCCCTCGCCCCCCTTCAGGCGCGGGACTCGCTGGAGCTGCTCGCCGCGGCGGCGGGCCCCGCCCGGGTGGCGGCCGCCCCCTGCGCCGCGTCCGCGATCGTCGAGCACTGCGCCGGCCTGCCGCTGGCACTGCGGATCGTCGGCACCCGGATCGCGGCCCGGCCGCACTGCACCCCGGACCGGCTCGCCCGCAGGCTGGCGGATCCCGTCACCCGGCTGCGGGAGCTGCACTCGGGCGATCTGGACGTGCACACCTCCCTGCTGCCGTCCTGGCGTGCGCTGGAGCCCGAGGTGCGGGCGGTGTTCCCGGCGCTGGCCGCACTGGGGGCGGAGCCGTTCCCGGCCGCGGCCGCGGCGACGGCGCTGGACCTGCCGGAGGCCGAGGCCGAGCGGCTGCTGGAGGCGCTCGCCGACGCGGCCCTGCTGGAGGTCAGCGGCGCCGACGAGTGGGGCCAGCCCTGCTACCTGTTCCACCCGCTCGTACGGCTCTTCGCGCTCTCCCTGGAGGAGCGGCGGGCTCCGCTGCCCGGCGGGCCGGCCGGCCGCGCGGAGCATAACCGGCGGCTAACTCACCGCCCCTAGCCTCGCCCTGCCCCGCAGCAGGGCGTCCCGGCCCGGATCCACCCGTGCACGCGACAGCCAACGGCCCGTAACACCGAATGGAGTTGGACCATGACCGAGCTCCTGCCCGCCCGCGCGGACAGTGCCGCGTCCTTCCCGATGACCGAGACGCAGCAGGCACTGATGATCGGGCGAGGCGAAGCCGTCGAGATGGGCGGCATCGGCTGCTACGGATACTTCGAGTGGGAGCGCGCGGGCCTCGACCCGGAGCGCTTCGCCGCCGCCTGGCGCAAGGTGGTCGCCCGCCACGACATGCTCCGCGCGATCGGCAGCACCGACGGCACCCAGTGGGTGCCGTCCGACCCGCTGCCGTTCGACATACCGGTCGTGGACCTGCGGCACCTGTCCGCCGACGCCGCCCGTGAGCACCTCGCCGCGCTGCGCGAGGAGATGAGCCACGTGGTCTTCCCGGTGGGCAGCTGGCCGCTGTTCGACCTGCGGATCCTCCGGCTGGGCGGTCCGGAGGACCTGGGCCGGGTCCACCTGGGGATCGACCTGCAGGTGCTGGACGCCTCCAGCGCCTTCCAGGTGCTCTTCCCGGAGCTGGTCGACCTGTACGAGAACCCGGACGCGGAACTCCCGTTGCCCGGTATCGGCTTCGCCGAGTACGCCCGCTGGCGCGCCGAGGCCCTGCCGCACACCGAGGCCTTCCGCGTGGCCCGCGACTACTGGGTGCAGCGCGTGCCCACCCTGCCGCCGGCCCCGTCGCTGCCCA
Organism: Streptomyces amritsarensis; assembly: GCF_001953875.1. Classification (GTDB taxonomy): domain Bacteria; phylum Actinomycetota; class Actinomycetes; order Streptomycetales; family Streptomycetaceae; genus Streptomyces; species Streptomyces amritsarensis. The sequence goes on from NZ_MQUR01000043.1 coordinate 42,325, forward strand.
CGGGCGCCTCGGCCGGGGACGCCGGCGAGGTCCGCTTCGACCGGCGCGAGCACCGCCTCTCCCCCGCCGACTGGCAGAAGTTCAGGCAGCGGGCGCACGGGGCGGGCCTGACCCCGTCGGTGCTGCTCACCGCGGCGTTCGCCGAGGTGGTCCGGGCCTGGGCGGAGGAGTCCGACTTCACGATCAACTACCCGGTCTTCCAGCGCCCGGCGGTGCACCCCGACATCACCGGCGTGCTGGGGGACTTCACCAATGCGGTGATGCTCGCCGCGGACGGCTCGGGCGCGACCTTCCTCGACCGGGCGCACGCCCTGCGCGACCAGCTCGCCCGCGACGCCGAGCACGGCTCCTTCAACGGTGTGCGCGTGCTGCGGGAGCTGACGCGCCTGCACGGTGTCGGTGCGCAGGCCGGGATGCCCGTGGTCGTCACCAGCCTGCTCGACTACCCGGTGCGCCGGCCCGTCACGGACCTGGGCCGGGAGGTGTACTCCATCTCGCAGACCCCGCAGGTGACGCTCGACGTGCAGCTGCGCGAGCTCGACGGCGAGCTCCGCGTCATCTGGGACTTCGTCGACGGGGCGTTCGCGCCCGGCTTCGTCGATGCCGCCTTCGGCGTGTACGTGGACCTCCTGGCGCGGCTCACCGACGACCCGGACAGCCTGCACGCCGCCCGCTTCGACCTCGTCCCGCCGGCCGAGCGGGAGCTGCGCCGGCAGGTCAACGACACCGCCGGGCAGATCCCGTACACCACCCTGCACGAGCTGTTCGCCCGGCAGGCCGAGCTCACGCCCGACGCCGAGGCCGTGGTCGATGCCTCCGGGCGGCGGCTGAGCTACGCCGAACTGGCCGCGTACGCCTGGCGTATCGGGCACACGCTGCGCGAACACGGTTCCGCCCCGGGCGAGCTGGTCGCCGTCGTGATGGAGAAGGGCTGGGAGCAGTACGCCGCGGTGTACGGGATCCTCGCCTCCGGTGCGGCCTACCTGCCGCTGGACGCGTCGGTGCCGCCGGAGCGGCTGCGCCGGCTGCTGGCCGAGGCCAAGGTCGACCGCATCCTCACCCAGTCCTCGCTGGAGTCCCGGATCAGCTGGCCGCCCACGGCCCGCCGCTACCGGGTGGACAAGGACTTCGAGACGGGCACCGCCACCCGGCCCGACACCGCGCAGACCCCCGCGGACCTCGCGTACACGATCTTCACCTCGGGTTCCACGGGCGAGCCGAAGGGCGTGATGGTCGACCACATCGGTGTGGTCAACCTGATCCGCGACGTCGCGGAGCGTTTCGAGGTCGGTGCGGCGGACCGCCTGCTGGCCATCTCGGGGCTGCACTTCGACGCCTCGATCTACGACGTCTTCGGTGTGCTCACGCAGGGCGGGACCGTGGTGGTGCCACCGCCGTTCGAGCACGCGGAGCCCGACGTCTGGGCCGATCTGGTGCAGGCGGAGCGGGTCACCCTGTGGAACTCCGTACCCGTACTGATGGAACTGCTCGTCGGCGAGGCCGAGGTGCGCGAGCGGCGCGGCGGCGGCCGGCCGCTGGAGTCGCTGCGGCTGTCGGTGCTCTCCGGCGACTGGATCCCGCTGACCCTGCCGGACCGGCTGCGGGCGCAGAGCCCGAAGATCCAGGTGGTGGGCTCGGGCGGTCCGACCGAGACGATCTGCTGGTCGCTGTTCCAGCCGATCGGCGAGGTCGACCCGTCCTGGACGAGCATCCCGTACGGCAAGCCGATCACCAACCAGCGCTACTACATCGTCGACGCGGCGGCCTACGAGCGCCCGCTCGGGGTCGTCGGGGAGATGGCTGTGGCCAGCGACGTCGGCCTGGCACTCGGCTACTGGAACGACCCCGCGCGCACCGAGAGCCGCTTCGTGCGCCTCCCCGAGACCGGTGAACGCGCCTACCTGACCGGCGACCTGGGCCGCTACCTGCCGGACGGCAGCATCGAGATCCTGGGCCGGGACGACTTCCAGGTGAAGATCCAGGGGCACCGCATCGAGCTGGGCGAGATCGAGGCCGTGCTGCGCCAGGACGACGAGGTCGAGGCGGCCGTGGTGGTGGCCCCGGCCAGCGCCCACGGGGTGCGGCGGCTGCACGCCTTCGTGGTGGCCGGTGCCCGCTCCGACGCCGCCGCGGCCGACCGGGTGCTGGGGCGGCTCGCCGCGCAGCTCCCCGGCTACATGGTGCCGACCGCGCTGACCGTGCTGGACGAGCTGCCGCTGACCCGCAACGGCAAGGTCGACCGGCTGCTGCTGGCCTCCACCGCCGGAAGCCGTCAGTGCGCCGAGGACGAGGCCTTGCCGGCCGGCGGGGCGGGGACGGGCAGCGCGCTGGAGCTGGTGCTGTGCGCGGCGGTCGCCGACATCCTCGGCCTGGAGGGGGTGGCTCCCGGCGACAACTTCTTCACCCTGGGCGGCGACTCGCTCAGCGGGACCCGGCTCGCGGGGCTGCTGGGCGAGCTGCTCGGGGTCCCGGTGCCGGTCAAGACCGTCTTCCAGAACCCGGTGGTCTCCGACCTCGCCGGGAAGATCGCCGCGGACGAGCAGCACGGCGCGGAGGCGGTGGCGGCCGCCGAGGCCTTCGGCGAGCTGGAGGCCGACGAGACGGACACCGCCGATGCGGCCGGCTGAGGACACGAGCCGGTTCGGCACGGACACCACGGACGAATCCGAGAGGGGACAGTCATGAGTCTCACCCTGCCCGCGCCCGTCACCGATCCGCTGGACGAGGAGGGGCTCGGGGTCGGCGCGCCACAGGCGCCCGCACCCGACCTGGTCGATTTCGCCGCGCACGCCAACACCCGCCTGAGAGAACGCGATTCCGTCCTGTACGACCTGCTGGCCCGGGAGTCGGCGCGCCAGCGCGACACCCTGATGATGGTCGCGGCGTCGAGCGTCGCGGACCCGTCCGTGCTGGCCTGCGAGGGCAGCGCGCTCGGGAACCTGACCGCCGAGGGATTCCCCGGCAACCGCTACCACGCGGGCTGCGGGGTCGCCGACGAGATCGAGCGCCTCGCGATCGAGCGGGCGTGCGAGGCCTTCGGGGCGCAGGACGCCATCGTGCAGCCGCACTCGGGGTCGTCCGCGAACCTCGCGGTGATCACCGCGCTGCTGAGCCCCGGCGACAGCCTCCTGGGGCTCGACCTGGACTGCGGCGGCCACCTCACCCACGGCTCCCCCGCCTCGGTGACCGGCCGGTACTACCGCGCCCACGGCTACCGGGTGACGCCGGAGGGGCTGCTCGACTACGACCAGATCCGCGAACTGGCCCTGGAGCACCGGCCGAAGCTCATCGTGTGCGGGGCCAGCGCGTACCCCCGCAGCATCGACTTCGCCCGGTTCCGGGAGATCGCCGACGAGGCCAACGCCTACCTCCTGGCCGACATCTCCCACATCGCGGGACTGGTCGCGGCCGGCCTCCACCAGAGCCCCGTCGACCATGCCCACGTGACCACCACCAGCACCTACAAGCAGCTCTACGGCCCGCGTGGCGGGCTGATCCTGCTGGGCCGCGAGGCCCGCCGGGCCGGGCCGGAGCGCGGCACCCTCGCCGCGACCCTGCGCCGCGCCGTGTTCCCCTTCACCCAGGGCACCCCCGACCTGGCGTCGGTGGCGGCCAAGGCGCGCGCGCTGGACTTCGTGGCGAGCCCGGACTTCGCGGAGGTCGCCAAGCGGCTGGCCGACGGCGCGCAGGCGATCGCCGAACGGCTCCTCGACCGGGGCTTCCGGCTGGTCACGGGCGGTACGGACACCCACATGGTGCTGCTGGACCTGCGCGGCACCGGCGTCACCGGGGACGTGGCCGAGGAGGCCCTGGAGTCCTGCGGCATCGTCGTCAACCGCAACCGGGTCCCCGGCGACACCACACCCGTCCGGGTGACGGGGGGCTTGCGGCTGGGCACCAACACGCTGGCCGCGCGCGGAATGGACCGGACGGTGGCCGCCGAGTGCGCCGACTTGGTCGCGGACGTCCTGACGGCGCTCGCCGCACCCGGCGGCGTCCTGCCGGACGCGCTGCGCGACCGGGTCCGCACCCGGGTCCGCGAGCTGTGCGCCACCCACCCCCTGCCGGGGTACCTGCCGTGACCTTCAGCGGCTTCCCGCCCTCGGCACTGCGCCTGTACGAGGACCTCGCGGCCGACAACAGCAAGGAGGCGTGGCGGCTGCGCCACCGCGAGCGGTACGAGCGTGACGTACGTGCGCCGATGGACGAGCTGGCCGCTGAACTGGGCACGTTCTTCGAGGAGTGGGCCGGGCCGGGCGCAGTGCAGGTGCTCGGCCCGGTCCGGGACACCCGGATGTCCCACGACAAGTCCCCGTACAAGACCTACCAGGGCGCCTACCTGGACCTGCTGCCGTGCCTGGGCCTGTGGGTGCACCTGGACCGGGACGGGCTGTACGCCTCCGGCCGCTGGTACCCGTACGCCGGGGCCGAGGTCGCCCGCTACCGTGCCGCCGTCGAGGAGGAGGACGGCGGCACGGAGCTGGCGGCGATCACGGGCCGGCTGGCGGAGCAGGGCTTCGTCCTCGGCGGGGACCGGCTCAAGTCCCGGCCGCGGGGGGTGCCTGCGGACCATCCGCGGCTGGACCTGCTGCGCCACCGCAAGATCGACGCGGGGCGCCGCCACGGTCCGGCGGCCGGCCTGCACACGCCGCGCGCAGGGGAGTTCGTTCGGGAGACCTGGCTGCTGGTGCGGCCGCTGCTGGACTGGATGGCGGCGCGCGAACTCACCCCGAAGCCCCGCGAAAGAGGAGTTGAGGACCCGTCATGAGCATGGACGCTTCCGGTGTCGCCGATCTGCGCAGCGACACGGTGACCCGGCCGGGACCCGGGATGCGGGCCGTGATGGCCGGCGCGGAGGTCGGCGACGACCTCTTCGGGGAGGACCCGACCGTCCGCGCCCTGGAGGAGCGCCTCGCCGGCCTCTTCGGCTTCCCGGCGGCCCTGTTCACCCCGTCCGGGGTGATGGCCAACCAGATCGCGCTGCAGCTCCTCGTCGCCCCCGGCGAGGAGCTGGTGTGCGACGCCGAGGCGCACGTCCTGGCGCACGAGGAGGCCTCCCCGGCCCGCTACGGCGGAATCCAGACGCGTACGGTGAGGGCGGAGCGCGGGGTGGTCACCGCGGCGCTGCTGGCCGGCGCGGTCCGGCGCGGGAACGCGTACACGCTGGGCACGCGGGCGGTGGAGGTGGAGCAGACCCACACCCGGGCCGGCGGTACGGTCCACCCGCTGGAGACGCTGCGGGAGGTGCGCGCGCTGACGTCCGGCGCGGGCGTGGCCGTCCACATGGACGGCGCCCGGATCTGGAACGCTATGGCCGCGACCGGTACGTCGGCGGCGCAGTACGGGCAGACCGCCGATTCGCTGTCCGTGTGCCTGTCGAAGGGGCTGGGCGCGCCGGTCGGTTCGGTGCTCCTGCTCCGGTCCGAACACCTGCCCAGGGCGAAGAAGTTGCGCCACGGCCTGGGCGGCGGCATGCGGCAGTCGGGCATCCTGGCGGCTGCGGGGCTGTACGCCCTGGACCACCACGTCGAGCGGATCGCCGAGGACCACGAACACGCCCGGCTGCTGGCGGCCGGGCTGCGGGACGCGGGGTTCGCCGTGCGCCCGCCCGAGACCAACATCGTCCTCGTCGCGGTGCCGGGCGCCGACGAGGTCGTCGCACGGGCCGCGCAGGAAGGAGTGCTGGTGACCGCGCCGGACCCGGACACCGTCCGGCTGGTCACCCATCTGGACGTAGGAGACAAGGCGTGTCGGCGTGCCCTCGAGGTGCTGACCGCCGTCATGACCGATGTCGTCGCCGGGGCGCGCAACACCGCGCCCGCGGGACGCTCGTAAGAAGCGGAAGAGAGCGAAGTAGCAACATGAGTTTAGAAGTCCGGCCCGCCACGGCGGATCTGTGGGACGACGTCCGCCAGGTGCTCCAGCCGAAGAAGAGCGCGCACACCTGCTGGTGCATGGCGTGGCGGCTTTCCACCGGCGACTACGGGCGGATGACCGCGGAGGAGCGGGGCGAGCACCTGCGCACCCTCACGGAGAAGGCGGACCCGCCGCCGGGGATCCTCGGGTTCCTGGACGGCGAGGTGGCCGGCTGGTGCAACGTGGCGCCGCGCCGCACGCTCGACCGGCTCACCTCCTCCAAGACGATCACGCCGGTGGACGACCTGCCCGTGTGGTCGGTGACCTGCTTCGTCGTGCGCAAGGAGTTCCGCGGCAAGGGGGTCGCCTCGGGCCTGCTGGAGGGGGCCGTCGAGCACGCGCGGGCGGGCGGCGCGCCCGCCGTCGAGGGTTATCCTGTGGACCCGGAGGGCGGCCGGGTGAACCCGACCCTCGCCTATGTCGGGACGATGGACATGTTCGAGCGGGCCGGCTTCCGCCGGATCCGGCGGACCGAGGCGAAGAGCGACAAGCGGCACCGCTGGATCATGCGCCGCGACCTGGTCTGACGCCCGGTAGGGCGGTGGTACCGGGGCAAGGGGCTCCCGCAGTGCGGGGGCCCCTTGCCCGTGCCCGGTCAGGGGGTGTGCGCCGCGGTGTCCCACAGCTGGGCGGGGCGCCCGCAGCGCAGGGCCTCCCATGCCGCGCGCCGGTAGCAGCCGGCCACCAGGCCGTCCCGTACGAGACCGGAGGCGCCGTGCAGGTGGACCGCGTCCCGTGTCACGTCGAGGGTGGTCTCCGCCGTGAGGGCGATCAGCCCGGCGGCCTCCCCCGGGGTGAGCCGGCCCTCGTCGAGGTCGCGGGCCGCGTCGCCGACGGCCCAGCGCACGGCGTCGAGCCGGGCCAGGAGCCCGGCCACCCGCAGCCGGGGTCCCTGGTGCTTGACCAGGGCCTGGCCGAACTGCTGCCGTCCGCGGATCCGGGAGACGACGGCGGTCAGGGCCGCCGCGGTGATGCCGGCCAGCAGGGACGCCTGGTGGACGGCGGCGCGCAGGCCGACCCGGGCGAGGGCCTGTTCGGCGGCGAGCCCGCGCAGGAGTACCGCCCCGGCCGGGATCCGTGCCTCGTCGAAGACGGCGCCCGCGACCGCTCCGCCGCCGTGGTCGCGCAGCGGGCGTACGCTCACACCTGCCGCGGGCAGGTCCACGAGGGCGACGCAGGGGCCGTCGGGGCCGCTCGCCAGGACCAGCAGGGCGTCCGGCCCGACGCCGGCGGCGAACGGGCCGCCGGTGCCGGTGAGGACGACGCCCGCGCCGTCGCCGTCCGGTTTCCAGGCGATGCCGGGCGGTACGGCGCCGCGCGGGTCGGGCAGCCGGCCCGGGACGGCGAGCCGGAGCTCCCCCGCCCGCACCCGGTCCAGCAGGTCGTCGGTGCCCTCGGGGGCGAGCGGGCCGAGGGCGGCGAGCACGTCCAGCGCGAGGAGGGTGTCGGCGAGCGGGACGGGCTGCATCGCGTTGCCGGCCTCCTCGCAGACCATGGCGAGCACGGCCTGCCCGAGGTCGAGGCCCTCCTTCTCGATGGGTAGGGCGAACTCCCAGGCCCCGACCTGGGTCAGCGCCTCCCAGGTGCCCGCGGGGGTGTCCCCGTCGACCTCGAGGCCCTGCCGCACGGTGAGCCGGAGCTGCCGGAAGAGCGAGTCCTCGTCCTCCCGCTCCCGCCACCGCTCGGGCGCCCCGCCGGCCGCCCCTTGCGTACCGCTCCCGTTGACCGCCTGGGTCGTCACGGCCGTACCTCCGCCCCTGAGTCGAGACGCAGCCGGGCCAGCGTCTCCAGCATCATTTCGGCGGTGCCGCCGGATATCCGCATCCCCGGGGCTTCACGCATCGCCGAATCGAGTGGGTGTGCCACCCCGTCGACCTCCGGGTCGTCGAGGGTCATGCTCGTGTCGCCGTCGAGTTCGGCGGCCCACCAGGCCACCTCCGCGGCGAGTTCGGTGGTGTACCACTTCGCGGCGGCGGCCTCGTCCTCGTTGAGCTCGCCCCGGTCGAGGCGGGTGAGGACGCGGCGGACCAGGGTTCCTGCCGCGAGCAGCCGGGCGTTGAGCTTGGCCAGGCCGATCTGGTCGTGCTGGCCTGCCTCCAGCCGGTCGGTGTGGGCCTCCAGCCGTTCGACGGCCGCCCGGTACCAGCGCAGGGCCTTGACGTAGTAGTCGAGGCCGGTGCGTTCGAAGGCCAGTGTCTTGACGACGATCGCCCAGCCCTGGCCGATGGAGCCGACGACGTCGTCGGCGGTGACGGACACGCCGTCGAGGGCGACCTCGTGGAAGGCGTCGTCGCCGATGCCGGGGATCTGCCGGATGGTGACGCCGGGCTGGGCGAGGGGGACGAGGAAGAGGCTGAAGGCGTCGTCCTCGCCGCGGGCCAGGCACAGGCCGTAGTCGGCGAAGCGGGCGAAGAGGGAGTGGACCTTGGTGCCGTACAGCTTGTAGCCGCCCTTGCCGTCGCAGACGGCGCGGGTGGAGAGGATGTTGAGGTCGGAGCCGGCCTGCGGTTCGCTGAAGAGCACACAGCCGAAGGAGGTGCCGGCGGCGAAGCCGGGCAGGTGGCGCGCCTTCATCTGCGGGCTCGCGACGTTGAGCAGGGTGGAGCCGACGATCTGCACGGTGAGGGTGTGCAGCAGGTCGGGGACGTCGTGCATGGCGAGTTCCTCGACCAGCACGGCGGCGGCGACCTGGCTGACGCCGCGGCCCCCGTACTCCTCGGGCCACTGGGGTGCGAGCAGGCCCCGCTCGCCCAGGGCCCGGTGGATGGGCCGGGGGTCCCGGGTGCGCCGGGCCTCGGCGACGGGGGCGGACACCAGGATGTCGTGGATGTCCTCGCGCAGGGCCCGCATGGGGGTGCGGGGCACGTCGGCCCCGCTCCGTACGAGCCCGCAGTCCGCGGGCGCGCGGTAGAACTCGGTGGTGAGCACGGGCAACTCCCTAGGCGGGTCTGGGTGGGTCCGGTGGGGGATCGAGGAGGGGGCCGGGGCCGCAGGGCCCCGGCCCCGCTCAGTGCCGGGTGGTGAGTGGGGAGGCGGGCGCGGCGACGGCCCGGTCCAGCACCTCCTCGATGCCGGTGAGCAGGCCCCGCACGTCCTCGGGCGTGGCCGCGTGCCGGTTGTACTCGGCGGTGCCGCCGATCTCGCCGTCCCGTTCCACCAGGCCGACGCAGGCCAGGGCGGCGGCCGGGTCGGGGCTGTAGAGCTCCAGGTGGCGGGCCGGCGGCCCGGGCAGCTGGCCGACCTCGATGCCGGGCAGGTCCAGCGGGACCGCCGGGTAGTTGTGGAGGGCGAACAGGACGTTGTACGGCGGGGGCGTGCCGTCGCCGAACAGCACGTCCACGGGCAGGCGCTGGTGGGCCAGGGCCTCGGCCACCGCGCTGCGGGTGCGGTGCAGGAGCTCGCGGAAGGTGGGCCCGCCTGCGAGGTCGAGCCGGATCGGCACGACGGTGGTGTACTGCCCGACCGCGCCCTCGAGCGGTGCGGCGAACCGGCCGGCGGCCGGGGTGCCGATCACCACGGAGCCACGGCCGTCCCTGCGGGCCAGGACGACGGCCAGCGCGGCGAGCAGGGTCATGAACGGGGTGGCGCCCTCGGCCGCGCCCAGTTCCAGCCCGGCGTCGACCGGTCCGCGGGCCAGCCGTACGGGCAGGTGTCCGCGCTCGAAGCCGCCGGGGGCCCGGGGTGCGGGCGGGTCGGCCGCGAACACGGTCCGGCGGCGGGCGAGTTCGGCGGTGCCGTCCGGTCCGGCGAGCCAGCGGTGCTGCCAGTCGGCGTAGTCGGGGAACTGGAGTTCGGGTGCGGTGAGGCCCTCCGGGCCCTCGCGGTAGCCGGCGGCGAGATCCGCGAGGAAGACCCCCGAGGACCAGCCGTCGAAGACGGCGAGGTGGGAGGCGAGGATCAGGACGTGCTCGTCGGGGGCGGTCCGCAGCAGCCGGAACGCGCTGGTGCGGCCGCTCTCCAGGTCCAGGACGGTGGAGGCGCTCTCGGTCAGTTGCAGGGCGGTCCGCTCGGCCGCGGCCTGCGGGGTGAAGGCCGACAGGTCGGCCCGGGTCAGCCGCAGGACCGGTTCCTCGTCCACATGGAGCCGCGGCTGGTCGGAGGTGGAGCGGACCAGCCGGGTGCGCAGCGCCTCGTGGCGGCGCAGCACGCCGGTGAGGGCCTCGGTCAGCCGCTGCGGGTCGAGGGGGCCGGTCAGCCGGAGGGCGTGCGAGCCGGTGGCGACGGCCGGGTGGGTGCGTTCCCGGCGCCACAGCCGGGTCTGCAGGGCGGTCGGGGGGACCGGCCCCGCGCCGGAGCGCGGGGCCGGGTGTGCGGGTACGGGCCGGCGTGCGGCCAGCATCAGGCGGGCGAGCTCGCGCTTGGCCTCAGGGAGTGCGGCGAGCGCCCCCTCCAGCCCGGCCGGTCCGGCCATCAGGGCCCCTCAGGCTGCTGGAGGGAGCCGAGGAGGGCGGCGGCCTCTTCGTCGCTCATGTTCTCGATCTGCTCGAAGACCGCGAGCAGCCGGTCCTGTTCGCCGGCGGCCTCGGCCTTCGCGGCGCGGACGAGTTCGGCGAGGCCCGCGACGGTGGGACGGCCGAAGAAGTCGGCGAGGGCGATGTCGATGCCGAAGAGGGCCCGGACCCGGGAGACGACGATGGTCGCCTGGAGGGAGCTGCCGCCCAGGGCAAAGAAGTCGCCCTCCACGTCCGGGTTCTGCCATTCCAGGAGCGGGGTGAGGATGTCGCGGCAGATCTGCTCCTCGACGGCGTCGCGCGGTGGGGTCCCGCCCTGGGCCGACTGCTCGGTGGGCAGCGGCAGGGCTGCGGTGTCGACCTTGCCGTGCGGGGTCAGCGGCAGCTCGTCCAGGACGACGACGACCGGGACCATGTAGCCGGGGAGCCGGACGGCCGTGTAGGCGCGCAGGCCCTCGGCGTCGGCGACCTCGGAGGCGTAGGAGCCCACCTGCTCGACGGTGACGTAGGCGGCGAGCATGCGCTCGCCGCCCGCGGCGGGCTGGGCCACCACGACGGCCTGCTGCACGGAGGGGTGCCCGGTCAGGACGGCCTCGACCTCGCCCGGCTCGATCCGGTGGCCGCGCACCTTGAGCTGGCGGTCGGTGCGGCCGAGGAAGTCGAGGTTGCCGCCGGGAAGCCAGCGCACGAGGTCGCCGGTGCGGTAGAGGCGTGCGGTCTCGGGGCCGTCGGAGTAGGGGTTGTCCGCGAAGCGTTCGGCGGTGAGGTCGGGGCGGCCCAGGTAGCCGCGGGCCACGCCGGGGCCGGCCACGCACAGTTCGCCGGGAACGCCGGGCGGGACCGGGCGCAGCCGCTCGTCGAGCACGAAGGCCTGGTGGCCGGGCATGGGGCGGCCGATGGGCGGGTTGCGGTCGTAGCTGCCGGTGCAGTCCATCAGGGTCACCGCGACGGTGGCCTCGGTCGGGCCGTAGCCGTTGACGAAGCGGCGCTCCCCCGCGGTCCATTCGGCGACGAGCCGGCCGGGGAAGGCCTCGCCGCCGACCGAGACCAGGCGGAGGTCCGGCAGGGCGGCCTGGTCGAGCAGCGGCAGGAGCGCGGGCGGGAGTTCGGCGACGGTCACCGCGTCCTCGCGCATCCGGGCCTGGAGCAGGGCGGGGTCGCGGCGTTCGTCGTCGGTGGCGATGACGAGGGAGCCGCCGGCGAGCAGGGTGGTGAAGATCTCGAAGACGGAGACGTCGAAGGTGAGGGGGGCGAACTGCAGGACCCGGTCCTCGGCCTTGATCTCGTAGGACTTGGCGATGGTGCGGGAGAAGTGGGTGACCGAGCGGTGCTCGATCATGACGCCCTTGGGGGTTCCGCTGCTGCCGGAGGTGTAGAGCACGTAGGCCAGGTCGGCGGGGGTGGAGCTGAGGGCGAGGGAGGGGACCTCGCGGACGGGGGCCGCGCTGCCGGTGTTCACGAGTTCCAGCGGTACGGGCAGCTGCGCGCTCTCGTCGACGAGGGCGTGGCGGACCTTGGCGTCGGCCAGGACCGTGCGGGTGCGCTCGGCCGGGGCGGCCGGGTCGACGGGGATGTAGTGGGCGCCCGCCTTGAGGACGCCGAGGACGCCGGCGACGGCGGCCGGGCCGCGGGCCACGCACACGGCGACGGGGTCCCCGTGCCCGACGCCGCGGTCGCGCAGCCGGTGGGCGATGGCCTCGGACCAGCGGTCGAGGGCCGCGTAGTCCAGCCGGGTGGCGCCGTGCCGGACGGCGACGGCGTCGGGGTGGATGGTGGCCCGCTCGCGGAAGGCGCGGTCGAGCGTGGTGGTCCAGGCGGTCTCGTCGACGGGGCCGCCGCGGGAGAGCTCGCGGGCGTGCCGGGAGGCGGCCGGCTCCTCGACGAGGCTGATGTCGCCGACCTGGATGTCGGGGTTCTCGGCGACCTGCTCCAGGACCTGGCGGAAGGCGGCGAGGAGGGCGCTGGCCGTGCCGTGCCGGTAGAGGGAGGTGTTGTACTCCAGGGAGAGTTCCAGGCCGTCGTTCTCGCCGACGAGGAAGCTCATGTCGAACTTGGCCGCGCCGTCGTGCAGTTGGTCCATGGTGAATTCGACGTCCGCGGCGTGCGCGCGGTGGGTGCCCCAGCGGCCGAGCGAGGTGAACTCGATCTGGAAGAGCGGGTGGCGCAGCGGGTCGCGGACGGGGCGGACGGCCTCCACGACCTGCTCGAAGGGGAGTTCGCTGCTGGTGAAGGAGTCCATCACGGAGGCCGCGGTGCGGGTGACGAGCTCGCGGAAGGTGAGCCCGTCGGTGACTTCGGTCCGCAGGGTGATCATCTGGACGAAGCAGCCGATGACCTTTTCGAGGTCGGGGTGCGGGCGGGAGGCGCTGGCCGTGCCGACGACGACGTCCTCGGTCCGGGTCCAGTGCCGCAGCAGCGCGTTGAAGGCGGCCAGCAGGGTGGTGAAGACGGTGGTGCTGTTCGCGTCGGCGAGTTCGGTGAGCCGGTCCAGCAGCTTCTGGTCGAGGGTCAGTTTCAGGCCGCGGCCGTCGCCGCGGGTCTCGGGACCGCGCGGATGGTCGGGCATGACCTCGGTGGCGACGGCGCCGGCGAGGATCTGGCGCCATTTGGCGGCGAGTGCCCGGCCGTGCTCGTCGTTCTCCAGCTTGGCCCGCTGCCAGGCCGCGAAGTCGGCGTACTCGACGGCGAGTCTGGGGGCCTCGGGGCGCCGGCCGGCGGCGGCCGCGGCGTAGCTGGCGGTCAGCTCCTCGGTGAAGATCCGGGTCGAGCCGGGGTCCCAGGCGATGTGGTGGACGACCCAGAGCAGGACGTGCCGGTCCTCGGCGAGGCGTACGAGCTGGGCGCGGACGGGCGGTGCGGCGGCCAGGTCGAAGGGGGCGGAGGCGGTGGCCGCGGTGAGCTCGGCGAGCTCGCGGTCGGCGTCCTCGCTGCCCGAGAGGTCGGTGCTCTGGACGCCGAGGACGAAGGAGGGGACGGGCTCCTGCCAGGGGACTCCGTCGATCTCGACGAGTTTGCTGTGGAGCACCTGGTGGCGGGCGACGACGGCGTTGAGGGCCTCGTGCAGGGCGGCCCGGTCCAGGGGTCCGCCCAGGGCTATGGAGAGGGCTATGTTGTTGCGGGCCTTGCCGGCGCCGAGCTTGTCGACGAACCACATCTGCTCCTGCTGGAAGGAGGAGCGGGAGCGCGGCCCGTGGTCGGCGCGCGTGAGTTCGACGCGGCGGCCCACGCCGGCCGTCATCTGGTTGCGCATCCTGCCCAGCAGCCGGGAGCGCTGTCCCTGGGGCAGGCGGCCGAGCCGTTCGGCGAGATCAGACATGGTTTCCTCCGTTGCGGTGCAGGTCTGCGAGCAGGGCGGCGAGCCGGTCGGGCAGGTGCTTGGCGAAGTAGTGGCGGCCACCGGGGATCACGGCGAGCCGCACGTCGGCGGCGTACCGGCCCCAGGCGCGGTAGCCGTCCTCGTAGCCCTCGGTGGCGTCGTCGGCGTCGCCGATGATGCAGGTGAGGGGGGTGGCGAGGGGGAGGTCGTAGCCGCCGGGGGTGCGGGCGAAGAAGCGGGCGGCCTCGGTCATGTCGTGCCGCACCATCCGCAGGACCGCGGTGAGGTCGCGGTCGTCGAGGACACCGTCGAAGCCGTCCATGGTGGTCAGGTAGGCGACGAGGTCGTCGTCGCCGGAGACCCGCTCCATCTCCAGGGCGTACTCCGGGTCCTCCTCGGGGAGGGCGGCGGCGAGGTCCAGGGCGATCGGGCGCTGTCCCATGCGTTCGAGGACGTGGGTGGTCTCCAGCGCGGTGACGACTCCGGCGCAGTGGCCGTAGACCGCGTACGGGCCCCGCACGGTGCGGGCGATCTCCGCGGCGGCGAGTTCCGCGAAGTCGGGGACCGGCAGCATCGGGCCGGGGCGCAGCGGGTCGTGGCCGGGTGGGGAGACGGCCAGGAGCTCGATGTGCGGCGGGAGCTGGGCGGCCAGCGGCTGGTAGGCGATGGCGTCGCCGCCGCCGTGCGGGAAGCAGACCAGGGTCAGCGCGGTGGTGCCGGCGGGGCGTTCGGGGGTGAGCCGGTGCAGCAGGCGGTGCGCCTGTGTTCCGGCGGCGCCGAGTTCGGCGCTGCGGGCGGCCAGGCCGGCCGGGGTCGGGTTGCTGAAGAGGTCGACGACGCGCAGGGCGGCGGCCCCGCCGTCCGGGAGGGCCGCGGCGACGGCCCGTACGGCGCGCACGGCGGCGAAGGAGTCCCCGCCGAGGGCGAAGAAGTCGTCGCCGGGCGCCACGTCGGCCACACCGAGCACCTCGGCCCAGACGGCGGCGATCCGCAGCGCGACGGGGTCGCCGGCGCCGTGCGCGGGTGCGGCGGCGGGCCGGGCCGCGGCGGGGGCGGTGGGGCGCGGGTCGGGCAGGGCGCCCCGGTCCACCTTGCCGTTGGGGCTCAGCGGCAGCCGTTCCAGCAGCACCAGTTCCGCCGGGACGCAGTGCGGGGGCAGGACCGCGCCGAGCGCGGTCCGCAGGGCGGCGGTGTCCAGGTCGGCGCCGTCCTCGGGGACGACGTAGCCGACGAGGCGGTCGGAGCCGGCGGTGGTGCGGCGGGCGGCGACGACGGCCTCGCGGACGCCGGGGCGGTCGCGCAGGGCGCTCTCCACCTCGCCGGGCTCGATGCGCAGCCCGTTCAGCTTGATCCGGAAGTCGGTGCGGCCGAGGAGCTCGATGGTGCCGTCCGTGCCGTAGCGGGCCAGGTCGCCGGTGCGGTAGAGGCGTTCGGTGCGGCCGGGTGCCAGCTCGACGTGGACGAACTTCTCCTCGGTCAGCTCGGGCCGGTTCAGGTAGCCGCGGGCCAGTCCGACCCCGCCGAGGTGGAGTTCGCCGGGCACGCCGACGGGGACGATGCGGTCGTGCGGGTCGAGGATGTAGGTGAGCTGGTTGGCCATGGGGCGGCCGTACGGGAGCTTCGTCCACTGCGGATCGACCCGGCCGACGCGGAACTCCACGGAGTGGATGGAGGCCTCGGTCGCTCCGCCGAGTGCCGCGAAGGACAGCTCCGGTGCGAAGGCGCGGATCCGGTCGGGCTGGGTGACGGGGATCCAGTCGCCGCCGAGGAAGGCGGTGCGCAGCGTGGGCAGCCGGGGGCCGCCGGCGTGTTCGAGCTGGTCGACGAGGAGGCCGAGGAGGGCGGGGGCGGAGTTCCAGACGGTGACGCCGTGCCGTTCGACGAGGTCGGCCCAGTGGGCCGGGTCCTTGGCGGCGGCGGGGTCGGGCAGGACGAGCGTGCCGCCCGCGGCCAGGATGCCGAGGGTTTCGTAGACGCTCATGTCGAAGCTGGGCGAGGACAGGGCGAGGACGGAGTCGGCGGGGCCGATGCCGTAGGAGCGGTTGAGGTCGAGGAGGTTGTTGACGACGCCGCGGTGTTCCAGGGCGATGCCCTTGGGGGTGCCGGTGGAGCCCGAGGTGAAGATGACGTAGGCGAGGTCCCGGGCGGTGACGGGGACGTCGGGCCGGGTCGCGGGCAGCTCGGCGAGGGCGGCCCGGTCGGTGTCCAGGAGCACGCGTGCGGTGCCGTCGGGGACGGGCAGCCGGCCGATGAGCTCGGCGTCGGAGACGACGATGGGCGGCGCGGCGTCCTTCAGCAGCAGGGCGAGGCGCTCAGCCGGGTAGTCCGGGTCGAGGGGGACGTAGGCCCCGCCCGCCTTGAGGACGGCGAGGATCGCGGTGACCAGTGCGGGGCCGCGGCGCAGGCACAGGGCCACGGTCCGGCCGGGTCCGGCCCCCGACTCGACGAGCCGGTGGGCGAGCCGGTTGGCGCGCTCCTCCAGCTCCCGGTAGGTGACGCTCCAGCCGCCGACTCCGCCGAGGACCACGGCGGGCGCGTCGGGCCGGCGGTCGGCATGCTGCTCGAAGAGGTGGTGCAGGCAGGCGTCCTGGGGGAAGGGGGCGCGGGTGGCGTTCCACTCGTCCAGGGCGGCGGTCCGCTCGGCGTCGGTGAGCAGGGGAAGGGCGGACAGCGGGGCGTCGGGGCGGTCGACGGCGCCTTCGAGGGTGGTCAGGAAGTGGCCGAGCAGCCGGTCCACGGTCGTGGCGTCGAACAGGTCGGTGGGGTACTCCACGAGGGCGCGGACCGCGGTGCCGGTGTCGTGGACGCTGATCATGAGGTCGTACTTGGTGGCGTGCGAGGAGAAGTCGATGGGCTCGGTGGCCAGGCCGGCGAGGCCCGGGGCCGTGTCCGGGGTCTCGTCGAGGAGGAACATCACGGAGGTCAGCGGCGGCCGGCTCGGGTCGCGGGGCAGTCCGAGCGCGTCGACGATGAGGTCGAAGGGCAGTTCCTGGTGCGCGTACGCCTGGAGGGTGGTGTGGCGGGTGGCCCGGACCAGTTCGGCGAAGCCGGGGTCCCCGCCGGTTCTGATGCGCAGCGGGAGGGTGTTGACGAAGAAGCCGATGAGCTCGCTGAACGCCGGGTGGTCGCGGCCGGAGACGGAGGTGCCGACGACGATGTCCTCCTGGCCGGTCCAGCGGCGCAGGGTGGCGGCGAAGCCGGCCAGCATCGTCATGTAGAGCGTGGCGCCCTCGGACTTGCCGAAGTCCCTGAGCCGGGCGATGAGCCGGGGCGGCAGGTCGATGTAGCGGGAGGCTCCGGCGTGCCCGAAGACGGGGGGCCGGGGCCGGTCGGTGGGCAGGTCCACGGGTGCGGCCCCGCCGAGCTCCTCCTGCCAGAAGGAGGTGAGCTTCTCCAGCCGGTCGCCGCTGACGCGGCGGCGCTGCCAGGTGGCGAAGTCGGCGTACTGGAGGGCCAGCGGGGCGTTCGCTTCGGCGGGGGTCCCGGTGCGGGCCGCGTAGGCGCGCTCCAGTTCGGTGTAGAGGATCCGCATCGACCAGCCGTCGGTGACGATGTGGTGGAGGTTGAGGACGAGGACGTGGTCCTCGGCTCCGATACGGCCGAGGCGGGCCCGCAGCGGGACGGCGCCGGCCAGGTCGAAGGGGGCGCCGGCGTCCGCGTCGTAGAACGGCCGGACGGATTCCTCGTCGGGCAGGTCGGTCAGCGGCAGCGGCAGCCGGAAGCCGTCCACCACGCGGGGCAGGGCCTCCGAGGCGCCCTCCTGGTAGGTGTAGACGGTGCGCAGGACCTCGTGGCGGTCGACGATGTCCTGGAGTGCCGCGTGCAGGGCGGGTACGTCGAGCGGGCCGCGGATGCGGGTGGCCACCGGCACGTTGTAGGCGGGGCTGCCGGGCTGGAGCTGGTCGATGAACCAGAGCCGTCGCTGGGCGAAGGAGAGCACCGGCGGGTCGGCGGGGTCACGGGGCGCCGGCTCAGGGTCCTCCCGTACGGCGGCGCGCCCGCCGGTGCGGCCCGTCAGGGCCTGGAACAGTGCCCTGCGGGACTTCGGCAGTGCGGCTATGCGTTCGGCGAGGGACTCGCTCACCTTGAGCCTCCGTGCGTCTTCGGGAGAGGGAGTACGGCTGGGCGCACCGCGGAAGCGCGGCGCGGGTCCGGGTGCGAGGTGCGGGTGCCCGGCGCGGGTGCGGGGTGCGAGGTGCGGGTGCGGTGCGAGGTGCGGGTGCGGGTGTGGGTGTCGGGAGCGGGTGCCGCTGGGCGGGCACCCGCTCCCGGGGGGCCGGGCC
>NZ_MQUR01000160.1 GCF_001953875.1 Streptomyces amritsarensis
GCGCCGCGGGCCGGGCCCGAACGCGGGGCCGGGCGCCGCCCCGCCGCACCGGTTTGCGGCGCCGCTGGGCCCACTGCGCTGGCTTCGCGGTGCCGGGCCGAGCGCCGGGTGGGCGGCGGCCGACCCCGCCGGTCTGCGGCGCCGGGCGCCTCCCGCGCCGGGTGTGTGGCGTCGGCCCTACGGTGGGGCTGCCGCGCCGGGCCGACCGCGCCGGGTCTGTGGTGCCGGGTGTGCGGCGTCGGGCCTGCCGACCGGGTTTGTGGTGCCGCTGCGCCCTTCGCGGTGCCGAGCTGACCGGCGGGCATGGGGTGAGGGCTGACCGCGCCGAGCCGACTGCGCGGGTTTTCTGCCGCGCCGCGCCGGGCGGACCGCGTCGGTCTGTGGTGCCGCTGGGCCCCACTGCGCTGGCTTCGCGGTGCCGGGCCGACTGCCGGGTGCGCGAGTGGGGCTGACCGCGCCAGCTGACCGCGCCGGTCTGCGGTGCCGGGTCTGCGGCGCAGGCTGACTGCGCTGAGCCGACCGGGCCAGTCTGCGGCGCGGGTTTGAGGCGTCGGGCTTGCGGTGCCGGGCTGCCGCACCGCGCCGGGCGACCGCGCCGGTCTGTGGCGCCGTTGGGCCGACCGTGCTTGCTTCGTGGTGCCGGGCGCGGGTGTGCGGGTGGGGCCGACTGCGCCGGTCTGCGGTGCGGGCGCACCGCGTGTGGACCACCGCGCCGGTTTGGGGTGCCGGGTGGGCGGGGTCAGCTTGAGGCCGGGGCGAGTCGGAAGACGGGGTGGTCGGCGGCAATCGCCTGGATCTCCGCATCGGAGGCCTTGGCGTCGACGCCGCGGAAGAACTGGTTGACCTCCCAGCCCCACTTCTCCAGGTAGGTGCGCAGGATCGCGGCCTTCTCGACGGGGTCGGTGATCTCGACGACCGTGAACGCGCGGACCTTGCGACCCACACGCAGTTCGCCGCCCCCTGCCACCCGCATGTTGCGGACCCACTGGGAGTGGCCGCGGGCCGACACAAGGTACTCCGCACCCTCGTACTTGTGCGGGTTGACCGGGATGCGCTGCATCTTGCCGGACGTGCGGCCGCGCACCGAGAGTTCGGCGCTGCCGGCCAGGCTGATGCCGACGCGGGCCAGCTTGCCGAAGAACGAGTTGAAGCGGGTGACGAGCGGGCCGGCCTGGACGTAGTACGGGGTGGGCGCGTTCACGAGGACCTCCGGGCCGTCTTCTGCATTGCCGTCGCCTGCATTGAGAGAGCGCTGCTCTCGCTTGAGTCCAGTGTGCACCGGATCGGCGCACCAAAGCAAGAGCACCGCTCTCGAAACGGATCGGCGATCTCCTTTCTGGGCACTGCTCCGTCCGCGTGGCACACTGGCCCGCATGAGCACCGTGCGAGGGGCCAGGGAACGGGCCCGCATCGAGGTCACCGCCGCCATCAAGGACGAGGCGCGCCGCCGGCTTGCGGCCGAGGGGGCCGCCAAACTCTCCCTCCGCGCCGTCGCCCGCGAGCTCGGCATGGTCTCCTCCGCCCTCTACCGCTACTTCCCCAGCCGCGACGAGCTGCTGACCGCGCTCATCATCGACGCGTACGACAGCCTCGGCGCCGCCGCCGAGGAGGCCGACTCCCGGGCCCTCGCCGCCGGCGCCGCGCCCCGCGACCGCTGGATCGCCGCCTGCGAAGCCGTACGGGCGTGGGCGCTGGCGCACCCGCACGAGTACGCCCTCGTCTACGGCTCCCCGGTCCCCGGCTACAGCGCCCCCGCCGACACCATCGGGCCCGCCTCCCGGGTCGGCAACGTCCTCATCGGTGTCGTCCGCGCCGCGTACGAGGGGCGCGGCCTCGCCCTCCCGCCGCTGCCGCCCGTCCTCGGACCCGAAGCCGCCCGGATGGCGGCCGACTTCGCCGAGGACCTGCCCCCGGCGGCCGTCGCCGCCCTTGTCGCCGCCTGGGCACAGCTGGCGGGGCTCGTCTCCTTCGAGCTGTTCGGCCAGTTCCAGGGCGTCGTCGAGGAACGGGCGGCGTTCTTCACGCACGCGGCCGGGCAGTTGGCGCACGGCGTCGGACTGCCCGCCGTATGACAGGAGGGCGGGAGAGGGGTGCGCCACGGCGGGAATTCACGTGATGGGGCGATGGCTCGCTCGCCAGTTCCTCACGCCAATGCGGGAGGTTCAGCCTTGAACGACGGGCCGTCCGTCTAGTGTTCCTCGGGTCCCCCCGCCCCGCCCCGCCTCCACCGGAGGAAACGTTCATGCCTCGCGCCGAGAAGGCCTTGTACGCCGTCCTGGCCACCCTCTTACTGGCCGCACCGGCACCTTCCGCCGACACGCCGCCGCGCGAAGCGCCCAACGCGTCCGCTCCGGCCGCCGCCCCGGCGCCCACCGCGCCCCCCACGCCCCGGATGCCCGGCGTACGGGGCCTGGAGATCGGCGTGCCCGCGTACGTGATGGCGAACGACCGCATGCTGACCGACCTCACCGCCACCGACCCGGCCCCCTCCGTGGTGGTCCTCAACCCGGGCAACGGCGACGCCCCGTTCGGCGCCCCCTGGCGGGCCCGCGCCGACGCCCTCCGCGCCCGCACCACCTCCACCGGCGAGCGGACCAAGGTGCTCGGCTACGTGCACACCGACCACGGCAACCGCGACGTCGCAGCCGTCAGGGCCTCCGTCGACAACTACCTCAAGACCCCCGACGGCCGTCTCCATGTCGACGGCATCTTCTTCGACGTCGTCAGCCGCGACTGCGGCCCCGCCAACGCGACCCGCGACCACTACGCCGAGCTGCGCCGCTACGTCCAGGACACCATGAGCGCCGTGGACCCCGCCGTCCCCGACCTCGTCGTCAACAACCCCGGCACCGCCATAGCCGACTGCTACCTGGAGCCCGGCCGGCGCACCGCGGACGTCTTCGTCACCTACGAGGACACCTACGCCGCGTACACCGGAGCAGGCTGGCTCGGCGGCAACGTCTTCCACCACGAGTCCGGCTACCGGCCCGGCAC
The DNA here is from genome assembly GCF_001953875.1 of Streptomyces amritsarensis. Classification (GTDB taxonomy): domain Bacteria; phylum Actinomycetota; class Actinomycetes; order Streptomycetales; family Streptomycetaceae; genus Streptomyces; species Streptomyces amritsarensis. Next base: position 2,995 of record NZ_MQUR01000160.1, read on the forward strand.
CGAACTCGACCCGAGCGGAACGGCCTTCTGGCACCTGGTCCACGACGTCCCCGACGACGCGGCGATGCGCGCCACCCTCCGCACGGCGTTCGACCGGGGCGCGGGCTACGCGTACGCCACGGACACGGTCATGCCGAACCCCTGGAACACGGGCCCGACATGGAAGTACACCTCCCAGACCGGCTACGCGGCCACGCTCGGCCAGGGCGCTCCGGCGGGTCATGTGACACCCGCTGTGCGGCGACGAAACGTTTGACCAGACTGTCGGCAGCCGCCGTTCAGGGGTGAACGACCACGGCAGTTGTGCCGAGACGTACGCGGCGGCCCGTGCCGGGGCGCGGCCCGATGCCGCCGCTCCCCGCGTGGCCGATCCGAAATCCCCTCGCCCTTCGCCCCTCGTCGGCCGCCGGCCGCCGGAACGGCGCCGGTGACGTTCACAGGCCGCTCTCCAACTGCCTTACCGTCGCGGGAGGTTCGCAGGGGGACCCGGTCCCACCCGGAGCAGGTCGCTGTCGGCCACCTGCCGGGAGCCGGCTGATCACCGAGGACGCCGGTCTCGGCATTGCCACCGCCGACGACTGCACCGCGGTTGGGGCCGGCCGTCCGCGCGCAGGGCCTTCCCCGCCCACAGCGCCCCTCAAAGAGCGTTTTGTGCCGGGGAAGGTGTTTGGAAATCTGGGGGCGATACGAGGGCGTGGCTGTCCTGAAGGTTCAATATGGGCATGGACGATGCGTTGTGGAGCAGACTGTCGCCTGAGGTGCGAGTAGAGCTGGATGAATTGATAAATTCTGGTCGCTTTCTGCAAGCCGTCAAGGTGGTGCGTGAGCACATCGGCCCGACGAGGCTGGCTCTCTGGGACGGCGTCGAGGCGGTGCAGGAGCGCGCCGATGTCCTGGAGGTGTCGGGGCCGCTCAGGAGTCGCGCCAGTTCGGAGTGATTTCGCGGGTGAGGCGTCGGTGGCGCATGAGCCAGCCGGAGGTCCGCTCCACGACCCAGCGGCGCGGGATGACCCCGGGGGAGTGCCGGGTGCCGTGCACGGCCCAGCCCTACCACGCGTGGCCGCCGCCCGGATCCAGGACGAAGTCCACCCCGGGGCGGGCTCCGACGGCCGGTGCCCCCGGTGTCGGGACCGGTGGTGGTCACGCGGCCAGGCGTGTCACCCGCGATGGTCACATGCGCGGGCAACTCATGGCGTGGGACTCCGCCCCCCGCCCCGGTCAGCGGTAGTCGTCCGGGTGGCCCTGCATCCACGTGTTGATCTTGTCCCGGGTGCCGATCAGCAGGGTCTGGTGCGCCTTCAGGTTGTTGAAGCTCCGGTCGCCGCCGAGCTCCGCGTCGAGCTTCGCGATCAGCGCGATCGGTTCGGGGAAGTGCCCGGGGCCCTTGGGATCCGCCTTCATCGCCGCGTCCAGGCCGCGCAGTTCGTCGTAGACGCGTCCGAGGAAATAGGCGCATTCGGAAGGCGTGCACGCATCGTTCAGCGTCGCCTGGAGCCCGGCGAAGGCGTCCCGGACCTTCTCCGGCGGCGTGCCGGGAAGGGCGGAGGCGCCCGGCCCGCCGCTCGCCGGGGGCGCCGCCGGGCTCGGAGCCGCCGGGCTCGGAGCCGCCGAGCCCGGTACCGAGGACACGGACGGCGTCGCGGCCGCGGAAGCCGCGGCGGCCGCTGAGGAGGCCGCCGGCGGGGCGTCCGACGCGCCCAGTTCCGCGTCGCAGGAGACCGCGAACCCCGCCAGGAACACCGCTGCCACCGCCGCACCGCGCACCCTGTAACCGAACATCAGCCACCCCCGTGATCGTTTGAGGAGGCGACCATAACCGCTCGTCAGCGCGGGTCCACGGTCGGGGGTGGGCGGCGAGCCGCGCGGGGACGTACACCGGCGCCCGCCCCTGCCGACAGGGTCAGATTCCGGCCGTCTCCGTCCACAGCGCGGCCAGCGACAGGTCGCCCGTCACCCCCGGACCCGCCAGCGGCATCCGGTTCCACAGTGCCGCGTACAGCCAGGCCGCCTCGCCGGTCACCTCGCAGTCGACCGGGTCGCCGATGTCGCCCGTAACCGTGCGCGCCGGCGCCGGCGACAGGTGCACGGTCCAGACCGCGCCCGTGTCGGCGGCGCGGATGCGCATCGTCCGCGGCTCCGGGGTCCGCACCCGGCTGCGCGGCCGGGCGTGGAAGCCGGTGAGCAGTTCGTCCACGCCGTCCTCCGCGAACTCCGGCGACAACGGGGAGAAGACGACGCCCAGAGCGGCCTCCGCGTCCATCCGGTGCACGGTGGTCTCATGGGCCTGCCGCCGGGCCCAGAACGCCAGCGGCGACGGCGGGGCGGTCGGCAGGAAGGTCCAGCACTGCACGTCGGCCGGGGCCTCGGTCAGCGTCCGCACCAGGTCCGCGTGGCCCTCCCGGAACCACGCCAGGAGTTCGCCGTCGACCAGCTCCGGCGCCTCCGGGAAGCCCGTCGGCTCCAGCTGCCGCTCCGCGACGTACCCGGCGGCCCAGCGGTGCACCGACCCGGTGTGCCGCAGCAGGTCGCTGACGTGCCAGCCGGGACAGGAGGGGACGAAGGCGTCCGTACCGGCCCGTTCGGCCACCTCCGCGAGCAGTTCGCCCTCCCGGGCCAGGGTCTTTACGTACTCAGTGATCTCCATACCGGGAGTCTTGCAGCCACGGCGCCGACAATGGAGGGATGGACGGGGAACTCTTCCCGCGCGAGCGGACCGAGATCGCCCCCGGCGCGGTACACGTGCCCGACTGGCTCGGGCCCCGCCGGCAGGGCGAGCTGCTGGCGGCCTGCCGGGAGTGGGCCCGCCCGCCGGCCGGCCTGCGCACCGTCCGCACCCCGGGCGGCGGGGTGATGACCGCCCGGCAGGTGTGCCTGGGCCTGCACTGGTACCCGTACGGCTACGCCCGCACCGCCGTCGACGGGGACGGGGAACCGGTCAAGCCGATGCCGGACTGGCTCGCCGAGCTGGGACGCGAGGCGGTGGCCGCCGCCTACGGCGGGCCGCCCGATCCCCGTGCGGCCGCCTACGACATCGCACTGGTCAACTTCTACGACGGGGACTCCCGCATGGGCATGCACCGCGACGCGGAGGAGAAGTCCCCGGCGCCGGTGGTCTCGCTCAGCCTCGGCGACAGCTGCCTCTTCCGCTTCGGGAACACCGATTCGCGCGGGCGCCCGTACCGGGACGTCGAGCTGCGCAGCGGGGACCTCTTCGTCTTCGGCGGCCCCAGCCGGTCGGCCTACCACGGGGTGCCGAAGGTCCTGCCGGGCACGGGTCCGCGGGCGCTCGGGCTGACCGGGCGGCTCAACATCACGCTCCGGGTCGGCGGGCTGGGCTGAGGGGCGCCTCGCCGGTCCGGCCCGCCGGAGCGGCGGGACGCCCCCGGGCGGCGTGCGGCACCCTCCGATCATGCGAGGATCGGTGCCATGAACGGCAACGGGGCCCCGCCGCGGGTGGGGGATGCGACCACGCCATCGGTGTCGAGCACGGGCGCGCGGACCAAGCTGGAACGGGGCCGCGGCGCGCTCGGGCCGGCGCTGGAGCTCGTCCACACCGGCCGCGCCCCGACCCGTGCGGTCCTGACGGCCGAGCTGGGGGTCACCCGCGCCACCGCCGGCGCGGTCGCGGCCGAGCTGGAGGCGCTCGGGCTGATCCGGGTCGACTCCCGCCCGGGGGCCTCGGCCGGTGCCGCCGGCACCGGCGGAGGCCAGGGCCGCCCCTCGCACCGCCTCTCGGTGGCCGAGGACGGGCCGGTGGCGCTCGCCGCCCAGGTGCACTCGGACGGCTTCCGGGCCGCCCTGGTGGGCCTCGGCGGCCGGATCGTGGCCACCGCGCCCGGCAAGGTCACCGTCTCCGCCGACCCGGCCCAGGTGCTCGGCGCGGTCGTGCAGGCGGGCGCGGAACTGCTCGCGGACAGCGGCCGGCGCTGCGTCGGAGCCGGGCTCGCGGTCCCGTCGGCCGTCGCCGAACCGGACGGCACGGCGCTGAACCCGCTGCACCTGGCCTGGCCGGCCGGTTCTCCCGTACGGGACATCTTCGCCGAGTGCGTGAAGGACGCCGGGATCGACGGCCCCGCCCTGACCGGGAACGACGTCAACCTCGCGGCGCTCGCCGAGCACCGGCACGGCGCGGGACGCAGCGCGCAGCACCTGCTGTGCGTGGCCACCGGGCACCGCGGGGTCGGCGGAGCCCTGGTGCTGGACGGCCGCCTGCACAGCGGAAGTTCGGGTCTGGCCCTGGAGGTCGGCCACCTCACCGTGAACCCGGAGGGGCGGGCCTGCCACTGCGGAGGCCGCGGCTGCCTGGACGTGGAGGCGGACCCGCTGGCCTTCCTCACCGCGGCGGGCCGCAGCCCGGGCCCCGAGGTGTCGCTGCTCCAGCAGGCCCGCGACCTGTTGCGCGAGGAACCGGAGGAGCCGGCGGTACGGGCGGCCACCGAGGAGCTCATCGACCGCCTCGGCCTGGGCCTCGCCGGCCTGGTGAACATCCTCAACCCCGACCGGATCATCCTGGGCGGGCTGCACCGGGAACTGCTGTACGCAAACCCGGAGCGGCTCCGGGCGGTCGTCGCGGACCGCAGCCTGTGGGGGCGCAGCGGTGGCGTGCCGATCCTGCCGTGCACCCTGGACCACAACAGCCTGGTCGGCGCGGCGGAACTGGCCTGGCAGCCCGTCCTCGACGACCCGCTGGGGGCCTTGGCCTAGTCAGGCCCTGGCCGCGAAGTCCCGCCTGCCCGCGAGGTCGGCCACCACGCCTCGCCGCGCCGTCGGCGGGCCCGCGTACGTCCCGTACGGGGCGGCCCGCCGCCCGGCGATCCTTCCCCTCGGCCCCGCGGGCCTGGGGGGATGCATGGCGCCGGACGCCGCGGGCCCGCCCTCCGGGCGGCCGGCGGCCCCTTGCGGGCACGGCCTGGGCCGTCCCCGCCACCGTCAGCCGGGGCGGACGGCGACCGGAGAGGGGACCGGCAGCGCCACCGGGGCGGTGACCGGATCCACGGCCACCACCACCGTGCGCGCGGGTTCCGGCACGGGCTTGGCGGCGATCGAGACCGGGAGCGTCGGCGCCACCGGCGCGGGCGCCGCCGTCAGGGAGAACCAGACGACCTTGCCCGGTCCGTCGGACCGTTCGCGGACGCCCCAGGCTTCGCTGAGGGCCTCCACGAGGGCGAGCCCGCGTCCGCTGGTCTCCAACGGTCCGGCCTGCACGGGGCGGAGCACCGGAAGCCGTGGATCGCTGTCGATGACCGAGACCGTCAGCCGTCCGAGCCGCAGCTCGATCTCGACGACGCAGGTCTTGTCCGGCTGCGCGTGGCGGTGGACGTTGCCCAGCAGCTCCGTCACGCCGAGCGCAGCCCGGTCTATGAGCGGATCGAGCTGCCAGTGGCGCAGCTGGGCTGACACGATTCTGCGGATTTGGCCGATCCGCGACGGCAAGGCCTGCAGTTCGACGACGCAGTGCCTGCGGGAATGACTGATCACGGCTGCGACTCCCCGACATGAGTGTTACGGGTGCTGCACCCTCGGTAATCCTCCACCAGGGTCACCCACGGTGCCCCGCAGTGCAACCGAACGCGATCGAAAGCGATCCGCATAGATACCCAAAGTGACTGTTTGTGCAGGTGGGAGAGGTACATTGCGAAAGAAGGGGCTAAAGGGAACGACGAAGGAGCGCGGCGCATGAGCACCACCGACACCACTGGCACCACCGGCACCGGAACCACCACCGGTACGACCGCCACGACCGTCGATGTCGACCGCAGCGACGCCGACTACCGCGCCTGGCTGAAAGAGGCCGTGCGCAAGGTCCAGGCCGACGCGAACCGCTCGGCGGACACGCACCTGCTGAAGTTCCCGCTCCCCGAGGCGTGGGGCATCGACCTCTACCTCAAGGACGAGTCCACGCACCCGACGGGCTCCCTCAAGCACCGCCTCGCGCGCTCGCTGTTCCTCTACGCCCTCTGCAACGGCTGGGTCCGGCCGGGCCGCCCCGTCATCGAGGCCTCGTCCGGCTCGACCGCCGTGTCCGAGGCGTACTTCGCCAAGCTGATCGGTGTCCCGTTCATCGCCGTCATGCCGCGCACGACCAGCCCGGAGAAGTGCCGCCTGATCGAATTCCACGGCGGCGCATGCCACTTCGTGGACGACCCGATGAAGATGTACGAGGAGTCGGCGGAGCTGGCCGCCCGCACCGGCGGGCACTACATGGACCAGTTCACCTACGCGGAGCGGGCCACCGACTGGCGCGGCAACAACAACATCGCGGAGTCGATGTACCAGCAGCTCAAGCTGGAACGTTTCCCCGAGCCCGCCTGGATCGTGGCGACCGCCGGCACCGGCGGCACCTCGGCGACCATCGCGCGCTACGTGCACTACATGCAGCACGACACCCGCATCTGCGTCCCCGACCCGGAGAACTCCTGCTTCTTCGAGGGCTGGACGCGCAACGACCCGGACGCGAGCAGCGATTGCGGCTCGCGCATCGAGGGCATCGGCCGCCCGCGGATGGAGCCGAGCTTCGTGCCCGGCGCCATCGACCGGATGATGAAGGTGCCCGACGCCGCGAGTGTCGCCGCGTGCCGGGCGCTGGAGACGGCCATAGGGCGCAAGGCGGGCGGCTCGACCGGAACCGGCCTGTGGAGCGCCCTGAAGATCGTCTCGGAGATGGTGGCGGAGGGCCGCACCGGAAGCGTCGTCACCCTGCTGTGCGACCCGGGCGACCGCTACCTGGACAAGTACTACTCCGACGAGTGGGTGGCGGCGCAGGGACTCGAACTCGCCCCCTACGCCAAGACCCTCGACACGCTGCTGACGACCGGCGTCTGGCGCGAACCGACCGCCTGAGACACGCCGGGCACCCCCTCGTCCGCGACCAGCCCGACGAGGCCGCCCTCCCCGGCGCACCCGACCCGTGCGCGGACGCACGCCTCGCCGCCGTCAACGCCCCGTCGAGCGGCGCGCGCCGAGTCGGGCGTCCAAGGCGCGGACCGCCGTGCGGAAGGAGTGGCCCAGGCCCGGCCGGGCCACGGTCAGG
>NZ_MQUR01000032.1 GCF_001953875.1 Streptomyces amritsarensis
CCCGCGACCGTTCCCGGTCGCGGGGCCCCTGCCGTCGTCAGCCCTTGCGCAAGGCGGCCATCAGGGCCCGTACGTCCTCGACCGCGGCCGCGGTCAGGGTGTCCTGGTCGGGCCGCGCCTGCGGGGTAGCGCTCGGGCCGATCTCCTCGTCCGGGGAGCCGAAGAACATCAGCTCGACGGTGAACACCGCACCACCGTCCCGGACGCGGAGCTGAAGACCGTCGGAGGCCTCGGACGCGCGGACCAGTGCCTGCTCCCCCAGGCCGGGCATCTCCTCCCAGGGCACGTCGTCACCGAAGATCCGTTCGTAGTACGAACCCAGCGCGAACTCGGGCCCCGGATCGCTCTTCTTGTGCAGCTCGACCAGGACCACTGCGGAGAACCCGCCCGAACCTCCCGGCCTGTCGCTGCCGTAGCTGCACGCCGCCCAGTCCATGGCCGGATGCCGGCCTGCCTTGTGCGGGGTGGCGTCCGTGAAACCGCCCGTCGCCCGCCCGAGGGCCGGTGCCTTGAAGTGCTCGCACAGGTTGTCCGTGACCGCGTACCGGACCTCCGGCCCCACCGGCCGCAGCCGGTCCCCGAAGGCGTACAGCCCGCCCGCCCACAGCGCGGACGTGACCACGACGGCCACCGCGACCCACCGCAACGGCCGGGCCGGCCCCCGCGGGGGCACGGCGTCGTCCTGCGCGGCCTCCGCCGGGCGCTCCGACTCCCATGCCCCGTCGAGCTCGGGCTCACTGATCATCCCGCCCCCTACTCCTTCAATACCGCCATCAGCGCGCGGGCGTCCTCGACCATCGCCGCCTGCATCACGGCGGTGTCAGTCGGCGTGTTCTGTGCCGTGCCGGTGCCGTAGGCCTCGATCGTGAACACCGCCCCGCCGTCCAGCACCCTGAGTTGGACGACCCCGTCCCCGGGGGTCGTGAAGAACACCGCGCGCTCACCGAGACCCTGCACCGCCTCGGTGCTCCCCGCACCGAGCGCGGCGACGAGCCCGAGCGACGGCACGTCGAACTCCGGCGCGGGATCGGTCTTCCTGTGCAGATCGACCTGCGCCCGCACGGTGAGGCTGGACACGCTCTCGCCGTTCCGCAGCTCGCAGACGGCCCCGCGCACGGCCGGGTGGTCGTGCTCCTTGTTCACCGGCCGGTAGCGGTGCAGGTCTCCAGCGATCCGGCCCAGCGCACGGGCCCGGAAGTCCTCGCAGAGGTTCTCCGCGGCCCGGTACGAGAGCTCCGGCGCGGCGAGCCGGTCCCCCAAGGTGTACAGGCCGAGCGCCCACACCGCCGAAGCGGTCACGGCCCCGCCCAGGGCCCACAGCCACGGCCGTCGCGCCCCCGGGCCGTCCGCCTCCGCTCCGTGCGGTGCGAGCCGCTCCGCCGGCCCTTCCGCACGGTCGGCCTGCCACCCGCCGTCGAGCTCCGGATCGCTGATCATCCCTGCCCCCCGTTCACCGTTGCTTCCCGAGCGCCACCAGCCGCGCCCGCACACCCTCGATCATGGCAGCCCGGCTCGCTGAAACGTTCGGCTCCGGTGGTGCGCGATTCGGCCAGGCACCGCTACGGCCGGGTGTACTCCTCGTCGTCGGATACCACGCCCAGCGCCGTCGAGCCGTGCGGCGCCGGGCCGGCCATTCCCGCCCCGAGATGGTGCTGGTCGCGGGAGTACGCCTTCAGGTATCCGACCACCGTGTTGGTGACGGCCACCAGCGGAACGGCCACCACCGCCCCGCCGATGCCCGCGATCATCCCGCCGGCGGCGACCGCGAGCACCACCGCGAGCGGGTGTACCCGTACCGCCCGGCCGAGGATGAACGGCTGGAGCACGTGCCCCTCGATCTGCTGCACCGCCAGCACCACCAGCAGCGCCATCAGGGCGGTGAACACCCCCTGTGTCACGAGCGCCACGACCACCGCGAGGGCGCCCGAGATCACGGCGCCGACGAGCGGGATGAAGGCGAACAGGAAGATGAAGACGGCCAGCGGCACAGCCATCGGCACATCCAGGAAGTAGAGCCCCAGACCGATGAAGATGGCGTCGATGAGCGCGACGATGACCGTGCCGCGCACGTACGCGGTCAGCGTGCGCCAGGCGCGCGGACCGGCGCCGGCGACACCGGCGCGGGCGGCCGCCGGGACCAGGCCGAGCGCCCAGTTCCAGATGCGCTTGCCGTCGTAGAGCAGGAAGAGCGTCGAGAACATCGCGAGCAGCATGCCCGTGAGGATCTCGACGAGGACGGTCACGCCCTGGAGTCCGGCGGAGGTGATCTGTTCGGTGTTGGTGCCGATGGTCTCGCTGAGGTTCTTCGCGATGTCGTTGATCTGCTTCTCGGTCACGTGGAACGGACTGTCCAGTGCCCAGAGTTTGAGCTCGTTGATGCCGTCGCGGACCCGGTCGGAGAGGTCGTCGAGGTTGTCCATGACCTGCCAGACCACGAACCAGCCGACGAGCCCGATGACGACGAAGCCGAGGACCGCCGTGACGGCCGTGGCCAGGCCGCGCGGCAGACCCAGTCTGCGCAGCCGGACGACGAAGGGCTGGAGCATCGCGGTGACGAGCATGGCGGCCGCGAAGGCGAGGACGACCAGGCGGACTTCGCTGATCACCTTCATCAGCACCCACAGCATTCCGGCGAGCAGCAGCAGCCGCCAGCTGGCCTCGGCGGCGACGCGCATCCCCCACGGGACCACGCTCGCCGGGTCGGGCCGCTCGGGGCGCCGGTAGCGCGCGGGGGCGGGCTCCCGGACCGCGGGGGGCTGCTGCGCCGGGGCGTCGGAGGCCGCGGGAGCGGCCTCGGCCGCCACGGTCTGCCGCGGCGGCTCGGGCAGATCGCCTGCGGTCTCGGCCTCGACCTCGGCGCGCCGCTCGTTGAGCCGCGCCTCCATCTCGGTCAGCCTGTTGCCCAGCCGGCCGAGCCAGCCTTCCCTCTTCGCCATGTCGCTTCCTTCCCCCGCCCCCCGTCTACGGGCACACCCCGAAGACCGTACACGCGGGGAGCCCCGCACCGTACGACGGTGCGGGGCTCCCCGGGGTTGAGCGGTGGCGCCGCGGTGCGGCAGCGGCCGTCAGTACCAGCCGTTGGCCTGGTGGAAGGTCCACGCGGCGCAGGGGCTGCCGTAGCGGTCTTCCATGTAGTTCAGGCCCCACTTGATCTGCGTGGCGGGGTTGGTGCGCCAGTCGGCGCCGGCCGAGGCCATCTTCGAACCGGGCAGCGCCTGGACCAGACCGTAGGCCCCGGAGGACTTGTTCACGGCCAGGTAGTTCCAGGTGGATTCCTGGTTGATGATGTTCGAGAAGCACTGGAACTGGCCGGCCGGAACCATCTGCTGGGCGATGGCCTTGACCTGGGCGACCGTGTAGGAGCTCTGGACGGCGAAGTCACCGGCGTCGCGGGCGGCGGAACGGCTGGCGACTTCCTTCGCCTCGCGTTCCCTCTTCGCCTTCTCGTCGGCGGCCTTCTGCGCCTCGGCCTTCTTGCTCTTGGCGTCCTCGGCGGCCTGCAGGCGTGCCGCCTCCTCGGCCGAACGCCTGGCGTCGGCGTCGGCGGCGTGCGCGATGGTGTCGGCCTGCTGCGTCAGGGACGCGCTCTGGACCTCTGCCTGGTCGCCGACCGGGATGTCTGCGAGGAGGGTCGCCCCGGACGCGGTCGTCTCGAGATCGTTCGTGGGGTCGCCGGTGGCAACGCCCACGACTGCGCCGACGGTGGTGACCGCGGTGGCCGAAGCCACTGCGAACCCCCGGACCGAGATCCGGCTCACACGGTGTCCTTCCAGCAGCGTCCGCAGTGACCGCGCGGGCGCAAAAGTGCCCTCGTCTCTGGCCTCCGTGGTTCTACGGTCACTGGAGGCGCGGGCCCGTGGGCAACTCCCCTGCGGGGGCTGCCGCGTGAAACTACCGGGCGGCATACGGCCATCGGCTGTGGAGTTGTGGTGCTGCGCGTACCTCACGGGAGGTACCGGGGTCCCCCGGACGAAGTCTGGAGGAGTGCCGTATGCGGGGCCTGACGGAAACCAGACTCTGCCGGACCTCGACACCGCAAGGCAATTCTCCGTTGCGTGTGAAAGGTCACACCTGGGATGCCCTCGTCGATTTCGTCAAAGGACTGTGCAGCACGACGCCGCCCGGCTAGGCTCTCGGGCCTTTGCCGGGCGGCGCCAACTCACCTTCCCGCTATGCGTTTTTTGACCGCTTCGACCGGCGGGCGGGCGGCACCGCCGGGCTCACCCCCGTCAGAGGCTCTCCAGCATCTCGGTCACCAGGGCGGCGATCGGGGAGCGCTCGGATCGCGTCAACGTGACGTGGGCGAAGAGCGGATGGCCCTTCAGCTTCTCGACCACGGCGACCACTCCGTCGTACCGGCCGACCCGCAGGTTGTCCCGCTGGGCGACGTCGTGGGTCAGAACGACCCGCGAATTGGCCCCGATCCGGGACAGAACGGTCAGCAGGACGTTCCGCTCGAGCGACTGCGCCTCGTCCACGATCACGAAGGCGTCGTGGAGCGAGCGGCCGCGGATGTGCGTGAGCGGCAGGACCTCCAGCATCCCGCGGTTCAGCACCTCCTCGATGACCTCCCGGCCGGCGACCGACGACAGCGTGTCGAAGACCGCCTGCGCCCACGGGCTCATCTTCTCCGAGGCGTCACCGGGCAGATAGCCGAGGTCCTGGCCGCCCACCGCGTACAGCGGCCGGAAGACCATCACCTTCTGGTGCTGCCTGCGCTCCAGCACGGCCTCCAGGCCGGCGCACAGCGCCAGCGCCGACTTGCCGGTGCCGGCCCGGCCTCCCATCGAGATGATCCCGATCTCGGGGTCGAGGAGGAGGTCCAGCGCGATGCGCTGCTCGGCACTGCGCCCGTGCAGCCCGAAGGCGTCGCGGTCGCCCCGTACGAGCCTGACGTTGCCGTCCGCCGTGACCCGGCCCAGGGCCTTGCCGCGCTCGGACTGCAGGACCAGCCCGGTGTGCACGGGCAGTTCCGCGGCCTCCGGTACGTAGAGCCGCTCCTCCGAGTAGAGGAGGTCGACCTGCTCCCCGGAGAGGCCGATCTCGCTCATGCCGGTCCAGCCGCCGTCGGTGATGGCGAGTTCGGCGCGGTACTCCTCCGCGATCAGCCCCACGGAGGAGGCCTTGATGCGCAGGGGGAGGTCCTTCGAGACGACCGTGACGTCGTAGCCCTCGGCCTGCAGATTGCGGGCGACGGCGAGGATCCGCGAGTCGTTGTCCCCCAGCCGGAAGCCGGCGGGGAGGACTCCGGGGTCTGAGTGGTTGAGCTCGACGCGCAGGGTGCCGCCCAGATCGCCCAGCGGGATGGGTGCGTCGAGGCGACCGTTGCGAACCCGGAAGTCGTCGAGCAGGCGCAGGGCCTGGCGCGCGAAGTAGCCGAGTTCGGGATGGTGCCTCTTCGCCTCCAGCTCGGTGATCACCACGATCGGGAGCACGACCTCGTGCTCGTCGAAGCGGGAGATCGCGTTGGGGTCTGCCAGCAGGACGCTGGTGTCGAGGACGTAGGTCCGCCTGTCGGGCAGGCGGCGCTTTGTGCTGGTCACCACGGAAGGACGTACCCCCTCGGAAGAGGTCGGGCCATGAAGACCGGACCGGTCATCGGCACCCATGCCAGGGCCGATTTCCGGCCCTCCACTGCGTCCGTGCGAACCGCACGTGCGTCCTGGTGCAAAGGGCCTCCCGGGCGGACGACCCCATGCCGTCCGCTGAGACTCGACACCCGTGGATCGGGCATCGACCTGAAAGGGATATTCCCCGATCAGGCCAGGCCATGCCATGGCATATGACGGACGCTCGGTGAATCCCTGGTGAAGGCTTCGAGGGGAGGGGAAGGCGGGGCGCAGGGGGCTCCGACACGGCCGGACCCCCCTCCGCGGCATCAGGTGCCGTAGCGCCGGTGGCGGGCCGCGTAGTCGCGCAGGGCGCGGAGGAAGTCGACCTTGCGGAAGGCCGGCCAGAAGACCTCGCAGAAGTAGTACTCGGAGTGCGCGCTCTGCCACAGCATGAATCCGGACAGCCGCTGCTCTCCGCTGGTGCGGATCACGAGGTCCGGGTCGGGCTGGCCGCGCGTGTAGAGGTGCTCGGCGATGTGGTCGATGTCGAGGATCTCGGCGAGCTCCTCGAAGGAGGTGCCCTTGCGCGCGTGCTCCAGCAGCAGCGAGCGCACGGCGTCGGCGATCTCCTGGCGACCTCCGTAGCCGACGGCGACGTTGACGAGTATCCCGTCGACGTCGTGGGTGGCCTGCTCGGCCTCCTTGAGGACCGTCTGCGTCCCGGCGGGAAGGATGTCCAGGTTGCCGACGTGGTGGACGCGCCAGCGGCCGTCCGCCGCGAGGCCCCGCACGGTGTTCTCGATGATGTTGAGCAGCGGGCGGAGCTCGACCTCGGGCCGGTCCAGGTTGTCCGTGGAAAGCATCCACAGGGTGACGACCTCGACGTCCGTCTCGGTGCACCAGCCGAGCATCTCGGAGATCTTGTCGGCCCCGGCCTGGTGGCCCTGCTCCGTCGTGCCTCCGGACGCCTTCGCCCAGCGGCGGTTCCCGTCCAGGATGACGCCGATGTGCTTGGGTGCCGCGTCATGGTCGAGGCGGCCTTCCACCCGGCGTGCGTAAAGCCTGTACACCAGGTCGCGCAACTTCACGATCTTCCAGCCCCTCCGTGCCTTGCCCCCGTGCGAAATGCGGTCCCTCCCCCGAGTCCGCCACATTACTGCGCGGCGGGAGGGGGTACCCAACTCGGTCTGTCACAACTCCGTGATAGGGAGGACAACGTGACTGATACCAATCCCTATCGGGCAGAGTCCTCGCGCTACGACTCCATGGAGTACCGGCGCACGGGCCACAGCGGCCTCAAGCTCCCCGCCATCTCCCTCGGCCTCTGGCACAACTTCGGTGACGACAGGTCCCTGGAGTCCCAGCGGGCGATCCTGCGCCGCGCCTTCGACCTCGGCGTCACCCACTTCGACCTCGCAAACAACTACGGGCCGCCGCCCGGCTCGGCCGAGCTGAATTTCGGCAAGATCTTCGCGCAGGACTTCGCGCCCTACCGCGACGAGCTGATCCTCTCGACCAAGGCCGGCTACCTGATGCACCCCGGGCCGTACGGCGAGTGGGGCAGCCGCAAGTACCTGCTCAGCTCGCTCGACGCCTCGCTGAAGCGGATGGGCGTGGACTACGTCGACATCTTCTACTCGCACCGCTTCGACCCGCAGACCCCGCTCGAGGAGACCATGGGCGCCCTCGCGTCCGCGGTCCAGCAGGGCAAGGCGCTCTACGTCGGCGTCTCCTCCTACACGGCCGAGCAGACGGCCGAGGCCGTGCGGATCCTGCACGGGATGGGCGTGCGCCCGCTCATCCACCAGCCCTCCTACTCCATGATCAACCGCTGGACGGAGGAGGACGGGCTGCTGGACACCCTGGAGGACGCCGGCATGGGGTGCATCTCCTTCGCGCCCCTCGCGCAGGGCCTGCTGACCGACAAGTACCTCCAGGGGATCCCGGCCGACTCCCGCGCCGCCCAGGGCAAGTCGCTGAACCCCGACCTGCTCTCGGACGACGTGCTGCACCGGCTGGCCGGGCTGAACGCGATCGCCTCGCGCCGCGGCCAGTCCCTGGCCCAGCTCGCACTCACGTGGGTGCTGCGCGACGAGCGGATGACCTCGGCCCTGATCGGCGCGTCGAGCGTCCGGCAGCTTGAGCAGAACGTGGCCGCCCTGGCCGGCGCGCCGCTGTCCGAGGCCGAGCTGAAGGAGATCGACTCCTTCGCGGTGTCCACGCCCGGCACCAACATCTGGGCCCAGCGCGGCTGACCTGCATTTTCGCCCCAACACCCGCGCGGGCAACGGGTGAACGGAAAACGGGCCGGTCCGTGGGGGGGATACGGACCGGCCCGAGGGGGGGGTTCCACCATAACCCTTCGTAAAGCATGCTGCGTGCATCGCCGCGCGATGATTACGCTCCGAAACCGCCCAGCAGCACTCCGGTGAGTGCGCCGACCGCCATGAAGGGGCCGAACGCGAAGCCCTGGTCACGGGTCGCGGAGCCGCGCAGCAGCAGGGTCAGGCCGTACAGCGCGCCGTAGAGGAGGCCCAGGAAGGCCCCCGACGCCCATACCCCCCACCCGTACCACCCAAGAGCGACCCCCAGCGAGAGCGCCAGCTTGACGTCGCCGAGGCCCATGCCGGCGGGGTTGATCAGATGGAGCACCAGGTACGCCGCCCCGAGCGCGCCCCCGCCGAGCAGGGCGAGCCGCCAGGACCCGGCCGAGCCGGGCAGCAGGGCGGCGATCCCGAGCAGGGCGGCCGCCCCGGCCGCGAGCGGCAGCGTCAGGACGTCGGGCAGCCGGTGCACGGCCCGGTCGACGAGGGCGAGCAGGACGAGGAGCGGGGCCAGTGCCGCGTACGCCGCCGCCTCGGGCCGCACCCCGACGGCCGCCGCGATCAGGGCGCACACCGCTCCGGTGAGGGCGGCCGGGAGCAGGGCCCGCGGCCCGTAGGCGTGCACCGGCCCGGGCGCGGCGGGCCCCGGCCCGGGCACGGCCGGCTCCGGCCCGTGCGCGTACCCCGGCCCGTACGCGTATCCCGGGCCGGGCGGGGCGGGCTCCGGCCGGGGCGGGCGGCAGCGCGCCGGGCCGAGCCAGCCGCGCAGCCGGTGCCCCTGCGGGCAGCTGTGCCGCCAGGGGGTCCCGGGGGCCACGGACAGCCGGTAGGCCGCGCGCGGCAGCAGCAGCCCGGCGGCGGCGCCGTACCCGGCGGCGAGAACGATCACGACCACACCCATGGGGCGAAGGTAGGCGGTCCCCTCGGGGGGTGTCTCGCCGTTCGGGCCGGATCAGGGAGCCGGGTCCGACCGGCAGGGCACCCCCTAAGGTGGCCGCCATGGCGCACTGGCATGACGGCCCCGCCGCGTTGCGGGTCGGATCCGACCCCACACCGATCCCGCTGGAGGTCGCCGCCTCCTACCGGGCGCGGACGCGCGGCCTGCTCGGCCGGGACGGGATCGAGGGGGCGATGCTGCTGACGCCCGCGGCGAGCGTGCACACCTTCCGGATGCGGTTCGCGATCGACGTGGCGTACCTGGACCGGAACCTGCGCGTGCTCGACGTGGCCACCATGGCTCCCGGCCGGCTCGGACTGCCGCGGCTGCGCGCCCGGCACGTCCTGGAGGCGGCGGCCGGCGCCATGGCCGGCTGGGGCCTGGCGGCCGGAACCACGCTGGAAGTGGACACCGCCTAGGAGGAGCTCGCCGCCGGGAGTAGGTTGGGGCGGTTGAGCTGGGGCATCAGGGGAGCGGCATGACGGAGAACGCGCGGATCAAGGCGCTGGAGCAGATCATGCCGGCGACGCACGGCGCCGACGAGGACGTCGACTGGCCCGCGGCGGAGGCGGCCTGGGGGACCCGGTTCCCGTCGGACTTCATCGCGTTCATGGGCCGCTTCGGCGCAGGCTCCATCAACGGCGAGGCGAGCATCCTGCTGCCGATGCCCAAGCCCGGGCTGCAGTGGGATCCGGCCGAGATGGCCGAGGAGACGGACAACGCTCGGCAGATGTGGGTGGCGGAGGGCGGCCGTTCGGCCTTCGACGTGGACCCGGAGTCGATCATCGCGTGGGGCGTCGCGGGCGGCTCGGACATCCTGTGCTGGCTGACCTCCGATCCCGATCCGGACCGCTGGCCGGTGCTGGTGTGCGGCCGCCACACCGCCGACTCCTTCGCCGTGTACCCGTACGGCATGGCCGAGTTCCTCTTCCGGCTCTGCTCCGACGAGTTCGACGTGAGCCCGGTCAGCATCACCTTCTGGGACGGCGGGCACCTGAGCTTCGTGCACTGGCGCAAGGCGCAGCGCCGCTGGCAGGAGGGCCGCAACCCGGAGACGGGCGAGCCCGACCCGTACGCCGGCGAATTCACCGACTGACCGAGCGTTCCCCGCCACCACCGGCTGCCGGCCCGTTTCCCTGACGGAAACGGGCTTTTCGGCATGTCTACGCGCGTCTACTTTATCGGCCGCATATCAAAAAACACCAGCCGGAAAAGCTGCGGTTGGAGCATTCACCACAAGTACGGCCCCCATGGAAAACCCACCCGTCGCACAGGAGAGAATTCCGGCCAACGGGCCATCGAGGGATCACCCTGCCCGGAGCAACCCATAAGTAATAACGAGACGCAAAAGAAATTCAGGGGAATACACCCGTGCGACGGAGAATTTTCGGCACGACCGCCACCGCGACCGTGCTCGGCCTGCTGATACCGCTGGCGGGATGTGGCGGTTCCGGGGACGAGGCAGGTGGCGGGGGCACACTGCACCTGGTCGCCGCCGAATACGGCGACAGTCCCGCCACCAGTTCCAAGCCGTTCTGGGACAGGGTGACGGCCGATTTCACCGAGGAGAATCCGGGAATCAAGGTCGAGGTCAAGCTCCTGCCGTGGGCGGACATCGACCGCGAGGTCTCCCGTATGGTCAAGGCCGGCAAGGCGCCGGACATCGCGCTCATGGGCTCCTACTCGGACTTCGCCGCCCAGGGGCAGCTCTATCCCGCCGACGAACTCCTCTCGGTCACGGCCGAGGCGAATTTCCTCCAGCCGCTGGCCGACGCCGGCTCGGTGGGCAACACCCTCTACGGCCTGCCCTTCGTGGCGAGCAGCCGCCTGCTCTTCTACAACGAGGCGCTGTTCACGAAGGCCGGCATCAGGGAGGCCCCCAAGACCTGGTCCGACCTGAAGGCCGCCGCNNCCGCTGGGGCCCGAGGAGGCGCACGCGGAGGCGCTGATCTGGGAGCTCAGCAACGGCGGCGGCTACGCCGACAGCAGCGGCAACTACAGCCTGGCCTCCGACCAGAACATCAAGACCTGGGAATGGGTCAAGGAGAACATGGTCGCGACCGGCTACACGGGGACCACGTCACCGTCCCGGCTGAACCGCGCCGACGCCTTCGCCGCCTTCACGCGCGGCGAGGTCGGCATGCTCAACGGCTACCCCGCCCTCGCCCACGAGGCGCGCGCCAAGGGCGTCAACGTCGTCACCACCACCATGCCCGTCTCGGACGACCTCGGCCCCGGGGAGACCCCGCCGACCGTCGGCGTGGCCGACTGGATGATGGCCTTCAGGCAGAACGGCAGGCGCGCCGAGATCGGCAGGTTCCTGGACTTCGTCTACCAGGACAAGAACCTGTCGGACTTCGCCAGCCGCTACCACCTGCTGCCTTCCACCGTGACGGCTTCGCGCACCCCGGCGGGCGGCGGACTCGACAAGAACGACCAGCAGTTCCTCAACGCGCTGCGCGGCGCGCAGCTCTACCCGGTCAACGACCCGTCCTGGGTGACGGTCAGCGACACCATCAAGCGCAACATCGGACGTGCCGTGGAACCGAACGGCAATCCCAAGGGCGTCCTGGAGGACATCGCCGCACAGGCGTCCCAGGCCTCCAAGAAGCAGTGAACTCCCCCTGAAGTCCCCCACGACACGGGGCCTTCGACCCGGGCCGCAGACCATCCCGTGCGGCACCATGGCCGCTACGGCCCTTGATCCCGGGCCGCGGCCCAGTCGCCCGCCGAGCACTCACGAGGTGCGCGGGGCGGCCGGACCCCGACGGGAGCCTCAGCGCTGCTTCCCGTGGTCCTGGGAGAACGCCGTCCGGTACTGCTCGCAGCTGGAGTTCCAGCGCAGGGAGCCGTGGAGCGTCCCGTAGCCCGAGCGGGTGACCGACCACTCCACCGTGTACTCGCCGGTGTCGCACGCGATCCGCTTGCCGCCCGCGACCTTCTCGCGCCCCGTCGGCGGCTTCCCCGTCAGCTCCTTGCGCACCTGAGCCACCGCGGACCGGTCCGCGCGGCGCAGTACGGCGTGCACGACGATCGGGTGCTCGCCTTCCTTGACCGTCACCGCCTTCTTCACCACGGTCGAGTCCGACACCGACCAGGCGAACTCGTAGGAGGGTTCCCACGCCAGCGTCCTGGGGTCGCCGGCCTTCCGCTCGTAGTCCGGCGCGGCCGAGTGGCCGGGGCGGGTGACCGTCTTGTAGCGGACGCCGGGGTGGAAGCGGAACTGCGCCTCCACCTTGTGCATCTCGTCGTCGGTCCACATCGACTTCATGGTCTTCTCGCCGCCCGCCGGGTCCTGCAGGTACATCGCCGGCTCCGCGGCGGTGGCCTGCTGGACGAGGACGGGAGCGAGGGCGGCGGCGGCCGTGGCGAGGGCGAGAGCGGCGGTGCGGGTGCGCGTCATGCCCGGCCCAACGGGGCCCCGTCGCGGGCCGGAACGAGGCCGCGCGGCCTTTCACCCGTACGGGAGCCCCCCGGCCGCCGGAATATCCGATGATCGGCTTCCGTTCGGGAGCAGCGGAACGACGATCCGATCCGAGGGGGATGCGATGGGCGGGAACGAGAACGCGACGGCGGACCGGGCGGGGTGGCTCGGGCCTGGCGGGGCGGGCACGGGCGCGGGCACGGCGGTGCGTGCGGGCGTCGGCGTGCGGGGCACGGTGGCGGCCGGCTGGGAGCGGGTCCGGGAGGAGTTCGAGGCGTTCGCGGCGGCCGAGCCGCACTCGCCCGAGGCCCAGCTCGCCGTCCACCACCGGGGGCGGCGCGTCGTCGACCTGTGGGCCGGCGAGGACACCGACGCGGACACGCTGAGCGGGGTCTTCTCCATCACCAAGGGCGCCGCGCACCTGGTGGTGGCACTGCTCGTGCAGGACGGCACGCTGGAGCTGGACCGGGCGGTGTCGGCGTACTGGCCGGAGTTCACCGGGGACGGCAAGGAGCGGCTGACCCTGCGCCAGCTGATCAGCCACCAGTCGGGCCTGATCAACGTGGACGGGGGCTTCGACTACGAGGAGATCGCGGACGACGCGCTGATCGCCGCCCGGCTGGCCGGGCAGAAGCCGTACTGGGAGCCGGGGACGGCGTACGGCTACCACGCCTTCGTGATCGGCGCGCTGACCGGCGAGGTGGTGCGGCGGGCGACGGGCAGGTCGATCCAGGAGGTGTACGAGGAGCGCGTGCGCGCACCGTACGGGTTGGACCTCTACATGGGGCTCCCGGCCGCGCAGGAGGGCCGCTGGAAGCCGGTCCTGGAGATGCTGCCGACGCCGGAGCAGGCCGCGGCGCGGGCGGCGGAGGGGCCGGTGCCCGAGCTGCTGGCGGTGGCCTTCAACTGGCACCGGGAGCCGCCGATGGACCTGGTGGCCCACGCCAACCACCCGCGGACGCGGGAACTGGGTCCGGCCTCGGCGGGCGGCATCGGCTCGGCGCGCGGTGTGGCGGGCCTGTACGCGGCGGCGATCAGCGGGGTCGGCGGCCGGGCCGCGCTGCTGGAGCCGGGGACCGCGGCCGAGATCGCGCGGCTGCACACGCCGGGCCAGGAAATCCTGACCGGGGAGGTGGACCACTTCGGGCTGGGCTTCGAGCGCCAGCCCGAGGTGGGCCCGCAGGCCTTCGGGCACTGCGGTGCGGCGGGCGCGCAGGGCTTCGCCGACCCGGTCACGGGGATCGCGTACGGGTACACGCGCCGCCGCTTCGGCTTCCCGGGCGGGCTGGCCCCGGAGAACGCGCGCCTGACGGCGGCGGTGCTGGAGGTGGCGCGCAGCCTGTAGGCGGGGCCTGGCGGGCGGATTCGGCCCGGCCCGGCGGATTCGGCGGGGCCGGGCCGGGGCCGGCAGATCCGCCTGGCCGGGGCGGGCCGGTGGGGCGGGCGTGGCCCGGCCGGGTGGGGCGGGCCTGGCCCGGCCGGGCGGGTGGTCGGTGGGGTCAGGCTTGGCCGGTTTCGAAGCGGCTGATGCGGCCGCCGCCGGGGGCGATGGTGAAGCGCCAGGCGGTGCGCATCTCGCCCCAGGTGTCGTTGCGGTAGTCGATGACGAGGGCGCGGCCCCCGTCGGACTCGGACAGCACGTCCATGTGGCCCCTGGAGTCGAAGATCTCCCGGTCGACCCAGTCGTGGAGGTCGCGGTCCGATCCGTCGTCGGACATGGTCGCGTCTGCGGTCAGCAGCTTCAGGAAGGCGTCCTTGTCGTGCGCGTTGACGGCGGTGACGAGGGCGCCGACCACGGGGTCGGACAGTTTGCCGGGGGCGATGGCCACAGGAGCCTCCTGGTCGGGCGTACGTTCGTCCGTGCCCGACCAGGTAACAACGCGGGCGGGTCCGTGTCGTCGACCCTCACCCGTTCGCGCGGCGGACGGCGTGTCAGGAGCGGCCGGGCCGGCGGAAGCCGGGCGGGCGGCGGCTCACGGGGTGTCGGGTGCGGTGCGGACCGGGAAGCCGGTCGGCCGGCCCTGGTCCCTGAGCCAGGCCAGTACCTGGTCGAGGGCCTCGACGGTCTGGGCGCGGTTGCCGCCGCCGTCGTGGAAGAGGATGGTCGGTCCGTTGCCGATCTCGCGCTTGACGGCGTCGACGACGGCGGCCGTGCCCGGCTTCCGGAAGTCCTTGGTGTCGACGTTCCAGCCGAGCGGGCGCATGCCGTTCGCGGCGGCGATGCGCCGGCTGTCGGGGGTGAACGCGCCGCCGGGTGCCCGGTAGTACTCGACCTTCGCGCCGCCTCCCGCGGCTTCCTCTATGAGCTTCTTCGCGTCCAGGATCTGCCGTTCCTGGTAGTCGACGGGCTTCTTGTCCATGGCGGTGTCGTGGTCCATGGCGTGGTCGCAGAGCCGGTGGCCGGCCGCGACGACCTTCTTGACGAGGTCGGGGTGGGCCTTGGCGTGGGGTCCGACCATGCAGAAGGTCGCCTTGACGTCGTGCTTGTGCAATACGTCGAGCACCTTGGGGGTCCAGTGGGGGTCGGGGCCGTCGTCGATGGTGATGTTGACGGCGTTGCCGCCGCTCTCCGAGGAGTGGGCTATGCCCTCGGGTATCCCCTGCTGCGCTCCCGGCCGACCCGCGGGACCGTGGCCGGAGTTGTCCGTTCGGCCCGGCTGGGCCCCGTTCTGCCGGGCGGCCGCGTCGGCGCTTCCCGGTTCCACGAGGGTCACCACTCCCCAGACGGTCGCCGCGACGACGGCGGCCGACGCGACGACGGCCGCACCGGCCCGGACGCCCTTCTTGTTCGTGTACGTCGAGAAACCCATGAACCGTCCACTCCCATCCGCTGTGCGAGCGTTCCGCCGTGCTGTGAGCGTTCCGTGGATCAGGACGTCCGCCACCGGAGAGGAGTTCCAGTCAAATCACCCGTAAATTCCCTGTAATGGGACTGACAGGACTGATGGGGTTGATGGGACTTTGGTCCTTGATCACCCACCTTTCCTTTCCGGCGCGGCGTGGCGGAAAACGGTCCGGCCCCGGTGGACGCGTGCGTCCTCCGGGGCCGGGATGGCGTCCGCCGGGGCCGGGGTGGCATGCGGCGGGGCCGGGGTGGCATGCGGCGGGGTCAGCGCGCGAGTGACTCCTGCGCCGCCGGGACGGACTTGGCGTCGGCCGAAGCGGACGTGGCGTCGGCGGGGGCGGACGTGGCGTCGTCCGGGACGGGCCCCGCGCCTCTCAGCGGGACCTCCTTGACGAACCACGCGGCCAGGAAGCCCAGTACGGCGACGGCCGCGCCGAGCAGGAACGCGGAGTGCGTGCCGGCGGCCACCGCGTGCTGGTAGGCCGCGCGCACGGCCTCGGGCAGCTTGGCCAGGCTCGCCGCGTCCAACTGGGCGGAGCCCGCGGCTCCGGCAGCCTCCGGGCCCAGGCGCTCGGACATGGTGTCCGTGACGCGGGAGGTGAAGAGGGAGCCCATCAGGGCCACTCCGAAGGAGCCGCCGAGCGTACGGAAGAGGGTGGCGGAGGACGACGCGACACCCATGTCCTTCATGTCGACGCTGTTCTGCGCGACCAGCATGGTGATCTGCATCAGGAAGCCGAGTCCGGCGCCGAGGACGGCCATGTAGAGGCCGGACACCAGGCGGGTGGTGCCGGTGTCCATGGTCGCGAGCAGGAACATGCCGACGACCATGAGGCCGCCGCCGATGATCGGGAACATCTTGTACTTGCCGCTGCTGGTGGTGACGCGTCCGGCGACGAGCGAGACGGCCATCATCGAGAGCAGCATGGGCAGGAGCAGCAGGCCCGAGTTGGTGGCGGAGGCGCCCTGGACCGACTGCTGGAACAGCGGGAGGTAGAGCACGCCGCCGAACATGGCGAAGCCGACCAGGAAGCCGATCACGGACATCAGGGTGAAGTTGCGGCTGCGGAAGATGTGCAGCGGCATGACCGGCTCGGCCGCCTTGGTCTCCACGTAGAGGAACGCGGCGGTCGACAGCACGCCGACGGCGCCGAGGCCGAGGATCTGGGCGGAGGTCCAGTCGTACTCGGTGCCACCCCAGGTGGTGACGAGCACGGTGGAGGTGATGGCGACGGTCAGCAGCGCCGCGCCGAGGTAGTCGATCCTCGGGCGCCGCCGTTCGGCGTTCCGGGGCAGGTGCAGGACGGCGGTGACCATGGCCAGGGCGACGGCGCCGAGGGGGAGGTTGATGTAGAAGGACCAGCGCCAGCCCATGTGGTCGGTGATGGTGCCGCCGACGAGCGGGCCGCCGATCATGGCGAGGGCCATCACGCCGGCCATCATGCCCTGGTACTTGCCACGCTCTCGGGGCGGGATGAGGTCGCCGATGATCGCCATGACGCCGACCATCAGACCGCCGGCGCCGAGGCCCTGGACCGCGCGGAAGCCGATGAGCTGGCCCATGTCCTGGGCCATGCCGCTGAGCGCGGAGCCGATGAGGAAGATGACGATCGAGGTGAGGAAGGAGCCCTTCCGGCCGTACATGTCGCCGATCTTGCCCCAGATGGGGGTGGAGGCGGCCGTGGCCAGGGTGTACGCGGTCACCACCCAGGACAGGTGCTCCAGGCCGCCGAGCTCGCCGACGATGGTGGGCATGGCCGTACCGATGATCATGTTGTCGAGCATCGCCAGCAACATTGCGATCATGAGGGCCATGAGGACGACCCGTACGCTGCGCGGCTTCACCTCCGGCGAGGTCTGCGCGGGCTTGCTTGTCTCCACCATTTCCTGTCCACTCCCCTGGGCACTACCTGCCGGAACAGCACTTACTTGCCGACCGGCTAGTTCACTAGACTGGGGACGGTAGACCCGTAACTTGCCGGGCGTCAAGTAAGCAATCGAGGAGAGTCATGTCCAGCAGCAGTCCGCAGCGCCGTCGTGGCGACACGCGCCAGCGCATCCAGGACATCGCACTGGAGCTCTTCGTCGAGCAGGGGTACGAGAAGACGTCGCTGCGCGAGATCGCGGAGCGGCTAGAGGTCACGAAGGCGGCGCTGTACTACCACTTCAAGACCAAGGAAGACATCATCATCAGCCTCTTCGAGGACGTCACGCGTCCCATCGACGAGCTGATCAAGTGGGCGGAGCAGCAGCCGCGCACCCTGGAGACCAAGCGTGAGGTGCTGCGCCGCTACAGCGAGGCGATGGCGGCGGGCGCCGCGCTGTACCGCTTCATGCAGGAGAACCAGGCCACGACGCGCGAGCTGAGCATCGGCGAGACCGTGAAGAAGCGGCTGTACCGCCTGGTCGAGCTGCTGCGCACGGACGACGGACCGCTGACGGACCAGGTGCGCTGCGTCAGCGCCCTGTTCACGCTGCACGCCGGGATGATGTTCCTCCAGCACGTCGAGGGCGACCCGGAGGAGACCCGCCTGGCCGCCCTGGAGGTCGCCACGGACCTCATCACGCAGGCCCACCACGAGGATTCGTGAGCCGCCACGAGGGTGCGTGAGCCGCGGCCGGCCCCACCCTGGGTTCAGCCACCCCGCCCGGGGTTCGGGACCGGCCCCGGAGCAGGGCGCCGACGGCCGGCCCCGGGGAGGACACCCGTCAAGGTCGGGGCCGCCCCCGTCGTCCGCACGGCCTGGGGGCCGGCTGTCGGGACGCTCGGCCGGCCGCATCGCCGATGAGCTCGGCCGCGGCGATCTCGTCCAGTGGGACCAGGCCTGCGCTCTTGACTGCCTCTTCGGTCTCCGGGAGGCGGTCCGTCGGCTCCCAGCGCAGGTCCGGGCCGAACAGCTCGTCGTGGCGCTCGCCCCGCACGACGCGGCGTCGCAAGAGGGGAGCTCGGCCCCCGTCGGCGGCGTAGTACGAGACACGGCCCGTGGTGTCCAGAGCGTCGAGCACCGTCTCGCCGAGCGCCCGGAAGGGCGGAGTGCTCAGGTTCCCCTGCGGGGTTCCCGGACGGAAGGACACCCCGGTCAGGTCGAGGCCGCCTGCGTCGTCCCGTACGAACTCGCCGCCCCGCTCGTAGAACAGGACCAGCGGTTCGTAGAGGTCCGGCAGGTCGGGCATGGCGGCCGGGGTCTGCTCGCGCATTTCGGCCAGGCGCACGGCGCCCGCGCAGGTCTGCCTGAGCTCCGAACCCGGCACGCGGCCCAGGTACGCGTCGAGTTCCGCTGCCGTTTCGGGTGAAAGACGGAACCCGGGGTCCACGTATTCCGAGACGTCGAAGAAGGGCCAGGCGCTTTCGGCCGAATACTCCTGCGCCCACAGGGCGGCGCGCCTCAGATACTCGCGCATGAGAATGCGCCGGGACATGACGCACGCGAGCACGCGGTCCCAGTCACCGACCCACTCCACCGCGCGGAGCCGGTTCAGCATGCCGGATGCGGCCCGTTCGGCCACTTGAGAACGTCTCGGATTCAGGTCTGCTCCCACGGTGCGGGGTCCGGGCGGCGATACCACCACCACTCCTTGGGTTTTGGCCACCTGCTGAAAGGCGGCGTGCTCGTTACCTGTCGAGTTCTAGAGAGCGCCGCACCACACCTCCGGCCGGCCCCGCCGCATGCTCATGGGCAGGGGGCGGAGCCCGTTGAGGCGAGGAAGGCCAGGAGGTTGTCGGCGTAGCGCTGCGGGGCGGTGAGGTGGGGGACGTGTCCCTCGCCGGGCAGGGTCCGCGCCTGCGCCCCTGGCAGCACCTGTGCGAGCCGGTCGACGATCGCGCCGAACCACGCCGGGCTGTCGGTGCCCTTGCTCAGCATGGCCGGGCCGGTGTAGCCGGCCAGCCGGGCGAGGTCCACGGTGTCCCAGTCCGGGTCCGACTGTTCGTCGGCGGCGGTGGGGGCGTTGGTGACGAACGTCCGGCGGGTCGCGTCCGGCATCCCGTCCCACGCGCCCGGCCCGAACACGACCTCCTCCACGAACCGGCGTGCGCCGCCCTCGGAGTCGCCCGCGCGCACGTCCGCCATGACGGCGTCGATGGGCGCCTGCGCGTTCCGCATCAGCCGGTCGAGCTCCGGGTCGCCGGCGACGACGGCGGTCAGGGGCGGCTCGTGGACGGCGAGGCTGCGCAGGAGTTCGGGGCGGCGGGCGGCGAGGCCGAGCGCGACCGAGCCGCCGAAGGAACTCGCGGCCACGTGGACGGGTGCGCCGAGCATCTCGATGAGCGCGGCCAGGTCGTCCTCGTCCTGGGTCCGGGTGCCCTGGCCCGGCGGGCGTTCGCTCAGGCTGTGGCCGCGCCGGTCGTAGACGAGCACCCGGTGGGCGCGGGTGAGGTGCGGCAGGACGGCATTCCAGCTGTGGTGGTCGGTCCAGGAGCCATGGACCAGGACGAGCGGTTCCCCGTCGCCCTCGATCTCGTAGAAGAGCTCGACGCCGTTCACGCGAATCCGCGCCATGCCTGATTCCCCCTGCCCGTTGCCCTGCCGGACTCCCCTGCGGAGCCTTGATCATCTTCTCAGGCGCGGGCTGCTGCGGGAGCGGCCTCCTCACATCCGAGGGGTGTCCGCCCGTCAGGGGATCCGGCGGTCCTCGGCGGTGATCGGGACGTCGTTGATGCTGGCCTCGCGGCGGCGCATCAGGCCGTCGTCGTCGAACTCCCACTGCTCGTTGCCGTGGCTGCGCCACCACTGGCCGGAGGCGTCGTGCCACTCGTACTCGAAGCGGACGGAGATGCGGTTGCCGGTGTGGGCCCACACCTCCTTGCGCAGCCGGTAGTCGAGCTCGCGCTCCCACTTGTCGGCGAGGAACGCGCGGATCTCGTCACGGCCGGTCAGGAAGCGGTCGCGGTTGCGCCAGACGGAGTCCTCGGTGTAGGCGAGGGCGACGCGCTCGGGGTCGCGGCTGTTCCAGGCGTCCTCGGCGGCCTGGACCTTGGCGCGGGCGGATGCGTCGGTAAAGGGCGGCAGGGGCGGACGGGTCACGGTGCAGCCTTCCGAGGTCGAGGAAGAGGAGAACGGTCGTTCTCCAACGCCTCCCCACCCTAGGAGAACGGGCGTTCTCGCCGCAAGCGGTATCGGGCTACGCTGCCCTCATGGACGACGAAGAGGCACGGAACCGCCTGCTCGACGCGGCGGAGGAGCTGTTCTACCGCCACGGCATCCAGGCGGTGGGCATGGACCGCATCCGCACCGCGTCCGGGGTGCCCCTCAAGCGCCTCTACCGGCTCTATCCGGCGAAGGAATCCCTGGTCTCGGCATACCTGGAACGCCGCGACCGGCGCTGGACGGCGAGCCTTCGCGCATCCGTGGCGGGCGCGGCGGAGCCGGTCCCCGCCGTCTTCGACTGGCTTGCGCGATGGTTCTGCGAGCCCGGCTTCCGCGGCTGCGCCTTCCTCAACGCGTACGGGGAGCTCGGCGTGGCCGCACCGGAGGTCGTCCGCGTCCACAAGGCCGAACTCCACGCCCTCCTGGCCGAACTGGTCCCGGCCGGGGCCCCGCCCGCGCTCGCCGACCAGCTGCTGATCCTGGTCGAGGGCGCGACGACGGTGGCCGCCCTGAGTCCCGGCCCGGAACCGGCCCGCAGGGCGCGCGAGGTCGCGGAGCTCCTCCTGCGGCAGTGACGCAGGTCACTCCGGGCTGTCGCGTTCGGCGGTCACATGCGTGCGACGGGATCCGTCAGTGCTGTGCAACCACCGATACGGCAAGCAGCCCGGAGACCGGGAGACCAGGAGACCGCCATGGACGCACGACTGAACTTCTACGCAAACGCCGTCGCCGCCAAGTTCGCGAGGTACATCAACTCCGCGGGGAAGGTCGTCTCGGACTCGACCCTTCCGGCGGCCACCCAGGAGCTGGTGAAGATCCGGGCGAGCCAGATCAACGGCTGCGGCTTCTGCACCGACATGCACACCAAGGACGCCGCACACGCCGGGGAGAGCGCGCAGCGCCTCCACCTGGTCGCGGCCTGGCGCGAGGCGACGGTGTTCACCGACGCCGAGCGGGCGGCGCTGGAGCTGACCGAACAGGGCACGCGCATCGCCGACGCGGCCGGCGGGGTCACGGACGAGGCGTGGGCGAACGCCGCCAAGCACCACGACGAGGACCAGCTGGCGACGCTGGTGTCCCTCATCGCGCTGATCAACGCCTACAACCGGATGAACGTGATCATCCAGCAGCCGGCCGGCGACTACCAGCCGGGCCAGTTCGGCTGACCCCTGCCACCGGCTGCGCGCACCGGGGACCGGCGTGGAGGGGACCGGGTCGCGCCCGCCGCGTCGCCTCCACCGACCGGCCGGCACCGCACCGGCCCGGGTGGGGGTGCGCAGAGCGGCTGCACAGGTGTCCCGCCCCGGCACCCGGCCGGTGCGGGACGCGCGCGGCACGTGAGCGGCGACGCCTTCCGGGGACGGGCCGCGGCCGGCCCAGGGGCGGATGTCGACTCCCTCCAGCGGGACGAACGAACCACGGCCCGCCCACAAGTGGGCCGGGGTCGCCCCATGCGCTCCTGTCGAACCAGGGCGGATCACCACCGGTCCCGACTCTCGTGCGGCACGGGCTGCCTTCGCCGGCTTCACAACGCCCCGGCGCCCCGGCGCCCCGGCCTCAGGCCTTCACCCGTCCAGCGAGCGGCCGGTGGGGCAGCGTCGCCCAGGTACGGGTCCCACCGCCGGGCTCCCGGGACGGCCCGAGGCCCCAGTTGCCGCCGTGGTCGCGCACCAGCGCCGAGAACACCCGGAGGGTGGAGCGGCGGCGGGCCTCGCAGAGCGCGGCGAGCCGGGGGTGGGTGTGGGCGGGGTGCGCGTCGTAGACGATGACGCGCAGCTCGTCGTCGCGGAAGCGGACGGACAGGTACAGCTCGCCGTACGGGTCCATCCGCCAGGCTGAGCCGAGGAGTTCCGAGGCGGCCTGCACGGCTGTCGGTTCGAGGGGGTCGAGTGCGTAGGCATGCAGGGCTGCCCGTACGGCCTGTCGGGCGATCCCGGCCGAGCGGGGCGAGGCGGGCAGGGTCATGCTGCACGACAGCCCTTCCGCGAGGACTGCCTGACCGGCGGTCCCGGGGTACGGGGCGACCGGGCAGGCGGATGCGGCGGTGTACGGGTGGGGGTAGGGGTACGGGGTAAGCAACTTCGGCTCCCAAGTCGTCGAAGGGCAAAGACGGTTCGGCTTCGGAAGCTCGACGCGCACAAGGGCCTACGAGGACCGTTCACAGGCGGCATGGCCGGCGGGTGTGGCTCGTCCCCCGGGCAGGGCCGGGCGATGCACTTCAACTCGCCTTGCGTAAGCGGTGCGTCACCCAATGTAGCGCCGAAGGTGGGCAATTGACCACCCAACTACCTGGGCGGTCAGCCCGTGGTCCGATGGGCAGCGACACGGCAGACTGCTCCCATGCCGCCACGTACCTCGCCGACTGAACGGCAGAAGCGACTGGGCGCCGAGCTGCGCAAGATGAGATTGGCGGCGGGCGTATCCGCCGAATCCGTCGCCGGGTTGCTCGGCCTCGACCGATCCAAGGTTTCCGCGATCGAACAGGGCTTCCGCGCCATCAGCGAGGAGCGCCTCCGCTCACTGGCCCACCACTGCGGCAGCGCGGATGAGGTGTACATCAACGCCCTCGCCGCGATGACCCGAACCCGCAAGCGCGGGTGGTGGGAACGCTACAGGGGCTCCCTGTCCGCCTCAGTGCTCGACATCGCCGAGCTGGAGGCGCACGCAACGCGCATGAGGTGTGCGCACTCGGTACACATCCCGGGCCTGTTGCAGACCAGCGAGCACGCCTTGGCCCTCTTCCGGTTCGTCGTACCCACACTCCCGGAAGAACAGGTGGCTCTGCGTCTCGCACACCGGTTGGAGCGCCAACGGGTGCTGGAGGGCGATTCGGCGCCCGACTACGTCGCGGTCGTACACGAAGCGGCGCTGCGCATGCAGTTCGGTGGGCGCAAGGTGGCGCGGGCGCAGCTGGAGTACCTGGGGCACATGGCGGAACGGAGCAACATCGACCTCCGCGTGCTGACCTTCGAGGCAGGCGGGTTCCCCGGCGCGGGCCAGACGGTCAACTACCTCGAGGGGCCGACCCCCCGGCTCGACACCGTGCAGGTAGACAGCACCCACGGCCCGGACTTCCTGCACACCGAGGCTCAACTATCCAAGTACCGGGCTCAGCTGGACTGGATGGAGCGGCTCAGCCTGTCACCAGCCTCGTCGCGGGACTTCATCCATGCCTTGGCCCGCCAACTCTGAGAGGACACCGATGACGGACATCCACTGGGAAGACGCCTTCTGCGGCGAAGGCGCGAGCTGCTACCGGATAGGGGTGGACGGGGACGGCAACAGCTACATAGCGGTAGCCGGCCAGGAGGACCGGCCGCTGACCGACAGCAGAGCGGCCCTCCAGGCCCTGATCCTGGACATCAAGGCGGGTCGGGCCGACCACCTGCTCGGCTAACTCGCGCCCCGCGGGAAGGTGATCTCGACGCGGCGGTTCTTCTTGCGGCCCTCCTCGGTGCTGTTGTCGGCGATCGGGTAGTCCTCGCTGTAGCCGCGGACGTCGAAGACGACGCTCGGGTTCGTCACGGTCTTGGCCAGCTCGGAGTGCACGGCATCGGCCCGCTGCTTGGACAGCACCTTGCCGTGCTCGTAGCTGCCCTGGTCGTCGGTGAAACCGAAGACCCGGATGCGGGTCGCCTTGGACTGGTTGATCTCGTTCCCGATGGCCTGGATCCGGGCGGCGGCCTGCGCGTTGAACACGGCGCTGTCCTCGGGGAACAGCACCTCGGACTGCAGCGCCATCATGACGGTCTCGTTCGTCTCCTGCCGCCGCTGCTCACCGCCGAGGTCTTCGACGACCTCGGCGATGTCCAGCACCTTGACCGGGGCCAGGGTCCCGCCCTGCGGGATCTTGAGCCCGGGAGCGTTGGAGTCGATCGCCACGGGCGCGGAGGCGGATGGCTCCGTGCCGGGCGGCACGGACGGCTTCACGTCATCGGCGTGGGCGGAGCCGGCCCCGACTGTTTGGATGCCAGCCAGAACGAGCCCAATTACGCCTGTAGCAGCGGAGATGCGGTGGCGTTTGGTCATGGGATCACCCAGAGAGTTTGACGGTCGCCGTGGCGAAGGTAGGGAGGCTGAGGTCCACCTCTGCGGTACTGCTCGGCGGTGCCGGGAACTGGGCGAAGAACGGCATCGTCTGGTTGGCTTCTATGATGTTCAAGCCGGTTGTGCACAGACACCGGCCATCGGTATCGCGGAGCACGTAGTACCTCTTTTTGCCGACCTTGTCCACCAGGGTCACTCCTGCCACCGACACGCCACTGGCGTTGAGTTCGTTTCCCCGCCAGGGCGCGGTGTTCACATACGGAGCCGTGCCGTTGTTCTTCAGCTGCCCTTCGATCGTCAGAAACCCCCCCGCATCCCGGGCAGCTTTGTTGATTGTCAACACCATTCCCGATTCACCGTTCACCGTTGCGAGGACCTGCGGCGGGGAAGTCTCGCTCTTGCCGGCTCCAGACGGAGACGCATCATTACCGGCCTGCGGCTTTGTCGAGGTCGATGTGGTGGGCTTGTCCGACTTCCCTTCGCCCCCGCACCCGGTGAGGGCGAGGGTGAGGATCGCCATCATCCCCACAGCCAGATTCCCACGACCCGCGTGCCGAACAATCATGTACTGGGCTTCCTTGTCTCTCGGTCATCAGTCGGTCAGGCGGACATCGAACAGATCCCCTGCCAGCGAACGCCACGGGCGCGATTGCGTGGGGTTATAGGCGACAACGCCCCCTCTTGCGCACTCGAATTCGATCAGAGCGGGCGGCGTGGGGTCCGGGACGGTACCGCCGCCGCTACCGGGCCCCCCGGCCTTGAGGTGGCATCGAGGAATGATTTCCGCGGTGGCTTCGGCTTCGCCATGACGTCCGCTCACCCCGGGGACAACCGAATCGCCCACGGTTCCATTCGTCACCGACCTGACGGTGAACCTGGGACCTGCCCGACTGCACGTTGCCGTTGCGTCGTTCCTTGCAGCGAAGTCCCGCGCCGCGCCGCAAGCACCGGCATCGTCGAAGCGGTTGCCCTTGAGAACCTGCGCCCAGGCCTCCGGCGAGAGGGTGGCGAGGTCCACGCCGGGCGCCAGAGTGTCCCTGGCCTCGCGGGCCGCGGCAAGTGCGGCGGCGTCCGCAGCTCCCTGCGCATTGCTACGGACGATCGCCGCCTTGCCGACGGTGAAAAATGCCAGGGCGGCGAAGAGCAGTGCCGCTACCACGACCACATAGATGGGGAAGGCCTGACCGCCGTCCCGGTCAACGCATCTGCGCCAGGTCACTTGCCTGCAGTGATGCTTGCCACGGCGGCCGTAATCTTGGTCGTGATGGCCTGCCCGATGCCAGTGCCGATGATCGCCCCGATGATCACCACGACCACCAGGATGATGCCCAGGTACTCGAAGGCCGTCTGGCCGCGGTCCTGTTGGGCGTGGCGCTTGCGGAGCCTTGTCACGGCCGTGTCCGCCCAGCCGTGCACCCTGATCCGCGCCTCCACGGCGGCCTTCAGCAGCGTGTTCTGTGACATGGGGGTTCCCTCCCGGGCCGGTACCGGTGTCGATCTGCGGACGGTACGGCGAGTCACCAGTCGTTACCAAGGGTCCCGGGACCCAATTACGGACCCACTGCGCACTCTGTCTACCCATGACCGGTCACTCCTGGACGGGCGGTTCCCAGCCAGCGGGCTATCGCCTCGCTGCGCGTGGCGCTGCGGAGCTTCGCGAAGATGCGGTTGATGTGGTTCTTGACCGTCTTCTCGCTGATGAAGCAGGTGGCGGCGATCTGCTGGTTGCTCATCCCGGACGCGATCAGATCCATGATCTCCACCTCCCGGGAACTGAGCCCGAAGACAACAGAGTTGTGCATCCGCTCGGACGACTGTGCCACATCGCGTTGCGGATGCGAAGAGGCCCGGAGTTCCGTCAGCAGGGCGCTCGCCGCCGACGGGGTGAAGTGGGGGCGGCCCAGGGGCGCGTCGCGTACGGCCCTGAGCAGGTCGTCCGCCGTGAACTCGCCGTGCACGAGGTAGCCGCCCGCGCCCAGCAGCAGGGCCTCGCGGACGATTTCGGCTTCCCTGCTGTACGTCAGCATCAGTACGGGCGCCAGCTGCACGAGGTGCGGCAGCGCCGAGATCCCGTCCACCCCCGGCATCCGCACGTCCAGCAGGACCACGTCCGGAGCGTGCCGCCGGGTCAGGCTCAGGGCCTCGCGGCCGTCCGCGGCCTGGGCGGTCACCTCGATGTCCCCGGCCGCGCCCAGGATGGCCGCGAGTCCCGCCCGGATGACCGGGTTCCCGTCGGCGATGAGCACGCTCAGCCGCGCCATGGTTCAGCCACCTCCGAACAGCGCGCCGAAGTCGACGTTCGCGCCGTAGACGAAGCCGCACACGAGGAGGATGAGCGTGCCGGGCAGCATGAACATGGTCACCGCGAACGTGGCCTTCGGGACGGCCCGCGCGGCGCGCCGGCGGGCGTTCTGGGCGTCGGTGCGGCGCATGTCCTCGGCGATCGCGATCAGCGTGTCGACGATCGGGGAGCCCAGCTCCTCGCCCTGCTGGAGAGCCGTCACGAACTGCGCGACCTGTTCGCTGTCGTTGCGCCGCCGCAGCTCGTCGAAGGCCTGCCGCCGGCTGACGCCCATGTCCATCTGCTGGAGCGTGATGCGGATCTCGTCCGCCCACGGCCCCTCGTACTTGCCCGCCACCCGGTCCAGCGCCTGCCGGAAGCCCAGCCCCGCGCTCACCACCACGGCCAAAACGTCGAGGAAGTCCGGCAGCGTCCGCTCGATGTGGTCGCGCCGCACCCGGATGGCCGACCACAGGCCGACCTCGATCCAGAACAGGCCGAAGGCCACCATCAGCAGGGCTGCGACCAGCTGGCCGTTGACCAGCATGGAGAAGGCTCCGGCCGCGCCGAGGATCCCGTACACGGCGCGCCGGGCCGCGTACCGGTCGATCGTCAGGCCGGCCGGGTTGCCCGCCATGTCGATCTGCCGGCGTTTGCGGGCCACCCGGGCCGTGCCCATCGCGCGCAGGACCAGCGGTGCCCAGCGGATGCCGATGCGGTCGACCAGCGAGCCGACCGCCGTCGTGCGGGTGGCACCGACCTCCAGGGCCAGGGCGAGGTCGGTGGGGAGTTTCACGTCCGCCCGGTAGAGGCGGATGCCGTGGAAGGCGCCGAACACCGAGAGGGCCACGGCGAGAGCGAGGAGAAGTGCCGTCATCGTTCCGTCCGCCCCCTCACACGTCGATCTTCGACAGGCGGCGGATGAGGACGAAGCCCAGCGCGAAGAGGCCGAGGGCGACGAGGACGGCCGTCTGCCCGAAGAACGCGCCTGTCATCCGGTCCAGGGCGCCCGGCATCATCATGTCGACGAGGAGCAGCGAGCCGAGCCCGATGGCGGGGACCAGGTAGGCCGTCACGGTGACCTGGGACAGCTGGGTGCGGATCTCGCGGCGGGTTTCCTTGCGCTGTTCCAGCGTCACCGTCAGGTTGCGCAGGCTGTCCACGATCGCGCCGCCGGCCCGGGCCGACAGGACGAGGGTGGAGACGAGGACGACGAGTTCGCGCGAGGGCAGGCGTTCGGTGAGCTCCCCGAGGGACTCCTCGATGGAGTGGCCCACGGCGAGGCGGTCGGCGACCCGGGCGAGTTCCTCGCCCGCCGGCGCCTCCAGCTCCTCCGCCGCGATGCCGATGGCGGTACGCAGGGCCAGCCCGGCCTGGGTGGCGTTGGCGAGGATGCGTGCCAGGTCGGGGAGCTGGTTGATGAAGCGCTCCGTACGCCGTGCCCGCTGCCAGCCCAGGAACGCGTTCGCCGCCCAGAGGCCGATCAGACCGGCCACCGGCCCGAAGAACGGCGCGAGGAGGGACGACGCGATGAGCCAGACGCCCGCGATGGAACCGAGCATGTAGACGAAGAACTCGCCGGGCGTGAGGTCCAGTCCGGTGGTCGCCAGCTTCTGTTCGATCCGGCGGCCGAACCTTGTCTTGCGCAGTCGCCGGTCGATCTTCCGGAAGCGGCGGGCCCGGCCGAGCGGTTCGGGCAGGCCGCTCGCCGAGAGGCGTTCGACGAGGGCGGCGTGCTGGGCGCGCCCGGCCGCGTACGCCTGGAGGCCGACGACCGCGAGGACGCAGGCCAGCAGCGTGATGCCGAGGGTGAGGAGGATCAGTGGGTTCACAGGGCGGTCCGTGTGATGTGCGGGGTGGTGAGGGGGTCGTCGGGCAGTGCGACGCCGAAGGCCTGCGGGATGGGCTGGTTGTTCATGTAGAGGCGTTCGGCGATGCGGCGGGGCAGCGGGTAGTACTGGAAGTAGCCGTGGACACGGCCGTCGGGCCCCACGGGCTGGGCGGCGAACCGGCACACCGTGGTGATCCGGAAAGGTTCGCGGCCGTGTGATTCGAGGATGGAGATCTCCGTGATGCGGCGCGAGCCGTCGCCGAAGCGCGTCAGCTGGACGATGACGTTGACGGCGCTGTTGATCTGGTCCTGGAGCGCCTCGAAGGGGATCTCGACCTCCGACATGGAGGCCAGGGTCTGCAGGCGGGTGAGGGCGTCGGAGGAGCTGTTGGCGTGGACGGTGGCCAGCGAGCCGTCGTGGCCGGTGGACATGGCCTGCAGCATGTCGAGGGTCTCGCCGCCGCGGACCTCGCCGACGATGATGCGGTCGGGGCGCATGCGCAGGGAGTTGCGGACGAGGTCGCGGATGGTGATCTGGCCCTTGCCCTCCACGTTCGCGGGGCGGGATTCCAGGCGGATGACGTGGGCCTGCTGGAGCTGGAGTTCGGCGGAGTCCTCGATGGTGATGATGCGCTCGCCCTCCGGGATCAGCCCGGAGAGGGCGTTGAGGAGGGTGGTCTTCCCGGTGCCGGTGGCCCCGGAGACGATCACGTTCATCTTCGACTGGATCAGACCTGACAGCAGCAGGAGCATCTGTTCGTCGAGGGAGCCGAGGGCGATCATCTCGTGCAGGGTGAAGGCGCGGGGGAAGCGGCGGATGGTGAGGGTGGCGCCGGTCAGGGAGAGCGGCGGGATGATGACGTTGACGCGCTCGCCGCTGGGCAGGCGCGCGTCGACCATCGGATTGGCCTCGTCGACGCGGCGGTTGACGGTCGAGACAATGCGTTCGATGGTCTGCATGAGCTGCTCGTGCGAGGCGAACCGGAGGGGGAGCTGCTCGACCCGGCCGGCCCGCTCGACGAAGATCTGGTCGGGCCCGTTGACCATGATCTCGGAGATGGAGGCGTCTTCGAGGAGCGGTTCGAGCACGCCGAGGCCGAGGGCCTCGTCGACGACGCGGCGGATGAGCTGCGCGCGCTCGGCGGTGGACAGGACGGGTCCCTCGCGGCTGATGATGTGCCCGAGTACGCGTTCCAGGCGCGCCCGGCGCTCGGCGGGTGCGAGTGCCGACATCTCGGCGAGGTCGATCTCCTCCAGCAGCTTGGCGCGGTAGGAGGAGACCAGACGGCCGTCCTCGCGCGGGCTGTGGCGGTCGTCGGGGGTGCTGACCCGGGAACGCAGGCTCATGGTCCGGTCACCTCGGGGTCGTCGTTGGGCATGACGGCTGTGGCTACGGCGTCCTCCGGGTCCAGCCCGGGGATGATCGAGTTGATGGGG
Source organism: Streptomyces amritsarensis (assembly GCF_001953875.1). Taxonomy (GTDB): domain Bacteria; phylum Actinomycetota; class Actinomycetes; order Streptomycetales; family Streptomycetaceae; genus Streptomyces; species Streptomyces amritsarensis. Next base: position 29,766 of record NZ_MQUR01000032.1, read on the forward strand.
ATGGTGGCGACGGCGGTGACGGCGTCGCCCGTGCTCGCTACGTCGATGTCGGCACCGAGCCCCTCGCGGATGGCCGCCATCCCCGCAGCCCTGCCCCGGCCGGGGTGCTGGGCCTCCACGCGCGCCGCCGTGCGGGCGGCCGTGTCCGCCTGCTCGTGGACGTACGCGACCCAGCCGAGCTGGATCGCGCACAGGGCGACGAACAGCAGGATGGGTATGAATCCGATGTATTCCAGGGCCACTTGGCCCCGGTCCGAGCGGATGCGCCGCCTCATGTCACTCGGCCTCCTTCTCCAGCGCCGCGCCGCCGGTGCCGTCGATCTCGCCGAAGTTGAGTGCCGGGTGGAGGACGGGAATGGAGAGGCGCACCTTTGCCCGGTAGATGTCGCCGGACCGGCCGCAGTCCACCTGGAGGTCCCACGCCTCCCCGATGTGCTCCCGCGCCGCCGCATCGCAGGCCGCGCCCCCGTGCACCGCCCCCGCCCGGGCCGCCTCGTCCGCCGCGTTGCCCGCCAGGGAGAAGGCGTAGCCGATCAGGACGCACTCCCACACCGCCGCCACCAGGAGCAGGATCAGCGGGACCGTGCCGACGAACTCGATCGCCACCTGGCCCCGGTCGCCCCCGTCCCGGGTCCGGTCGGCACCCCGGGTCCCGCCGGCGCCTCTCCGGGCGGGCCTGCGCATCCGTCAGCCCTCCCGGCCGCGGCGCAGGCGGGAGACGGTGCCCGCGGCGCGCAGGGTCAGGGCTCCGCCCGGTGGGGCGGGGGTGGCCGCCGGGGTGTCCGGGGCGGCGAGGAGGCCGAGTTCGCCGGCCAGGGTCCACAGGGCCTGTTTGACCGTGGAGCGGTTGTCGAGGTCCTGGAGGCGGCCCGCGTCCACCACGGCCTGAAGTTCCTTGAAGGCGGCCGGGACGGGGGTGCGGGTGGCGCGGGTCTTGGTGATCTTCTCGATCAGGGCGGGCTGGATCTCGGTGTGCTTGCTCCAGCGGTTGACGACCATCGCGGTGTCCTCGGCCTTGCGGACCTGGAGCCGCTCCCACAGGCGGACCATGCGCTTGGCGGCGCGTACCGCGATCACGTCGGGTGTGGTGACCAGGACCGCGACGTCCGCCGTCTCCACCGCGGCGGCGTTGGCTCCGGTCACCTGGGTTCCGCAGTCGACGACGACGAGCTCGTAGCGGCTGCGGAGCGCGCCCACGATGTGGCGGGCGGCCCGGTCGTCGACCTCCTCGCCGCGTTCGCCGTCGGCCGGGGCCAGCAGCAGCGCGAGCCCGGTGCGGTCCTCGTAGACGGCGTCCTGGAGGACCCGCGGTGAGATGTCCTGGATGCCGGCGAGGTCGGCGATGGACCGCCTGAACTGCACGTCGAGGTACGAGCCCACGTCGCCGGCCTGGAGGTCGAGGTCGACCAGTGCGGTGCGCCGGCCGGAGGCGGCCGCGGCCAGGGCGAACTGGACGGCGGTGAAGGTGGTGCCCACGCCGCCCTTGGCCCCGGTGACCGTGACGACCCGCCCGCCCGGCCCGGTGGGGGCGCCGGAGTCGGCGGCGCCCCTGCCCAGGTGGCGGCGGACGCCGACGGACCACTGGGCGGCGGCCTGGACGCGGGCGGCCAGTTCGTCGTAGGACAGCGGCAGGCCGACGAGGCCGCGTGCGCCGGAGTCCATGGCGGCGGAGAAGAGCGCCGGTCCGGCGTCCGAGGAGACCAGGACGACCCCCACGGCCGGGAAGCGGAGGGCGACTTCCCGGATGAGTTCCAGTGCGGGCACCGGGCCGATCCGCTCGTGGACGAGGACCACCTCGGGGAGTTCGTCGAGGGAGTCGACGGCGAGCCGGGCGAGGGTGTCCAGCAGTGTGGTCGAGTCGGGGACGGGCGGGGCGGGCTCGGCCGACGGGAGCTGGCTGAGCAGGGTGGAGAAGATGCGGGCGGCGTCCGGGTCGCCGACCGCGGGGAGGATGCGCGTGGTCATCCGGGCCTCACCTGTCCCCGTCGAGGGTGTACGTACGGTCGCCGGCGGCGGGCGCGGAGTCGGTGCCGGGGGCGACCAGGGCGAGGCGCACGTGCTCCGCGAAGGACTCGGCGTACGCGACGCGCTGGGTGTCCTTGGTGCTGAGGGCGAAGGTGATCGGGACGGCCTCGGAGGGGCCCTTGCGGTCGCTGTCCTTCTCCAGGGCGGTGAGCTTGCCGACGTTCAGGACCCGGGCGTTGGCGACGATGATCACCGAGCGGGAGGGCTCGGTGTCCTTGGCGCCCTTGAAGGTGGCGATGATGTTGACCTTGGCGCCCGAGGTGATCTTGCCGGCCACTCCCGTCGCCGCGTCGATCATGATGGCGATCTCCTGCTCACCGGGCTGGAGCTGCGGCCGGTCGACGAACATGTCCGTCTGGAGCAGGGAGCCCTTCTTCAGGGTGGTGAGCGCGATCTTGTCCTTGAGGGCGCCGAGGTCGGTGACGGCCGTGGCGGACAGCCACCGCTCGGGGATCCTGACCTCCTCGAACTGTCCGGCTCCCAGTGGGCTGTACGGCGCTATGTCCGCCTTGGCGCGGTAGGCGACGACCTCGGACCCGACCTTGGAGTTGACGTCGCCGATCACCACGAGGACTCCGGCGAAGGCCCCCAGGGCGCACAGGACCGACAGGAGCAGCAGAATGACGCCGCGGCGCTGGCGTGAGTTCATAGGCCGTACTACCTCGCCGTTCTTTCTTCATCCGTAGGTTCGGTCGTCGGTCAGGGTCCGGAGCGGCCGGTGCCCGCCGGCGTCGCCGCGGACGGCGGTGGGGCGGTCAGCGGGGCGGCGCAGAAGCCGCATCGGTCGCCGATGAGTTCGAGGCCGCACCAGCGGCACTGCTCACGGCGGACCGAGGCGACGAGTTGGTAGAGCACGGACAGGTCGGGGATGCCGGCGGCGAACTCGACGAGCTTGGGGGTGCCCCACCAGGCGGGTGAGGCGGCCGGCAGCGGGTTCTCCATGACGCCCTGCACCTGCCAGGCGGGAGCGAGTTCGGCGGCGACCCAGTCGGAGGCGAGCTGGCCGCGCGCGAAGGTGAGGTGGGTGGCGAAGTCGGGCCCTGCGGGCAGGTCCGGCGCCACGGCGGTCCGGGAGCCGTCGCGCGCCCCGCCGTGCGACGCCGCCCCGCGTCCGCCCCGCGCCCCGCGTCCGCCGCCGGATGCGCCCAGCTTGGCCAGGTGCGGTGTCGGGTGGGCGAGTACGGCGAACTGCGCGCCCGGCGACCAGGACCGGGCGTGCGCCCCGAGCCCGACGGGCACGCGGACCCGGTCGAGTTTGGCCACCGAGCCGAGCAGGGCGCCCGCGTAGATGTAGTGGGACAGCAGCCGGGCCGCGGAGGCGATGATTCCGGGGCTGAAGTCGCAGACGCTGAGCTGGCGCAGCTGACGGGCCAGCAGGGCCGTGCCCAGCGGCGGCAGATCGATGTCGAGCAGCGCGATCCGGTCGGTTTCCAGGATGGCCCGGACGGTGTGCAGCCGCTGGACGGTGGGGCGCGGGAGCCAGGGCGGTACGAGGGCCACGAGGTGGCCGTGCCGCTCCAGCAGGGCGCCGGTCCCGGCGAGCGCGGCCTCCAGGTCGTGCTGTTCGGGCGGGTGCAGCAGGGCGGCCCCCGGTGTGTGCCGGTCAGGGGCCGGAAGCACCAGATCGGCGCTGGTGACTGCGATGGCGGTCGGCACGCGAATTCCCCCGTTCCCCCACGTTCTCCCCGTACGCCCGGACTCTCGCGCGCTCGACGGGGACGCGTCACAGCCGCGTCGCGTGCGCGCACCACTGCGCGAGCGCGGACGGCCGTCGCCCATCCCCCCTTGCCCCAGCACCATAACCGCGTCACCCCTGGCAGGTCAGGGGCTTGGTGATTCCCGTGCGTAAGGCTGCGGTCACAGGTGACGGGAAACCCGGACAACAGGGATCACACATTGAGCCATTTCAAGCCACTTTGCGAAGACTCTTGACACGAGGATTGGTCTGGACCAACTTGGCAGCGCACGGCGTGAGTCGGCCCCACCCCACACGGCCCGGCTCTCCCCTCCCACCACACCTCCCCCCACGGAGCCCACGTGAACCGCATACGCTCCCTCTCCCTGCCGCTCGCCGTCACCGTCGCCGCCGGGGCGCTGACGGCCCTCGCCGCCGGCGCCGCGCAGGCCGCGGACGTCAACGTCGCCCGCAACGGCGGCTTCGAGTCGGGCCTCGCCCACTGGTCCTGTTCCGGCGGGAGCGGCGCCGCCGTCTCCTCGCCCGTCCACTCCGGGGCGGGCGCCCTGAAGGCCACCCCGGCCGGTTCCGACAACGCCCGCTGCAGCCAGACCGTCACGGTCAGGCCGAACTCGACGTACACGCTCAGCACGCAGGTGCAGGGCAGCTACGTCTACCTCGGCGCGACGGGGACGGGCACGCAGGACGTCTCGACCTGGACCCCCGGCTCGGGAGGCGGCTGGCAGAAGCTGTCCACCACCTTCACCACCGGCCCCTCCACCACCCAGGTCACCGTCTACACCCACGGCTGGTACGGCCAGCCGGCCTACGTCGTGGACGACTTCAGCGTCTTCGGCCCGGACGGCGGCGGGGGCACCGACCCCGGCCCGGGCATCCCGGGCGCACCGGCCGGGGCCGCTGTTTCCGGCCAGAGCGCGAACGGACTCACCCTTTCGTGGAACGCGGTCGGCGGCGCGGCCGGCTACCACGTCTACCAGGACGGCGCCCGTGTCCAGACGGTGTCCGGGACCTCCACCCCGATCACCGGGCTCGCGCCGTCCACCTCGTACTCCTTCCAGGTGAGCGCGTACAGCACGGCGGGCGAGGGCCCGAGGTCGGCGCCCGTGACCGGGACGACGACCGGCGGCGGCAACCCGGGCAACCCGGCCGTCCCCAAGCACGCTCTGACCGGCTACTGGCAGAACTTCGACAACGGCGCGACCGTCCAGAGGATCTCCGACGTCTCCGCGCAGTACGACATCATCGCCGTCTCCTTCGCCGACGCCACCGCCACGCCCGGCGCCATCGCCTTCAACCTCGACTCGGCGGGCCTCGGCGGCTACACCGTGGCCCAGTTCAAGGCCGACATCGCCGCGAAGAAGGCGGCCGGGAAGTCGGTCATCCTCTCCATCGGCGGCGAGAAGGGGACCATCACGGTCAACGACTCGGCCTCCGCGACGAACCTGGCGAACTCGGCGTACGCCCTGATGCAGGAGTACGGCTTCACCGGCATCGACATCGACCTGGAGAACGGCCTCAACCCCACCTACATGACGCAGGCGCTGCGCGCCCTGTCCGCCAAGGCGGGTCCCTCGCTCGTCATCACCATGGCCCCGCAGACGATCGACATGCAGTCCACGCAGGGCGGCTACTTCAAGACGGCGCTCAACATCAAGGACATCCTCACCGTCGTCAACATGCAGTACTACAACAGCGGCTCGATGAACGGCTGCGACGGCAAGGTCTACTCCCAGGGCTCGGTGGACTTCCTCACCGCGCTGGCCTGCATCCAGCTGGAGGGCGGCCTCGACGCCTCCCAGGTGGGCATCGGCGTCCCGGCCTCCCCCAGCGGCGCGGGCAGCGGCTACGTCTCCCCGACCGTCGTCAACAACGCCCTGGACTGCCTGACCCGGGGCACGAACTGCGGGTCCTTCAAGCCGTCGAAGACCTATCCGGGGCTGCGCGGCGCGATGACCTGGTCGACCAACTGGGACGCCAAGGCGGGTAGTGCTTGGTCGAACTCGGTGGGTCCCAAGGTCCACGGGCTCCCGTAGGCGGTACGTGTGGGGGTGGCCGGATCGGTTCGGCCGACACACGAGTTCCTTGACCGGGACATGCCATGAGAGGACGCTGAGCGCGTCCGCACGGCTACCCCCACACTCCCCACCCAGGAGAACGCATGCGGCTCCATACCCGCCGGAGGGCCGGCCTGACGGCTGCCCTGCTGGCGCTGGCGCTCGGCGCACCCGCCTACGGCATGAGTGCGACGGCTGATCCACCGCCCAGCCCGTCCACCGCCACCCAGGACGAGGCCATCGTCCAGTACCGGATCCACGGCCCCTCCACCGTCGCCGACCGCACGGCCCTGCTCGGCACGGGCGTGGCCATCGACGAGGTGGACGACCACACCGTCGTGGTCAGCGCCGACACCATGCAGGCCAAGAAGCTCACGGCGCTCGGCTACAAGCTGACCCCGCTGCCCGGGCCCCCGGACCGCTCCCTGCCCGGTATCGCGGCGAGCCCGATGGACTTCCCCCCGGCGGACTCCAGGTACCACAACTACGCCGAGGCGACGGCGGAGATCAACACGCTCGTCGGGCAGTACCCGGCGATCGCCTCCAAGCGGGTGATCGGGAAGTCCTACCAGGGCCGCGACCTCCTCGCCATCAAGATCAGCGACAACGTCGCCACGGACGAGTCCGAGCCCGAGGTGCTCTTCACCGCGCACCAGCACGCCCGCGAGCACCTGACCGTCGAGATGGCGCTCTACCTGCTCAAGGAGTTCACCTCCAAGTACGGCACCGACTCCCGGGTCACGAACGCCGTCAACGGCCGCGAGATCTGGATCGTCCCGGACCTCAACCCGGACGGCGGCGAGTACGACATCGCCACCGGCTCCTACCGCTCCTGGCGCAAGAACAGGCAGCCGAACTCCGGCTCCTCCTACGTCGGCACCGACGAGAACCGGAACTGGAACTACAAGTGGGGCTGCTGCGGCGGCTCCAGCGGCAGCCGGAGCTCCGAGACCTACCGGGGCCCGGCCGCCGAGTCGGCGCCCGAGGTGAAGGCCGTCTCGGACTTCGTGCGCAGCCGGGTGGTCGGCGGCAAGCAGCAGATCAAGGCCGCGATCGACTTCCACACCTACAGCGAGCTCGTGCTGTGGCCCTTCGGCTACACCTACAACGACACCGCCCCGGGCCTGACCGCCGACGACCTCGCCGTCTACAAGAAGATCGGCACGAGCATGGCGGCCAGCAACGGCTACACGCCGGAGCAGGCCAGCGACCTGTACATCACCGACGGCACGATCGATGACTGGCTGTGGGGCAACCAGAAGATCTTCTCCTACACCTTCGAGATGTACCCGGAGAGCGGCGGCGGCGGCTTCTACCCGCCGGACGAGGTGATCGACCGCGAGACCGCCCGCAACAAGGACGCGGTGCTCCAGCTGCTGGAGAACGCGGACTGCATGTACCGCTCGATCGGCAAGGAAGCCCAGTACTGCTCGTAGCCGTCACCTGAACCGGGGGACGCCCCGCCGCCAGGGGGGCGTCCCCCTCCTGGTGCGCGGGGCGCCCTCCTGGTGCGCGGGGCGTCCCCCTCCTGGTGGGCGGGGCGTCCCCCGGCCCGCGGCGGGCGTCAGCCCAGGACGGCGAGGGCGTCGATCTCGACGAGCAGCCCGTCCGGCAGGCCCACGTAGACGGTGGTGCGGGCGGCCGGGGCCTCCCTCAGGCCCTGCTCCTCGAAGTAGGCGTCGTAGATGGCGTTCATCTCCGCGAAGTGCGCCGTGTCCGTGAGGTAGACGCGGATCATCATCACGTCGTCCCAGCCCGCGCCGCCGGCCTCCAGGACGGAGCGGACGTTCTCCAGCGTCTGGAGGGTCTGCTCGCGCAGCGTCGGCCCCGCGGGGGTCGGCGGCCGGCCGTCGACGTGCGGGAGGAAGCCGACCTGGCCGGCGACCTGGAGGATGTTCCCCTTGCGCACGCCGTGCGAGAACCGCGCGGGCGGGACGGTGTGGGTGGCGGGGATGATGGCGCTCTTCTCGGTCACGCTGTCTCCTGTACTCCTGAATAGTCCCGGCTGATGGCACCGGCGGTGCGCAGCACCTGCGGCAGCAGTGCGAGCAGTCCCTCCGCCGGGACGACCACACCGGGCGCGGAGACCGACAGCGCGGCGACGACCCGCCCGTCGGGACCGCGCACGGGCGCGCCCAGGCAGTTGATCGACTCCTCGTGGCCGCCGAGGTCGGTGGCCCAGCCCTGTTCCCGTACGAGGTCCAGTTCGCGCAGGAAGGCCTCCGCGTCCGGGGTGGAGCGGGCGGTGTAGCGGGGGTACTCGATGCGGTGGGCGAGGGCCCGGCGTTCGGCCTCGGGGAGGTCGGCGAGGAGCAGCTTGGCGACGGCGGCGACGGTGAGGGGCACGGGCCGGCCGATGCGGGAGTACATGCGCACCGGGTAGCGGCTGTCGACCTTGTCGACGTACACGACCTCGTCGTCCTGGTGCAGGGCGAGGTGCACGGTGTGCCCGGTGGCCTGGTTCAGCTCGGCCAGGTGGGGGCGGGCGACGTCGCGGACGTCGAGGTTCTCGATGGCCTCGGCGGCGAGCGCGAAGAGGCGCGCGCCCAGGCGGTAGCGGCCGTCGGGGCAGCGGTAGACGAAGCCGCGCTCGCCCAGGGTGCGCAGGAGGCGCAGCGCGGTGCTCTTGTGCACGCCGAGCTCGTCGGCGACCGCCCCGAGGCCGGCGGGCCCCTTCGCGAGCAGCGGCAGGATGCCGAGCGCCCTCTCGACCGACTGGCTCATCGCTCGCCCTTCCCCACGCTCACTGCGCCACCGGATCCGGCGGCGCGCCGGGCAGCGTTGACCCGCCGTCACCCGGGATGTTAGACAGCACGCAGTGGTACACGCAACGACCGTTGCAGCCAACGCAACACACCCGGAGGCATCCGCATGGCCAGCGCCAGCGACCCCGTCAAGGACCTCGCCGACGAGCCGGTGGACCACCGGTTCAAGGGACTCCCCCCGGACGCCCAGACGGACGGCCTGACGGTCGGGCAGCTCGCGGCCCAGCGCCGGGACCTGCACACCGGCGGCTTCACCACCCCCGTCCTGACCCTCGACGCGGACGCGCTGGAGCACAACCTCACCGCCCTCGGCACCTACTCCGCCCGCCACGGCCTGGCCTTCGCGCCGCACGGCAAGACCTGCATGGCCCCGCAGCTCTTCCGCCGCCAGCTGGACCACGGCGCGTGGGGCATCACCGTCGCCATGCCCCACCAGGCCCGCGTCTGCCGCGCCTTCGGCATCCGGACGATCTTCCTGGCCAACGAGCTGGTCGACGCTCCCGCCCTGCGCTGGGTCGCCGACGAGCTCGCCGCCGACCCCGGCTTCCGGTTCGTCTGCTACGTCGACTCCGTCCGCGGGGTCGAGCTGATGGACGCCGCCCTGCACGGCCACGACGCCGTCCTCGACGTCGTCCTCGAACTCGGCGCGGGCGCCGAGGGCCGCACGGGGCTGCGTACCGACGCCGAATGCCAGGCCGTCGCCGAGGCCGTCGCCGCGTCCCCCGCCCTGCGGCTGGCGGGCGTGGCCGGCTACGAGGCCACCATGCCCGGCGCCGACGCCGACACCGTCCGCGCCTGGCTGCGCCGCCTCACCGCGCTCGCCGCCGACCTCGACAAGCAGGGCCTGTTCACCGGCACCGGCCTGGACGAGGTCATCGTCAGCGCCGGCGGCAGCGAATGGTTCGACGCCGTCGCCGAGGTCTTCGCCGAGATCCCGCAGCTGTCGCTGCCCGTCCTGCCGCTGCTGCGCTCCGGCGCGTACGTCTCCCACGACCACGGCTGGTACTCGGGCCTGACCCCCTTCAACCGCGTCCCCGACGAGGGAGGCCTGCTCCCCGCCTTCCGGCTGTGGACGCAGGTGGTCTCCCGCCCCACGCCCGGGCAGGCCTTCGTCAACGCCGGCAAGCGGGACATCGCCTACGACCTCGGCCTGCCCGCCGTGCTCGCCGTACGCGGCGCACGCGACGGCATCGAGCGCGCCGCGGCCGGAATCCGGGTGACCAAGCTGTCCGACCAGCACGCCTGGATCGAGACCGACCCCGACGCCACCGCGCTGGAGGTCGGCGACTGGGTCTGCCTCGGCATGGCCCACCCCTGCACCATCTTCGAGAAGTGGCCGCTGATCCCGGTCGTGGAAGCCGACGGCACCGTCACCGACTACGTCCGCACCTTCTTCTAGGCCCCGGCCGGTGGACCTGGTCATCCGCGGGGCCCGCGTCGTCGACGGCACGGGCGGCCCCTCCTACACCGCCGACGTCGGCGTCCACGAGGGCCGGATCGCCGCGATCGGCAGGCTGTCCGGGGGCCGCGAGAACATCGACGCGCACGGTCTCGCCCTGGCCCCCGGCTTCGTGGACATGCACGCCCACAGCGACCTCGCCCTGCTGCGCGACCCGGACCACAGCGCGAAGGCAGCCCAGGGCGTGACCCTCGAAGTCCTCGGCCAGGACGGCCTGTCGTACGCGCCCGTCGACGACCGCACCCTCGCCGGGGTGCGGACCGCGATCGCCGGCTGGAACGGCCCCGGTGACGACGTCGACTTCGACTGGCGCACGGTCGGCGAGTACCTCGACCGGCTGGACCGCGGCTTCGGCGGCGAGGGCGTCGCCGTCAACGCCGCCTACCTCGTCCCCCAGGGCACCGTCCGCGCCCACGTCGTCGGCTGGGACGACCGCCCGGCGACCGCGGCCGAGCTGGACCGGATGCACACCCTGGTCGCCGACGGCCTCGCCCAGGGCGCCGTCGGCATGTCCTCCGGGCTCACCTACACCCCCGGCATGTACGCCTCCGGTGCCGAACTGGGCGCACTGTGCCGGGTGGTGGCCCGGTACGGCGGCTACTACTGCCCCCACCACCGCAGCTACGGCCGCGCGGCCCTCGCCGCCTACGCCGAGATGGTCGACCTGGCCCGGGAGGCCGGCTGCGCCCTGCACCTCGCGCACGCCACCATGAACTTCGGCGAGAACGAGGGCCGGGCCGGCGAACTGCTCGCGCTCCTCGACGCCGCCCTCGACGCCGGCGCCGACATCACCCTGGACAGCTACCCCTACACCCCCGGCTGCACCACCCTCGTGGCACTGCTGCCCAGTTGGGCGAACGCGGGCGGCCCGGAGGCGGTCCTCGCCCGGCTGCGCGACGACGGCGGGGCGGAGCGGATCCGCCGCGCCCTGGAGCAGGAGGGCGCCGACGGCTGCCACGGCGTCCCCGTCGACTGGTCGACGATCGAGATCTCGGGCGTCGCCGATCCCGCGTACGCCGCCCACGTCGGCACCCGCGTCGACGGCTGGGACACCGCCCGTCGGCTCCTGATCGGCGACCGGCTCGCACCGACGATCCTCCAGCACGTCGGCCACGAGGAGAACGTCCGGGCGATCATGCGTCACCGCGCCCACACCGGCGGCTCCGACGGCATCCTCCAGGGCGCGAAGCCGCACCCGCGGGCCTACGGCACCTTCCCGCACTACCTCGGCCACTACGTCCGCGAACTCGGCCTGCTCTCCCTGGAGGAGTGCGTCGCGCACCTGTCCGGGCGGCCCGCGGCACGGCTGCGGCTGCCCGACCGGGGCCTGGTCCGGGTGGGACACCGCGCCGACCTCGTCCTCTTCGACCCGGACACGGTCGCGGCCGGCTCCACGTACGCGCGGCCCCGCACCCTGCCCACGGGCATCCCGCACGTCCTGATCGGCGGACGGTTCACCATCCGCGACGGGCGCAGGACCCAGGTCCTGGCCGGCCGGTCGGTGCGCGCGACCGGCCACGTCTCCCGGTAGGTCCCCCGCCTACGATGGGCGCCATGGTCGCCTTCGCCCTCGCCGCCCTGCTCTTCCTCGCGTTCTGCACCAGCGTCAGACAGGACCGGCGGCGCTTCAGCAACGCCGTGCTCCTGGGGCTGACCTTCCTGACCGCCTTCTCCGCCCTCTTCCTCCAGGTGGCGAAACTGCCGTTCTGGGCGGCCGTCACGGTCGTCGTGCTCACCTTCGCCGCACCGGCGTTCGGCGTCCTGGCCCTGGGCGTCCTCCTCGTCCGCAACGGCATGACGATGGTGCGCAAGGAGGGTTTCCGCCCGGCCAACCTGCTGTCGCTGCTGGCCGGCCTCGCGATCTTCGCGCTGATCGCGCTGCTGGTCCTCGTCGGCGTGGTCGGCTCCCCCGTACTGGGCGGCATCGCCGGGACCCTCACCGTCGTCGCCGGCTACATATCCTTCGTCTTCTTCTGCTTCCTCGGCTACGCCTTCCTCTACGGCCGGATCAAGGTGCGCGGCGACGTCGACCACGTGGTCATGCTGGGCTCGGGCCTGATCGGCGGGGACCGCGTCCCGCCGCTGCTGGCCTCGCGCCTGCGCAAGGGGCAGCAGATCTACGAGGGCCAGCTGGCCCGGAGCGGCCGGCCGCCGGTGCTGCTCGTCTCCGGCGGCAAGGGCTCGGACGAGAAGGTCGCGGAGGCCCGGGCGATGGCGGACTGGCTGATCGCGGAGGGCGTGCCGGCGGAGCACATCGTGCTGGAGGACCGGTCCACCACGACCGAGGAGAACATGCTGTTCAGCCGGCGGATCATGGAGGCCCACGATCCCGGCTACCGGTGCGTGGTGGTCACCAACAACTTCCACGCCTTCCGGGCTGCGATGCTGGCGCGCAAGACCGGCGTGAACGGGCAGGTCCTGGGCTCCCCCACCGCGAAGTACTACTGGCCCAGCGCCACCATCCGCGAGTTCGTCGCCGTCTTCTGGGAGCACCGGGCGGTCAACCTGTCGATCTGCGGCCTGCTGGCCGTCTTCGGCGCGCTGGGCACGCTGGCCGCGGTCCTCGTCTGACCGGCGGCCGCCCCCCGCGGACGGGGAAGGTGCCGTGACTCCCCCCTTGGCAGTCACGGCACCGGTCGCGCCGAGGATCAGACGCGCTGCCAGAGCGCCGGGACGTTCGGCGGCTCCCATCCGGTCTGGGCCTGGTGCCCCTGGATGCAGCGGTAGGTCGAGCCGCCGTGGGTGACGGTGGCACCGGCCGCGTAGACGGTGCCGGCCTTCCAGGTGCCGCCCGGCTCCGGCTCGGGGCCGGGCCCGGGGCCCGGGTCGCTTCCGCCGACCTTGAGGGTCAGCCCGTACGCCGACAGGATCGGGTTCAGCGGCTGGAAGAAGGTGGTCCCGCCGCTGGAGCAGTTCCCGGAGCCGCCCGAGGTCACGCCCTGGGCCTGGCTCCCGGAGATGTAGGAGCCGCCGGAGTCGCCGGGCTCGGCGCAGACCGTCGTACGGGTCACGCCGGAGATGGTGCCCTCGGGGTAGGTGACGCTGGTGTTGTGCTGCTGGATCGTGCCGCAGTGCCATCCGGTGGTCGAGCCGGACCGGCACACCGACGCCCCGACCGGCTGCAGCACCGAGCCGGCGACCTGCACATTCGCGCCGCCGCTGCCCTTCACGAACGGGGTCGAGGACCAGTTGGCGTTCGCCGCGACCCAGGCCATGTCGCTGCCCGGGAAGACCGAGGCCTGGAAGGAGCCCTGGGCGACCCGGTTGAACCCGGTGGTGGTGGTCCCGGCGCGCCCGCAGTGCCCGGCGGTGGCGAATCCGTGCACGGTGCCCCTGGTCACGGGGAAGCCGACGGAGCAGCGGCCGCTGCCGTTCATGTAGTAGGCGTCCCCACCGCGCAGGTCGTAGAGCGGACGCGGGCCCTCGGCCGTACGGACGACCGTGACCAGGGCCGCGTCGGTGCCGGTGGCGGCGAGCAGCCGGGCCGCGGCCCCCGCCTCGGTCTCCTCGACGACGAGCGTGTTGGAGCGCGGGTCGACGTAGCGGACGGGGGTCGCGGGGCCCGCGGCCCGGTCCAGGGCGGCCTTGGCGCCGTCGAGGTCGGCCAGGGCGCGGGGGACGAGCTCCGCCCGGGCGCCGGCGGCCCGTATCGCGGCGGTGTCGGCGGCCCGCGTGGTCGCCACGGTGAGCACGGCGGAGTCGGCCCCGTCCACCCAGGCCCCGGCGAAGGCGGCGCCGAGCCGGTCGCGGAGGCGGGCGGCGGTGGCCCCGGCCTCGGCTTCGTGGACGAGACGGGCCTTGGCCTGCGTGGGGGTCAGGCCGAGGTCGCGCTGCATGGCGGCGAGCAGCTCGGGGGCGGCGTCGGCGGTGCGCAGGGTCGCGGCCGCGGAGGGCACTGCGGGGGCGGGGGCCGGGTCGGCGGTGGCGCCGCCCGTCCCGGCCAGCAGCAGCCCGGCGGCGGCCAGGGCGGTACACGCCGCGCGGGCGTGTCGCTTGAGCATGGGGGATCTCCTCGGTTTCCGGTGGGGGACTGCGGAAACCGTAGAAATCCCAACCCGCGTGCGGGAGCTGCCGGTTGGCCCCTCCCCCGGTGTTATGCCCGCGGCCTCGCGGCGGCCGAGGTGCGTTCATGGGGCGGCGGCCGGAGTATGGGGCCAGGGGAAAAACGTAGGAGGTACGCGATGGTCAGTGAACCCGACGAGCAGCCCACGCGGTCGGACCGGCTCTTCACAGGCGGGGAACGACCGTACGACCCTGAGGACCTCGTGATGGCGACAGGCCACGACCCGACTCCGGAGCGGGTCGAGAAGGCCCGCAAGTTGATCGAGAAGGAGGGCCCGCAGGTCATCGAGCGCTACCTCCCGTAGCCGCCCGAAGGCTGCCCCACGCCCCCGGCCCGCCCGGGGGCGTCCCCGCCTCACCGCCCCGACGCCGGGAGCCCCCTCCCACCCACCCACGCCGCCCGATGCAGCCACCCCGGGGCGCAGCCCACTCTTCCAGCCCCGCCGGGCGCTTGAGGCGCGGGGGCCGGGGCGCAGCCCCGCTTCATTCAGCCCCGCCGGGCGCTTGAGGCGCGGGGGCCGGGGCGCAGCGCCCACGCAACGGCGCCGCACCCGCCCACCGCCGCCCCGGCTACGCGGCAGACGCAGACGCCGCCGCAGACGCCGGCGCCGCCGCCCGCAGCCCCGACGCCCCGGCCGACCTCGCCAGAGCCTCCGCATGCGCAGCCCTCGCATGCCCCAGCACATCGGCCGCCCGCGCAGCGACCCGCGCGGCGGGATGCCACCCGAGCACGTGCCGCCACACCAGAGGGGTCCCGGCGAGCGGCCGCGTGACCACCCCCGGGGTCACCGGGAAGGTGGCCCGGCACAGACCGACGGCCCGCCCCACCTGCACCAGGTGCACACAGGAGGCGGTGTCGGTCTCGTAGACGCAGGCGGGCGTGAATCCCGCCCGCACACAGGCCGCGGCGAAGCAGTCGCCGAAGCACCCGTCGCCGGGGACGTCCGTCCACGCCTCGGCGGCCAGCTCGGCCAGCTCGACCTCGTCACGCGGGGCCCGGGCCAGCGCCAGCGGGTGGTCCTCCGCCAGCATCACGTGCACCGGATCCCGTGCGACCTCCATCCACGCCAGCCGCCCGGGCTCGGGCGGCGCGCTCTCCCCGCAGACGCCGACCAGCGCGAAGTCCAGCCGCCCGTCGGCGACGCTCCCGGCGACCTCCTTCTCCGACCAGGAGGTGTACGTGGTCACCGGCACCCCCGGCTCCCCGTGCGCGAGCCGGTCCACGAGCCCGCCGAGCAGCGGTCCGTGCGTCCCGCCCAGGCGGTAGCCCCGCGCGCCGCCCTGCCGGGCGAACCGCTGGGCCTCCTCCTGGAGCTCGCACACCGCGGGCAGCAGCACTCTCGCCCGCTCCAGCACCAGCTGCCCGAGCGCGGTGGGCCGTACGCCCTCCCGTCCACGCACGAACAGCGTGCCGCCCAGTGCCCGCTCGATCCGCTTCAGCTGCGTACTGAGCGCGGGCTGCGCCAGGCCGAGCGCGGTGGCGGCCCGGGTCAGGCTCCCGGCGTCGGCGACCGCCCTGACGATCTTGAGATGCCTCAGCTCCAGATCCATACGAAGAGCTTGGTTCAGACCTATAGACGTGCGCCATGGGTCGTACGCATCCAGAATCGTTAATGCTCGTTAGCCGCCAGGGGGCCGCAACCCTAAGGACAGGTAAATGCACACACTCGAAGTCGACTGGGACCACCCCACGGACCCGCGACCCGGTCCGCAGCTCGACCACGTCCGCGCCTACGTCAGCACCGCCGGCGCCGACGGGCACCTCTGGCACGGAGTCCCCACCCTGCTGCTGACCACGCTCGACCGCACCACGGACACCACGGTACGCATCCCGCTGATCTACGGCGAGGACGCGGGCCGCTTCCTCGTCGTGGCCTCCGCCGACGGCGCCCCGGCCCACCCCCGCTGGTACCGCAACCTCACCGCCCACCCGGAGGTCCGCCTCCAGGTCGGCGCCGCCGCCTTCGAGGCGACGGCGCACACGGCCACCGCGACGGAACGGGAGGTGTACTGGGAGATGATGACCGCCCTCTGGCCCCCGTTCGAGGACGACCAGGCGGCCGCCCTGCCCCGCGAGATCCCCCTGGTGATCCTGGAACGCCTCCCCGGCCGTTAGGGGATAGATCCGGGTCGTCCGGGATCACACACTGCTCCTGGCCGAAGGGTCCGCGTCCGCGTCCGCGTAGGGGAACCGGCCTTCGGCGGCCGCGGCGTCGCGGAGCTTCGTCGGGGAAACCCTCCGCAGGGGAGCGCAAAGCTCCGCGGGCACGGCCCCAGGCATGGCTGCGGATCACCCGCGGTCGTAGACGGTCACCGCCACGTCCCTCTCGCACAGCTCCTGGGTGATCAGCGGCTCGACACGCGACCAGCTGCCGCCCGCGAGCCCGCAGCCGATCCTCGGCATGTGCACGCCCGCGCCCAACTCCACGGCATGCCCGGCCAGTGCGGCCAGGCAGCGCTCCAGCGCGTCATAGCGGATCGGCGGCCCCCCGCTCCCGGTGCGAATCCCGCGCTGGCCTACCATGTTGGCCACCCATACGTCGGGCTTCACCCGTACCACCTGCACGGCGCCCAGCCCGAAGTCGTTGCCACTGCGCCCCCGGTGCCAGGCCCGGTACGCGGCCTCCGGCTCGGGCCACCGCTTGGAGACGGCCAGCACGAACCCCTTGCCCCACCCGCCGAGGTCGTTGCAGACGTGCGCGATGATCTTGGGTCCCTTGGCCTGGGGACTCGTCGCGTCCCCGGCGATGATCCTCAGCGGCTTCATGCCCCGACGCTACGCCACCCCACCGACATTGATGCTGATACTCAGGTTCCGGTGGTCGTGGCCCACCCACTGACTGACGCCCTGCTGGGCTGTCTTCGCGTTGCTCTGTCCGGCTGCCGGGACCTGTTCTCATGCCCTCCTCGGCATCGACGTCGAGGTCACTCGCCGCGACCCGGGCCAGAAGGGCTTCAAGGTCATCCCGCGGCGCTGGGTCGTCGAGCGGACCTTCGGCTGGCTCATGAACCACCGCCGCCTCGCCCGCGACTACGAAACCCACCCACACCGCTCCGAAGCGATGATCCGCCTCGCGATGATCGACCTGATGAGCCGCAGGCTCACACGAGAGTCGACTCCGAACTGGCGCGAAGCCTGAGGCGCAGCACCCAAAGCTCGCCGACGACTCGCACAGCACCGGGAACCGCAAATCCACCAGGTTAAAAACTCCTTCAGGTGGCCGGGTTCTGGGCAGGACACCCGCCTCCGTAGGCGCTCTCTTCGATCGGATTGCCCTCCCTGTCGCTCAGGTGGAAGCAGTGGCCGTTAGCCCACACCGTGACCGAATCAGGCCGATGCTCGACCTCGAACGGCTCGTCACCATACGACGTCCCACCCCAAGTGCCGTCTCCCGCAGGCGAGTGGGTGACAACGATGCAGGTTCCCTTCGGCAGGATCCGGTGAATGTCCGCCCAGGGCTCCACGGTCAGCTCCAGCAGCTCCTCGCCATCGTTGCTGATCACCAGCCGCGCCGTTTTCCCCGCGAACACTCCAGGACCCCCACTCGACCTTGCGCCGTCACGCGCGCGCCACTGCGCAAGATGCAGGCGCACACAACACGATCCTCACACGGGTGATCACCCGATCCAACGTCACGCCCGAGTTACCAAACAACCCTGCCGGGACAAAACGCTCTTTGAGAGGAGGTCACAGAGCCGGGAGCTGAGGTCGCGGAGGCGGAGTGGGGGTCGGAGTCGGAGTCGGGGCCGCGCCCTTGTCGGCGGCGGCCTTCTCCAGAAGCCCCGGGTAGGGCGTCTGCGCCATGGCACCACGCACCTGCGTGAGACCGTAGCGTTCGGTGGCCCTCTGATCCAGCGGCGGCCTTTCGAGATCGAACCGTATCCGCTTGTCCGGTGGGGACACGTCCACAAGGACGAGAGGCTTTTTACCGCCCAGCCTCCACACCGTTACGCACTGCGGACCGCGGGTCGCGTTCAGGATTTCACTGCTGTTCGAGATCCCGGTCCGGAACCTGTACTGCGGATTAGGTGGATCCCCCTCCTCCAAGGACTCCTTGAGGGATTTACCAACAACCCTGGCTCTCTCGTAGTTCCCGGTCATTCTCATTCTGTCTTTCCTGATCACATACACCTCGCTCTGAGCGGTGATCGCCTCGAACTTGCCAGGAGCGGGATCCTTCACCTCGATGACCGCGTCCTGGGCGACCTCTTCTCCTGGATTCAGCACGTGCCCGTCCGGCCTGACAAACTCCCCGTCGTAGATCAATTCCGATCTGGACTCCTTGTCGACGGGCTTGCTCTTCGCGGGCTCGCCACGGATCCAGTAGGTGCTGCCCAGGACATAGACGGGCACCTGGCCGGCGTTCCTCACGTACATATGGACCGTCATGTACAGCTTCCCCGTCCTCTTGTCGATGTTCGACTCCTTGAACGCGGCCCCGGTCTGGATCAACGGCGTGGTCACATAGGGAACATAGATCTGCGAGTACGCCAGATTGGCGGCAGCCAGGACGGTGGAAATGATCACCCCGATCGCAATGTTCTTGGGAATGCTGAGTCCCTTACCCGCCCGAGATTTGATCAGTTCGAACAGTGCGATCGAGGCCCAGACGACGAGGGCGATCCCGATGACGGTGTATAGGGTGAAATTCTCGCCGATCTGCAGCAGCAGCAGGGAGATGCCACAGAGGAGCGCGATCACCACTCCCAGCAGAACGACCACCCCCGAGTAACGCCATCGTCGCGTTTCCCAGAAGTCGACCGCAGCCGCGGCGGCGATCAACACCACCACGGCCACGAAAACAATGGTGAATCCGGCAATGCGACCGCCGTAGGTCAGGGCGCTACCACTGTCCGCGATTCCGATACGGAAGAGCGGACATGAGGTCGCGAGGAGGCCTACGACCACGAAGAAGCCGGTGGTTCGTCGCATCCACGCCTTGTCCGGCCAGACGGTGGCGTCACCGCCGAGCCATTGCCATTGGACGGAGTCTCCGTCCGCCACGCCTTCACGTCGCAGGAGTCGCCAAAGTTCCTTTTCGGACCAGACCCCGCCCACTGGCCTGTCATCGATCAGAACTTCACGCAAGCCGAGATCGTCCGGCGCTCCCACGGTCACCTCACGTGTGTTCGCCATAACACCAGCCTGCGCCGTGACCGCAGCGGGCGCTTCTCGTGCGCCCCCCAATGCGCCCCCTTCGTGCGCTCCCGTCAGCGTGCAAGCGCCACGCCACGGAGGGAGGGTGGTGGTGACGTATCGGTGTCACTCAATCCCTGAGGAGCTCTCATGCGTACCCGATTCCTTGCGTTCGCCGCCGCCTTCATACTGGCTGCTCTCGGCGCTGCGACCCCCGTCGCACAGGCCGCCGTACCAGCCGTTCCCGGGCCGACGTGCACAGCCGCCGGCGGGGCGGTGGAGTACGACTCCGACACCGGCCAGTGGACGTGCGAAGGCGGCGACAACGACGGCGAACTCATCACCGAAAGCTGAGACTCGGCAGACCGCCGTACGCAAGAACCGCACCTCGACGCTGTGACCGATCCTCTGCGGCCATCAGCAGCAACTGGCCTACGATCTCCGCACCCAAGCGGAGCCATGTCGGCGCCGTGCTCGAGAAGTTCGAGCGGAGACGGCCCACCTACCCCGGACGCTCGTGCCCCGCGACCGTGCAGGGGCCGCGATTGAAGGCTCTTTAAGGCGCGCACGCCCACACCTGGATCGGCTTCGCACCAGCCGTCATCTGACGCTTTGCCGACCCCAGTTCCCCCCAGAGAGCCCCCAGGCACCGCCCATGAAGAGCGAATCGGGCGCCTGCGGCCTATGACGGCCCCGGACGGTCTGGACGCGTGATCGAGAAGCGCGTAGCGATCGATGGCGGCCTATGCCCAGACTCAGAGGCTCGCAGACGCCTTCCGACGGGAGCGCGTAGCGATCTGGGGCGCACCGGGATCCGCCCGCGCATCCCTGATCTCCCCGATGGTGTCTTGATCCCCCGGCCCGTTCCTTTGGGGGCTNNGAGAGACGATGGGACTGACGGGAAACCCCCAGCACAACTCTGATGCCGCCCCAGCCAAACACCGCCCCCTCGAAGCCACCCCGACACCCTCACTCCCGCCCCGCCGAGACCCCGCCCTCGAAGCCACCCCGGTGCTCTCACTCCCGCCCCGCCGGGACCCCGTTCCCCCACTCCCGCCGCGCTGCCACACCCCCGCCCCGCCGGCCCCGCACCGGCGTACCCCCGCCCCCCGGGGCCGGCTGGGCAGCCCGCGCCCCGAGGCCGGGCGCCGGGGCCAGGCCCCCCGGGACCCCCGGGGCCCCGGGGGGAAGGTTCCGGGATAAAGGTCCCGGTCGCGGGGCCCGTGCGCGGGCCCCCTCAGAGGTACTCCCGCGCGAACTCCACCGCCCACTCGACCGCGGCCACCGGGACGCTGCCCGCCGCGGGGTCGACGGCCAGGCGGGCGTCCTCCCAGCCCCGGCCGTGCTCGCGGAAGATCGTGAAGTGCCCCTCCTCCGGGGTGCCCTCGGGCCTGACCAGGAACTCGATCGCCCGGTCGTCGCCATCCGTGCCGACCGTCGTGATCGCCATGTCACCGACTAGGAACTCCACTGCTCCGCGCCCCTCACTCGCCCGCCGTCCAGGCATCGCTCGCCCCGGCTCAGGACTCCAGCCTCCGCCGCGGGCCGGGCGGCCGCATGAGCGCACGTACTCAGCCCGGGTACTCAACCCGGCTACTCAGTCACCCGCAGTCCCCTCCCGCTCCCCCCAAGGTGACGAGGGCAACACGCATCGCCCGCCCACAGTTCGGCCCACCCATTCCGCAGGTGGGAGCGCGGCCGCGGCCGCGGATTCCAAGGGAAGAGCGCAGCCCCACCCGGCCATCACGCCAATCGGGATAAAACGACCTTCGGGTCTCCGGGTGAAAAGGCGGGTCGAGCCCGCACCCGGGCCCGTAAGCTCCCGTCATGCAGGTGATCCAGTCAACCAAACTCGCCAATGTCTGCTACGAGATCCGCGGCCCCGTGCTCGAAGAGGCCATGCGGCTCGAAGCGGCAGGTCATCGCATCCTCAAGCTGAACACCGGCAACCCCGCGGCCTTCGGCTTCGAGTGCCCGCCGGAGATCCTCGAGGACATGCTCCGCAACCTGGGCACCGCCCACGGCTACGGTGACGCGAAGGGCCTGCTGTCCGCGCGCCGCGCGGTCATGCAGCACTACCAGACCAAGGGCATCGATCTGGACGTCGAGGACATCTACCTCGGCAACGGCGTCTCCGAGCTGATCCAGATGGCGATGCAGGCGCTGCTCGACGACGGCGACGAGGTCCTCGTCCCGGCGCCGGACTACCCGCTGTGGACGGCGTCCGTCTCGCTGGCCGGCGGCACGGCCGTGCACTACCGCTGCGACGAGCAGTCCGACTGGATGCCGGACCTGGCCGACATCGAGCGCAAGGTCACCGACCGCACCCGCGCGATCGTGATCATCAACCCGAACAACCCGACCGGCGCCGTCTACGACGACGAGATGCTGCGCGGCCTCACCGACATCGCGCGCCGCCACAACCTCATCGTGTGCTCGGACGAGATCTACGACCGGATCCTCTACGACGGTGCGACGCACACCAACACCGCGGCCGTGGCGCCCGACCTGCTGACGCTCACCTTCAACGGCCTGTCCAAGAACTACCGGGTGGCCGGCTACCGGGCGGGCTGGATGGCGGTGTGCGGCCCGAAGCAGCACGCCGCCTCGTACATCGAGGGCCTGACCATCCTGGCGAACATGCGCCTGTGCGCGAACATGCCCTCGCAGCACGCCGTGGCGACCGCGCTGGGCGGCCGGCAGTCGATCCAGGACCTGGTCCTGCCGGGCGGGCGGCTGCTGGAGCAGCGCGACACCGCCTACGACCTGCTGACGCAGATCCCGGGCATCACCTGCGTGAAGCCGAAGGGCGCGCTCTACCTGTTCCCGCGGCTCGACCCGACCGTCTACAAGATCAAGGACGATCGGCAGATGGTCCTGGACCTGCTGCGGGCCGAGAAGATCATGGTCGTGCACGGTACGGGCTTCAACTGGCCCGAGCCCGATCACTTCCGGATCGTGACCCTGCCCAACGCCAAGGACCTGGCCGACGCCGTGACCCGGATCGGGAACTTCCTGGACGGCTACAGCCAGGCCTGATCCGCCATCGGGCGAGCATACTCGGACAACAACAGGATTCAGCTCAACTTTAGAACCAATCCAATGTAGGATGGTCGCCTGACCACGCAGGAGGCCTCCTCATGTACGAGCCGATCCGCACGAAGCCGGTCGTCCAGCGCATGGGCGGCGCCACGGTCGACTACCCCCACAGCAGTCGCGGCGAAGCGCTGGACATCCAGCTCGCCGGCCACCTCGCAGCCCTGCTCGCCGTCACCGACGAGCTCGGGCTCGACGAGGCCGCCGCCCGGATCGCCGCCCAGGTGACCCGGCTGCGCGGGGCCCAGCCCGCCCGGGCGTCCCAGGGCCCCGCGGGGGATGCCGCGGCGCTGCACCGGCGCGCGCACGACCTCGCCGCCCGCGCACTCCTCGTCGCCGCGTCCCGCGCCGACACCACCGTCGCGATCCTCGCCGCCGAACGCATGGACGCGCACGCCGCCGCCCTGGAGTCCCTGGACCTGGCCGGCGCCCTCTAGACGGCCCCGGTCCGGGGCCGCGGAGGCTCCGGACCGGGCGCCATGCCCCCGCGGACGGCCCGTCAGCGCGCGCCCGCCGCCCGTCGCGCGGCCAATGAATTGGACAGATCCCGACCTGCCGAACACGATGTTGGCTGAAAACATCGCGGCAGCACGGGGGAGGCCGCTCACAGGAACCATCTCCTCCACTCCGCTTCGTCCCCGATCGAGCACCCTGGAGAGATGCGCCCATGAGCTTCGGCGATCCGAACAACCCGTACGGCCAGCAGCCCCCGCAGGGCCAGCCCGGCTACGGCCAGCAGGCCCCGCAGGGCGTCCCCCCGCAGTACGGCTACCCGCAGCAGCCGGCCCCGGGCGCTGCCCCCCAGTACGGCTACCCGCAGCAGACCCCGCCGCCGGCCTACGGCGCGTACCCGCCCCCGGGCATGCCCGGAATGCCCGGGATGCCCGGGGGGATGCCGCCGCTGGCCCACTGGGGGCTGCGGTTCGGCGCGTACCTGCTCGACGCCCTGATCATCGTCGGCCCGATGTACGCGCTCACCGGCATCGGCGTCGCCATCGACGGCGGCGAGAGCGGCGTCGGCGCGGTCCTCGGCCTCCTCGGCTTCCTGTACGCGATCGGCATGGGCTTCTTCCAGCTCTACAAGGAAGGCACCACCGGCCAGACGATCGGCAAGAAGGTCGTCGGCATCAGCCTGCACCGCGAGGCCGACGGCGCCACGCTCGGCTTCGGCATGGCCTTCGTCCGCAAGCTGGCGCACTTCCTGGACAGCATCTCCTGCTACCTCGGCTGGCTGTGGCCGCTGTGGGACGAGAAGAAGCAGACGTTCGCCGACAAGGTGTGCAGCACCGTCGTCGTCAAGGTGAACAAGAACGGCTGACGGGCGCCCGCCCACCGGCTACGGAAGCCCCGGTGTCGGGGTGGCCTGCGTGAACTCCGCGCCGGCGACCCCGCACCAGGGCACCGTCGCCACCGGCCACACCGGGCCGACCGCCTCCCCGTACTCGGTCGCGCCCGGGGCCACGCCCGGGATCCTCACCAGTGCCTGGGCGGCCCGCCGCCCGGGATCCGCCTCGGCCCGGTCGCGGAACTCCACCGTCACGACGTACGCCCCGACGCCCTCGGCCCGCCCGGTCGCCTCCACCGCGGCCGCGACCCGCCGACTGGCCGGATCGACACGGCAGCCGGTGACCCGTACGTCCCGCACCGCCGCCCGCGGCGGCGCCTGCGGCTGGTCACCGCCGCTCGCCCACACGTACAGGCCCAGCGGGGCGAACACCAGCAGCCCGGCGATCGTCACCAGGCCGACCAGCCAGCCCTGCCACTTCAACGCGCTCACGCCCATGCCCCCGATCCTCCCGGGCCGCCGCCCCGCCCACCAGCACCCGCGAACTCACACAGCATTTCGAAGTGGGACCGCCTGGACACCTGACGTTCACTCAAGACGGCGCGGAATGTGGGTTTCCGTGAGCACGCTGCACCCGTGAGACGCATCCTAGGAATCCTCCTGGGCCTCCTCCTGATCGGCGGCGTGCTCTACGTCGCACTGCAGGGGCAGGATCACCCAGAATCCACGGCAACGAAGACCGTGCGTGGCGTCATCGGTTCGGAGAAGTCCGAGTTCTTCCGCGACCCCGACGTCGTCAAGGCCCTTGCCGCCAAGGGCTACACCGTCAAGACGGAGACCTCGGGCTCCTGGGCGATGGACCAACTCGCCCTGAAGGAATTCGACTTCGCCTTCCCCGGCAGCAGCGAACCCGCCAAGGAGGTCGCGGCGGCCGCCGGGCTCAAGGGAGCCCAGGAGACCAGGCCCTTCTACTCCCCGCTCGTCGTGATCGCCCGACCGGGCGCGGCGAAGGTGCTGGCCGCCGACGGCCTCGCCACCATGACCGGAAAGAACACCGGGACCCTGCTGATGGGCCCCTTCCTCAAAGCCGCCGCCGAGGACCGCACCTGGCAGCAGCTGGCCGGCTCCTCCGCGTACGCCGAGCTGACCGGCACGGTGTTCGTCAAGACCACCGACCCCGCCTCCTCCAACTCCGGCGCGCTCTTCCTCGCCGCCACCTCCAACGTCGCCAACGGCAACACCGTCGTCGCCGACGACGCCGGGATCGAGCGCACCGCGCCCCTGATGCGCAAGCTGGTCTCCGTCCAGGGCGCCCTGGAGACCAGCACCGACGACCCCTTCCGGGCCTTCATCAGCGGCAGCGGCGAACCGCTGATCCTGGTGTACGAGTCGCAGGTCGCCTCGCTGCTGCTGCAGAAGCAGAACCCGGGCGAGATGGTGGTGCTCTACCCGGACACCACCGTGAACACGGCGCACACCTTCGTGCCGCTCAGCGAGGACGCGAAGGAGCTGGGCACGCTCCTGGCCACCGATCCGAGGCTGCGCGAGCTGGCCGTGCTCCGCGGGTTCCGCCCGCAGGACGGCGTGGCCGAGTTCACCGCCGCGACCGCCCCGCACGCCGACTACCTCAACCCGGGGCTCACCGGGATCCGCCAGGTCGGCACACCCACCGTCAAGATCCTCATGGCGCTCGCCCAGCGCGCCAAGGGCTAGGGGGACACACCATGACTTTGACACCTCCCGAGGACAGCCCGCTGGTCCTCAGCGCTCCCGAGCCCGTCGCCCCCGTCCGCAAGGAGCAGGCCGCCGGCCTCGTACCGCTCCAGGACGGCGTCCGCGACGAGATGGCCCGCCGGGCCGGGGAGTACGTCGGCTCGCTCGCCGGGATCGACGCCCGCTCCCCCGAGTTCGCGCAGCGCATCGGCGAGATCACCGCACTCGGCTCGGCCGACGTCCGCACCGCCGCCCAGCAGTCCAACCGGATGCTGGAGCGGGCCGTGCGCTCCCTCGGCTCCGACGGCGGCGGCGACGCGCAGGCGCGCGTCGCCGGCTCGCTGGTCGAGCTGC
Organism: Streptomyces amritsarensis; assembly: GCF_001953875.1. GTDB lineage: Bacteria > Actinomycetota > Actinomycetes > Streptomycetales > Streptomycetaceae > Streptomyces > Streptomyces amritsarensis. The sequence goes on from NZ_MQUR01000032.1 coordinate 55,412, forward strand.
GGCGCACGGTCGAGGACCTCGACCCGCGGGACACCCCCGGCAGGGGCGCCCGCAGGCTGCTGGCGAAGCTGCCGGGCGGCAACCGCTTCCGCGACCACGTGGCGAAGTACGCCTCCTCGCAGGCGACCCTGAACCGGATCGTGGCAGCGCTGCGCAGCGGCCAGGACGAGCTGCGCCGCGACAACGCGGCCCTGCACACCGAGCGCTCCCGGCTGTGGGAGACGATGGGCAGGCTCCAGGAGTACGCGGTCCTCACCGAGGCCCTGGACGGCGCCGTCTCCCAGCGGGTCGCCGAGGCCGAGCAGACCGATCCGCAAGGCGCCGACGTGCTGCGCGCCGATGTGCTCTTCCCCGTCCGGCAGAAGCACCAGGACCTGCTGACGCAGCTGGCCGTCTGCGCCCAGGGCTATCTGGCGATGGACGTGGTCCGGCGCGCCAACGACGAACTGATCAAGGGCGTCGACCGGGCCGCCACGACCACTGTCTCGGCCTTGCGCATCGCGGTGATGCTGGCCTCGGCGCTGGACAGCCAGCGGAAGGTGACCGAGCAGGTCAACGCCCTGAAGGGAACCACCGAGGACCTGATCCGGGGCAACGCGGACATGCTGGCCACGCAGAGCGGGGAGATCCAGCGGATCGCCGCGGATCCGGCGGTGGGCGCGGAGACCCTGCGGACGGCCTTCGCGCAGATCTACAAGACGCTCGACGCGATCGACACCTTCAAGGTGCAGGCCGCGCAGAACATGGCGGCGACGGTGGAGTCCCTGGCCGGTGAGCTGCAGACCGCGTCGGCGTACCTGGCGCGGACGCGGGCCGCCGGTGCGGTCGAGGGCGGTGCCCTGTGAGCGCGGCCGGGCCGGCCCTGAGGGGCCGCCGCCGGGCCCGGACGGCCCTCGCGCTCGCCGTCGCCGTGCTCACGGCGGCGACGGCCTGCACCGCACAGGAGTCCTCGGGGCCCGCGGAGACGGCCTACAAGGAGGGCACCTTGCGGGTGTTGGCCTCCAGTGAGCTCGCGGACATGGAGCCGGTGCTGGAGCAGGCCCGGAAGGCGACCGGGGTCACCGTGAAGCTCACGTGGTCGGGGACGCTGGACGCCGCCGAGCAGGTCGCCTCCGGGCAGGCCGACGGCAGGTACGACGCGATCTGGCTCTCCTCGAACGACTACCTGAGGCTGCGGCCCGAGGCGGCCGGGAAGCTGTCCAGCGAGACCCCGGTGATGTCCTCGCCCGTCGCCCTCGGTGTGAAGCCGCAGGCGCTGGCCCGGCTCGGCTGGAAGCCCGGCGAGGTGACCTGGCCGGCGGTGCACGAGGCCGTCGCCGCGGGGAAGCTGACGTACGGGATGACCGATCCGGTGCGCTCCAACTCCGGTTTCTCCGCTCTGGTGTCGGTGGCGTCGGGGCTTTCGGGCGCGCAGTCGGCGCTGAGCGACGCGGACGTGAAGGCGGCCACGCCCCGGCTGAAGGAGTTCTTCGCCGGGCAGAAGCTGACGTCGGGCTCCTCGGGCTGGCTCGTCAGCGCGTACGGCAAGCGCGGGGACGTGGACGCGCTCGTGAACTACGAGTCGGTGCTGCTGTCCATGAACCGTGACGCGAAGGGTGCGGGAGCTCCGCTGACGGTGGTCCGGCCGCGCGACGGTGTGGTCACGGCCCACTACCCGCTGACGCTGCTGGCCTCGGCCCCGGCCGGGGCCCGCGACGCGGGGCGGACGCTGACCGACTGGCTGCGCGGCGCCGAGGCGCAGCAGGCGATCACCGGGCAGACCTTCCGCCGGCCGGTCGCGGCCGGGGTGGCGCCGGCGGCCGGGCTGGACCAGGAGAAGCGGCGCGAGCTGCCGTTCCCCGGCTCGCGGGTCGTCGCCGACGGGCTGCTGGCCAGTTACGAGAACGAGCTGCGCCGGCCCTCGCGGACGGTGTACGTGCTGGACACGTCGGGTTCGATGGGCGACGACGACCGCATCGGGCGGCTGAGGTCGGCGCTCACCGATCTGACGGGTACGGGCACTTCGGGCACCGGGCGGCGTTTCCGGGACCGCGAGGAGGTCACGCTGCTGCCGTTCGGTTCGAAGGTGAAGGAGGTGAACACGCACGTGGTGGAGCCGGGCAATCCGGGGCCGGCCCTGGATGCGATCCGCCGGGACGTCAAGGCGCTGAAGCCGGACGGGGGTACGGCGATCTACGGCAGTCTGGAGGCGGCGTACGAGCAGTTGGGCAGGGGCGGCACGGACGCCTTCACCTCGATCGTGCTGATGACGGACGGCGAGAACACCGAGGGTGTCGGGGCGAAGCACTTCGACTCCTTCTACGCGCGGCTGCCCGAGGCGCAGAAGCGGACGCCGGTCTTCGCCGTGCTGTTCGGCGACTCGGACCGCAAGGAGCTGACCCACATCACCGAGCTGACCGGTGGGAGGCTCTTCGACGCCACCGGCGCGGGGGGTTCCCCGGCGGTGGCTGGGGGAGGTTCGCTGGCCGAGGCCTTCGAGGAGATCCGTGGCTACCAATAGGGCGACCGGGGCTCTGAAGTACCTGGAGTCGCGGAAGAATCTGGCCGGCTCGGCGTGCGGGGTGGCCGGCCTGGCCCTCACCCTGGCCGGGGTGGCGGGTGCGTACTGGCCGGTGGTGGTGGCCGGGCTGTACGGGGCGGGCGCGCTGATCGCCCCGCCGGAGCGGACGGCGCCGCCGCCCTTCGATCCGCGTGAGGAGCTCGGCGTCCTGCGCGAGGACTTCGGGCGGCTGCGCGGGTACGTCGACGGGGTGGAGCTGCCGTCGGGGCCCGGGGAGGCGCTCGCCCAGCTGCTGGAGGTGTACGGGGCGCTGCTGGAGCCCGGGTGGGTGGCCGAGGTGCTGGCCGCCGACCCGGAGGCGGTGCACGCAGTGTCCCGGGCGGTGCGGCAGGACGTGCCGGAGTGCGTGGACGCGTACAACCGGACCCGCTGGTGGAGCCGGATGGCGCCGGGTGGGGAGTCTCCGGAGCGGCATCTGGAGCGGCAGCTGGGGCTGCTGCGCGAGGAGGCTGACCGCGTAACGGCGGGCCTCCACGAGGTGGAGGCNNGGGCGTGCCCTTGTTCAGGGCGTGCCCTTGTTCAGGGCGTGCCCGTTCAGGGCGTGTTCCGGCTCAGCCGAGGCGCTCCACGAGGGCGTGGTACTGGTCCCACAGCTCCTTGGGGGTGTGGTCGCCGTAGGTGCCCAGGTGCTCGGGGACCAGGGCGGCCTCCTCGCGCCAGACCTCCTTGTCGACGGTGAGGAGGAAGTCGAGGTCCTCGGCCGGGAGGTCGAGGCCGTCGAGGTCGAGGGAGTCCTTGGTCGGCAGGATGCCGATGGGGGTCTCGACGCCTTCGGCGGTGCCGTCGAGGCGGCCGACGATCCACTTCAGGACGCGGCTGTTCTCGCCGAAGCCGGGCCACACGAACTTGCCCGCGTCGTTCTTGCGGAACCAGTTCACGTAGTAGATCTTCGGGAGCTTGGCGGCGTCCGCGGAGGCGCCGACCTTGATCCAGTGGGCCATGTAGTCGCCCATGTTGTAGCCGCAGAACGGCAGCATGGCGAAGGGGTCGCGGCGCAGCTCGCCGACCTTGCCCTCGGCGGCGGCGGTCTTCTCGGAGGCGATGTTCGAGCCGATGAAGACGCCGTGGTTCCAGTCGAAGGACTCGGTGACCAGCGGCACGGCGGAGGCGCGGCGGCCGCCGAAGAGGATCGCGGAGATCGGGACGCCCTTGGGGTCCTCCCACTCGGGGGCGATCGTCGGGCACTGGGAGGCCGGGACGGCGAAGCGGGCGTTGGGGTGGGCGGCCGGGGTCTCCGAGGCCGGGGTCCAGTCGTTGCCCTTCCAGTCGATGAGGTGGGCGGGCGCCTCTTCGGTCATGCCCTCCCACCACACGTCGCCGTCGTCGGTGAGCGCGACGTTGGTGAAGACGGTGTTGGCGTACATGGTCTTCATGGCGTTGGCGTTGGTGTGCTCGCCGGTGCCGGGGGCGACGCCGAAGAAGCCGGCCTCGGGGTTGATCGCGTAGAGGCGGCCGTCCTCGCCGAAGCGCATCCAGGCGATGTCGTCGCCGATGGTCTCGACCGTCCAGCCGGGGATCGTGGGCTCCAGCATGGCGAGGTTGGTCTTGCCGCAGGCGGACGGGAAGGCGGCGGCGACGTACTTCGTCTCGCCCTCGCCGGCCGGCGGGGTGAGCTTGAGGATGAGCATGTGCTCGGCGAGCCAGCCCTCGTCGCGGGCCATGACGGACGCGATGCGCAGGGCGTAGCACTTCTTGCCGAGGAGGGCGTTGCCGCCGTAGCCGGATCCGTAGGACCAGATCTCGCGGGTCTCGGGGAAGTGCGAGATGTACTTGGTGGTGTTGCAGGGCCACGGCACGTCGGCCTCGCCCTCGGCGAGCGGAGCGCCGAGGGTGTGGACGGCCTTGACGAAGAACCCGTCGGTGCCGAGCTCGTCGAGGACGGGCCGGCCCATGCGGGTCATGGTGCGCATGGCGACGGCGACGTAGGCGGAGTCGGTGATCTCGACGCCGATCGCGGAGAGCTCGGAGCCGAGGGGGCCCATGCAGAACGGGACGACGTACATCGTCCGGCCCTTCATGGAGCCGCGGAAGATGCCCTTCTCGCCGGCGAAGATGTCCTTCATCTCGGCCGGGGCCTTCCAGTGGTTGGTCGGGCCCGCGTCCTCCTCCTTCTCGGAGCAGATGAAGGTCCGGTCCTCGACACGCGCGACGTCGGAGGGGTCGGAGGCGGCGTAGTAGGAGTTCGGGCGCTTGGTCTCGTCGAGCTTCTTGAACGTTCCCTTGGCGACGAGCTCCTCGCACAGGCGCTCGTACTCGCCCTCGGAGCCGTCGCACCACACGACGCGGTCCGGCTGGGTGAGGGCTGCGATCTCGTCCACCCAGGAGATCAGCTCTGCATGCTTGGTGGGAAGAGTCGAACTGGTGGGAGCCGCGTTGTCGCGCGCCACGATTGCTCCTTGTTGAGGGGTTTGTTTGGTGTAGGCCCCGTGGGGGCTGCGACCCGGACGCTTCGCGCTCCGCTCATCCGGTGTCGACCGCACTCATCTGATCATCCGGTGGATGTGCGCATATGTCCAGAGGGCCTCTCACGTGAGCATTGCCACGTCCGTCAATCTTCCGTAAAGAGGAAGAGCGGAAACCTACGGACCCGTAGGTAGCATGGCGCGCATGACTTCTGACGCCGCCGCCGTCCCCGCTCCCGAGGCCGCCGCGGCCTCCGAGGCCTCCCCGGTCATCGAGGCCGCGGAAGCCGTCGAGTCCGCCATCGAGGCCAAGCCGCTGCTGCGCGGCTGGCTCCATCTGGGCATGTTCCCCGCCGTGATCGTCGCCGGCCTCGCGCTGATGGCCTTCACCGACTCGACCCGGGCCCGCGTCGCCTGCGGCGTCTACATCCTCACCGCGTGCCTGCTCTTCGGCGTGAGCGCGGTCTACCACCGCGGCACCTGGGGTCCGCGCGGCGAAGCCATCCTGCGCCGCCTCGACCACGCCAACATCTTCCTGATCATCGCGGGCACCTACACCCCGCTGACCGTCCTGCTGCTCCCGCCCTCCACCGGCCGGACCCTGCTGTGGGCGGTGTGGATCGCGGCCGCCGCCGGCATCGCCTTCCGCGTCTTCTGGGTCGGCGCCCCGCGCTGGCTCTACACCCCCTGCTACATCGCGATGGGCTGGGCCGCCGTCTTCTTCCTGCCCGACTTCATGCGCACCGGCGGCATCGCCGTCCTGGTCCTGGTGATCGTCGGCGGCCTCCTCTACAGCGCCGGCGGGGTCATCTACGGCATGAAGCGGCCCAACCCCTCCCCCCGCTTCTTCGGCTTCCACGAGGTCTTCCACTCGCTGACCCTCGCGGCCTTCGTCGCCCACTACGTCGGCATCTCGCTCGCCGCCTACCAGCACTGAGCCCGGGAAGGGGCCCGGCCGCCGCACGCTCGCGGCCGGGCCTCTTGCGCCGACTCCTCCGACGCGTTCAGCAGGCGTATCCGTCGCCGTCCGGGTCGAGCCGCAGCGGATCGCTGCCGTTGACCTTCAGGCGTGCCGGGTACTTGTGGGAGGCCAGCCACGCGCAGCGGGCCTTCGTCGTCGCCTTCACCTCGGCCGGGAACCGGGTCGGCACGCACACGTCGGCCGTGCCGTAGTGCCGGTCGCAGCCCGCCACGCTCGGGGCGACCGGGACGGAGTCCCGCTTCGCCGGGTTCCGCTTGGCCGGCCCCAGCTCGCCCGCGAACGTGTGCTCGTGCGGGGACGGCTGCTGCTCGGCGGCCGCGAGCGCGGACGCTCCGCCCAGGTGCACCCACGTCGCGATCGACGGGACGCCGTTCGCGTCGACCGCGAAGAGCATGTACCAGCCGGGCGGCGCCAGGTTGGGGTTGCTCGTGACGTTCAGGTCGATGGTGGTGCCGTCCACCGTCATCGGCAGGTCCACGAACCGCTGGTTCGGGTCCGAGGAGTGCGTCACCGCGGCCGGGCGGATCAGTTCAGCCTTGGCGATCGGCCGGTTCACGGTGATCCGCTGCGTGTCCCCGTACACCCACTGCGTGTCGATCACCGAGGTGATCTGCGGGCGGGCGCCCTTGAACAGGTACGGCGGCGTGTAGATCGACACGTTGTGGTTGTAGGTGCCGTTGCCCGGGTTGTCACCCACCGACATGACCCGGCCGTCGGGCATCAGGAACGACGCCGAGTGGTAGGTCCGCGGGATCGGGTCGGTCGCCAGACCCGCCTGGTAGCTGTTGGTGGCCGGGTCGAAGAACGAGGCCTCGAAGACCGGGTCGGCCCGGTCGTGCAGCCCGCCGCCGGTCTCCAGCACCTTGCCGTCCGGCAGCAGCACCGCCGACACGTACATCTTGCCCTCGGCGCCCGTCTGCGGCCGCTTCCCGGCACCGGTGTCGACCAGGCCCTGCGGCAGGTCCGGTCCGGCCGTGTAGGCGGGGCTCGGCTGCTTCAGGTCGATGATGTCGGTGATCCGGTTCGCCGCCGGATTGCGTTCGTTGTTGCCGCCGCCGATCGTCAGGACCCGCTGGTCCTGGGCCGGGGGCAGCAGCACGCTCGCCGACTCGTCCCGCTCGTCCTTGTTGCGCAGCCCCGGCACGTCGGTGATGGTGTTGGCGTCGTAGTCGTAGATCGAGGCGCCCGTCCCCGGGGTGCCGTTGCCGAAGGTGTGGCTGCCCGAGTAGAACAGCCGCCCGTCCTGCATGAGGATCATCGACGGGTACAGCCCCCAGTACGACCAGGTCTGGTTGACCTCGTTCATCGGCAGCCACTTGTTCTGCGCCGCCGAGAACTTCTCCGCGGTCACATTGCCCGTGGAGTCCTCCTTCAGCCCGCCGAAGGAGATCACGTCACCGTTGCCGAGGATCGTCGCGGACGGGTACCAGTGCCCGCCGTTCATGTCGTTCGTCCTCGTGTACGTCTCGGTGACCGGGTCGAAGGTGTACGAGTCCTTCAGCCCCTGGTAGCCGATCGAGCCGTCGGCCGACGGGTAGCCCTTGTTTCCGCTCATCACCAGCACCCGGCCGTCCGACAGCTGCACGTGGCCCGCGCAGAACATGTCGACCGGCGTCGGGATCGTCCTGAACGACCCGTTCGCCGGGTCGTAGACGGCGGACGTGAAGGTGCCCGCGTTGAACTGCGCGATGTCGTTGCCGGAGCCCGCGATCAGCAGCACCTTGCCGTTCTTCAGCACCACGGCGTGCATCGAACGCACCGGGTTCTGGGCCGGGATCACCTCCCACCTGCCTTTGGCGCACTCCTCCGCCGTCCCCGAGCAGGTCGGCTGCGGAGGGGCTGCGCCCACCTCCTCCAGCGCGTAGTCGTCCGTGGTGAGCGTGCCCACCCCGTACACCGACAGACCCCAGGCGATCTTGTCGGTGTTGGGCGGGACGACCGGTGTACGGACCTCCGTACGCGCCCACCCGGCACTGACGGGCGGATTCTGCAGATCGGTCCAGTACTGCCAGCCGGACGTCGTGTCACGGCGGAACACCGTCACCGACACGTCCGGGGTGTTCGACTTGTACCAGGCGGACAGGTCGTACTGCCTGCCCGGCGTCACCGTCGGGGCGCACGTGGTGTTCTCGGTGACCAGCGCCTTGCGGTCGCCGTCCACCCGGCGGGTCAGGGACACCCGCATCGCCTTCGTGCCGCTGTGCGCGTCGGCGACGGTCGCGAAGGTGAAGTCGTTGTCGCCCCAGCCGGACTTCGACCAGCAGGACGGCATGTCGGAGCCGGCGGCGCCGGCGGTCTCGAAACCGGGATTGGAGAGCAGGTTGGGCGGACCGGCCGTGGCCTGCTGCGGTGCGGTGAGCAGCAGACCGGCGGTCATCGCCCCGACGGCGAGCAGTGCGGCACGCCGCCCCGCCCTCCGCCGGAAGGTCGGACGCATGGAAAGGTTCCTTTCTGTGCGGCTCAACTCCTGGTGTGGCGCCCCGGCTCGGCCGGGGAGGCGTCGGCCGGGGAGGCATCGGCCGGGGACGTACGGCGCGGCAGATAGACGAGGGCCTCGGTCGCCGCGAACCGCAGGACGAAGGTGGTCACCAGCGCCAGCGCCGTGGCGGGCAGCACCCCCATCCCCAGCTGGGCGACGAACACCGCGATCAGCGGGATGCGCAGCAGCAGATCGGCGTTGGCGAGCAGCGCGAACCGGCCCACCCGGTCCGCCCAGTGGCGGTGCCGGCGCCGCTCACGGAACAGCAGCACCTCGATGAGGACGAAGTTCCACAGCACCCCGGCCTGGTTCGCGACGATCTCGGCCGGAAGGTAGTGCATCCCCGCGCCCGTCAGCAGCCACAGCGCCGCCAGATTCGGCACGAAGCCCGTCAGCCCGATCAGCCCGAAGCCGATCATCCGCGCCGGCGCGGCCGCCGAACGCAGCGACGCCAGGTGCGCCAGGAAGCGCATCCCTTCGCGGGCCGTCGACTTCGACTCGCCCGCGAAGCGCTCCTGGAAGACGAAGGGCACCTCCGCCACCCGGGCCGGACGGCTGCGCACCGCCAGCTCCAGCAGGATCTTGTAGCCGAGCGGCTGCAGGGCCCCGGCGGCCACCGCCGAGCGGCGCATCGCGAAGAACCCGCTCATCGGATCGCTGATCCCGCGCAGTGCCCGTGGGAAGAGCCCCTTCGTCAGCCACGTCGCCGCCCGGGACACCGCGACGCGGTAGCTCCCGGCGAGCCCGGCCCGACTGCCGCCGCTGATGTAGCGGGACGCGATCACGAGGTCCGCGCCGGTGCGCTCGCCCTCGCCGACGAGCTCCGGAACCAGGTGGGGCGGATGCTGGAGGTCGGCGTCCATGACGACGATCCAGTCGGAGTCCGCCCGCCCGATGCCCTCCACGACCGCGCCGCCGAGGCCGCCCTCGGCCACCTCGCGGTGCAGGACCGACACCGGAAAGGGATGGTCGGCGGCGGCCTTCTCGATGACGGCGGGGGTGTCGTCCGTGGAGTCGTCCACGAACAGCACCTCGCAGGGCCGGTCGGCGGGCAGCGCCCGACCGAGCCGGCGCAGCAACTCGGCTACGTTCCCGGCCTCGTTGAAGGTCGGGATGATGAGGGTGACACTGCCGGCCGCGGCGTGCGGAGCGTGCCGCCCGGCATCGACCGGGGCGCGCAGGGGCCACAGGTCCTCGGTCATGGCGGCTCAGCTCCCACTCTCGCGGTCGGTGCGGCGGATCTCGATGCGGTCCTCACCCGAACCGAAGACGGCCACCACGGTCGAATGCTCCAGCGCGGCCTTCACCGTCGGCAGGTCCACCGCGTCACGGCGCACCGTGGGCGAGGACACCACGTAGTCGATGTCCCGCCAGCCGCCCGGCAGCGTCCTGGCGACCGCGGGGTCCAGGTCGGCCTTGTAGAACCAGATGGCACCCGGTCCCGGCTCGAAACCGTGGTGCACCGCGTCCAACCAGAGCGCGTCGTCGAGCAGCACCCGCGTGCCCGCCGGGTCGGCGACCTCGCTGCCCAGCCACGCCGCGGCCTGCCGGTACGGGGCGTTCGCGTCGACCGTCAGCGCCGTGTGGTTGCCCTCGTACCAGCGCGGCAGCACGTACACCGCGGCCGACACGGCCAGTACGCCGAGCACCGCCCAGCGCGCCCACAGCCGCGGCCCGCGCGCCCCCGCCCCGCGGCGGCGGCGCAGCACGGCGTGCGCGACGCTCGCCGCGCCGCCGGCCAGGACCAGGGCGAGGAAGGGCAGCGCCTGGATCACGTACATCGCGGGCAGGTAGCCGGAGGGCCGCATCGCGACGACGGCGAGGATGACGGCGGCGAGCGCCGGACCGGCCAGCGCACGGGCGGTCACCGACCGGCGCACGGTGACGAGCAGCAGCACCGCGCCGGCCAGCCCGCCGAGCGGCAGGACGGTGTCGTAGTAGAGCCAGGACCGGAACACGCCGTTCGAGCCGGAACCGGGCGTGAGGATGAAACCGGACCCCTCGCGGCCCATCTGGTAGGTGATGCCGTCGATGAGCGAGACGTGCCCGGCGCCGGGCAGCAGCTCGCCGTTGAGCAGGGCGTAGAGCGGGTAGGACAGGCCGATCAGCACACAGGCGGTCACGGCCCCGGTGACGGCGAACTTCCTGGTGTCGCGGTGGCTGTGCCGCCACATCGTCACCAGCAGCGCCGGGAGCACCACCAGCATCGTCTCCTTGGTGAGGACGGCGGTGGCGGCTGCCAGTCCGGAGGCGAAGTGGTGCCACAGGTGGCGGTTCGGCGACGCGGCGAGGCAGAACGCCAGCAGCATCCACATCACGGCGATGTTGTCGAGGAAGATCTCCCGCTGGAGGACCACGGACAGCGGCGACAGCCCGAAGAGCGCCATCGCGAGCCCGGCCGCCCACCGCGGCAGCCACAGCCGGCGCGCCAGTACGTACAGCAGCACCGAGGACGCGGCGGACACCGCGAGCATCGAGAACCGCATCGGGGCGACGGTCATCCACTCCGGGACGAACAGCGACGGCAGGTACGTCAGGGCCGCCACCTGGATCCAGCCGAGCGGCGGATGGTCGTACCAGTACGTGTAGTGGGCCAGGCCCTCGCCCTGCTGGACCGCCCACGCCTGGGCCAGGTAGGTGCCCTCGTCGTCGCTCAGGGTCGGGAAGTTCGTGATGTTCCAGCCCTGGACGGCGACGATCACGAGCAGCAGGGCCCCGCACAGCAGCAGGTCGGGGCGGGAGGAGCGGAAGCGCACGAGCGGTCGGGCGGGCGGGGCCGGACGGACGCCGAGCCCGCCGGCCGTGGTGCGCCGGGTGGGGACGGCCGGGGTCTCGGTCCCTGGCCCGGGGGCAGTGGCCGTGGGCAGGGTGGCGGTCACTGGCGGCTGTCCTCTCGGATCGCGGTGGAGGCGGAGACGGCGGAGACGGCGGAGACGGCCGGGACGGCCGGGACGGCCGTCAGATGGGCGCCGGTGTGGCTGGTCAGCTCCCACTCGTTGCGGCCGCGCTGCTCGCGCCAGACCGCTCGGATCGCGGCGCCCGCGAGCATCACCTGGTAGAACGGGCCGCCGACGACGAGCTTGACGTAGTGCACGAACCGCACCCGCAGCCCGTACTGCCGGCCGAAGTCGTGCAGGCCGACGATCTCGAAGACGAACGTCACCATCGCCGTGATCATGGGCAGGAACGTGATGATCGCGATGCCCACCGGCACGTCCAGGAAGACCGCGACGGCGAAGTTGACCGGGATGATCACCCCCGAGGCGGCCTGCATGAACGGGGTCATCAGCGTGTAGCGGGCGAGCCAGCGCTGCCCCCGGCCGGGCAGCTGCTGCCAGTCCTTCTTCCGGTACACCTGCAAGAACCCCTGGTTCCAGCGGGTGCGCTGCTTGAGCAGGCTCACCAGCGAGCCGGGCGTCTCCTCACGGGTCACCATGTCGGAGTCGTAGGCGACGACGACCTTCTTGCCGACCGACGACAGCCGCACCCCCAGGTCGCAGTCCTCGGCCAGGCAGTTCTGGTCCCAGCCGCCGGCCTCGCGCAACACCTCGGTGCGGACGAAGACGGTGTTCCCGCCCAGCGGGATGAACCCCTTCTCGGCGTGCAGGTGGAGCCGCGAGCGGAACCAGAAGAAGTACTCCAGGCAGTTGCGCAGGCTGTACCAGCTGGAGTGGAAGTTGATCAGCTGGACGCCGCCCTGGACCACGTCGGCGCCGGTGGAGCGGAAGGCGTGGTCGACGTGGGCCAGCAGCTCGGGGTGGACCTGGTCCTCGGCGTCGAAGACCCCGACGATGTCGCCGCGGCAGGACGGCAGCGCGGTGTTGAGCGCCTTCGGCTTGTTCTTCGTCTCGTGGTGGTCGACGACCACCCGCACCCGGGCCGGCTCGCGGGCCGCGGCCCGTTCGGCGACGGCGGTGGTCTCGGGGTCGTCGTGCCCGACGATCACGATGATCTCGTAGTCGGTGTGGCTCGATTCCAGCAGCCGGTCGATGGTGTGCTCCAGCACCGCCTGCTCGTGGCGGGCGGGCAGCAGCAGCGAGAACGCCAGGCGCCCCTCCCCGTCGGGACGGTCGAAGCGCGTGGAGGCGAGCGTCTCCGGGGTCCGCCACGCGTGCATCTGCCACCAGAGCGTGAACGCGGCCATCCAGAAGAGCGCCAGTGAAATGACAGCGATGAACACAGACGTGTACACAAGGCCCCCCACAGACCCGCCGCCCCCAGGCGGCGTTCAGAAAACCCCCCGGGGACTCGCGGCGGGCCCCCC
>NZ_MQUR01000092.1 GCF_001953875.1 Streptomyces amritsarensis
CCGGTGGCGGGTGCCGTAGTAGCCGGCCCTCGCCCGGGCCGCGAGCGCCCCCGCCAGCAGCAGCTGCCGGGCGGCCGAGCGCAGTTGCTCCTGCACGGTCCAGGCGGCCTCGCCCTCCAGCCCGTACGCCCCCGGCGGGACCTCCCGCTCCCAGCGGATCTCGTCGCTGGGCACGCTCAGCCCGTAGAGCACCTCGCGCGCGGACGGCAGCGTGCTGCGCGAGAGCGCGGTCAGCGCCTCCTCCAGCAGGTCGGCGCAGTCGGGGAAGGCCCGGTTCTCGGGGACGAGGACGCTGGTGCCGGCGTGACCGGGCGGTGTCCAGCGCCCGTACCGGCCTGCGGCCCCGCCCCGGCGCAGCCAGCCGTGCCGGTGCAGCAGCGCACCGAGCACGGCGGGGTCGACCGTTGCGGGGTCGGGCGCGGCGCAGGAGTGCGGGAAGCCGGGGAAGTGCCCGGGCCCGCCGTGGTCCGGTGGCAGCAGCGGTTCGAGGTTCGACGGGTGCCAGTGCATCAGGGTGTCCCTCCCGACCCGACCCGGGTCATGATCTCGCACAGCGCCCGGTCGTCGAAGATCCGCGCGGTCGGGATCCGTACGGTGGTCCGGCGCCGGCCGGTCACGGGGTGTCCGGCGAGATTGGTCCAGTAGCAGCAGTGCCGCAGGTCGAGCCGGTCGTGTCCGGCGGCGAGCCACTGGTCGCGCTCCCGCGGGACGAGCATCACGACGAGGATCTTGTGGACGGCGACCGGGGTGCGGGCCAGTTTCACCAGGTGCTCGTTGTCGAGGGTGAAGGCGAAGGTGGGTCCCGGCGGCCGGGGCGGTACCTGGTACGTCGCCTTCAACTGCACCTTGACGGTGACCTCGTCGTCGACGACGTGTTCGGGGGCGCCGTGGCTGACGTGCCAGTCGACGCCGTTGTCGGGGAAGGGCTGGGACAGCGAGCAGCCGGCCGCGGCGGCGACGGCGTGCAGGTATCCCACCTGGAGGGTCTCCATGCAGGCGGTGGTGGCGAGTGTGCCGCGCAGCGGTGCGGCCCGCGTCCCGTCCGGTGTGCCTGTACCGGTTCCGGTCTGCGGATCGATCCGCCCCGCCAGCACCCCGCCCGGTTCGGGCTGTGCGAGCGCCATGGCCGGCTCCCCATGCCTTCCGGGCTCTGCCTTCGGTGGGTGGGTGGGTGACGACCGGTCATGTGTACGGTCCCCCACGCTTGTTGTTGCCGCACCCGGGTCGCCGCAAACGGCGTACGGAACAAACAGCCCGGGTATCACCGATTCGGGCAGGGGCGGCACGTTCCGAGGCGGCGGCGCCCGGCTGCACCCCAACTGCCGACCGGGGACGAGGAGTTCGCCATGACACGCTGGTACGAGGGCCCGCTGGCCGCATTCGACACGGAGACCACCGGGGTGGACGTGGAGCAGGACCGGATCGTGTCCGCCGCGCTCATCGTGCAGGAGTGTGCGGGCGGCCGGGTCCGCACGACGCGCTGGCTGGTCAATCCGGGCGTTCCGGTGCCCCCGGGCGCGACGGAAGTGCACGGTCTCACCGACGAGCACCTCCAGCGCCACGGGCGCTGGCCGGCGCCGGTGGTGGAGGAGATAGCCCGTGCGCTCGGGGAGCAGCAGGTCGCGGGCCGGCCGGTGGTGGTGATGAACGCGCCGTTCGACCTGACGCTGCTGGACCGGGAGTTGCGCCGGCACCGGGCGTCGTCGTTGTCGCGGTACCTGGACAACCGGCCGTTGACGGTGCTGGACCCGCGGGTGCTGGACAAGCACCTGGACCGGTACCGCAAGGGCCGCCGGACGCTGACGGACCTGTGCGCGCACTACGGGATCGAGCTGGAGGGCGCGCACGACGCGGCGGCGGACGCGATGGCCTCGCTGGAGCTGGTGCGGGCGGTGGGCCGCCGGTTCGCCTCGCGGCTGGAGCGGCTGACGCCGGCCGAGCTGCACACGCTGCAGGCCGTGTGGCACGCGGCGCAGGCGCGGGGCCTGCAGGCGTGGTTCGCGCGGCAGGGGACCCCGGAGGCGGTGGACCCGCACTGGCCGCTGCGGCCGGACCTGTCGGCGGCCGCGTAGACGTGGGGGCGGCGGGAGGGCCGGACATGCGGAAGGCCGGTCCGTCATCGACGGACCGGCCTGACCCGGTGGGCGATACTGGGATCGAACCAGTGACCCCTTCGGTGTGAACGAAGTGCTCTCCCGCTGAGCTAATCGCCCGGGAACGCACTGAACAATACAGAAGCCCCGGGGCTGGTTCAAACCGCTTCCCCGACCCGGGGGCCGCCCGGTGGTACTCAGTACGTACTTGAGTACCCCCGCCCATGTCCCAACCGGGTGACGGGGGCCACACTCCGCATATGAACTCGCCTCTGCCGCCGGCCGAAGAGCTGGCGCTCATCGACCGTGAGCTGGCCCAACTCGATGCCCGGCGCCTGTACTTGCTGGCCCGCCGGGACTGGCTGCTGCGCCTGCTCCGGCAGTCGGGCACGGCGGCGGCCGGCTGGGGACCCGCCGCCGCCGGCTCGCCGGCCTGGTCCGCCGGCCCCGCCGGCGCTCCGTCCGCTCCTGCGAAGGATGCCTCGGCCCCCGGTGCGCAGAACGTGCTGCTCACCCTGGGCGCGGTGCTGCTGGCCGTGGCCGCGCTGGCGTTCACGCTGGTCAGCTGGGGGTCGATGGGGATCGCCGGGCGCTCGGCGGTGCTGGCCGTGGTGACGGCGGCGGCGCTGGCCGCACCCGTGCCGCTGGTGCGCCGCGGGCTGCGGTCGACGGCGGAGTCGGTGGCCGCCGTGGGTCTGCTGCTGACGGTGCTGGACGCGTACGCGCTGTACGCGGTGGGCATGCCGGACGCCGACGGGACCGGGTACGCGGCGGGCGCGGCGGCGGTGCTGGCGGCGGTGTGGGCCGGGTACGGGTCGGCGCTGCGGACGCTGCGCCTGCCGCTGCCGGCGGCGGTGCTCGCGGCGCAGCTGCCGCTGCCGCTGGCCGCGATCGCCGCGGACGCGGGTGGGACGGGGCTCGGCTGGGCGCTGCTGGTGACGGCCGGGCTGGACGCGGCGCTGGCGTTGCGGGTCCGTGCGGCGGCGGTCCCGGCGGCGGTGCTGGGGGCGGCGGCGCTGCTGATCGGGGCGGCGCAGTCGTGGTCGGCGGGTTCGGCGGGGCAGGCGCTGGCTCCGGCGGCGCTGCTGCTGGCGGGTGCGGCCCTGGGTGTGGCGGCGGCCTGGCGGGAGCCGCGGGCCTGGGCCGCGGCGCTGGTGGGCGCCGTGGCGGCGGTGGTGGCCGTGGCCGGCGTGGCCCGGCCGGAGCTCGAAGCGGGCTGGGCGGTGGTGGCGCACCTGCTGGTGGGTCTGCCGCTGCTGGCGGCGGTACGGGTGCCCGCGCTGCCGGAGGCGGTGCGGCGCGGGTCGGTCCTGGCCGGTGCGGTGGTGGGCGCCCTGGGCGCGCTGGCGGCCGGCGCGGCCGTACTGCCGGTGCTGGTGGCACGGCTGCGGGTGCTGGAGGAGGTGTGGGCGGCGACGACTCCGGCGGCGGCTGCGCACGGTCCGGGGGCGGCGGCCGCGGTTGCCCTGCTGATGGCGGCGGGGGCGGCCTGGTGGCTGTCGCGGGTGTCGGCGCGGCCGGAGGCCGGGGTGTCGGCGGTGGTGCTGGGCTGGGCGGGTCTGTTCACGGCGCCGGTGCTGCTCGGCTTGCCGGGGGCTGCGGTGTTCGCGGCGCAGCTCGCGGTGACGGGCGCGGCGGGGGTCCTCGCCCTGCGGCCCGCTGCGCGGGGGGCCGGGGTCGCGGCGGCCGTGTGCGCGCTGGCGGGGGCCGCGAACGTGTCTGTGGGCGCGCTGGACGGCCGCGCGGCGACGTTCGCGGTCTGGGGGCTGCTGGGCGCCGGCTGTGCGGCGGGAGCGGCGTACGGGCCCGCGGCGCGGTGGGTCCGGTCGGGGGCGGCGGTGTGCGCGGTCGGCTGGGCGACGGGGCTGCTGGTGGCCGCGGCCGCGGTGACCGACCTGGCGGTGGTCTGGTGGGCGCCGCCGGTCCTCGCGGTCGCGGCGCTCGTGGCCGCGCTGGGGCCGCGGCTGGGTGCCGTACGGCTGCCCGTCGAGATCGCGGCGGGTGTGTCGGGGGTGCTGGCGGTGGGCCTGTCCGCGGGGCGGCCCGGGACGCTGGCGCTGGTCCTGGCGCTGGCCGGGGTGGTCTGCGCGGGGGCGGCGGTGCGGCCGGAGCGGCGGGTGCTGGGCTGGGCGGCGGGGGTGCTGTTCGCGGCGGCGACGTGGGTGCGGCTGGTGGAGGCCGGGGTGACGGCGCCGGAGGCGTACACCCTGCCGGTCACCGTGCCGGCGCTCGCGGTGGGCTTCCTGCGGCGCCGCCGGGACGCCGGGGCCTCGTCCTGGACGGCGTACGGGCCGGGGCTGGCGGCGACGCTGGTGCCGAGTCTGCTGGCCGCCTGGGGGGACGCGGGCTGGGTGCGCCCCCTGGCGCTGGGGGCGGCCGCGCTGGCGGTGACCCTGGCGGGCGCGCAGCGGCGGCTCCAGGCCCCGCTGCTGCTGGGCGGCGCGGTGCTGGCGGCGGTGGCCCTGCACGAGCTGGCCCCGTACGTGGTGCAGGTCGCGGGGGCGCTGCCGCGCTGGGTGCCGCCGGCCCTGGCGGGCGTGCTGCTGCTGGCGGTGGGGGCGACCTACGAGAGGCGGCTGGGGGACGCGCGCCGGCTGCGGGCCGCGATCGGGCGGCTGCGGTAGGCGCGGCGGGACGGGGAAAAGCCGGAGGCCCGGAGACGGTGAATGTCTCCGGGCCTCTGGTCCGGGTGGGCGATACTGGGTTCGAACCAGTGACCCCTTCGGTGTGAACGAAGTGCTCTCCCACTGAGCTAATCGCCCGGACGCACCGCAAACATTACCCCATGTCAGCGGTGCTCTTTGACCATCACTGGTCCTTGAGGTCCCAGGGCAGGACGAGCCCGTACTTCCACAGGTAGAAGCCGATCAGGGCGCCCGCGATGACGAGGCCCGCGGTGGTCAGGATGATGTTGCGGCGGCGCACCTTCGGGTCGAGCGCCCTCTGTGCGGCCTCGGTGACCTTGCGCTTGGTCCAGCGCAGCACCAGGTGGGCCCAGGCGAACTCGGTGGCCCAGATCGCCAGGCCCGCGAAGATCGCGACCCAGCCGGGGCCGGGCAGGACGAGCATGGCGACGCCCGCGGCGATCACCGCGAGGCCGACGATGAAGACACCGACCTGCCAGCTGAGGTGCAGGCTCTTGCGGGCCTTGATGAAGGCGGGCGCCTTCGACACGTGCTGCGTTTCCTCCGCGGTCTGCGCGCCGGTCTCCGCGCCGGACTGCGCGGTGGTTCCCGTGGTGGTGTCGCCGGTAGCGGACTCGTTCGTTCCGCGGTCACTCCCCGTATTCATGGGTCGAATCTACCCGAGCGCGAAGCACACGGGAACGACGGTTTGGATCCGCCGTCCGAGGGACCCAGAGGTCCGCAAAACGGTCAGAGGGGTTTACAACGACACCGTAGGTGGCATGTCGATTTCGCCGACGTGCGAATCCCCGAGCGCACACTGAGCGAAAGGCCCTGGCGCTTATGAACACCACGGTCAGCTGCGAGCTGCACCTGCGCCTCGTTGTGTCGAGCGAGTCCTCACTGCCTGTTCCCGCGGGCCTGCGGTATGACACGGCCGACCCCTACGCCGTGCACGCCACCTTCCACACCGGCGCCGAGGAGACGGTCGAATGGGTGTTCGCCCGCGACCTCCTCGCCGAGGGTCTCCACCGGCCCACCGGTACCGGCGACGTCCGCGTCTGGCCCTCCCGCAGTCACGGTCAGGGCGTCGTCTGCATCGCCCTGAGCTCACCGGAGGGAGAAGCGCTTCTCGAAGCACCCGCCCGAGCCCTGGAGTCGTTCCTCAAGCGGACGGACGCCGCGGTTCCACCCGGGACCGAGCACCGGCACTTCGACCTCGACAAGGAGCTCTCCCACATCCTGGCCGAAAGCTGAGCCAGGCTCACAGCCGCTCGACACCGTCCGACTCGGGGCGACGGTGCGGAGCGGACAACCACATACGCGTGCGCCGGCGCTGTCCCCGCGGAAGCCACCCGCGAGGACGGCGCCTGTGTGCTGTGCGGGGACCGGCTATTGTCGGGCGGCATCGGCGCCACGCCCGTCGCCGCAGGCCCGGCCCCCAGGGAGACACCGTGCAGATCCCACACGACACCCGTCGCGCGCTCGACGTCGTCGTCGCGCTGGTGAACACCGCGGCGGAACCGGACCAGCCCGACGGCCTCTCGGACATCGGCGCGCTGCGCGGATTCGTCCAGGAGTACTCGATCAGCGACGTCGGCGAGCTCGGCGCCCGCGACCTGGCCGGCGTGCGCACCGTGCGCTCGAAGTTCGCCCAGGTCTTCGCGGCGCCGAGCGCGCGCGCCGCGTCCGTGCTGATCAACGAGCTCGTGGCGACCGCGGGCACCACCCCGCAGCTGACCGACCACGACGGCTACGACTGGCACGTGCACTACTTCGCGCCGGGCGCGTCGGTGGGCGACCACCTGGCGGCCGACGGCGGCATGGCACTGGCCTTCATCGTCGTCTCCGGCGAGCAGGAGCGGCTGCGCCGCTGCGAGGCCCCCGACTGCCGGCGCGCCTTCGTGGACCTCTCCCGCAACCGCTCGCGGCGCTACTGCGACAGCCGGACCTGCGGGAACCGGCTGCACGTGGCGGCGTACCGGGCCCGCCGCAAGGAGGCCGACGCGGGCCCGTCAGAGCAGGAAGAGATCGTGCACGGCGGCGAGCAGCAGCAGGATCCCGATCACCGCTAGGAAGATCATCAGCGGCGGCTGGGAGAGCGCGAACAGGCAGCCTCGCGGCTCGTCGGCGACGGGGTCGGGTACCGGGACGGGCACCGCGGGGTCACTCTGCGATGTCTCGAACATGTCGCGCCGATGATGGCGCAGCGGGCCGACCCGCACCCCTCAACACGCCAACACGCGCGCGGCAGTTCGCTCGATCTTGTGGACGTACCCCGATCCCGCTCCTCCCCCGGCGCCCGCCGTGCTTCCCGCCCGCCGGCGCCGGCTGCGCGGCGGCCCCGGGGGCGCCGGTCAGATGCCGTGCTTCTTGAGGATGGCCTCGATGTCGGAGAAGTCGTCGGCCGGGGCGGCGGGGGTGGGTCCGGCGGCGCCCAGGGAGGGCTTGGAGGCGGCCGGGGCCACCGCCTCCGGGGACCCTCCCGCCTTCGCCTTCTTCTTCGCGGGCTTCCCGGACCCGCCCAGGCTGCGCCGCTCGACGGCGCGGGTGGTGAAGAGGATCAGCCAGGCCAGCCCCAGCAGTCCGAAGCCGATCCACACGGTCGGGTTGAAGACGATGCCGGTCAGCCACTCCACGACACCCGTCATCACCAGGCCGACCGGTACCAGGGAGTACGCGGCGATCCGCGCGGCGGCCAGGAACCGCCTGCGGTAGGCGCTCACCGCGGCGATGCCCAGGCCCGCCGCGGACACCGCGGAGCAAATGGTCTCGGCAAGCATGCGGTCCTCCGGAATCTTCGAGGGCGGGGCGGTCTGTCCCCGTCCGTCCATCGTGCACCGCCCGCCGCCGCAGCGGCCAGGCACTGAGCCACCTCGTCGCGGATCTCCGGGAGATATCCGGGTCGGGCCTCCTCCCCAGGTCCCGGTCGGCGGGGCGGACCGGGGCTGGGAGACTGTCCGCATGACCGATTCCGTGATCCTCGACGTCTGGTGCGAACTGCAGTGCCCGGACTGCCACCGCGCCCTGGACGACGTCCGCGCCCTGCGGGCCCGCTACGGCGACCGGCTGGACATCCGGCTGCGCCACTTCCCCCTGGAGAAGCACAAGCACGCGTTCGCCGCCGCGCAGGCGGCCGAGGAGGCCGCCGAGCAGGGCCAGGGCTGGCCGTACGCGGAAGCCCTGCTGGCCCGCACCGCGGAGCTCTCCGAGCGGGGCGAGCCGGTGCTGCTGGACGTGGCCCGCGGCCTGGGCCTCGACGTGGAGGAGTTCGACACCGCCCTGATCGACGGCCGGCACATCCTGATCGTCGACGCCGACCAGGCCGAGGGCAAGGCGATCGGCGTCACCGGCACCCCGACGTACGTGATCGGCGGCGAGCGCCTCGACGGCGGCAAGAGCCAGGACGGCCTGCGCGCCCGCATCGAGGAGATCGCCGACCGCCTCCTCGCGGCCTGATCCGTCTCCTGCGCATCCGCCGGGCCGTCCGCGCCGCCGGG
The DNA here is from genome assembly GCF_001953875.1 of Streptomyces amritsarensis. Classification (GTDB taxonomy): domain Bacteria; phylum Actinomycetota; class Actinomycetes; order Streptomycetales; family Streptomycetaceae; genus Streptomyces; species Streptomyces amritsarensis. The sequence goes on from NZ_MQUR01000092.1 coordinate 8,218, forward strand.
AGCCCCCGACCACGCCGGAGCACGGTGGGCTCCCGCGCCCGCGCGACGCGGCACCGGACGGCGCGGCCTCACCGGCAGGATCCGAAAGAGACGGCCTCTGGTGCTGTGGCCGACCCGGTGAACCTTGCCGGTCACAGCACTAGATCAGTTCCTTCGCGGCGTTCACCGCGATGTCCCGGTACCCGAGCGACTCGTAGAGCCGCCGTGCCGGGGTGTTGCCCTCGACCACGTGCAGTCCCAGCCGGCTCCCCCCGGCGGCCAGGACGGTCCGCTCGGCCAGCAGCATGAGGGTGCGCCCGTGGCCCTGCCCGCGGTGTTCGGGCACGACCTTGACGTCGTACACGTAGGGGACGGCGCCCAGGCCCGGCAGTTCGCACTCCCCGATCCACACGGTGCCGAGCCTCTCCCCCGCCGGGGTCTCCAGCAGGAGGAAGTCCGTCCCGGGGGTGTCGGGGCCGTCGGGCAGCATCCTGGCGTGCTCGGCGCGGGAGGCGGCCACGCCCTGCTCCTGCGTCATGCCCGGGGCGACGAGCCTGCGGCCGTACTCCACGATGCCCGGCTCCAGCCAGGCGTCGAACTCCGACCGGGTCATCGGCCGGCCCGTGCTTCCCGCCGGGAGCTCCGGCGGGCGCTGCGGCAGGTCCTTCACCATGACCCGGCCGGTCTCCCGGTAGCCGAGGGCGGCGGCCATCCGCAGCGCAGGTCCGGCGTCGGCGGGCACCGAGACCGCGACCCCGGTGCAGCCCCAGGAGCGCAGCACCTCCTCGGCGGCGAGCGCGGCGACCGTGCCGCGTCCGCGCCGGCGGTCGCCCTCGTCGATCGACAGCCCCCGGATCACGCCGATGCCGGGCTGGGCGGCGGACCGGGTGGCCAGTTCGAGCGTGCCGACCCGGCGGCTGTTGACCCGGACCTCGTAGGCCCGCCGTCGGGTGCCGTCACTGTTTCGCTGAAGCGGCTGCGCGGGCCGCAGAGTGGTGGTCATCACTTCGAGTTCTACCTGCCCGGCGGCTCCGCGTCACCGGTGTTCACGGATCGAGGTCGTCGCCGGCCTTCACCTGGAAGATCCGCATGACCTCGGCGGTGACCGGTCCGGGCCTCGTCCCCAGCTCCCGGCCGTCGAGGCGGACGACCGCCTGCGCGTCGCGCAGCGAGGACGTCAGGAAGACCTCCTCCGCCTGTTCGAGCACCTCGAAGGGCAGGTCGGTCTCCTTGGCGCCGGCCCACTCGACGACGAGGGCCCGGGTGATGCCGGCGAGGCAGCCGGATTCCAGGGGCGGGGTGTGCAGTTCCCCGTCGAGCACGACGAACACGTTGGAGCCGGTGCCCTCGCAGAGCCGGCCCACGGTGTTGGCCAGGAGCGCCTCGGAGGCCCCGGCGCGGTGCGCGGCGGCGAGCGCGACCACGTTCTCCGCGTACGAGGTGGTCTTCAGGCCGGCCACGGCGGAGCGCTCGTTGCGGACCCAGGGCACCGTGACGACGGCGGTGGTGTCCGGGCGGCGGGGGGACGCGGCGACGGCGGCGATCAGCGTGGGTCCGGCGTCGCCGCGGTCGGAGCCGAGCGGGGCGACGCCGCCGGTGTAGGTGAGGCGCAGCCGCCCGTGCTCGACCGGTTCGGCCTCCAGGACGGCGGCGCAGGCGCGGCGCACCTCGTCGAGGTCGGGGTCGGGCAGGCCGAGGCCGCGGGCCGAGCGGGTCAGCCGCGCCAGGTGGCGGGTGAGCGCGAAGGCCCGGCCGCGCTCCGTCTTGAGTGTCTCGAAGACGCCGTCGCCCACGGTGAGCCCGTGGTCGAGGACGGACACGGTCGCGCTGTCGACGTCCCGCAGGGCTCCGTCGAGCCAGATTCTCATGGTGCTGTCCTTCCGGTGGTGCCGTTCGCCCCCTGGGTGCCGCTGGTCCCGCGGCCCGCCGCGACCCGCAGCAGGCGGGCCGCCTTGAGCTCGGTCTCCGCCCACTCCCGGTCGGGGTCGGAACCCCAGGTGATGCCGGCCCCGGTGCCGAAGAGCAGGCGGGGGCCGCCGGGGGCCGCCCGGTCGATCCAGAAGGTGCGGATGCCGACGGCGAGCTCGCCGGTCCCGCGGTCGGCGTCGACCCAGCCGATGCCTCCGCAGTAGGGGCCGCGCGGGGCGGTCTCCAGGGCGTCGATGATCCGCAGGGCGGAGGACTTGGGCGCGCCGGTGACGGATCCGGGCGGGAAGGTCGCGGCGAGCAGTTCGGGCCAGCCGGCCCCGTCGGCCAGTTCGCCGCTCACGGTGGAGACGAGGTGCACGAGGCCGGGGTGCTCCTCGACGGCGCACAGTGCGGGGACGGACACCGAGCCGGTGGCGCAGACCCGGCCGAGGTCGTTGCGTACGAGGTCCACGATCATCACGTTCTCGGCGTGGTCCTTGGGCAGGAGGTCTTCGGCGGTGCGGCCGGTTCCCTTGATCGGTCCGGACTCCACGTGCCGGCCGTCGCGGCGCAGGTACAGCTCGGGTGAGGCGGTGGCGATCTCCACGCCGTGCGCCGCGAGACGAATCGTTCCTGCAAAGGGCGCGGGATTGCCGCGCGCGAGGAGCGCGGTGAGGGCGTCGACGTCGGCGCGGTCCGGGCGCGGCAGCGGCGCGGACATCACCCGGCAGAGGTTGGCCTGGTAGACCTCGCCGGCCGCGATGTGCTCGCGGATGCGGCGCACTCCGGCGACGTACGCGGCCCGGTCGAGGGAGGAGGTCCACCGGTCGGTGTCGGGGCCGTGCCAGGCGCCGGGGACGGGCGCGGGGACGGGGTCGGGCCGCACGTCCCCGAAACGCGCGCAGACGAGGCGCCCTTCGAAGTCGGCGGCCACCGCCCAGAAGCCGGTGGAGTCGAGGGCGGCGGGATCACTGGTGACATCCCGCAGGTCGGTCGCGAGGAGGCCGCCGAAGCGGGCCATGGGGGGCAGGTCGTGCACGGCTGCGAGTCTATGACCGGTGACGCGAGGGCGCCGGTGCGGTGACGGCCGGGTGACCTGTGGTGATCGAGCGGCAGCACGCTGCGGAAACGCGTTTTTGAGCTGGCCCGGGAATCCGCTAGAGTTCAACACGTCGCCAGGGAGCGAAGGGGGAGAACCCCGGAGCGAACACGGTGACCTGCGGACGTAGCTCAGTTGGTAGAGCACCACCTTGCCAAGGTGGATGTCGCGAGTTCGAGTCTCGTCGTCCGCTCGAAGTGGGGGATCTTCCCGAGAACCCCTGCAGCTCCATGGTGGAGTGGCCGAGAGGCGAGGCAACGGCCTGCAAAGCCGTCTACACGGGTTCAAATCCCGTCTCCACCTCCAAGGACGATTAGCTCAGCGGGAGAGCGCTTCCCTGACACGGAAGAGGTCACTGGTTCAATCCCAGTATCGTCCACTGATCCGCAAGGATCCCCGCGCGATTAGCTCAGCGGGAGAGCGCTTCCCTGACACGGAAGAGGTCACTGGTTCAATCCCAGTATCGCGCACGCAGTACACGCACCACCTGCGGTTTCGCACCGCGGTCCCGCGCGATTAGCTCAGCGGGAGAGCGCTTCCCTGACACGGAAGAGGTCACTGGTTCAATCCCAGTATCGCGCACCACCGAAAGCCCCGACCGTATCAGCGGTCGGGGCTTTCGCGTTCCACCACACGGGTGCGGGGCGCCTGTGCGGGCGTCAAAAAGGGTGCTGCCCGTACAACTCCCCAGTCGTACGGGCAGCACCCTTCACCTGCCGTCCGTCGCGCCCCCGTCCCCACGGGGTACGACAGGCCGATGTCCCGGCCCGGGCCGCTCTCCCGGGCCCGGGGCGCCGCTCAGCGCCCCGGCATCATGCCCACGGACGACGCCTGTGCCGCCAGCTGGTCGAACCCTCCGAAGAGGAAGAGCAGCAGGGCGGCCAGGGGGAGCACCATGGCCGCGGCCACCAGTGGGTGGCGGGTGCCGGACTCATGGCTGTTGAACGCGAATGCCTTGCGTCCCTGCCGTGCGATGTCCGCCATGGTCCTCTCCCTGTCGTCTGGCAGCGGCGGGCTCTTGACCTCGGGGGACGAGTGCATCACCCGCCGCTTGACTTCAACACTAGGCGGGCGGACGGCCGCCGGCCTCATGCCCTCGTACCCATTGCCGGGCCTCCAGGAGGATGAGGGCGACCGTGCCGTGTACTCCCCTGGGTGGAGACCGTCCCCCTTGCGTCGGGGTCATCCCGGAGGGGATGACCGGAGGGTAGTGACTTCCCTCACTTTCGTCACTCCCTGTTCATGCGTGTCCGCCGGGCGGGCACCGGCAAGATCGACTCGGGTCGCGGGGGCGCCGGTGCGCGCTCCGGCGCACTCCGACCTGCGCCGGAGCTCCAATCCCCTTGCCCGAAGGGCCGTTTGGGCCTGCGGCCGGCGCCCTCGGGACCGGCGGGCGGGTTCCCTGAGGCTCCCTCAAGTGTGCTGTGCCGCACTGACGATCGAATCCCGTGACGAGGGCGCGGCCTCTGAGCACGCATGCCGGATGGTCCGTAAGCTGTGGCACGTCAACAGGACGACCGGTCAGCGGGGTGGACATGGCGATGATGCGGCTCCGGCGCGAGGACCCGCGTGTCGTCGGCTCGTTCAGACTGCACCGCAGGCTCGGGGCCGGCGGCATGGGCGTGGTCTACCTGGGATCGGACCGGCGCGGGCAGCGCGTCGCGCTCAAGGTCATCCGGCCGGACCTGGCCGAGGACCAGGAGTTCCGCTCGCGGTTCGCGCGCGAGGTGTCCGCGGCCCGGCGGATCCGGGGCGGGTGCACGGCGCGGCTGGTCGCCGCGGACCTGGAGGCCGAGCGGCCGTGGTTCGCCACCCAGTACGTGCCCGGCCCCTCCCTGCACGACAAGGTGGCCGAGGACGGCCCCCTGACGGCCGCGCAGATCGCCGCCGTCGGCGCCGCGCTCTCCGAGGGGCTGGTCGCCGTCCACGAGGCCGGCGTCGTCCACCGGGACCTCAAGCCCTCGAACATCCTCCTGTCCCCCAAGGGCCCCCGGATCATCGACTTCGGGATCGCCTGGGCCACCGGCGCGAGCACCCTCACCCATGTGGGCACGGCCGTCGGCTCCCCCGGTTTCCTCGCGCCCGAGCAGGTGCGCGGCGCCGCCGTCACCCCGGCCACGGACGTCTTCGCGCTCGGCGCCACCCTGGCCTACGCGGCCACCGCCGACTCGCCCTTCGGGCACGGCAGTTCCGAGGTCATGCTGTACCGCGTGGTGCACGAGGAGCCGCACCTGCAGGGGGTCCCGGACGCGCTGGCGCCCCTGGTACAGGCCTGCCTGGCCAAGGACCCCGAGGAGCGGCCCAGCACGCTCCAGCTGTCGATGCGGCTCAAGGAGATCGCGGCCCGCGAGGCGCAGGGGCTGTCGGACGGCCGCCCGCCGGCGCAGCGGGCGCGGACCGAGCGGGCCACGGGAAGGCTGCCCGAGGGGGCGCCGGACCACGCGGAGCAGCGTGCGGAGCGCCGTACGGGCGGCGGCGCCTCCAGGGTGCAGGGCGGCTCGCCGGGCGGCCCGCACTCACGGCCCTCCTCCTCGCGCAACCCGCGCGGTCCCGGCGGCGGCCCCACCTCCCGGCCGACCGCGGGGCGTACGGGCGGCCGCCCGGCGCCCAGGACGACGGGGGCCGGGCGTCGGCCCTCGCGGCCGGACCCGAGGCTGATGCGCCAGCGCCTGATCGTGTTCATCGTGGTCACGCTGATCGTGGCGCTGGGCATCGCCGCCGCCCAGAAGCTGTAGCGCGCGCTACCCCTGCGCCACCGCGTAGAAGGCGACCGCGGCGGCTGCGCCCACGTTCAGCGAGTCCACGCCGTGGGCCATGGGGATGCGCACCCATTCGTCCGCGGCGACCAGTGCCTGCGTGGACAGGCCGTCGCCCTCGGCGCCGAGCATCAGCGCGACCCGCTCCAGGGACTGCGGCGCGGCCACGTCGATCGGGCTCGCCTTCTCGTGCGGGGTCAGCGCGAGCAGCTTGAAGCCGGCCTCGCGCACCGAGTCCAGGCTCTTGGGCCAGGCCTCCAGGCGGGCGTAGGGGACGGAGAACACCGCACCCATGGAGACCTTCACCGAGCGCCGGTAGAGCGGGTCGGCGCAGTCGGGCGACAGCAGCACCGCGTCCATGCCGAGGGCGGCGGCGCTGCGGAAGATGGCCCCGATGTTGGTGTGGTCGTTGACCGCCTCCATGACGACCACGCGGCGGGTCGCGGCGAGGAGTTCCCCGGCCGTGGGCAGCGGCTTGCGCTGCATGGAGGCGAGCGCCCCGCGGTGCACGTGGTAGCCGGTGACCCGTTCGGCGAGGTCGGGGCTGACGGCGTAGACCGGTGCCGGGATCTCGTCGATGACGTCGCGCATGACGTCGACCCACTTGGCGGAGAGCAGCATCGAGCGCATCTCGTAACCGGCGTCCTTGGCCCGTCTGATGACCTTCTCGCCCTCGGCGATGAAGAGGCCTTCCGCGGGCTCGCGCCTGCGCCGCAGTTCGACGTCGGTCAGGCCCGTGTAGTCGCGCAGGCGGGGGTCGTCGGGGTCGGTGATGGTGATGAGATCAGCCACAGGGTGATACTGCCTTGTCCTGGGTGCGGTGCCAACGGCCTGTCAGGCGCTGGTGGTGGGAACGTCCGGGGTCCCGACGCGGACGACCTCGCCGATGACGATGACCGCGGGCGGGCGGACCTCCTGGGCGCGGACCGTCTCGCCGACCGTGGCGAGGGTGGCGTCCACGCGGCGCTGGGCGGCGGTGGTGCCCTCCTGGACGACCGCGACCGGGGTGTCCGCGGCGCGGCCGTGCCGGACGAGCGCCTCGGCGATCAGGCCGATCTTGTCGACGCCCATGAGGATCACCAGGGTGCCGGTGAGCTTGGCGAGGGAGGCCCAGTCCACGAGGGAGCGCGGGTCGTCGGGGCCGACGTGGCCGCTGACGACGGTGAACTCGTGGGCGACCCCGCGGTGGGTGACCGGGATGCCGACGGCGCCGGGGACGGAGATGGAGCTGGAGATGCCGGGGACGACGGTGCAGGCGATGCCGGCCTCGGCGAGGGCCTGGAGCTCCTCCATGCCGCGGCCGAAGACGTAGGGGTCCCCGCCCTTGAGCCGGACCACGGCCTTGCCGGCCTTGGCGTGCTCGATCAGCGCGTTGTTGATGGCCTCCTGGGCCATGTACCGGCCGTACGGGATCTTCGCGGCGTCGATGACCTCGACGTGCGGGGGAAGCTCGTCGAGCAGGTCGCGGGGGCCGAGCCGGTCGGCGATGACCACGTCGGCCTCGGCGAGGAGGCGGCGGCCGCGGACGGTGATCAGGTCGGGGTCGCCGGGGCCGCCGCCGACGAGGGCGACGCCGGGGGTGGACTTGTGGCGGTGGCCGGGGGCGGCGAGGCTGCCGTCGCGCAGGCCCTCGACCACGGCGTCCCGGACGGCGGCGGAGCGGCGCGGGTCGTTGCCCGTCAGCACGGCGACGGTGACGCCCTCGATGCGGCCGGTGGCCGGGGTCCAGGCGGTGGCCGCGGAGGCGTCGTCGGCGCGGACGCACCAGACGCGCTCGCGCTCGGCCTCGGCGGAGGCCTGCTCGTTGACGTCGCGGTGCTGGGTGGCGATGAGGGCGTACCAGGCGCCGGCGAGGTCGCCGTCCTGGTAGCGGCGGCGCTCCCAGCGGATCTCGCCGGTCTCGGCCATGGCGTCCACGGAGGGGGTGGCGGAGGGCGAGACGAGCAGGACGTCGGCGCCGGCCGCGATGAGCGCGGGGAGGCGGCGCTGGGCGACCTGGCCCCCGCCGATGACGACGACGCGGCGGCCGGCGAGGCGGAGTCCTACGGGGTAGGCGGGAGTGTCGGCCATGGCAGTGCGGCTCCTGATGCGGCAGTCGTTCTGTCGTGCCGCTGCGGCTTTGGAGCGGCGGGATTGCTGACGTGCGGTGATGCGGTGCGGGTCCACCATACGGCGCGGGCCGTCCCGAGGTGCGGACGGGGGCTGCGCCCCGGCTTCCCCGGGGCCCGCCCCGCACCCCGGACGCCACCGGTGGGGTGGCGCCCCCTCCCGTGGCGGGGAGTGCGGACCGGCCCGGCCAGGGGTTCGCCCGCCGAGGAGCGGTCCCGGGGGACGGCGTCCCGCGCCCGGCCTGCGGCTGCCCGTGCCGCAGCGGCCGGGCCCGTCCGGGCCGGGGCACCAAGCGAGCGACGCCCCTCCGGCGGGTTCCCCGGCAGGGCCGCGCCCGGCGCGTGCGCCCGACGGGGCCGCACCCCTCGCGGGTGTGCCCAGCGGGGCGGCGCACGCCCGGCAGGAGTGCCCGGCGGAGCGGCGCAACCCCGGCGGGGCGGCGCACGCCCGGCGGGCGGCGCACGCCCGGCAGGCGGCGCACGCCCGGCAGGAGTGCCCGGCAGGGCAGCACACCCCGGCGGGAGCGCCCGGCAGGGCAGCACACCCCGGCGGGAGCGCCCGGCAGGGCAGCACACCCCGGCGGGAGCGCCCGACGGGGCAGCACACCCCGGCGGGAGCGCCCGACGGGGCAGCGCACCCCGGCGGGAGCGCCCGGCAGGGCAGCACACCTCCGGCGGGAGTGCCCGGCAGGCCCGCGCCCGGCGGGTGTCGGCGGGCAGCGCCCCTCGCGGTGTGTGCAGCGGGGCGGCACCTTCCCGGCGGAGCGCTCGACGGGGCAGCGCGCCCCGGCAGGCGTGCCCGGCGCGGCGGGACCGCGGGGGGGCCCGGCAGTCCTACAGCGTGCCCCGTCGCCCGCTCCGGCCCCGGCGGCGTCCGGGGCGGAGCTCCGGTCCCCGCCGGGGAGGGGCTACTTCTCGGTGACGCCCGCCGAGTCGAAGGTGGCGACCTCGTGCATCGCGCGGGCCGCGCTCTGGACCAGCGGGAGCGCGAGGAGGGCGCCCGTACCCTCGCCGAGGCGGAGGTCCAGGTCGACCAGGGGGCGCAGGCCCAGCTTGTTCAGGGCCGCCACGTGGCCCGGTTCGGCGCTGCGGTGGCCCGCGATGCAGGCCGACAGGGACTCGGGCGCGATGGCGCGGGCCACCAGGGCGGCCGCACCGGCGCTGACGCCGTCCAGGATCACCGGCGTGCGCAGGGAGGCGCCGCCGAGGAGGAGGCCGACGATGGCCGCGTGCTCCAGGCCGCCGATGGCCGCGAGGACGCCGATCGGGTCCGCCGGGTCCGGCTGGTGGAGTTCCAGGGCGCGGCGGACGACCTCGACCTTGCGGGCGTGGGTCTCGTCGTTGATGCCGGTGCCGCGGCCGGTGACCTCGGACGGGTCGACGCCGGTGAAGACCGAGATGAGGGCCGCGGAGACCGTGGTGTTCGCGATGCCCATCTCGCCGGTGAGGAGCGCCTTGTTGCCTGCCGCGACCAGGTCGCGGGCCGTCTCGATGCCCACCTCGATGGCGGCGACGGCCTCCTCGCGGGTCATCGCCGGGCCCGTGGACAGGTCGGCGGTGCCCGGGCGGACCTTGCGCGGCAGCAGGCCCGGGGTGGCCGGGAGGTCGCCCGCGACGCCGACGTCGATCACGCAGACCTCGGCGCCCACCTGGTTGGCGAAGGCGTTGCAGACCGCACCGCCGCCCAGGAAGTTGGCGACCATCTGCGTGGTGACCTCCTGGGGCCACGGGGTGACGCCCTGGGCGTGCACGCCGTGGTCGCCCGCGAAGATCGCGACCGCGGCCGGCTCCGGGATCGGCGGCGGGCAGACGCGGGAGAGGCCGGCGAGCTGGGCGGAGATGATCTCCAGCATGCCCAGGGCCCCGGCGGGCTTGGTCATGCGCTTCTGCCGCTCCCAGGCCTCGCCGAGCGCCTTCGCGTCGAGCGGGCGGATGCTGGCGACCGTCTCGGAGAGGAGGTCGTGCGGTTCCTCGCCGGGCAGCGCGCGGCGGCCGTAGGTCTCCTCGTGGACCACCCAGGACAGGGGGCGGCGCTGCGACCAGCCGGCCTGGGCCAGCTCGGGCTCCTCCGGGAACTCGTCGACGTAGCCGACGCACAGGTAGGCGACGACCTCCAGGTGCTCGGGCAGGCCGAGCTCGCGGACCATCTCGCGCTCGTCGAAGAAGCTCACCCAGCCGACGCCGAGGCCTTCGGCGCGCGCGGCGAGCCAGAGGTTCTCGACGGCGAGGGCCGAGGAGTACGGGGCCATCTGCGGCTGGGTGTGGCGGCCGAGGGTGTGGCGGCCGCCGCGGGTGGGGTCGGCGGTGACGACGATGTTCACCGGGGTGTCGAGGATGGCCTCGATCTTGAGTTCCTTGAACTGCTTCGCCCGGCCCTTGGGCAGCGACTTCGCGTAGGCCTCGCGCTGGCGCTGGGCGAGCTCGTGCATCGTCCGGCGGGTCTCGGCGGAGCGGATGACCACGAAGTCCCAGGGCTGGGAGTGGCCGACGCTGGGCGCGGTGTGGGCCGCCTCCAGGACGCGGAGGAGCACCTCGTGCGGGATCGGGTCGGTGCGGAAGCCCTTGCGGATGTCACGGCGCTCGCGCATGACCCGCAGGACGGCCTCGCGTTCGGCGTCGTCGTAGCCGGGGGCCGGGTCGCCGGCGGGCTCTGCCGCGACGGGCGCCTCGGGCTGGGCGTCGTGGGCCTCGGGCCGGGCTTCGGGCTCCGCCTCGGCGGCGACGGCCTCGACCGGCTCGGGCACGACGGCCTCGACCGGCTCCGCGGGCTCCGCCGGAGCGGCCACGACGGGCTGCGGCTCTGCGGCCACCGGCTCGGCGTCGACCGGCTCGGCCGGGAGGGGAGCGACGGCCCCGGCCGGCACCGGCTGTACCGGTTCGGGCGTGACGGCGACGGCTTCGGCGGGCACGGCCGGCTCGGCGGGCTCGGCGGCTTCCACCGGGGCGACGACGGGCTCGGGCTGGACGGGCTCGGGCGCGAGGGGCGCGGCCGGCTCCTCGGGGGCCGCCACGGGCTGCGGCGGGGCAGCCGCCGGCTGGGGCTGGACCGCAGCGACGGCCTCGGCGGGCGCGGGCTGGACCGGCTCGGCCACGACGGCCACGACGGCCTCGCCGGGTGCGGCCGGCTCGGCGGGCGCCGCCGGTGCGGCGGTTGCGGCCGGCTCGGCGGCGGCCGCGGGGGCCTCGGCGGCCACCGGCTCCGGGGTCTCGGCCGGTGCGGCGGGCACCTCGGCCGGCGCGGCCTCGGGCTGCGGGTGCGGCGGCTGAACCAGCGCTTCGGCGGGGGCGGCCACGGCCTCCGGCTCGGGCTCCGCGTCGGCCTGGGCCGGCTCGGGGGCCTGGGCCTGCTCCGGGGCCGGGGCCGGGGCGGCCTCGGTCGGCAGCGGCTCCGGCGCGGCGACCGGCTCCGTCGTCCACGGCGTACCGGCCTGCGGGGGGACCTCGCCGAGCTGCGGGGCGGCCTCGGGGCGCGCGACGTCCAGGTACTCGGGTCCGATGGTCGGGGGGCCGGCCTGGTGGAGCGGGGTGGTCGCCGCTGCGGGCGGGGCGGGCTGCGCGGGCGCGGCGGCCGGGCCCCGGTCCGCGAGGGACCGTACGACTCCGCCGGTGGCATCGGGCATGGGCGGTCCCATGTGCAGCGGGCGCCGGACGGGGGCGGCGGGCGCCACCGGGGCGGCGGCCGCCGGCGGCGGGACGACGAGTCCACCGAGGTCGAGCGCGCCGGAGTCCCGGCCGCCCGTCTCGTGGGCGCCGGCGCTGTAGGTGCCGTCGGGGAAGGCGGGTTGCGGGAAGTCGGTGTAGGCGGCGGGCTCGGGGTAGCCCGCCGGGGCTCCGGCGTACGCGGACCCGGCGCCGTAGGACGCGTCGGCGTACATCTGCGGCTCGGCGGGCTGGGGCTCCACGGGGAAGGCGGGGACCTGCGGGACGACCTGCGGGTCGCTCCAGGAGCCCTGGCCGCTCGGCATGAGCAGGAGTTCCTCGTCCTCCGGCTCGGCCGGGTCCATGAGGTCCTGGAAGGCGTAGCCGGGCATCGGTGCCGGAATCTGGACCGGGGCGGGGATGCCCTGCTGATCCACCATGCCCGTGTTGTCCGGGAGACCCTCGCCCGGGACCTGGCCGGTGTCAGTCATGCTTACCCCTCGCCCATCGGTGTTGCCTCTTCGATCACCCGGTCGCCCACGAGGCCTCCGAGCGGAGTTGCGGTGCGGTGTCGCGGGTGCGACGAGTCCGTCTCACGTGCGCCTTCACGACAACCAGTAAGCATTGTCGCGCCCGTGAGCGATCGTGGCGGCCATAACCACCACGGTCCTCTGTGGACTGCGCCACGTCGCGCGTCCAGGCCGTGTCGCGATGCCCGAAACGTCCGCGCGGTACGACGATCGGCCAGCCTACCCCGGCCCTCGTCTCAGCGGGTCACAGGGCGCTGGGCTGCCAGGAGGAACACCACGGAACGGTCCTGTTCCGCCCAGGTGCGGGGGTCCAGGCCGACGGCCTGGAGGAGGGCGCACTCGACGTCGTAACCGTGTTCGGTGAGGGTGCGGCCGATGGCCTCCGCCTCGTCGCGGGTGGAGGCGTGGCTGACGATCCGTTCGGGGCGCCGGTCGGCGACGGCGGCGACCACCTCGGCGCCGCCGCCGCCGACGCGGACGACGTCGGGTTCGGGCAGGTCCTCCAGGACGTGCGGTGCGCGGCCGGCGACGAACTGCAGTTGCACGCCCCGCTTGCGGGCCGCGGCGGTCACCCGTTCCCGGGCGCCGGGGTCGGCGTCGACGGCGATGACGGCGGCGCCCAGGGCGGCCGCGTCGACGGCCACGCCGCCGGATCCGGTGCCGATGTCCCAGACGAGGTCGCCGGTACGCGGGCCGAGACGGGCGAGTTGGGCCGCGTGCAGCAGTCCCGACTCCCCCTCCCCCGCGCCGCTCTGCGGGCGGGCCCAGCCGCGCTCGGCGCCGTGGGCGGCGCTCTGGCCTAGGAGCCAGCCCGGGTCGGCGGCCTGCGCCTGGCCCGCCCCGCCGATGACGATGACGACGTTGGGGTCGCGCCAGGTGTGGTCGGCGGCCTTGTCGGAGGTGAGGACGCTCACCTGCTCGCGGTCCGTGCCGAGTTCCTCGCAGACGACGAAGGTGCGGTGGACCCCGTCGAGGAGCAGGGCGAGTTCGGCGGGGCCGGCGCCGGGCGAGGTGAGGACGGCGACCTTGGGGTGGGCGCGGCAGACGTTGACGGCGCGCCGCAGGGTGCGGGGGTGGGCGACGACCACCTGGGCGTCGTCCCAGGGCATGCCGGCGCGGGCGAAGGCGGCCGCGACGGAGGAGACGGCGGGGACGACCTCGACCTCCAGGCCGTGCTCCGGGGCGCGCAGGGTCCGTACGACGCCGAAGAAGCCGGGGTCCCCGTCGGCGAAGACCACCGCGGTGCCGCGGTGGCCGGCGATGCGGCGTGCGGCCAGGCCCAGGCTGCCGAGGCGGATGCGTTCGGCGGTGGGCGGGACTTCGGGGAGCGCGAGGTGGTGGGCGGCGCCTGCCACGAGGGTGGCGGCGCCGAGCGCTGACCGGGCGGCCGAGGTCAGGGGCGAACCGTCCCAGCCGATCACCGTGACCCGGTCGGCCATCGTCGTCTGTCTCCTGGTGTGGGGGGTGGGAGGGAGGGGCGGGCACGGTGAGACTACCCGGTCATCGGTTCATTTCCGGTCGGCGCCGACCGGCCGGCCGTTCGCGTCGGACCGCTGTCCGGGGACCGCGTGGCCGGGGTGCACGTGGTCGCCGCCGTGGCCGCCGTAGGTGTCGTGGGACTCGTAGCCGTCGTACCCGTCGAAGCTGTCGCCCTCGTCGAGGTCCTCGGGCAGGAGGCTCCACACGATGAGGTCGGTGCGGGTGTCGGTCCAGCCGCCGTCGGCCGTCTGCGTGCGCACCGTCCACGCGTTGCGCAGGACGCCTTCGCTGATGCAGCCGATCTTCTGGGCGACCTGCTGGGAGGCGGTGTTGTCGGCGGCGGTGCGCAGTTCGAGGCGCTCGAACCCCTGCTCGCGGAACAGCCATTGGGCGACGGCGAGGACGGACTCGCTGGCGTAGCCCTCGCCGCGGGCCCAGGGCGCGGTGACGTAGCCGACCTCGGTGGCGCGGGTGCGCCAGTTGGTGTTGCGGAGGTGGACGATGCCGACGAGGCGCTGGGTGAGGAACTCGGTGACGGCGAAGACGATTCCGCGGCCCTCGGCGCGTTCGGCGTGGGAGTCCCGGGTGGCCCACGCGCGTGCGTCGGCCTGGGTGTACGGGTGCGGCGCGGAGGTCCAGGCGGTGATGTTCTCGTCGTTCATCATCGCGGCGAGCGCGGTGACGTCCTCCTCCTCGAACGGGCGCAGCACCAGCCGTTCCGTGCTGATGGTGACGTCCGGGAAGGTGGTAGTCATGCGCAGCTCCATGCCTGAGAACGTGGTGCGACCGTGGTGCGAGGCGACCTCGGCTCCGGGACCGTTGGTACCGGACCGTGTACGGGTCGTAGGCCACAGCATGCAGCATCGGCCGGGGGAAGTGCAGGGCCGGGTTGCCCGGGAACGGGCAGGGCTCGGCCCCGACCGCGGGCAGGGCTCGGCCCCGCGCGCCGACAGGGGCGTGCGGGGCCGAGATGCATGACCGTCCGGACCCGGCGGGGTCAGGAAGCGGGGCCGGGCGGCGGGGTCAGGAGGCCGGGGTGCCGAAGGCCGGGACGACGGAGCCCTGGTACTTCTCCTCGATGAACTTCTTGACGTCGTCGGAGTTCAGGAGCTTGGCGAGCTTCTGGATCCGCGGGTCGTCCTGGTTGCCGTCCTTGACCGCGAGGAAGTTGGCGTAGGGGTTGCCCTCGGCCTTCTCCAGGGCGATCGCGTCCTTGGCGGGCGCCAGGTCGGCCTCGAGGGCGTAGTTGCCGTTGATGACCGCGGCGTCCACGTCGCCCAGGGCGCGCGGGACCGTGGCGGCCTCCAGCTCCTTGAACTCCAGGCCCTTCTTGTCGGTGATGTCGGACAGCTTGGCGCTGGTGCCGACACCCTCCTTCAGGGTGATCAGGTTGTTCGCGGCCAGCAGCTGGAGCGCGCGGCCCTCGTTGGTGGTGTCGTTGGGGACGGCGATGGTCTGGCCGGGCTTGATGTCGGAGAGCGCCTTGGCCTTCTTGGAGTAGAGGCCCAGGGGCTCCAGGTGCACGTTCGCGACGGGGACGACGTGGGTGTTGTTCTTCTTGTTGAAGTCGTCCAGGTAGGGCTTGTGCTGGAAGTAGTTGCCGTCGACCTGGCCCTGCTCGGTGGCGGTGTTGGGCAGGACGTAGTCCGTGAACTCCTTGACCTCCAGCTTGAGGCCTTCCTTGGCCGCGAGCTTGTCCTTCACGAAGTTCAGGATGTCGGCGTGGGGGCTCGGGGAGGCCGCTATGACGAGCGGCTTGCTCTCGTCGGCCTTGCCGCCGTCGGCCTTGGCGGAGGACGGGTCCGAGGAGCTGCCGCAGGCGGTGAGGCCGAGGGTCAGCGCGGTGGCGGTGGCGGCGAGGGCGGTGAGCTTGATGTTCTTACGCACGAAGAGTGCCTTTCTTGCTGAACAAGTACCGAGGACTTGCTGGTGGTGGCCCAAGCACGACAAGTGCGGGCTCTAGGGGGGAAATCGGTGGGGGCGGGTGCCCGGGGGTGGCGGTCAGGCGGTGCGGCCGCGGCGGGCCAGGAGGCGTACGACGCCGTCGCCGATCAGCTGGACCACGGTGACGAGGACGATGAGGACCACGACGGTGGCGACCATGAAGCCGGTCTCGAAGCGCTGGAAGCCGTACGTGATGGCCTTGGAGCCGAGCCCTTCGCCGCCGACGGCGCCCGCCATGGCGGAGTAGCCGACGAGGGTGATGACGGTGGTGGTGACGCCGGCGACCAGGGAGGGCAGGGCCTGCGGCAGGAGCACCTTGCCGACCAGGGTCGGGATGCCGCCGCCCATGGACTCGACGGCCTCGATGAGACCGTGGTCCACCTCGCGTACGGCGGTCTCGACGAGCCGGGCGAAGAAGGGGATGGCGCCGATGGCGAGCGGCACGATCATGGCGGTGGGGCCGATGAAGGTGCCGACGACGGCGGTGGTGACCGGGATCAGGAAGATCAGCAGGATGATGAACGGCAGCGAGCGGCCTATGTTCACGATCACGCCGAGGACCTTGTTGAGCGGCTGGTTCTGCAGCAGGCCGCCCTTGTCGGTGAGGACCAGCAGGATGCCGATGGGCAGTCCGCCGAGCACGGTCACCAGGGTGGACCACAGCACCATGTAGAGGGTGTCGTAGGTGCCCTGGGTGAGCAGGGGCTGCATCTCGGACCAGGTCACTTGGCACCATCCTTGACCAGTGCGGCCAGTTCGGCCAGTTCGTTGTCGATCGCGTCGACGACGTCGACCTGGAGGCCCTGTTCGCGCAGGAAGCCGACGGGCACGACGTTGTCCTCGTAGCGGCCGGGCAGCTCGATGCGCATGCGGCCGATCAGTCGGCCTGCGACGGTGTCCATCGCGGCGCCGAGGATCGAGATGTCGATGTTGTACGTGCGCGAGAGCTGCGAGATGACCGGCTGGGCGGCGGCGTCGCCGTGGAAGGTGACGTCGACGACGGTGCGGTCGGGGCCGGTGGCCGCGCCGGTGACCGGGAACAGCTCGCCGGCGAGCTCGGAGCCGGGGGTGGCGAGCAGTTCGGCGACGGTTCCGGACTCGACGATGCGGCCCTTCTTCATCAGGGCGGCGGAGTCGCAGACGGTCTTGACGACGTCCATCTCGTGCGTGATGAGCAGCACGGTGAGGCCGAGCTGCTCGTTGAGATCGCGCAGCAGGCCCAGGATGGAGCGGGTGGTCTCGGGGTCGAGGGCGCTGGTGGCTTCGTCGGAGAGCAGCACCTTGGGGTCGCCGGCCAGGGCGCGGGCGATGCCGACGCGCTGCTTCTGGCCGCCGGAGAGCTGGGTGGGGTAGGCCTTGGCCTTGTCGCCGAGGCCGACCAGGTCGAGGAGTTCCAGGGCCTTGCGGGAGCGCTCGCGGCCGGAGACGCCGAGGATCTCCAGGGGCAGCTCGACGTTGGCCTGGACGGTGCGCGAGGACAGCAGGTTGAAGTGCTGGAAGACCATGCCGATGCGGCTGCGGGCCTCGCGCAGTTCGCGGCCGGCGCGGCGGCCGCGGCCGGCGAGGGCGGTGAGGTCGACGCCGTCGACGGTGACCGTGCCGGTGGTGGGGCGTTCCAGCAGGTTCACGCAGCGGATCAGGGAGGACTTGCCCGCGCCGCTCTGGCCGATGACTCCGTAGACCTCGCCCTCGCGGACGTGGAGGTCGACGCCGTCCAGGGCGGTGACCTCGCGGCCACGGGACTGGTAGACCTTCGTGAGGCCCGATGTGGTGATCACAGGAATTCCGTCGCTGTCGAGTGCACGGCGCAGCGGAGTGCCGGGCACGGGGCAAACATCTGGGGACGCGATACGGGACGAACCGTCAGAAATCGATGGCGTCGACGCGTGCGCGGGGCATGAGTGGGCCGTGCTGTCCATCAGGTGGTGGCGTACAGGCGCGGCCGGTCTCGCTTCGGGGCGCGAGGCTCAGGAAGGGGCCCTCAGAAGGCGCACATTCGACACATACAGCGAGCACCGGGCGTCATCGTCGCCTCGGTCGCAAGGGTGCGGCTGCTCGTCGTGGTCATGGGCCCCAGTAAAGCAGACGTATCCCCTCACCGATCAAAACTGTCCGGATAGCGGACGCGTTTCGACCGTATACCGGACAGCACCGGTCGGCCGCGAACGTCCGTCCCACCGGCTCGTCCGCGCCGCTGACCTGCGTCGACGCGGCCTTCCGGGGCCGCCGCGGGGCGTCGCCGCGCGGGGCTGCGGCAGTCCCCTCTGTGGTCAGGACCACGGTCGGGCGAGGCGCGCGGCGCGGGGTGGGCGGCCGCGCCGGGGCCGGGTGGCGGAAGGGGTGCGCGCATCGGGTCTTTCGGCCCGTAATACCCTCGCTGCATGCTCGACGCCCTGACGGTCGCCATCGGCGTGGCCGCACTCGCCCTCGCCGCCTGGTGCGGTTTCGCCGCGCTGCGGGACCAGCCGACCAAGGACTGGCACTTCATCGGCATGGCCGTCGTGACCGTGCTGGTGCTGGCCCAGCTGGTGGTCGGCCTGGTCCAGCTGGCCCGGGGCGAGAAGCCCGACGAGGGCTCGGTGATCTTCGTGGCCTACCTGCTCGGCGCGTTCGCCGCGGTACCGGCCGCCGGGCTGCTCTCGCTGACCGAGCGGACCAAGTGGGGCTCGGTGACGGTGGCCGCGGGCGCGGTCGTCCTCGCCGTCCTCGAAGTACGGCTCTACGACATCTGGGGAACCACCGGTGCCTGACGCTGACACGACGACCGCCGATCCCGCCGGACGCAAGCGGCTGGTCTCCGGGCCCGGGCTGCTGCTGGTGTGGCTGTACGGGGTGATGGTGGTGGGCGCGGTCTCGCGGTCGGCCTTCCAGATCTCCACCGAGTTCGGCCGGGCGCCGCTGGCCTACTCGCTGTCCGCGGTGGCGGCGCTCGCCTACGCGTTCATCACGTACTCGCTCGTGCGCGGCGGCGAGCGGGCGCGCAAGGCGGCGCTGGTCTGCTGCGCCGCGGAACTGGCGGGCGTCCTGGCCGTGGGCACGTGGACCGTGCTGCGCCCGGAGTCCTTCCCCGACACGACCGTCTGGTCGCAGTTCGGTCTGGGCTACCTGTTCATCCCGGTGATCCTGCCGATCACCGGGATGCTCTGGCTGCGCAAGCGCTGAGACGCGGGCGGCCGGGCGCCGAGGCCCGGGCGCCCGGGCCGGCTCAGGCGCGGGCGGCCGGCCGGCCGGCTCAGGCGCTGACCGCGAAGTCGGTCGGGTCCTTGGCCTCCTTCTCCAGGATCACCAGCTGCACGCCGTCGGAGGCCGTGCGTCCGCCGACCTTGACGTAGCCGGCCTTGCGGTAGAGGCGCAGGTTGGACTCGCTCTTGTGGCCGGTGTGCAGGCGGAAGCGGGTGGCGGTGCCGGGGCCCGCCAGGGCCTCCTCCACGGCGCGCAGGAGGCGCGCGCCGAGCCCGTGTCCCTGCAGGCGCGGGTGGACGCAGAGCTTGGCGATCTTGGCGGTGCCCTCCTCGTCCACGCTGCCGCGGACGGTGCCGACGATCTCGTCGCCGAGCCGGGCCACGAGGACGGTGTCCGTCGCGAGCTCCGCCTTCAGGGAGTCCAGGGACTGGGTGAGCGGCTGGATGAGGTAGTTGCCGTACAGCTCGGCCTCGCGCTGGAAGGCCAGGTACTGCAGTTTGAAGATCTGCTCGGCGTCCTCGGCGACCGCCGCCGAAATGGTCACGCTCATGCCCATGTGCGCATGCCTCCAGCTCACCTGGTAGCCCGTTGGTCTACCGCTCCCTTCCCCGAAGGCCGGGAGCCGCAACCTCTGCCGCCAGCATTCTGCGCAGACATCCCAGGCAACGGGAACGCACGGGCCCTAAACTTCCTTGTGAGATACCCAACTCTCCTGCGATTTCACGGTATGTGAGGTCTCTGGGCGAAAGAAGTGCCTTCATCAGCTCGGGGCAGCGTCCGGGCAACCGGGCGACGGCCGATCGGAGCGCGCGGTTCTCCTCCCCGTGCAGCAGGGCCTCTTCGGGCACCGGCCCGGTGGCGGCGGCGGGCTGCGGGCCTCCGTCCGCGGGGTGCCGGCGACGGCCGTCCGCGAGGTGGCGGCGGTGGTCGTAGGGGATCTCGCGCTCCGCGCGGCGCCGGGCGGAGCGGGCCTCGGCGCGTACCGCCCTGCGCAGCCAGCGGGCCGGCTCGGCCGGGTCGGCCGGGTCGGGCGCGCGCCGGCCGCTCTCCAGCAGCCTGACCCAGACGGCTTGTTCGAGGTCGGCCGCGTCCATTCCGGCGCCCGGCGCCTCCGCCGCCGCCTCCGCGGAGAGCAGGGGGCCCAGTTCGGTCACGAGGTCGGGGTCCTTCAGCAGGTCCATGCCGAGCGGGACGAGTGGGCCGCGCCCGGCGGTTTCCCCGCCGGGCGCGGCCCACTCGTTCGGGAAGCGG